>NZ_JBFAIF010000012.1:263266-286230 GCF_040654555.1 Nonomuraea sp. NPDC050680 | reverse complement strand
CGGGCCAGCACCTCGTCGACCTCGATCGGGTTGACCAGGAAACCGCGGATCTTGACGAGGTCGTCGGCCCGCCCGAGATAGGCGATCGTCCCGTCCACGCGGTACCGGCCGAGATCCCCCGTGACGAACCTGGCGATCCCCGGCACGGGATCCGGCATCAGCCCGGGAGCCCCACCGAGCAGCGCCTCGGCCAGCCGGCCGCTGCGGACGACGATCCGACCGGACTCACCGATCCCGCAGAGCCGGTCGTGCCGGTCGAGTACGAGCAGGCTGCTCCCGGGCGCGCCGGAGCCGAGCGACGGCAGCCCCTCTCCCACCACCTGCCGCGAGACGAGCTGCGGCGTCTCCGTCGTCCCGTAGCCGTTGACGAGCGTCGCGTCCGGCGTCAACGCGGCGAGCCCGGTCAGATCGGCCGTGGTGAGCGTGTCGCCCGCCAGCACCACCAGCCGGACCGCCGGCAGCGACGTGGCGGTCTGCGCCGCGGCCTGGCTCAGCAGGCGGGCGAGCGGCGGAGTCAGGTGCAGCACGGTCACGCGCTCTCGCGACAGCCACGACAGCAGCAGCGCGGGCGTCGCGTGAACCTCGGGTGGCGGTACGCACAGCGTGCCGCCCGTCCAGAGCGGGACCAGGACATCGCGGTAGAGCGGATCATGGGAGAGGCCGGCGAGCAGGGCGAACCGATCACCCGCGCCCAGCCCGAATTCCGCGCTGTACCAGCGCAGGAAATGAATGACCGGACCCAGACCGCCGAGCACGCCCACCGGGCCGCCGGTCGTGCCCGAGGTGAAGGCCAGATACCCCACTCCCCCGAAGGTGGCCGGTTCGTGGTCCGCCGCGGCCGGCCGCGACACGCCGAAATCGCCGCTCGGCGCCCGGGTGACCAGAGCGAATCCGCCGCTCGGCGCCCGGGTGGACAGAGCGAATCCACCGCTCGGCGCCCGTGTGGCCAGAGCGAATCCACCGGCCGCCGGCGCGGTCCGGCCCAGCACGATCACGCAGCGCGGCCGAGCCACGCTGAGGTGGTGCTCCAGCCGGCCGGGCGGGTAGCGCGGATCGAGCATCAGCAGCCGGCCGCCGACCGCGAACACGCCGAGCATGGCCGCGACCAGTGCCGCGTCGCGCTCGGCGTAGACGGCGACCGCCTCTCCCGTACGCACGCCCGCCGCGCGTAATGCCCGCACCACGCTCAAGACGGCGTGACGTACGCTCCGGCGGGTATGCGTTCCGTCCTGGTCGCGGATCGCCACCTCATCCGGGCTCCGGCGAACGGACCGCATCAGTGTGCGGGCGAGCGCGGATGGCGGGATCGGCTCGTGGTCGAGCGGGTCATCGGGCCGCCGCAGTACGGCGAGCGAGCGCGAGGTGGCGAGCCGATGCTCGCGAACCGGCAGCTCGGGACGCTCCAGGACGGCGCCGAGCAGCGCGACGTACTGGTCACAGATCTCCTCGGCCACCTCGCGCGAACACACCGCGACGTCGTGCACGAGATCGATCCGGATGTCGTCGCCGACCTCGGTCACGTAGACGTTGAGATCGAAGATGGCGGGCACCACCGGCGCGTCGATCAGAGCCGTGCGCAGCCCGGTCATGGCGGGCGCGCGGCGATCCGTCCCCAGATGGTTGAACCAGACCCGGAAGAGGGGGCCGCGGTGCTCGCTCTGCTCCGCGATGAGGTCGAAGGGGATGTCCAGGGCGGCCATGCCGTCGGCCACCTCGTCACGTACGCGATCCACCACGCTGAGGTAGCCGGGGTCGTCCTCCAGGTCGAGACGGAGCACCGAGGTTTCGACGAAGAAGCCGACCAGGTCCTCCATCCCGGCCAGCTCCCGCCTGGACACCGGATAGCCGATGCACACGTCCCGCCTGCCGCACCAGCGGCTGACGATCTCGGCGAAAGCCGCGAGCAGCGCGACGAAGGGGGTGGTCCCGCGACCGCGCGCGACCTCGCGGACCTGTTCGGCCGTGGCGGCGTCCAGCCACCGGGTCCGGCTCTCGCCCACCCCTCCCGGTCGATCCGGGGTGGGGCCCTCCAGGGGCAGTGCGTGGTCCTCGGCTCCGCGCAGCTTGCGCCGCCACGCTTCGAGCCGCCGGGCGTCCACGGCGGCGGTCGAACGCCACAGCGCGATGTCTCCATAGCCGATCGCCGGTCGCACCATCGGAGCGGCCCGGCGGGAGAGCGCCGCGTCGTAGCACCGGCCGAGCTCCTCCAGGAGGGTGCGCTCGGAGTCCTGGTCCGTGGCGATGTGATGGATGCTCAGGACCAGCCAGTGACGGGCCGGCCCGACAGCGATGAGCTGGGCCCTGAACGGCGGCTCGGCGTCGAGCGCGAAGGGCCGTTCGAGGAATGACCTGACCAGGATCCTGGCCTCGTTCTCATCGGCCGCGTCCTGCCTGGTCAGCTCTGTCGGAGCCGGATCGAGCACCTGGCACATCGGCTCGCCGTCCCGCTCGACGACGATCGTCCGCAGGGGTTCGTGCCTGGCCACGATGTCGCCGAGCGCCGTGGCCAGCGCCGCGTGATCGAGATCGCCGGCCAGCTCGACCAGGGTCGGCACGACATAGGTCAGCTGGCCGGGGTGGAGCTTGCTGATCAACCACAGCCGCCGCTGGCCGGGACTGAGCGGATGCGCGGCCGGGTCGGCACGAGCCGTGATGGCGGGCGCTTGCGCTTGGGCCGTCATCGAGAAGTCGACGAAGTCCGCGAACGTCGGGTGCTCATGGAGGGCGGTCGCGGGCACATGCCGGCCGAGATCACTGCCCACACGCATCGCCACCCGCACGGCCGTCACCGAGTCGCCGCCGATGGCGAAGAAGTGGTCGTCAGGGGCGAAGGCGTCCCGTCCGAAGACCTGGCTCCAGGCCCGGGTCACCACGTCCTCGACGCCGCCGCCCCGCGCCACCGTGGTCACCTCGGCGTGGGCCTCGCGGGTGAGGCGGTTCCGGTCGATCTTGCCGTTCGGGTTGATCGGCAGGTCAGCCCGGCGAACGATGCGCGCCGGGACGGCCTCGGCGACGATGGCGTGACGTACCAGGGCACAGAGTTCGTCAACGGGCGGGTCGGCGTCGGCCGCGACGTACGCGACGAGCTCGCGGCCGCTCGTGGCTATGACGGCGGCGGCGCGCACAGCCGGGTGAGCGGTCAGCACGGACTCGATCTCGCCCAGCATCACCCGCACGCCGCGTATTTTGACCTGGTCATCGCTCCGGCCCAGGTAAGAGATGCCGCCGTCCGCATCGAGGCGGACCAGGTCTCCGGTACGCAGCGCGGTCCCCGTGCCACCACGCGGGTCGGGGACGAAGCGCTGCGCGGTCAGCTCCGGCTGACCCAGGTAGCCCGTGCTGACGCACTCCCCCGCGAGCCACAGCTCCCCGACGCCCGCGGTCACGGGACGCCCGTCGGCCAGCACGACGATCTCGGTGCCGGGATGCGGGCGGCCCAAGGGCATCGGCTGATCGGGCGCCGCGTCCGGGGGCGGCGGTCCGAAGTGCGCGAGGTTGTCGATGGTGCTTTCGGCCAGGCCGTACGTGTTGACGATGACGGCGTTGGGCACGAGCGGGACCAGCCGGTGATACGTCTCCACCCGCCACGGCTCCCCGCCGACGGCCAGCGTCTCCAGGGTCGACAACCGGCGGCCGCTCAGGTGCAGATACTCGGTCAGCAGGCTCAACAGGGAAGGGGTGAATTCGGCGAAGGTGACGCGGTGCGCCTGGATGAAGTCGGCGAGCGCGGGCGGGTCCAGCCGGACCGCCGAGGGGCAGATGATCAGCTCGCCGCCGGACAGGAGGCACCGCGCCAGGTCCTGAATGAAAACGTCGAAGCCGAACCCGGCGTACTGCAGATGCCGCCCGGGACGCTCACGAAGGCGGTAGCTGTCCAGCCACCCATCGGCGGCGATGGCGATGCTGCGGTGGCTGACGCCGACGGCTTTGGGATGGTGTGTCGACCCGGAAGTATGGTTCACGAAGGCGAGATCACCCTGCTCCGGCGCCTTCCTCGATGGCGTTCCCGAGAGCGACGTCCCCGAAGCCTGCGTTCCCGAAAGCCGCGTTCCCGAAGGCCGCGTTCCCGAAAGCTGCGTTCCCGAGAGCGCGATGAGCTCGCCGAGAGTGAGGACGCGGCGGTCGACGTGGCCACGGTGCTCCTCCGTGACCAACACCGCGGCGCCTGCGGCCGCCATCATGCGGTTGACCTGGGCATCCGGATAGGCCGGATCCATGGCCAGCACCGCACCCCCCGCCTTGAGCACCGCGAGCACCAGGATGACCGCGTCGGCCGTGCGCTCCATCAGCAGCCCCACGACGATCCCCGGACCGACCCCGGCGCCGGTGAGCGCGTCGGCGAGCCGCTCCGCCGCGTCGTCGAGCTCCCCGTAGGTGAGGCTCCGCGTGTGGTCTGTCACTGCCACGCCGTCTCGGCCGGCCCGCGCCACCTGCGCGAAGACCTCGTGGATGTACGGCGGGCGCCACCCGGCCTGCGCCATGATCAGCGCCCGCCCGGCGCGGCAGCCAGGACCGAGGCGATCTCCCGCATCGGCGTCGTGGACCAGTCGTGGCCCGCCAGCACGGCCAGAGCGTCGCCCCACCGGCTGAGCAGCCGCTCGGTCTCCCGGGTTCCCGCTCGCCCGCGGGTGCTCGTCGCGCCGAGCCGCAGCAGCGGCCGGGCGCCGTCCGCCCGGGGCGGCGGATCCTCCACCATGAACAGATCCACATCCGTGCCGGTCGGGCAGATCGACACCGCGGCGCGGGCCGCCTCGGCCGCGCCCAGCTGCATCGCGACCTGACCGCCACCGCTCAGCTGCGCGGGAAGGTACAGCAAGGCGAACGACAGTCCCGCGTCGCCGGACTGAGGGTGCAAGGCGGATGCCAAGCGCTCGGCGGGCACGCGCTGGTCGCGCAGCGCGGCGAAGATCTCGCCACGGATCGCCGTCAGGTAGTCGAGAACCGTCCCGCGCTGAGGTGGCAGCACGAGCAAGGCGTCGTTGGACAGCCAGCCCACGACGTTCGCCTCGGCCTCGGTCTCGCGGGCCGCGAACATCGTGCTCAACGCCAGCGATTGCGTGACGTGCCCGACCGCGCCGAGTGCGAGCGCGGCGGCGCCGACGGCCAGCAGCGAGCCCTTCGCCTGCCGTACCCGCCGGCGAAGCTCAAGGGTCGTCTCGTCGTCGATCTCGAGCAGTCGCTCGACGAGTTCGTCCGGATCGCCGTCGTCGGGGCGACCCGAGAGCGGCCATGCCCGATGGGCGCCCATCACGGCCTGCCGTCGCCGTCCGACCGCCGCCAGCCCGTCGGGGCCGTCCAGCCACTCCTGGCGTCCGCGCCAGACGTCCGGGTAGGCGTCGGGTGCCTGGTCGAGGTCGGCCGCGAGGAAATCCTCCACCAGCAGGTTGGCCGACCAGGCATCACACACCAGTTGATCGGCGCTCACCACTAGCAGGTGCCGGTCGGCCTCGGCCGTGAAGAGGGCGGCGCGGACCAGGGGCGAGGCGCCTACCGGAAACGGCCGGGTCGCCTCCTGGCGGGCCAGCTCGTACGCGAGCGCCCATCGAGCCTCCCGGCCGGCACCGTCGACCCGATGGCGGGTGAAGGCCGACGTCCCGCCGTCCAGCACCCGATGGCCGGTGGCGGAGCCGAACACGCTGCGCAGGGCGGGCCTGCGCGCGACGAGCCTGGCGAGCCGCGCGCGCAGCAGATCCTCGTCGGCGGGTCCGCTGATCTCGATGGCCGCGGTCAGACAGGAACCCTCGCCCGACATCCGGGTCCGCTGCGCGTCGCTGTTCGGGAGCGTCGCCCCTTCAGATGGCTCGCTCACGGCTCATCCTTCCTGTCATGTCGTGGCATCATTCAGAACTGGGTGAGGGTTCCGGCGGTCGTGACCTGCCGCTCGGCGCGTACGAACGCCCACCGGCCCACCAGCAGGAACGCCGTCGACGTGCCGACCAGGCCCACCACCTCGTACGGCAGCGGCAGGAGCGGCGTGGTGCCCAGCGACAGATGCCGGATGATGTCCAGGCCCCACGTCGTCGGCAGCACATACGTGAGCGGCCGGACCAGCGGTGGCAGGACCGTCAGCGGAAAGGTGATCCCGGAGAACACCGAGGCGAGTGTCGTGAGGGGGTCGACGAGCGAGTCGGGCCGGCGCAGCCTCAGGGTGGCGGCCCCCGTCAGGTAACCGAAACCGCAGTTGCCCAGCAGCATGACAAGGAGCACGGGAACGCTGAGCAGCACACCCGTCAGCCGGTATGAGGCGCCCAGGAAGCCGATCGCGAAGGCGAGCAGCAGACCACTGGCGACCAGCGTGAACAGTGTGCCGGTCAGCACCGCCCCGACGACGAAGGACTCGCGCGGGACGGGCGTGGCGAAGGAGTGCTCCAGGACACCGGTGTCGCGGTCGGACTTCAGGGTGCCGGAAACCCCCCAGACGGCGCCCACCAGGAGCGAGGCGACCAGCAGGCCGAGGCCGAGCCAGCCGGCCAGGTCGTCGGTGCCGGCCATGGTGGCCAGACCCACCGCCGAGCCGTTGACCAGGAAGGCCGAGCCGAGCAGCAGCGCCGGCAGCGCCATCTCGTACAAGGGCGTGAGCAGCACCAGGTTGATCATGCTCAGCGGATAGCGGCGCTGCACCTGGAACTCTCGCCGCACGATCGCCGTGACAACCAGCATCAATACTGCCCCAATCGTCCGGTCCGGTGGGCGCTGCGCAGCGCCCAGCTCAGGGAGATCGTGGCCAGCACGCTCATGGCGACTCCGACACCCAGCAGGTAGACCAGCCGGGTTCCGGTACCGGCGGCCCAGGCCGGTCGCAGCACCTGGTCACGGAGCACCTCAAGGATCTGCGTCGGCGGCAGAGCCCGGCTGATCGGCTGGATCCAGTCAGGGAGCACCGCGATCGGGTAGGTGACGCCGCACACCAGTCCCAGAGCGCCACGTACGGCCTCGACGACGCCCTCGGCGTCCCGGAAGCGCAGGGTGATGACCGACATGAGGGCACCGAGGGCGAACAGCGCCGGGATGGAGGCGAGCACGACCACCAGACCCGCCAGGAGCTGCTGCGGGCCGATCGGAACACCGAAGGCGAACCGCAGCATCAGGCCGACGACGGTGAAGAGCAGGCCGGCCGGAATCAGCTGTGCGGTGGCCGGCCCGAAAAGGATCGTGAAGCGCGACACCGGGCTCAGATAGACCATCTCGAGCGAGCCCTGCATGCGCTCGGTCCGCAGCGCGCTGCCCGGCCCCCACATCATCTGGGAGATCCACAGGTAGATCGCCCATCCAAGGTAGATGAACCCCGCTATCTGAGTGGTCCCCGAGCGGCTCGCGAAGACGTCCAGCGCCTGCCGGCTGGCGCCGGAATAGCCGACGGCCTGCGCGTAGTAGCCGGCCGGGACGACGACCGCCGCGCCGGCCAGGGTGACGAGGTTGCTCTTGTAGCGAGCCATCACCTGCCACTCCTTGCGTACGGCCGCACGGAAGGCGGCCGACTCAGCGCCGAGCCGGGTCATCGTCCGAGGCCGATCCGGTCACCGCGAGGAAGACGTTCTTGAGACTCACCGGCTCGCTCTCGATTCTCAGGACCGCGGTCCGGTACCGGCTGGACGCCGCGATGATCCAGGGGACCAGGTCATCGGGGTACTGGCTCAGCAGGGTGAGCACCACGGCTTCACCGTCGCGATCGATCGTGATCCGCGCGACCCTGGACAGCTCGGCGACGAACGCACGCAGCACGTCGTCGCCGGGGTGGCGCAGGCGGGCGTGGATGGCCTGGGCCGCGCCGATCGACTGCTTCAGCTCGGCGGGGGTGCCCTCGGCGACCAGGCGGCCGCTCTCGATGATTCCCACCCGATCGGAGAGCGCGTCGGCCTCGGCCATGTCGTGCGTGGTCAGGATGATGGTCTGGCCGGCCCGCCGCAGCTCGCGTACGTGCTCGTGGAGGTTCTCCGCGGAGTGCACGTCAAGGCCGCTGGTCGGCTCGTCGAGCAGGATCACCGCGGGCCGGTTGAGCAGCGCCCGGGCGATCACCAGGCGCTGCCGCATGCCTGTGGAGTACTGCTCCACGTGATCGTCGGCCCGGTCGCTCAGGTTCATCTCCTCGAGCACCTGCTGGATACGGGCCCGGGACCGGCGTCGCGAGCGGCCGTGCAGGGCGGCGAAATACTCCAGGTTCTGGCGCGCGGTGAGCTTCCAGTAGACGCTGCGTTCCCCGCCCAGCGCCACGCCGAGCAGTTTGCGCACTTCCCGCTGCCGATCCCGCGTGTCGTGGCCGCAAACGCTGATCCGCCCCGCGGTCGGCGTCATCAACGTGGCGATCATGCGGATGATGGTGGACTTGCCGGCCCCGTTACGGCCGAGCAGCCCGAACACCTTTCCTGGCGGCACCCGCAGGTGCACCCCGTCGACGGCCGCTACGGGGTCCCCATCGGCGCCCTTGCGGCCGGGATAGATCTTGGTCAGGCCCACCAGCTCCACCGCGGGAGCGACGCTCGGTGTCCGGCTCGGCGCGCTGACCCCGGTGGGCGGGCTGGTGTAGTCAGCCCAGGGCATCGCGGATCACCTCGATCAGCAGTTCCTCCGACCGTGGGGTCAGGAAGTGCCCTCCAGGCAGCGGGCGATGGGAGAAGGGGCCGGTGGTGATGTCCCGCCAGCGCGGTAACACCGCAGGCGGGACGGTGCCGTCGTCGACGCCGCCCACCGCGGTGACCCGGCAGGCCAGCCATGGCTCTGCCGGCCAGCTCGCCGTCTCGACCAGGCGCAGGTCACCGCGCGTGATGTCGAGCGCCATCTCGATCATCTCGGGAAAGGCCGACAGCTCCTCAGGCAGGCCCCCGTACGACCTGAGCTTGTGCAGCAGGCGCTCGCGCGGCAGGAGATGGATCGGCGAGTCCGGATCCGGACGACTCGGTGGCCGGGACGCCCCGACGAAGACGTGGGCCGGTGCGTGCGACCTCGACGCGATCATCCGCAGCGCGAACGCGCAGGCGACGTAGGCGCCGGCGCTGTGACCGTAGACAGCGTAAGGACGCCCGGCGAGCTCGGCACCGACGACGTCGGTGAGTGTGGCGGTCAGCGCCGCCAGATCGGTCTCCAACGGCTCCAGGTATCGGCTCTCCCTGCCGGGCAGCTGAATCGGCCAGACATCTATCCCGGCCTTTCCCAGCGGTCCGGGCCACTGCCGGTAGCTGGACGCCCCACCGCCGGCGTGATGGAAGCACAGAAGGACCAGGTTCGCGGTGTCCGCGCGCTTGGCGAACCGCACCCAGGGCGCGAGTGGATCGTCGATCGCCGCGGGCCGGGTCACGACCGCGCCTCCGCGGCCTTCTGCTCGAGAATGTGCTCGGCGAGCCCGGACACGGTCGGGTAGGCGAAGAGACTGGCGATCGGCAGCGTGATCGACAGCCCGTCGCGGATGCGGGTCGACAACTGCACGGCGACCAGCGAGTTCCCGCCCAGGTCGAAGAAGTCGTCGTCGAGACCGATCTGGCTCATCCCGAGCGTTCCCGCCCAGTAGCCGGCCAGGACCCGTTGCAGCTCGGTCTGCGGTGCCACATACGGTGTGTCGATCAGGCGTTCCTGCGTGGGCGGCCCCTTCGACAGCCGGGCGTCGCCGAGCTGCTCCTCCAGTACGTCGAGGGTGAGCGACTCGGTTCTGCGCAGGCTCCTGTGCAGGCCCTCCGGGCAGATGACCAGGTGCGGGGCCGGGCGCCAGCGCTGGATGCGGCGCAGCACCTCCAGACCGAGCTCCGCGGTGATGCCGGCCGCGGACATGGACTCGCCGTAGCCGCCGTCGTGGCTGACCGGCGAGTCGTCCTCGCCGCTGAACTGGGCGCGTACGCGGGCCGGGTCGACCAGGCGTTCGGTGTAGCCGAATATCTCGGCGACAGCCCGGCCGTCGTCGTGCAGCAGCGTGATGTCAAAGGCGTCGATCTCGGCGCCGTCCTCGGACAGATGCCGGATATGAGCCCAGAACACCGGTGGAAGGGGTTCGTGCACGATGATGCGGTCATATCCCAGCGGGAGATGGGTGTCGCCCCGGGCGACCCGCAGCGCGTCGTACTTGGCGTTGCCGATGGCCGTGTCGAGAAGCGCGGGATGGATCCGGAACTGGCCGCACTCGGGCCAGAACTCCTCGCCGAGCTCGATGCGCGAGAGCTCCTCGCGGTTGCCCACGGTGATGCTCTTGACGTTGCCCGTCCAGCGCGCCCCCAGCTGAATCAGCCGGCCGGGCGCGGCTAGTTCGTGCTCCCCGACCTGGAAGGCGGAGCACCGATCGGCGATGGCCGCGAGGTCGTAGGTGGGCACCTTCTGGTCGTCGAGGGGCACGATCCGGCCGTGCATGCGCTCTGTCCACGCGCGCGGCTCGGGCCCGACCGCCGCGGCCGACACCGTCACGGCGTGACCGTCGCCGTCGGGCCGCAGGGTGATCCGCACTTCGGTCGGCCGGCTCACGCCGATCGGGCTGAGGAAGATGACATCGGTGATCGCGGCCGGCCCGGTGACCGCCTCGGCGTAGGCGCCGTCGATCATCTCCAGCAAGGCCGCGCCCACCAGCACCTCCTGACCGCCGACCCGGTGCTCGCTGGTGACCCAGTGCTTGCCCGGCTCCCACACGGTGGCGAAGACGATGTCGTCGCCGCCGACGGTCTGCCGGTCGAGCAGGGGGTGCCTGGCCGCTTCGAACCGGACGCCGGTCTGCAACGCCCTGAACGCCGCGGGGGCGGCGTGGTCGGTGTCGGTGGCCATGCCGAACTCGCTCCACCTGTCCCAGCCGACCGAGTAGACGGGCAGGTCCCGCTGGACCGCCCAGCGGGCGAAAGCGTCCTCAACGTTGTTGGCCGCGCAGTAGTCGACCTGGCCGAAGGTGGCGCCGACAGCGGTGATGGAGGAGAAGAGGATCATGAACTCGACCTCGCCGCCGAGCAGGCGGTGCAGGGCGATGGTGCCCGCCACCTTCGGCGCGAGCACACCCGCCGCGTCCTTGTCCGTACGGACCGCCATCATGCCGCCGCCGGCGACTCCCGCTGAGTGATAGACGCCGTCGATCCGCCCGCATCGGCTCCGGACGTCGGCGAGGACCGCCGCGAGAGCCTGCTCGTCGGCGACGTCGCAGCGCACCGGCACCACTGTCGAGCCCCGCTCTTCGATCGCGAGCAGGCGGGACAGCTTGTGCCGGACGGGCTCGGCCGTGTCGTCCGCCGCGACCAGAGAGTCCCAGTCGGCACGGGGCGGTAGCGCGGAGCGGCCCATCAGCACGAGGTTCACGGATGCCGCCTTGGCCAGATCCTCCGCGACGGCGAGCCCGATGCCGCCCAGACCGCCGGTGATCAGGTAGGTGCCGCCGGGACGGACGGCCGGATCGGGCTGGTCCACCTCGTCGAGGTCGATGCTCCGGAAGGCCAGGCACCAGCGTTTACGGCCGCGCCAGGCGATCTGGCGGTGTTCGGAAGGGCTGGCGAACTCGGCGACGAGCTGCCGGGCGACCGTGTCGGGAGCCAGGCTGGTGGGCATGGCGAGGTCGATGGCGCGCACCTGGGCGCGGGGTATCTCGCGGGGCATCAGCAGGACCGGGCCCAGCAGCGCCGCCTTGACGGGCTCCAGCCGCTCGGTGCCGGCCACCTCTTGCAGGTTGCTCGACACGACGTGCACGCGGACGTCGTCCTCCCTGGCCTCCCCGGCGAGGAACTGTCCGAGGTGGAGGAGGCTGTAGAAGGCGTTGTCGAGGGTCCGCTCCACCACGTCGGCGGCGAGCGCGTCCGGCGCCGGGTCGGTGAGCGCCCAGGCGTGCACGATGTCGGTCGGCGGCTCGTCCGCCAGGGCGTCCATGAGCCGGCCGAGGTCGTCGGCGCTGCCGGGACGCATGGTGAACCGGGCCTCTCCCAGGGCGGCGTAGTCCGTGCCGGGTCTTACCAGGGTGACTCTCGTGCCGGGTTCGAGCTCCCGTACGAGGGCGTCCACGACGGGATGGTCGGCGCCGAGCACGAGCCAGTGCCCACCGGAGACGGGCGGCGCCGGGACCGGCAGCGGGTCCTCTCTCCAGTGCGGGACATAGGCGCACTTCTCCGCTGGGAGCGGCCCTTCCATCTCGATGGGGGCGTCGTCGGCCGTTGAGGCGGGCGGATCGGGCTCCACCCAATACCGCCGGCGCTCGAACGGATAGGTCGGCAGCGGCACGCGGGCGCGGCGTCCAGACCAGGCGGTCCAGTCGAGGTCGACACCGTTGACCCACAGCGAGCCGAGCGCCTCCGCCAGGACCGCGCCCTCCTCGGCGGCTCGCCGCGGATGTCCCATCGTCGTCACGATCGGCACGACGCGGTGCCCCACGCACTGCCGGGCCAGCTTCGACAGCGTGTCGCCGGGACCGACCTCGACGAGCACGACGTCCTCGTCGGCCGTCAACGTGGCGACGCAGTCGGCGAAGCGGACCGGCGCCCGCAGATGCGCCGCCCAGTACGCCGGGTCCGTGGCCTGTTCGTCGGTGATCCACGTTCCGCTGACGTTGGACACGAACGGGATCGCCGGCGAGGCCAGGCGGACGGCGGCCACGGCGGCGGTGAAGTCGGCCAGGCACGGCTCCATCAGCACCGAGTGGAAGGCGTGCGAGGTGTGCAGGCGGGTGGCGGCCAGACCGTTCGCCGCGAACACCTCGGCGGCCTCGTCCAGGCGTTCCGGCGGACCGGCCACCACGGTGGACAGCGGCCCGTTGACCGCCGCGATCTCGACCCCGCCGGGCATCAGGCCCGCGACGTGCGGCTCCGATCCGGCCACCGCGAGCATCGCGCCGGGAGCCATCGCGTACATCAACCGGCCGCGCGCGGCTACCACGGCCAGCACATCGGGCAGGCTGAAGACCCCGGCGAGATGCGCCGCGACATACTCGCCGATCGAGTGCCCGATCATCGCGGCCGGCGACAGACCCGCCGACATCAGCAGACGGGCCTGCGCGTACTCGACGCAGAACAGCGCCGGCTGGCTGTAGCGGGTCTGGCCGAGCAGTTCCCCGGCCTCAGCGGCGTCCGTGTACAGCAGGTCGCGCAGGTCTAGACCGTCGAGGTGGTCGCGCAGGAGCTCCGCGCACTCGTCCAACGCCTCGCGGAACACCGGCTCGGTCAGATACAGGTCGCGGCCCATGTTCACGTGCTGGGTGCCCTGGCCGGGGAACATCATCGCCGGCCGGGTGCGCCTGAGGGCGCCGGGCGAGGTGATCTGCCGTCTGGGGTCGGTCGCGGTCAAGGCCGAGACGGCCTCCCCGATGCTCGAGGCGACAACGGCCCGCCGGTACGGCAGCGCCGCCCGGCCCACCTGAAGGGTGTAGGCGACATCGGCCAGCTCGGGCAGCTCGGCCGGTTCGCTCTCGGCCAGGGCCGCGCCGAGCCGGCGGCCGGCGCTCTCCGCCGCGGTCGCGGTCTTCCCCGAGATGGGCAGGACATGGTGCCGACGCGGTGGCGGGGGCAGCGGATCCGATGGGGGCGCCTCTTCGACGATGACGTGCGCGTTGGTACCGCCGATGCCGAAGGAGCTGACCCCCGCACGGCGCGGCGTGCTCCCCTCGGACCAGGGGACGATCTCGGTGGGCACGTAGAAGGGACTGGTGTCCAGGTCGAGGCTGGGGTTCGGGACCGAGAAGTTGATGTTCGGCGGGATCTCCCGGTGGTGCAGCGCCAGTACGGCCTTGATGAGCCCCGCGACTCCGGCAGCCGGACCGAGGTGCCCGATATTGGCCTTGACCGAGCCGATCGGGCACTCGCCAACCCGGGTGTCCCCGGCCGCGCGGTAGGCACGGGTCAGCCCGGCGACCTCGATCGGATCGCCGACCAGCGTGCCCGTCGCGTGGGCCTCGACGAAGCCGATGCTCTGCGGGGTGACCTCCGCCACCGCGAGCGCCTCGACGATGAGTTGCGCCTGACCCTCGACGCCCGGCGCGGTGAAGCCCACCCGGTCGCCGCCGTCGTTGTTGACCGCCGATCCCCTGATCACCGCGTAGATGTGGTCACCCGCGGCGCGCGCGTCATCGAGCCGTTTGAGTGCCACGACACCGACACCGGTGCCGAACAGCGTCCCGCAGGCGTCGGTGTCGAAGGGCCGGATATGGCCGGTCCGCGAGTAGATTCCGCCCTCGACCCAGGTATATCCCTCGCGGTAGGGCAGCTCGACCTCGACCGCCCCGGCCAGCGCGTAGTCGCATTCGCCGGAGCGTAACGCCTGGCCGGCGAGGTGCACGGCGACGAGCGCGGTGGAGCAGGCGGTCTGCACGTTGATGCTCGGGCCACGGAAGCCCAGCCTGTAGGAGACGGTCGTGGCCAGGTAGTCGGGGCTGTTGCTGACCTCGATGGTCATACCACCGACGGCGGCCTTGATCTCCGCGTTGCGGGCGACGTTCCGCTCGCCGTAGAAGTTGTTGGCCATGCCGCCGAACACGCCGACGAGCCCGCCGATCGCGGTCACGTCATATCCGCTGTCCTCGACGGCGGCGTAGCAGCTCTCCAGGAACAACCGGCCCTGCGGGTCGCGTACCTCGGCCTCACGTGGCGTGTAGCCGAAGAAGCGGGCGTCGAACCCCTCCATGTCGTCGATCAGCGCGGCGGCATTCACATAATGGGGGTGTTTGAAGGCTCGGGGTTCGACGCCGGCCGCGGCGAGTTCCGCCTCGCTGAGGCGGCTGATGGCCTCCACTCCGCCGGCCAGGTTCCGCCAATACTCCCCGGGCGTGGTGGCGCCGGGAAATCGGCAGGCCATTCCGACGATCGCGATGTGGTCGTCGCGCAGTTGGTCCGCCATCAGCCCTCCGCACATCGTTTGAGATAACGCGGCCAACGGTAGCCATGGGTGTGGGATCGGCCAATGTCATATTTATGGGACCGGTGCGTCGCTTTTAACAGGTCCGCTCTTCTCGGCGGCTGCTTTCCGGGGAATTGCGTCAGCTAAATCGGACGTGTCCATCGCCGGCAGTCGTTCAGTATCTTCCTGACCTCATAAGCATTGCGCGACCGATGGGAAGGACCTCTGCGGTGAGCGTGGACCAGGCGGCGGGAAATCGAATCGCAATCATCGGCATGGCCGGCCGCTTTCCCGGCGCCGCCGACGTCGAGCAGCTCTGGGGCAATCTGGTCGGCGGTGTGGAGTCCCTCACCGAACTCACCGACGAGCAGTTGCGGGCGAACGGCGCGCCGCGGGCCCAGATGAGCGACCCGAACTACGTCCGGCTGCGGCCGATGCTCGCGGACATGGAGTATTTCGACGCCAAGTACTTCGGCTACAGCACCCGTGAGGCCGAGGTCGTCGACCCGCAGCAACGGATCTTCCTCGAGGTCTGCCACACCGCCCTGCAACAGGCCGGCTACGATCCCGCCCGCTACCAGGGCAGCATCGGCGTGTACGGCGGAAGCGGGCCCAACCGCTACAACTACGAGAACATCTACTCCAACGTCAAGGTCCGCCGCGCCGTCGGCGACATGGCGGTCGAGATCAACAACAACCAGGACTACCTCGCGGCTCGCGTCGCCTACGCGCTCGGCCTCACCGGTCCCGCCGTGTCGATCGCCACGGCCTGCTCGACGTCGCTGGTCGCCGTCCACCTCGCCTATCGAGCCCTGGCCACCGGCGAGTGCGCCATGGCGATAGCCGGCGGCGTGAACGTGATGCTCCCCTATTACCGCGGACAGCGCTGGGCCGAGAACAGCATCTACACGCGGGACGGCCACGTCCGGGCGTTCGACGCGGCCGCCAGCGGCACCAACTTCGGCCACGGCGCGGGCGCCGTCGTGCTCAAGCGGTACGAGGACGCGGTCAAGGACGGCGACCACATCCTGGCCGTCATCATCGGCTCGGCGGTGAACAACGACGGGGCCAGGCCGACCTTCACCGCCCCCGCGCAGGACGGTCAGCAGGCCGTCATCTCCGAGGCGCTCGAGGTGGCGGGGGTGCATCCGGACAGCATCGGCTACGTCGAGGCGCACGGGACCGCCACCGCGGTGGGCGATCCCATCGAGGTCTCCGCTCTCTCCGCCGCGTACCGGGCGGCGGGCGCGACCGGCAACCAGGTGTGCCCCATCGGGTCGATCAAGACCAATGTCGGCCATCTCGGGCCGGCGGCGGGTGTCGCCGGCCTGATCAAGGCCGTACTCGCCATGAGGAACACCCTGATCCCCGCGTCACTGAACTTCACCACGCCCAACCCGAAGATCCCTTTCGAGGAGACCCCCTTCTACGTCAACCGGGAGCTCGCCCCGTGGGCCGAGGGGGAGACGCCCAGACGGGCGGGCGTCAGCTCCTTCGGAATCGGCGGTACCAACGCGCACGTCATCATCGAGGAAGCACCCGAGGTCCCGCCTGGCCCGTCCAGCCGGCCCTGGCGGGTCCTGCCTCTTTCGGCCAAGACCGAGACCTCCCTGGCCACCATGCGGGCGGAGCTCGCCGGGCACCTGCGATCCCACCCCGAGCTGCCGGTCGAGGACGTCTCCCACACACTGACCGTGGGCCGGCCGGCGCTCGAACACCGGAGCTTCGTGGTCGCCAGGGACAGCGCGGAGGCCACCGCCGAGTTGGCGGGCGCCGGGCCGGTCGGAGCCGTCCGCACCGGCGCCCCTACGCCGGTGGCCCTCATGTTCCCTGGTCAGGGGACGCAGCACGTGGACATGGCCGCCGAGCTGTACACCACCGAACCGCTCTTCTCGGCGACCGTCGACCACTGCGCGACGCTCCTGCGAGCGCACCTCGGCTGCGATATTCGTGACGTCATCTTCAGCGCGCGCGGTGAGGGCGATCACGAGCGGATGGCGGACAGCCTGCGGGCCACCCGCCTGGCCCAGCCCGCGCTGTTCGTCATCGAGTACGCCCTGGCCACCCTCTGGCTGGCCAGGGGACTGCGGCCCACGGCGATGGTGGGCCACAGCATCGGCGAATACGTCGCCGCCTGCCTGGCCGAAGTGTTCACCCTCCCGGAGGCCCTCGAACTGGTGGCGATCCGCGGCGCGCTCGTCCAGTCGATGCCACCCGGCGACATGCTCGCGGTTCCCATGCGCGAAGCCGATCTCGCCCCGCTTCTCACCGACAGCTTGAGCCTGGCCGCGGTGAACAGCCCCTCGACCAGCGTGGTGGCCGGTCCGGCCGATGAGGTGGAGCTGCTGCTCGGCTGGCTCGACTCGCGCGGGGTGACGAGCCGGCGCCTGCGCACCTCGCACGCCTTCCACTCGGCGATGATGGACCCCGCCATGGAGCCCCTGCGTGAGGCCGTGGCCAGGATCGGTCCCAAGAAGCCGACCCGGGCGTTCGTGTCCACTCTCACCGGCACGTGGATCACCCCGGAGCAGGCCACCGATCCCGGCTACTGGGCCGACCAGTTGCGCGGCACCGTGCGCTTCGCGCAGGCCTGCCAGGTCATCGGCGAATCCGGCGCGATCCTGCTCGAGGTGGGGCCGGCGCAGACGCTCACCACGCTCGCCCGGCAGACGCTGGGCAAGGCGGCCACGGTCGTGCCGTCCCTGAGCCGCGCCGGGTCGGCTGAATCCGATCTGCGGTGGCTCGCCGTGGCGGCCGGAACCCTCTGGACACACGGCGCGGAAATCGACTGGACCGTCGTCCAGGATCCACGCGGGCGGCGGCGCGTTCCGCTGCCCGCCTATCCCTTCGAACGGCAGAGATTCTGGGTGGAGCCGGACGATCTGCACGAGGATGCGGCGCTGGAGGAGGAGGCCCAGGCACTGGCCATCGAGGACGCGACATTCGTCCCTGTATGGCGTCCCCGCCGGCGAGGCGCGGCGGCCGAGACCCCTGGGTCCTGGCTGGTCTTCACCACCGGCGATGAGCTGGTGGAGTCCCTGGCCGACCAGCTCGCCGCGCGGGGCGCCTCGGTCGTCCGGGTCGGGCTCGGCGACGGCTTCGCCGATCTCGGGGACGGGCGCTACGAGGTGAGCCCCGCCGGCCGAGCCGACTACCGGGCGCTGCTGGCGGCCCTGGACACGGCGGCGTGGCGGCCTACGGCCGTCCTGCACGGATGGACGGCGATGCCCGGCCAGTCCGACGTCGACGCGGTCAAGGACACCGGGTTCTACAGCCTGCTCTTCCTCACCCAGTCCCTGGAGGAGGCCTGGCCCGATCACCGGGTCGAGATCCGGGTCCTGACCAGCGAATGCTGCAACATCTCCGGCGCGGACCCGATCGAGCCGGTCAAGGCCCTGCTGATCGGGCCGTGCCGCGTCGTACCGACCGAGTCGGCGACTCTGTCCTGCCAGCTGATCGACGTGTCGGCGAGCAGCGCGGAGCACCTGCTGGCCGAGCTGTCCACGCCCATCGAGGACGACACGGTCGCCTACCGGGCCGGGCGGCGCTGGGTCCAGGAGTACGACCAGGTCTCCCTCCCTTCCAGAACCGAACTCCCCTGGGGGCTGCGCCGCCGCGGCGTCTACCTGATCACCGGTGGCACCGGCGGCATCGCCCTGGAGGTCGCCAAGGAGCTGGCCCGTACGGTGGCCGCCCGGCTCGTGCTGGTGAACCGCACCCCGATGCCAGCGCGCGACCAGTGGGACGAGCGGCTGTCCGCCGACGACGACGACCAGCTGAGCGCCCGGATCCTCGGCGTCCGGCAGGTGGAGGAGCTGGGCGGAGAGGTCCTCGTCGCCGCCGCCGACGTCGCGGACGAGGCGGCCATGCGCGAGGTACTGCTGGCGGCACGGGAGAGGTTCGGCCGGATCGACGGGGTCTTCCACGCGGCCGGGGTGGCCGGTGGCGGCCTGGCGGCGATGCGCTCAAGGGAGAACGCCGACTCGGTCCTCGCGCCGAAGGTGGACGGGACCTTGGTGCTCGATCGGCTGCTCGGCCAGGAGGTCGACCTCTTCGTGATGTTCTCCTCGATCGTCGCGGTCACCGGTGACTACGGCATGGTGGACTACTGCTCGGCCAACGCGTTCATGGACGCCTTCGCCCAGGCTCGCGCCGCCGGCCGCCGCCAGACGGTCTCCGTCAACTGGTGCGGCTGGACCGAGGTGGGCATGCTCGAGAAGACTCTGGCGAGTGCTCCCAGCGGCTTCCGCGATCTGGAGCGGGGCATCGGCTACTCCACGGCGGGACATCCGCTGCTCGGCCGGCGGGTGCTCGGGACCGGCGACGACATCGTGTTCTCGGCCCGGATAGACGGAGACTTCCACTGGGTGCTGACCGACCACCAGATGGCCGGCCGGCCCGTCTTCCCCGGCACCGCGTACGCGGAGATCGTCTGCGCCGCTTACCGCGAGGCCGTTCAGGACGGTCCCGTCGAGATCCGCGACCTGTTCTTCACCCGCCCGCTGGCCATCGACGGCCCCCGTGAGCTGCGCGTCACCGGGCGGCGCAACTCCTCGAAGGTCTTCGAGTTCACCGTGTCCTCGCGGCCCTGCGACCAGGGTGACGCGCCCTGGGAGCAGCACGCGCTCGCCTACGCCTCGGCGGGCACCGAAGCCGGCCAGAACCGGCACGACGTGGCCGCCATCTCGGCCCGCTGCGACCTCGTGACCTGGGACCCGGATCTCGACTCGCCCTTGTCCCCGGTCGTGTTCGGTCCGCACTGGCGGGTGGTGGACTCGGTGCGGAGCGGGCACGGGGAGCACCTGGTCTCGCTCACCCTCCCGGAGGAACTGACAGCGGACGTCGGTGCCTTCTGCGTGCATCCGTCGTTGCTCGACGGCGCGACCTCGCTCGGTCTGTTCCTGCCGGAACTGGCGGCCGCGGGCCGTACCTTCCTGCCGCTGGCCTACGACCGGCTGACCGTGCACGCACCACTGCCGCCGCGGGTGTTCAGCCACGTCCGCGAGGTGGGGGTCAGGGGCACCGAACGGGACGTGGCCTCGTACGACATCACGATCCTGGACGAGAGTGGCGCCGAGCTGGTGACCATCTCCGGCTTCTCCGTCCGCTACCTCGACACCGCGGCCGCGCGGCAGGAGCGGCCGGCCACGGGCGGCGCCATCGTCACCGGCGGCTCGGCGAGCAGCGGACCCGACCAGATACTCGAAACGCTGATCACGCCGGACCAGGGCGTCGACCTCATGTGGCGGGTCCTCAGCGGTCCCGCCGAACCGCAGTACGTGGTCACCCGGGAGCGCCCGACGGACCGCGCCCGGCGCATCGCGCGGATCGCCGCCGGCATCGCGCAGGCCTCCAGCGGCCAGCTGGCCGGGACGGCGGTCCGCGACCCGCGTACCCCGCTGGTCTCGCACGGGACGGCGACCAAGACGGAGGAGCAGCTGATCGAGCTCTGGCAGGACGCCTTCGGCCTCAGCCGGCTCGGGCTGGACGAGGACTTCTTCGACCTCGGCGGTAACTCCCTGGTCTCGGTGCAACTGGCGGTCCGGATCCGCGAGCGCTTCGGCATCAACCTGTCAGGGATCGTGATCCTCGAATATCCGACGGTCAGGGAGCTCGCCATCCAGGTCGACGAGGCCCTGGCCGACCGTTGATGGAGGACAGCACCATGGCGGCGCCCGGATCCGAGTCCGTCCTGACGGCCCTGTACGCGCACGCGCTGCGCTGGGGCGAGCTGTCGACCGACGACGATCTGGTCTCCGGAGAGCTGGGGTTACCGGCGACGGCCGTCACGGCGGCCGTCGCCGAGCTGACGCGGCTGCACCTGCTCCGCCGCCGGTCCGGGCCCGGGCCCGACAAGCTGGTTCCGGTCGATCCCGAGGTGGCGACGGCGACGCTGGTCTCCCCGATCGACGAGGAGGTGCACCGGCGGCGGCTGGCCATCAACCAGATCCACGACCAGCTCGACATGTTCAGAGGGCATTACGCCGAGCACCAACGCAGCAGGTCCGATCATCCCGCCCTGGAGGAACTGCACGACCGCGACGAGCTCGCCGGCCACCTCTACATCGCGGGCAAGCGCTGCGAAAAGGAGTTCGTCTCCTTCCGGCCGAACCAGACGACGGTCGAGCATCTCCCGCCGGGTGGGCGGGAGATGCTCGACCGTGGCGTCCGGGTGCGGCTGCTCCTGCAGCACGCGGCGCGTACCGACATCCGGGCCCGGTCGGAGCTGGACACCCTCATCGAGGGCGGGGCCCAGGTACGCACGGCGAGCCAGTTGTCCAGGCATCTGATGGTGTTCGACGCCGACGTGGCGTTTCTGCTGCATGACGCCGCCGGGGCGAAGCCGATCGCCGTGGTGATCCGCAACGCCTCGGCGGTCCGTCTCCTGCTGGACCTGGTCGAGGCGACCTGGAGCTCTGCCCACCCCTACCTGGCCAAGTCGATCGGCTACCACGAAGTCGCCGACCACCTGCATCGGACGATCATCCAGCTGCTCGCCCAGGGGCTGACCGACGAGGCGGTCGCCCGGCGGCTCGGCGTCTCCGTACGCACCTGCCGGCGGCACATCGCCACAGTGCTGCGCGACCTCGACGCCGTGAGCCGGTTCCAGGCCGGTGTCCGGGTCGGGGCCGCGCATCACGACCTGTAGCGATTCAGTGCCGCCGTCCCGTCATTCGACCAGACCGCTGAGCTGCCCGGCGAGTCCGCGTACGGTCGGGTAGCCGAGCATCGCCGTCACAGGAACCGCGATCCCCAGCTCCTTGCGGACCCGGGCGATCAGCGAGATCGCCAGCACCGAGTTACCGCCGAGCTGGTAGAAGTCGTCCTCGGCACCGATCGAGTCCAGGCGCAGGATGCCCGCCCAGATGTCGGCCAGCGTCCGCTCCATCCCCTCAGCCGGCTCGACGTAGGGGGTCGACAGCTCGGGACGGGGGTCTCGGATCTCCTCCTCCTCGGGCGCCTCGTCCTTCGCCGACCCCACGACCCACTGCTCGTAGCGGGCGTCCAGGGAACCGGTCGAGATGACCAGGTGGTCGACCTCATCGATCGCGGCCACCGCCCGCTCGAAGATCTCGACGGCTTCCTCCGCCCTCATGTCGAAGGCGCCCGTGTGACCGACGGACTGCCTCTGGCCCGCCTCCAGCCCCCAGGTGTCCCAGTCGACCGTGATCCACCGAGCCCTCGTCGACCCGCGTTCCGCGAGCACCCGCGTGTCGAGAGCGGCATTGGCCGCCCCGTACGCGCCCAGCGCCAAGCCGCCCAGGACGGCCGACAGCGAGGACAGGGTGATGCCGCGGACGTCACCGCACCCGTCAAGGACATTGCGCAGCGTGCGGAACCCATCGACCTTCGTGATGAAATGGGCGTCGCAGGCGGCTCGGGTCAGCATGGTGGCAGGGCCGAAACCCGCCGGGTCGGTGCTGCCCGCCGCATGGACGACCAGATCGACGCGCCCGAAGCGCGACAAGGTCCGCTCCACCACCGCGCGCATCTGCCCCTCGTCAACGGTGTCAGCGGACTCCACCACGACCTCGGCACCGCCCTCGACCAACTCGACCAGCGTGGCGAGAGTTCTGGCAGAGCGTGAGCCGGGATCGGCCGCGGCAAGGTGCTCACGCCAGCGTTCCCGTTCGGGGAGCGCGGTCCGCGCGGTGAGGACGACCCGGCATCCGCGTCGGGCCGCCAGGTGGCGGGCCAGGATCAGGCCCACGTGCCCGAGACCTCCGGTGATCAGAACCACGGAGCCGGGCGCGAGCGGCCCGTCGGTCGTCGCGGGCAACGGCAGGTGTTCGTACTCCCGCACCCACCGCCCCGTACCGCGCAGCGCGACCGGGCCCTCATGCTCGATCACCGCCTCCGCCAGCATCGAGGAGGCGAGCACGTTGTCATCGACGTCGACGTGCCTGCACTGCCAGCCCGGATTCTCCTGCGCCAGTACCGGCAGAAGGCCGCCCACGGCGGCCTGTTCCGGGTTCCGTGGCACCGCCCCCGCGATGCCGACCGCCCCCCGGGTCACGGCCAGCAGGCTCACCGGCTCGGTCGGCACATGAGTGGCCAGAGCCCCGGCCAGCGTGAGCACCGAGTGGAACCCCGCCGTCATCCCCGCCGTCATCCCCGCCGTCATCCCCGCCGTCATCCCCGCCGTCATCCCCGCCGTCATCCCCGCCGTCATCCCCGCCGTCATCCCCGCCGTCATC
>NZ_JBFAIF010000012.1:112946-263168 GCF_040654555.1 Nonomuraea sp. NPDC050680 | reverse complement strand
TCCCCGTCTCGGCCTCGCCGGAGCGGCCCACGGCATGGACGACCGTCCTCGGCGGCCGGTCCATGCCGCGCAGCAGCAGGTCCAGGTCTCCGGGGTCGTCGGGACGGACGGTGAACCCCGTTCGGGCGTCGCCGCCGAAACCTGACCCTGGTCGCGCGGCCACCACGTCCGCGCCCGCCCGGCGGAGCCGTTCGACGAGGTCCGCGCCGAACCGCTGCCCGGCGAGGACCAGCCACGGACCGGCCGCCCGCAGGTCTGCGTCGCGGTCGGCGATCCCCGCGGGCGCGTGCCGCCACCCCGGAACGTAGGTCCAGCGCGACAGGTCGTCCACGCGACCGTCGACGGCCGCGGGCGCGGGGGGCGCGGCCTCGATCCAATAGCGGCGCCGCTGGAAGGGGTAGGTGGGAAGCGGAACGCGCCGGCCGCCACCGGGGTGCAACGCGGCCCAGTCCACGGAGGAGCCCGCGAGCCACAACCGGGCGAGGGTGGCCAGCTGCCAGCGCGCCGCGCTCTGTCCTGTCACCGGCGCGATGCTCAGCCGAACCTGTCCCTCCTCCTGCTCGGGCGCCTTGAGCCGCTCGGTCACCCGCGTGACGAGCCGGGCGGCACCCTCGCCGCCGCTCACCCGCCCGAGCCGGCCGCCCATCCGCGTCAACGCGGTCAGAAAGGCCACCACCGCCTCGACCGGCACGGAGTCCGCGTCGACCGGCTCGATCAGCTCTCCGGTGATCTCTCCCGCCGCCAGCCGCAGCTCCTGCCACCATTCCCCGGGTACGGAGGAGGGCTCGGGCAGGTCGATGTCGATGAGCGGATCCCGGCTGCGGGTCTCCCCCGCCAGCCGTCGCGCGGGATCGGCCAGCGCGGACACCGCCTCGGCGACGTCGGCGCACACCACGGCCCGCCGTACCGGGAAATGCGCCCGCGATTGCTGCAGCGTGAACGCGACGTCGTCGAGGCGGAGGCCGGGGTTCGCCGCGAGGTGATCGGCCAGGTCGCGCGTGGCCATGTCGAGCGCCGTCTCGTCCCGGGCCGACAGGAGGAGGAGCTGCGGGCCGGAGCGCCGCGGCGACTCCGGGCGCGCGGGCGGCTCCTCGATCACCACATGCGCGTTGGTGCCGCCGAGCCCGAAGGAGCTGACACCGGCACGGCGAGGATGGGCCGACGCGGGCCACGGCCGGTCTTCGGTGAGCACCGTGAACCGATCGCGGACGGCGGCCAGGGCCGGGTTGGGGCTGGTGTAGTTGGGCGTGGCCGGGAGTACCGCGCGGTTCATCGCCATCATGGCCCGGATGAGGCTGCTGGTGCCCGAGGCGCGGTCCAGGTGACCGATGCTGGGTTTGACCGAGCCGAGCACGATCGGCCGCTCACGGGCGGCCGGGAACGCCCTGGCCATGGCCGCGAGCTCGATGGAGTCTCCGAGCATCGTGCCTGTTCCGTGACACTCGATATAGCTGATCGTCTCCGGACGGACCCCGGCGAACGAGACGGCCTGCCGCATCACCTCCGCCTGCCCGTCCACGCCGGGCGCGGTGTATCCGGCGCAGGCCCGGCCGTCGTTGTTGACGGCCGAGCCGAGGATCACCGCTTCGATGTGGTCGTTGTCGGCCAGCGCGTCGGAGAGGCGTTTCAGCACGACCACGGCCACCCCGCTTCCCACGACGCTGCCGCGGGCGTCGGCGTCGAACGCGCGCACCACGCCGTCAGGGGCGAGGATGTCCCCTTCGTGGTAGGTGTAGCCGACGCCCTGCCCCAGAGGGATGAAGCTGCCTCCGGCCAGCGCGAACTCGCACTCGTAGTTCAGCAGGCTCTGCACGGCCAGGTGGACCGAGACCAGCGACGTCGAGCAGAAGGTCTGCACGGTCACACTGGGACCACGCAGGTCGAGCTTGTAGGAGAGCAGCGACGACAGGGAGTCCCGTTCGGTGCCGATCGCCATCAGCAGTGTGCCGCCCGGCTCCGCCATCAACCGGCCGGCCGCCTGCAGCGCGTAGAGGGAATACCCGCTGCCCGCGAAGACGCCACCGCGACCGGGGACGGCCATCGGCGAATAGCCCGCGCGTTCCAGCGCCTCCCACGAGACCTCCAGGAACAGCCGGTGCTGCGGATCCATCGCCTCGGCCTCGATCCTGGAGAAGCCGAAGACACCCGCGTCGAACATCTCGACATCCTCCACCCCGCCGGCCACCCGGACGTAGGACGGGTCGGCGAGCTGGGCCGGACCGACGCCGGCCTTGAGGAGCTCCTCCTCGCTCAACTCGCGGAGTCCGGGCCGGCCGGCCGCGAGATTGGCCCACAGCTCGTCCACGGAGCCGGCCCCTGGGAATCGGCCTGACATGCCTATCACGGCGACCGCCGCGTCGTAGTCGACCTCACTCACCGTCTGTTCCCTCCCGTACGCTGGCACGTCGTCTGGCCAGCCGCTGCTGCCGCTGCGCGGCGTGGTCGTCGGTGACCTGGTCACCGGTGCTGTCAGGGTCCGGCGCGGCGCTCGCCGCGACGGCGGCCGCCAGTGTGCCGACCGTCGGGGACTGATAGATCACGTGGGCGGGCAGGCGGTCGAGTTCGAGCACCCGCCGGATCGCCGCGATGATCCCGACCCCGATGAGCGAGTTCCCGCCCAGGTCGAAGAAGCTGTCGTGGACGCCGACCTGGTCCACGCCCAGCGCCTCTCCCCAGATCTCGGCGATGACGATCTCCGTCTTGGTCTGCGGCGCCAGGTACGGAGTGGACAGGTCGGGCCGGGCGTGCCGGGCGTCACCCCTGCCCCGCGTCGCCGCGGTCTGGACGTCCTCGATCGTGTAGTTACGACTGCCCGCGACCTGCGCGGAGAAGTCCTGGGTCGACACCACCACATACGGGTCCGGCCGTTCGAGCGCCCGCAGCAGGCAGCGCCAGCCCTGATCGAAGTCGATGCCGAAGCGCTCCCTGTGCTGCCGGTAGAACTCACGCAGCACCGGTTCGTAACCGTCGAGGCCCGCCTCCCAGCCGTTCCACTGCCACTCGCCCCAGCCGATCGACACCACCCGGGTCCTGGCCAGCGGCTCGCTCTGAGCGAAGGCGTCGAGGAAGGCGTTGGCCGCGGAATAGTCCGCCTGGCCGAGCGCGCCGGTGACGGAGGCCACCGAGGAGAACAGCGCCAGGAAGTCGACGGGAATGTCCGCCAGCGCCTTGGCCAGCGCCAGCGTCCCCGCCACCTTGGGGGCCAGCACGCGGTCGATGTCCTGCGCGGTCTTGAACTGCATCATGCCGACACCCGGCACTCCCGCCGCGTGCAGAACGCCGTTGAGCTCCCCGTACTCCCGCCTGGCAGCGGCGACCGCACGGTCCACGTCCTCCTGGATCGCGACGTCTCCGGCGATGACGGTGAACTCCCCGCCCAGCGCCGCGAGATCGGTGAGGCCCTGGATGCGCCGCCGTACCTCTTCGGTGGCCTGGGGGTCGGCCAGGATCGCGGGCCACTGCTCCCTTGACGGCACCCTGGTACGACCCAGCAGCACAAGCCGGGCCTGGTAGTCCTTGATCAGTCGTTCGGCCAGGGCCAGGCCGATACCGCCGAGGCCACCGGTGACGAGGTAGACGCCGCCCTGCCTGATCGTGCTGACCGGCTCCCGCTCCTGGTGGTGTTCGGGGATCTCGGCGATCTCGTAGTCGGGGACCCAGCGGCGGCCGTGGCGCAGGGCGATGGTCTGGTTGCCGGGCTCCGAGCGCAGCTCCGTCATCAGCGGGAGCAGCGGCGGCGGCTCGCCCTCGACGAGGTCGATCATCCGCAGCGTGACGCCGGGGCACTCCACCGGGATGATCGTGCACGGCCCGAACAGGGTCGCTCGCTCGGGGCGAATCCGCTCGACGCCGGTGACGGGATAGACGCCCGAGGTGACGACGTCGAGCTTCCACCCCCCGGCGCCGGCGTCCAGCGCCGCCCTGGCCAGCGCGATCAGCGTGTGGGTGCCGCGCAGCAGGGTGTCCCGCACACCGTCGGCGCCGAGCGTCCACAGATGCAGCACCCGGGTGGGCAGCCGGTCCTGTTTGCGCAGGGCGGCGAACAGCTCCAGGGTGTCGTCGGAGTCTCCCGGCCTGATGCGATACCCGTCGGGCCCCTCGGCGAACGCGGGCCCCGGCCGGACCAGGGTGAGGTTCCCGGACAGGCGCTCGGCGATCAGCTGGGCATCGCCGTCGTCGGTGAACACCAGCCAGGTCTCGTCGGCCTCCGCCAGCGGGAGCGGGGGCGTCCGCTGGCGCCACACGGGCAGATTCATCCATTGGGACTCGGGCAGCAGGGGCAGGGTCTCGTACTCGCTGATCAGCTCGTCGGCGCTGAGCTCGTCCGCGTGCTCGTTCTGCGCGCGCGGGCCGTGTCCCGCGTTGAACCAGTACTCCTCGCGCTGGAACGGGTAGGTGGGCAAGGGCACCCGTCCGGGCGTCCGCTCCTGGTCGGCGTGGTGGTAGGCGTACCAGTCGATGCTCACGCCGTTCAGCCACAGCTCGCCCAGAGCCTCTGCCACGGTCCTGTCGTCGCTCTTGTCCTCGTGCGCGGAGGGAAGCGTGGAGATGATCAGCGGCCACCGCGAGCGATCACAGTCGGCGTGGGCGCGGGCCATCGCGCCCAGCGACCGTCCGGGACCGATCTCCAGCACGGTGATGTCCTGGCGCCGCAGCAACTGCGCGAGACCATCGGCGAACAGGACGGGCCGGCACATGTGCCGGGCCCAGTAGCCGGGGTCGGTGACGAGCTCCGCATCCGCCATGCCACCGGTGACGTTGGACACGTAGTCCATGGTCGGAGCGTTGAGCGTGATGTTCTCGGCGACCCACTTGGTCAGCTCGTCCATCACCGGGGTGAGCATCCGGGAGTGGAAGGCGTGCGTGGTGTCCAGCTCACGGCAGCCGATCTGGGCGGCCCTGAGCTCCACCGCCAGAGCCTTGATCGCGGTGACGGGTCCGGCGACCACGACCTGTCCCGGGTTGACCGCGGACAGGTCGATGCCCCGCTCGTCCAGGTCCGGCACTCGGGCCGACAATTTCTCCCAGGTGAGGCCGACGGCCAGCATCCCGCCGCCGGGCAGGCCGGCGATGAGCTCGGCCCGGCGGGCGACCAGCTTGACGGCGGCCGGGAGCGACAGCACCCCTGCCAGGCAGGCGGCGACGTACTCGCCCACGCTGTAACCCAGCACGGCGGTGGGCTGGATCCCCCAGTCCATCAGCGTTCTGGCCAGGGCGTACTCGGCGGCGAACACCGCGGGCTGGGCGGCTCGCGTGTCGCTCAGCGAAGACGGCGCGCCCGTTTCCGCGCGGCCGAGCAGCGCGGCGAGGTCGAGACCCGCGTCGGCGCGATCGCCGGTGAGCCCTTCGAGCACGTCGACGGTGGAATGCTGGGCGAGCAGGTCGAGCACGTGGCGCAGGTGCCAGCGGAACACCGGCTCGGTCTGGTACAACCCCGCGACCATGCCCGCATAGTGCTCGCCGACCCCCGCGAACATGAAGGCGACCCGGCGACCTCGCGAGGGATCGTGGCGGGCCAGGAGCGTGGCCTCGCCGGCCGCGCTGCCGGCGAACGCCGCCGCCGCACCGGCCGCGTCGTTGGCGACGCACACCCGGCGGTGGCCGAACAGGGCCCGTCCTTCCTGCAGGGTGAAGGCGATGTCGGCCAGGTCCTGGTCGGTGGTGCGGGTCAGATGATCGGCCAGCAGCGCGCGATACTCCTCGGCCGCCCGCTCCGACCTCGCCGACAGGGGCAGGACGTTCCATGAGCGTTGCGCGGACGGCCGTTCCCGCGGCTCCGGCGCCTCCTGCAGGACGACGTGCACGTTGGTGCCGCCCATCCCCAGCCCGTTCAGCCCCGCCAGCCGCTGCCGGCCGAACTGCCGCGGCCACGGGACCGCCTTGCCCGCCACGTAGAAGGGACTACGTGCGAAGTCGATCTCCGGGTTCGGCGTCTCATAGTTCAGCGATTGCGGGATCAGCTCGTGCCTGAACGCCTCCACCACCTTGATCAGACCGGCGACGGACGCCGCCCTGTCCAGGTGCCCGATATTGGTCTTGACCGAGCCGATCGCGCAGTACTGGCGGTCCAGCAGGGCCTGGCCGGACCGCTCCTGCTCGGTCTCCCGGAACGCCCGGGTCAGCGCGGCGACCTCGATCGGGTCGCCCAGCTCCGTCGCCGTGCCGTGCGCCTCCACGTAGGAGATGTCACGCGGCGAGACCTCGGCGTCGGCGAGCGCGGCCGACACGGCGGCCGCCTGCCCGACCACGCTCGGGGCCGCGTAGCTGAACTTCGCGGCGCCGTCATTGTTCATGGCCGAGCCGCGGATCACCGCGAGCACGGTGTCGCGGTCGGCGAGGGCGCGGCGCAGCGGCTTGAGCACGATCACCGCGGCGCCGTCACCGAAGATGCCGCCCCGGGCCTGCTCGTCGAAGGTCCTGACGTGCCCGTCCGGTGAGGCCATCCCGCCCTGGACGTAGAGATGGCCGACGCGGTCGGGTACGCGTACGCAGACGCCACCGGCCACGGCCAGCTCGCACTCGTCCTGGCGCAGGCTCTGGCAGGCGAGGTGGATGGCCGCCGCCGAGGTCGAGCAGAACGTCTGCACCGACACCGCCGGCCCGGTGAGGTTGAGGCGGTAGGCGGCCATGGTCGCGAGGGCGTCCTTGTCGTTACCGGTGATCAGCTCGTAGGGATCTATCCTCCCCAGCACCTCGGGGTCGGCGAACCGGTCGATCATGTACATGCTGATGTTCATGCCGGCCCACAGGCCCACGCGGTCACGGTTGTCGGCCCTGCCGTACCCCGCCTGCTCCAGCGCCTCCCACACGACCTCGAGGAAGACACGCTGCTGGGGGTCGGCTATCTCCGCCTCCCTGGGGCTGAAGCCGAAGAACCCGGCGTCGAACCCCCTGATGTCATCGAGAACGGGCCGCACCTTCACATAATCGGGATCGGCGATCAGCCGCGGGTCCACGTTCGACGCGCGTAGGTCTTCGTCAGTGAAATGTGCGAATGACTCGACGCCATTCTTGATGTTCTCCCAGAATTGCGCCACGTTCGCCGCGCCGGGAAAGCGACCGGACATGGCGATGATGGCGATGTCGTGGTCACGAATCGATTGTTCGAACATCAGGCTCCCTCTGCCCGTCACGCCCCGTGCGAAGCGCCTTTTATCCTTCGTCGGCCATGGCCCACGCTCGGGCAATGGTGTCCCGCGACGTCTCGGGCGGTCCAGGCGATACGCGCTGTCAGCATGCTGCCAACCGTGAACTGCCAGCAGCGCGGGCCGTTTTCGCCCGTTGACACGACCGTGCGTGCCGACCAAGAATTCCTCGACATCAGCAGGATGGAGGGGCCATGGCTTTGATGGGCGTTGTCGGCATGGGCGTCATGGGCGTCGGTGTGGCACAGAATCTCGCACAGGCGGGGCACCGGGTCGTGGCCATGGATCGAAGCACCGACATTCTGGAGAAAGGCCGCGGCCTGCTCGCCCGGAATTTCCGGATGAGCGAAATGTTCGGCGGCCCCAGGCTCGACGTCTCCGCCATGATGAATGCCATCACCCTGACCGCCGACCTGGGCGAGCTGGCCACGGCGGAAATCGTGGTGGAGAACATCACCGAGAATTTCGAGCTCAAGCGCGACGTCTACCTGCGGCTCGACGAGATCTGCGGGCCGGAAACCCTTTTCGTGGCGAACACGTCGGCGATTCCGATCACCAAACTGGCGAGTGTCACGCGACGGCCGGCCCAGGTGGCCGGCGTGCACTTCATGAACCCGGTGCCGCTGAAGCCGGTGGTCGAGCTCATCCCCGGCTACCACACCTCACCGGAGACCCTCGATCGCGTCCGGACGCTGCTGAAGGAGATGGGCAAGCAGCCCATTCAGGTGAAGGACGCGTGCGGGTTCGTCTCCAACCGCGTCCTGATGCTGACCGTCAACGAGGCCGCTTATCTCGTGTACGAGGGCACCGCCACTGCCGATCAGGTCGACGAGGTCTTCCGCGGCTGCTTCGGCCATCCGATGGGGCCGCTCGAGACCGCCGACCTCATCGGTGTCGACACCATCCTGTACAGCATCCAGACGTTGTACGAGAACTTCGCGGACAGCAAATACCGCCCCTGCCCGCTGCTGGCCCAGATGACGGACGCCGGGCTGCACGGACGCAAGTCGGGACGGGGCTTCTACACCTACAACCGGTTGACAGCGGAGGCTTGACCATGGGCGACTACACCGCCGAGACCATCAACGACTTCATACACGGACGTTTCCCGGACGCCGCGTTCACCAACGACGACGACATCTTCTCGCTCGGGTTCATCAACTCGCTGTTCGCGATGGAGCTGGTGATGTACATCGAGCAGAAGTTCAGCGTGACCATTCCCAACGACGAGCTCAAGTTCGACAACTTCCGCACCGTGAACTGCATGGCGGAGCTGGTTCACCGGCAGGCGCTGCCCGCCGTAGGGCAATGACGGCTTCGACGCCCCCTCGCACGCTCGACCAGGTGCGAGATCGCGCGTCGGCGTGGCGCTTCGTGCGCGACCACATCGCGGCGACCGCGGATGAGTACGACCGCCTCGGCCGGGTTCCCGAGCCGCTGCTCGACGCGATCGGGGCGGCCGGTCTGTGGGCGCCGTTCCTGCCCGTCGAGGTCGGCGGCGGCGGCGTCTCCTACGCCGCTCTCGGCGCCATCCACGAGGAGATCGGGCGCGGCTGCTCCTCGGTGCGCAGCCTGCTCACCGTCCACACGATGGTCGCGTTCGCGGTCGATCGCTGGGGCACGGAGGATCAGCGCCGGCAATGGCTGCCGTCGCTGGCGTCGGGCCGGGTTCCCGCCTCGTTGTGCGTCTCCGAACCTGAGGTCGGCAGCGATGCCACCCGGATGACCACCAGCGCCCGACGGGTCGGCGGTGGCTGGGTCCTGAACGGCACGAAGACCTGGATCACCGGAGGCCGGCGCGCGGGGTTGTTCCTGGTCTTCGCCCGCAACGGCCCCGCGATCACCGCGTTCCTCGTCCCCCGCGAGACGCCCGGAGTCGAGATCACCCCGATCGACGACATGCTGGGGACACGGGCGAGCATGCTCGCGACGGTCACCCTGAGCGACGTCCCGGTAGCGGCCGACGCGCTGCTCGGCCCGGAGAGCTTCGCGGCGGGCATGGTCCTCACCGGCACGCTCGACCTCGGGCGCTTCAGCGTGGCCGCGGGCTCGGTCGGCATCACGCAGGCCTGCCTGGACGCCTGCGCGGACTACACCTCACAGCGCCGGATACGCGATGTGCCGCTGCGTGAGCTGCAGCTCATCCGCGCGAAGATCACCGACATGGTCACGGACGTCACCGCCGCCCGGCTTCTGTACGAGCGAGCCGGCCGGCTCAAGGACGCCGGTGACGCGCAAACGATCATGGCGACCTGGATCGCGAAGTACTTCGCCTCCACCGCCGCCGCCCGGCACGCGGCGGCGGCGGTGCAGATCCATGGCGCGAACGGGGCCAGCGCCCGCCATCCGGTGGCGCGCTATTTCCGCGACGCGAAGGTCATGGAGATCATCGAGGGCAGCTCCGAGATCCAGCAGATCACCATCGCCGATGCCGCCTACCAGAAAGCGATGCCATGACGGTTGACAGCGACGCCGCACGCCGGGGCCGGATCAAGTGTGTGGTGTGGGACCTCGACGACACCCTGTGGGACGGCGTACTGCTGGAGGACGGGGAGGTCTCGCTCCGGGACGACCTGGTCCAGCTGATCCACGAGCTCGACCGCCGAGGCGTACTCCACTCCGTGGCCAGCAAGAACGACGAGCAGACCGTACTCACCAAGCTACGTGAGCTGGGGCTGGAAGAGATGTTCGTCTACCCCCAGATCGGCTGGAGCGCCAAGTCCACCTCGATCGCGAGCATCGCGAAGAGCCTGAACGTCGCCACGGACGCGCTCGCCTTCATCGATGACCAGGAGTTCGAACGGGCCGAGGTGGCGCACGTTCATCCCGGCGTCCTGTGCCTCGCACCGGGGGAGGTGATGGAGGCGGCGGACACACCGGAGTTCACGCCGCGCTTCGTCACCGTGGAATCTCGGCACCGGCGGGAGATGTTCCGCGGCCAGATCGCGCGGGAGGAGTCCGAGCGGACCTTCCACGGGACTCCCGAGGATTTCCTGGCCCACCTGGGCATGCGGTTCGTGATCCGCCGCGCCACCCGGGACGATCTCCAGCGGGCGGAGGAACTCACCGTCCGGACCAACCAGCTGAACTCGACCGGCCGCACCTACTCCTACGAGGAGCTCGACGAGCTGCGCAGCAGCGCCGACCATCTGCTGCTCGTCGCCGACCTCAAAGACATGTTCGGCGATTACGGAACCATCGGGCTCGCCCTGGTCGAACGCGGCCCGCGGCACTGGCATCTGCGCCTGCTGCTCATGTCCTGCCGGACGATGTCCCGCGGGGTGGGAACGATCCTGCTCAATCACGTGATGAGCGAGGCACACGCGGCAGGTGCCCGGCTACGCGCGGATTTCGTGGAGACCGGCCGCAATCGCGTCATGCAGATCACCTACGCCTTCGCGGGCTTCACCGAGGTCGGCCGCGAAGGCCCGAACGTGGTCCTCGAATCCGATCTCGAACATGTCCAGCAACCCGCGCCCTACGTCGATGTCGTCGTCGACCGTACGCCCGAGCAGACGAGGATGTGAGGCCACATGACCTCTGCCCAGCGCCCACTGATGATCTCCCCGAGGTTCCTCGACCCCGCGGAGCTGACAACGCGCGTCCAGCTCGCCGAGCGGCTGGGCGTGGACCAGCTCTGGCTCGAGCAGCAACCCGATCAGCGGGACGCGACCCTGATGGCCGCGACCTATCTGAACGCGGCGCCGGCCATGACCGTGGGCACGGCGGTGCTGCCGATCTATGCCCGGCATCCGGTCTCCATGGCCCAGTCGGCGGCGACGCTGGCCGAGCTCTCGCGGGGGCGGTTCATCCTCGGTCTGGGCTACAGCCATCAGTTCATCAACGAGTACGTCCTCGGCTACAAGCAGGGGCCGCCGATCGCCGTGATGCGGGAATACCTGTCCATCGTCCGGGATCTGACGAATGCCGGCGCGGCCAGCGTGGAGGGACGCTACTTCACGGCGCGTTCCCAGTACGCCGACCCGTACCAGCCGGTTCCGATCTACCTGGCCGCCTTGCGTCCCCAGATGATCCGCCTCGCGGTCGAGTTCGGTCAGGGCATCGTGATCTGGCTGTGCTCGGCCCGCTATGTGCGCGAGCAGGTCATGCCGGTGGTCCGCGAAGCGTGCGCGGCTCTGGGCAAGCGTGAGGAGGACTTCACCGTCCTGACCATCCTCCCCGCCTACACCGGCGACGACCTGGTGGAGCAGACCAACCGGTGGGAGAAGACGACCGCCTCGTACCGCATGCTGCCTTACTACCGGCATGTGCTGGACGCCTACGGCAAGCCGGAGCCCGGGGAGCTGTCGCTGATCGGGACACGGGAGCAGGTCCAGGAGCGGCTGGCCGAATTCCGTGACGCGGGGTGCGTTCCCGCTCCTTCGCCCATGCCCGGCACGGAGCAGGAATTCATCCAGACGGTCGAGGCCGCGTACCAGCCTTAGATCTGGCCTTAGATCAGGCCTTAGATCTGGCCTTAGATCAGGACCGTCCCCCCACGACCAGCCCCCGGCCCATGTGGTCGGGAGGGTTGTCCTGCCCGTGGTCGAAACCGGAGGGCACGTCCTCGCGGAGAATGAGCCCGAGCGCGTAGGCCGCCAGTGTCAGCTGGGCCTTGTTCCCGACATCGAGTTTGCGGCGGATCCGCTGAACATAGGTGTCGACCGTGGCCTTGGACAGGTCCAGCTGCCTGGCTATCTCTTTGTGGGTCATGCCATGAGCCAGCGCCTTGAGCACTTCGAGCTCACGGGAGGTGAGTCCTTGGACGTCGGTCTGAAGCGGCGTCACGGTGGGCCCGCCGGGGAGTGCGGTCGTCGCCACCGGCAGGCCCTGTGACATGTAGAGCCCCCCTTTGGCCACGCTGTCGACCGCATCGCGCAACGCCTTCGCCGGTGACGACCAGTCGATGAGGCCACGCACGCCAAGTTCGATCAGGAGAATCAGCTCGGCATTGTCCAGCGTCGGACAGAAGGCGAGAACGCGTTGCGTTCTGCAGAGCCATTCGATCTTTTCCAGCGGATGATTCATCTGCAAATGGAGTGGATTGACGATGACGACGCCCGGGGAGCCACTCTCCGTCGCGGCGGCCAGCTCCTCGAACGTCGGGAAGATATCGAAGCCGACCGGGCCGATCAGCTTCGCCGCGACCGCGACGGCGCCTTGCATGGCAATAGTTCCGTCGGTCAATGCGAATACGCTCACCAATTCATCCGGCGCTCGGGCAGTAATATGCATCGCACCCCTTGTCGTGTCGGCTTAGCTCGGCCTGACATTACCTCAGCACGGTTTTGATTCGCTTTCGCCGGTATATAAATGCTGCGGCGGGCGACTGGGGCAGGCTCGCGGAGCGGGAGCGGCGTCCCGGGGAGCGGGCGGATCCGGCTCTGGCTGGGCACCTCCGAGGCCGAGGGAGCGGGGCGGCCAGATCGTTCTCGGCTACGATCGCCCAAACGGGCGGTATTGTGCGATCTGCAACCTTGCCCGGGAATGATCCTCGGCGGAGGAGATCATGCGTTTCAGGATTCTCGGACCGCTGGAGGCCGAACGGGGCGGGGAGCAGCTTCACCTCGGAGGTGGCCTCCAACGCGTCGCCATGGCGATCATGCTGCTCGACGCCAACCGGGTCGTGCCCGTCACCAGGATGATCGAGGCCATATGGGGTGAGGCGCCCCCAGAGACCGCCCGCAACCAGATCCAGATCCGAATCTCCCACCTGCGCCGGCTGCTCGGCGACACCGCCCAGCCGCACAACTTCCTCATCACCATGCCTCCCGGCTACCTGCTGCGGATCGGAAGGGGACAGCTCGACCTCACCGACTTCGACGAGCTGACCGAGCAGGCGCGACTGGAGAAGCCCGCCCAGGCGGCCAGGACCCTGCGCTCGGCGCTGGCGCTCTGGCGCGGTCCGATGCTGTCCAACGTCAGCAGTGACCTGATCCAGACGATCGCGCACGGCGTACAGGAACGCCGTCTGCTCGCCCACGAGCAGTGCATCGACCTCGAGCTCAAAGAGGGCCGCCATCAGCAACTGGTCGCCGAGCTGCGCGGCCTCGTCCAGGACAATCCCCTGCGCGAGCAGTTGCACGGCCTCCTCATGCTCGCGCTCTACCGTTCGGGACGACAGGCCGAGGCACTCGACGTCTTCCACGCCTATCGCGTGATGCTGCAGGACACGCTCGGCCTGGTGCCCGGAGACGAGCTGCGCCGACTTGAACTGGCCATACTCAACCAGGACGCGGAGCTCGACAACGGGCCCGCGGTGGTGCGCCAGACGCCGGTCCCGAGGCAGCTCCCGCCGATGATCTCGCGGCTGTCCGGACGCGACGCCGAGACGCGCCGGATCGGCTCGCTCCTCGAGGCGAACGGCGCGGGCACCGGGTTACCCATCGCCGCCATCGTCGGCAGGGCGGGCGTGGGCAAGACCGAGCTGGCGCTCCAGACGGCGCACCGGCTGTCTCCCGGCTATCCGGACGGGCAGCTCTACATCGACCTGCGCGGCGGTGAGCTGCAGCCGACCGACGTGCTGAGCCAGTTCCTCCGCGCTCTGGGGGTCTCGTCGATACCCCGGTTGCTGGAGGAGCGAGGCGCCCTGTTCCGCTCCACCGTGGCCGGCAGCCGCATGCTCCTGCTGCTCGACAACGCGGGCTCCTTCGAACAGGTCTGGCACCTGCTCCCCGGCGGTGCGCCCTGTGCCGTTCTGATCACCGGTCGTCACCACCTGACCGGGTTGCCGGAGCACCGGGTGGTCCGCCTCGACGTTCTCGACGGCGAAGGCGCCGTCGAACTGCTGACCCACGACATCGGCGCTCATCGAGCCGCGCTGGAGCCCGCCTCGGTCAGGACGCTGGCCGAGCAGTGCGGCGGGTTGCCGCTCGCGCTGCGCATCGCCGGCGCGCGGCTCGCCGTACGCCCGCAGTGGAGCGTCCAGACCCTGGTGGACATGCTCGGCGACTCCCGCACCATGCTGGACGTTCTCAGCCATGGTGATCTGGAGGTACGGGCCAGCCTCGACGTCAGCTATCGAGGGCTGTCGAGCAAGGCCCAGACGTTGTTCCGGCGGATCGGGCTGCTCGACAGCCCGCAGAGCACCCACTGGCTCGGCGAGGCGCTGCTCGGCGACAACGCCGCCGAGGGCGCGTTCGACGAGCTGGTCGACGCCTCACTGCTGGTCCGCAGGGGCCGGCGGTACATCATGCACGACCTGGTACGTGCGTACGCGGGTGAAAGCGCCCTGGCCAGCGACAGCGAGGAGCAGCGCCAGGCCGCGGTTGAGCGTGCCTGCAAGCGCTTCCTCTTCCTGGCCGACCGGGCCCACCAGCGTTACTACGGCGGGCATTTCACCCTGCTGCGCGGCAAGAACACCGGCGACTCCCGGGACGACGCCCTGGCCGACGCGCTGTTCGGGAACGATCCGCTCGGCTGGTTGGACGAGGAGCGCACGACGCTCCTGGCGACCGTACGGCAGGCGGCGGCGCACGACCTCGACGAGCTGTGCTGGAACATCGCGATGACCGCCATCACCCTCTTCGAGATCCACGGTTACTACGACGAGTGGCGCGCCGTCTCCGAGACCGCCCTCGAGTCCTGCCGGAGCGCCGCCAACACCCGCGGCGAGGGGGCGATGCTGTACTCGCTGAGCACGCTGGCCAACTTCCAGCAGCGCTACGGCGAGGCGCAACCCCTGCTGATCCAGGCGATCGACATCTTCGAGCAGATCGGCGAAGTGCACGGCATGGCTCTGGCGCTGCGCAACCTGGCCCTCTCGGAGCGGGTCAGGGGCGAGCTCGACGCGGCGCTCGAGCGGTACCGGCAGGCGCTCCCGCTGCTCGAGGCCGTGGGAGACAGGGCCGCCGAAGGCCATGTCCTGGTGAGCATCGCGGCCATCCATCTCGAAGAGGATCGCCTGGATGAGGCGGAGCCGCTGCTCGACCGCGCACTGGCGATCTTCAGGGGCGACGCGGTCCAACGCGGCGAGGCCCAGGCGCTGAACCGCATCGCCGAGCTCTCCCTGCTACGCGGAGACGCCCAGCGCGCGCTGGAGGCGTTCGAAGGGGCTCTGGCCATCGTCCGCAGTGTCCGCGACCGGATCGGTGAGACATACGTCCTGCACGGGACAGGCGAGGCACAGGCGGCCCTTGGCCGACCCGAACAGGCCGAACGCGCCCTGTCCCGTGCTCTGGACATGGCACAGGAACTGGGAGAACGTCACATCGAGGGACGAACGAGGCTGTCGCTCGGCCTGCTGCTCAGCCGGCAGGGGGATCCCCGCGGGCTGAGCCACCTGCGGCAGGCGCACGCGCTGTTCGCCGACATGGGGGCGGAACGCTGGCGGGCCAAGGCGGCGGAGGCCCTCGCCATCGTCAGCCCCGGTTGAGCGGCATCCCCGTCCCCATCGTCGGTGTGGGACTCGGTGTCGGATTGACGCTGCCCACATCGGTCCAGGACATGTCACAGATGCCGTTCTCGTAAACCCCTATGCAATCCGGGTCCATGTCGTCCGCCTGCGCCGCGGCGATGGAGCCCGACACGATCGCCACCGCGATGCCCAGGCTGATCAAGATCTTCCGCACGTGGTCCGTCCCTTCAGTTGCGGGGCGACTCTAGTGAAGGCGGCTTTAGTTCCGCTTTCGATCGCCGCCGGCCGGCGAGTGAGGGTCCCCGCCCGCTGCCCACACCGTCAGAGTTCGGGCGGGTCCGCCGATGCGGCGCCACGTGCCCGTGTCGCGGGACCAGCGGAGGATCTCCGAGCGGTCTTGGGTCAGGACGTACACCTCCTGCCGGCCGACCCGCACCTCCGCGCCCGCTGGGCCGATGTCCTGCCAGTTCTGGTTCTTGACGTCGGTCCCCGGCTCCATGAGGACGCGCAGCCGCTGGCCCGACGGATCGGTGGAGAAGAGGCCGGCGGCGCCTCCGTACAGGTCGCCGGCCGGGCCCGCCGCGTAGACCCAGGACGGTTGCGCTCCCGGCCGCCCGCCCGCGAGCCGGCGGTTGACCACGGTCCGTTCCGGGACGAGGCCGTACAGGTGCCTGTCGGTGAGTGCGAACGAGGCGCCCGCCGACCCGGCGAAATCCCATTCGCCAGGGCGGCCCAGGTAGGTGAAAATCCCGCCGTCGTTCGGGTTGGTCGCGAACAGACCTGGCTCGCCGCCGTACAACCGCGCCGCCGGGCCGCCTATCTGGGTCCATGACGTGCCATGTCCGTCCCAGACGTGTACGGCCTGACGGTCCGCGGTCAGCCGGTAGACATGTGTGCCGCTGACCGCGAGGTCGTCACCCGGTTCGCCGATGGGGAACCAGAAACCGGGACGCCCTCCGTACGCGTAGAGCAGGTCGTCGATCCCGGTCGCGAACAAGCCCGCGGGCCCGGACCAGAGCTGCTTCGCGGCGGCGCCGATCCTGGTCCACCCGGTCGCGTCTTCACCGTCCCATTGGAAGACGCCACTGCCGCCCGGCCCGATGGCGAACACGCCGGTGCCCGTGAGCGGCGCGGCCATCGCGGCGGCGCCGACCTCGGGGGTGCCCGGCGCGCTCGCGGCGCTGTCCACGTTCGCCGGGCCTAATCCGAGCAGCAGCATGAGCACCGCGAGGACGACGATTCCGGCTCCGCCGCTGTTGAGCTTCAGGGAGCGTGGGCGCTGTCTCCCGGCCGACGCCGGTCCCGCCGTCGGCGCGGGCTCCAGGGCTGGTGTGTGCTCTGGCGCTTTCGCGGAGTCCGGCGCCTTCGCGAGCTCTGGCGCTTTCGCGAGCTCTGGCGCTTTCGCGAGCTCTGGTGCCGCCGAGGGTTCGGCGATCGACGGCGAGGCCGCTGAAACAGGCGTCTGGAGTGGTCCCTCAAGGGCCGCCTGGTGCAGCCGCGCGGCCGTCTCCATGCGAGCCTGGCGGGTGCGTTCGTCCGGCGTGCGGTCCTCTATCAGCCGGCGCAGCAGTTCCAGCGGGATGATCTTCTGGCCGGAGCGGTACTCGCCCCAGAGCGTCTTGCCCACGTGGTAGCGACCGGCGAGCTCGCGGACGGTCATCCCACCGGTCAGCGTCAGCAAGAACTCGGCCAGCGCGTTCGCCTGCTGCGTGCTCCCTCTCGGCCTGCCCTGGGGCCTGCCCACCCGGCCGCTCATCGCTGTCGCCCCCTCCCACTCCCCTCTCTCTGATGATCAGTTGAACAGAATGGTTGTCCGCGGACAACTCATTGTCCGGACTTCACCAGGGATTTCACGCCGAACAGTTCCGGACAACCGCCGCGCCCGCCAGCCTCGGAAATGCCGGGCAATCAACCCCTTTTTGCCTGGCCGACCGTACCTAAGGAGGTTCTGAGCATGGGCTTCAGCGACAACGACTTGACCAGGCCGATGAAGCGGATGAGCCGGCTCACGGCGCGATTCGCCGCAGCGGCTCTGGTCGCGACCGCCCTCTCCGCGTTGCCCGCCTCCGCCTCTACCGCGGAGAACGGGTACACCCCTGAGCAGGTGTGCGGCAGCGGCTTCGGGAAGGTGACGGGCGGCACCAAGGCGGTGACCGACGCGAGAGACATCGTCCGGGGCTATGTCTACCTGCTCTACAACGCGCGTACCGGGGAGAACTGCGTCGTCACCATCAAGTCGAGTTTCGTGGGGCAGCCCACCTTGACCAGGGCGACCCTCTTCGTCGAGGTCGCCGGCAGAGACAACGCCGACAAGTTCGAGGACGTGGGAACCTACAAGTCCTACGCGGGTCCGGTGAAAGCACAGGCCAAGGACATCTGTGTCGCCTTCAATGGGTTCATCAGCGACCTGGGCGCCAAGGAGAAGCCGTCGGCTTTCACTGTCCGGGCCTCCGGCGGTTCGACGGGCTTCGGCAACTGCGGCACACAACGTATGGGTATAAGGGGCATTCGCTGATCAGAGTCGGGGGCCTGGCGACCTCGTCCGGACACGGGCGGGGTCGCCGGCCCCCAGGGGGATCAGCGGGTGCCGCGTCGTTCGAAGTCGTCGTTCAGCAGTTTGAAGAAGGTGTCGCCGCGGACGATCTCAAAGGGGTCGGTGAGCAGGGTGCCGAGCTCGGCGACGTCGGCCGGCGTCCAGTTCCAGGCGTTGATCGCGCCGGCGATGAACAGCGGTGATTTTCCGTCCCAGCCCTCGATGTGCTTCACCAGCGAGTCGCGATACTCCTGAGCCTTTCCCTGGGGCGAGAAATTGCCGATCAGCGGGATGCCGGCCGGGCGAGCCCGCAGGTCGCCGCTTTCCCAGGATTGGATGATGCCGCGCACCGGGGTGTTCTTTCGGTAGGAGCCGGCAATGCGCTCGTCGAACGCCACCCAGCCGGTGTTCTCCGGGTTGCGATAGTTGTAGGCGTAGACCAGGTCCATGCCGGTGTCGCGCAGGAAGCGTCCGCTGAGTTCGGTGTAGGCGTCCAGGTCCTTCGCGGGCCAGGAGCCCGGATAGGTGTAGCCGGCGCCGGACGGGCCCGAGATCAGCAGGTCGTTGGCGGTGGCCGTGCGCTGGTAGTAGGCCAGGAGCGCGGGGCCGATGTCGGCCAGCAGGGGGCTGACGGTCCAGTTCACCGGCACGGCGCCGCGTTTCGGGTCGTCCCAGAGTTCGCGCATTCTGCGCTGGCAGTACTGGATGTTGTCGCCCTCGCCGAAAGTGAGGGTGAGGTAGACGCGGTCGCGTAACGTGGCCGCCGGTCTCGGTCGTAGGCGGTTGGAGACCTTCGCGGCGACGCCCGCGTGCACGGTGGCGTTCATGTAGTAGTCGGCGGGCACCACTTCGACGGCGTGCTGCGAGGCGCGGTCCACACCGCCCCATTCACCCGCCACGTCATTGGAGAACCAGCCCGCGTACGGGGTGGTGGGCTTCACCTTGCCGAGAATCTCGTCGAGTAACTTTCCCGTCTCCCCCGAGGGCGGCAGCCAGAACACCATCGCGCGCATCGCGGCCGCGTAGTCGCGGAAATACGGGAAGGGCTCCACCCGGGTGGGCGCGGTGGTAGCGGCCGTGACCAGGTATTGGTTCCACAGGTCGACCTCGACCAGGAGTTGCCGGGTTCCGGCCGGCGCGGTGAATCGGTAGATGAAGTAACCGCCGCCGTCGGAGAAACGGTTGGCGTCCCCGCCGATGGAAGAATTGAGGCCGTCGAACAGGTACGGGGCCTCGGCCTCCGTGCCCGGGATGAAGGACACGATCTCCTTGCCGTCGGCCTTCACCTTCACCGAGCCGACCGAGGCGCCCCAGCCGTCGTCGCCGAGGGAATCCTGGAAACGCAGGTACACACCGTCCTGGCCGGAGAGCTCCTGGCTCAGGTCGAAGGTGCGGACTGCCCTGTTGGAGGTGTCACGGACGCGCTCGCTCTCGCGGGCGATCTCGCGCCACTGAACGCCGTCCACGCGTACCGTCCTGGTCGGCGGGAGTCCGGTGAGCAGCGCGTGCGTGCAGCGGGGGAAGAGGTGGTCGAGCTGCCACCGGTACGTCCCCAGAATGTCGTCGGCTTTGAAACGGCCGCGCAGGTCGGTGATGATTCTCAAGCCGTACTGGCTCGCCTGCTCGGCGGTGGCGGCGACGGCGTTCTCCAGTCCGGCCAGCGTCGTGGCGACATTCACGGAGTCGGGAACCGCCGGGTCGTGCACGATCGCGCCGCGTACCTCTTTCTTGTAGCGGGCGACGAGGTCGAGCGGCCGGTCATGGCGTGTGACGGCGGCGCCGGTGCTGGACAGCCAGCGCAGGTCGTAATCGGCGCTGTCGTAGTTGAAGTAGAGGCGCGGCTGCCGCCGGTTGACGATTCCCTGGAGGGTGGTCAGCAGCAACTGGTCGTTTCCATGAAGTGTGCTGACGTCGGCGACATCGAGCCGGGTGGGACGGCCGAAATTCGGCAGGAGGGGGACGCCGGTACGGGTGGTGGCGGCGGCCGGGCCGGGGAGCGTGATTCCGAGGCCGCCGGCCGCGAGGACCACGCCGTTCGCCCACAGGAAAGTACGTCGTGACACCATCAGCGATCGCTGCTCCTTGCTGGAGGGACCGGGACTGACATCGTTGTCATCTCGCAGCGAACTTAACCGTCTGACGAAATGTTGTCCATGGTGTAAATGCGCTGGCTAGCGAGCAAACGCTTGGTTGAGTCGATGCGCGCTGATGGAGGGCAAGGTTGCGGTCGTCACTGGGGCGGGTCCCGGACTGGGCCGGACGCTGGCGGGGCTGTTGAGCGAGGAGGGCTCCACGTCAACGGCGGCCAGCTGTTCACGTGACCAGATCGGTCTCGGTTGGATATATAGCGCTTTACCGTACTGAGATCCACTCCTTTCGCTACCGTCGCATCCGTCCCTTACGAGAGGATCCCCCCGGATGCGACGCATACCCGCAGTTCTCGCCACCGCGCTCACCGCGACCTCGCTCCTCTCCACCCCCGCCCTGGCGCAACCAGCCCGGAACGGGGGAGCGCAGGTGATCAAGGGGCAGGCGACCTTGTACGAGCTTCAATCGGGAGGCGGCAACTGCTCGTATCCGTCACCTCCCGCCGGCGACCTCTATGTCGCGCTCTCCCCCGGCGAGTACGCCGCCGCCGCTGCCTGCGGCGGCTACCTGGACGTCACCGGGCCGAAGGGGACCGTCCGGGTCAAGGTCGTCGACCAGTGCCCGGAGTGCCAGGCGAGGCACGTCGACCTGAGCCGTGCGGCCTTCGCCCGCGTCGCGGACCCCGGCAAGGGCCTGGTGGGCGTCACCTACCGCCCGCTCGCCAACCCGCGCGTCGGCCGGCCGCTCTCCTTCCGTGTCAAGGAGGGGTCGTCGCAGTGGTGGCTGGCCCTGCTGGTCATCGACCACGGCAACCCGCTCACCTCGGTCGAGGTGAAGACCACCGGCGGCACCTGGCGCAAGCTGGCCCGCGCCGACTACAACTACTGGATCGCCGAGTCCGGCGTGGGCCAGGGCCCCTTCACCGTACGGGTCACCGACGCCCGCGGCCACCGGGTCACGGCCAACCGCGTCCGCCTGTCCCCCGCCGCCATTCAGCGCAGCACCACGAAGATGTACTGACCCGCGAACCCATTTCGCCGATTCCTCCTTTCACCTACAGTGAATGATCATGCGGAAGGAACGGCCGGTCGGCCGACCTCCTTGCTCTGACGCTCAAGAGGCGGACCCCAGAGCCTCAAGAGGGAGCTGAAGCTGTGATCCGCCTCCTGGGCGACGGCAACCGCCCCTCAGGGACGACGAAGTGCACCTCCGTACGGCTGAGCGCCTGCCCGCACGACCCACACCGCAGACACGGGCGGAACGGCTGACCGCACGCGCGATGGGTGACGCGCAGGTCGGTGGCCGGCGGACCGGTGTACCACCGCTGCGCCCAGTCGACGACGCAGGCGAAGATCCCGAAGAGGTCCAGGCCCTTGGCGGTCAGCCGGTACCCGGGCTCTTCCACCGCGAGCACGCCCAGCGTCGTGAACTGACGCAGCCGGTTGGCCAGCACCGACGGGGCCACGCCGAGCTCCGACCGGAAGTCGGCGAAGCGCCGCGTGCCGAAGAAGGCGGCAACGAGGATCACCGTGCTCCAGCGGTCGCCCAGCAGGTCGAAGGTCTCGGGGAAGTACGACAGCGGGTCGGTCTCGGCCTCGCGCATGATCCTTCGGTGATGGCGCGGCACCGTCACCTGGGCGAAGAGGGCCGCGCCCCGTACGGTCTCGGTGTCATGGGCGGCGACCGGCGCCCGGCGGCAGCCCGCGCAGCCCAGCTCCACCTCGGTACGGTTGCCGCAGACGTCGTGCGTCAGCTCCGGCAGCCCTTGCCGAAGCGGAACCCACCTGCGCTCCCATGACCAGATCTCCACCAGCATCGGCCACAGCTCGATCGCGCGCTCGGTCAGCCGGTATTCGGTGCGGGTGCGGCCTTGCTCACGGTAGGGGGCCGGGCGCAGCAGCTCCCCCGCGACCAACTCCTTGAGCCGGCTCGCCAGCACCGACTCGGACATCCCCAGCTCGTCCCGCCAGTCGGCGAAGCGCCGCATGCGCAGCAGGAAGGCCCGCTGAAGGATCAGCAAGGTCCACTTGTCGCTGATCGCCAGCAGCGCCTGCCCGATCGCACTGGGCCGCTCCGCTTCCGTCATCCGCTCCGCCCCCCGCTCCGCGCCGACCTGCCATTTCGGTGACAACCGCCTTCGGTGACAACCGCCTTCGGTGACGACCTCTTTTGGTGACGACCTCTTTCGGTGACGACCTCTTTCGGTTGCACGAGCCATCCGAGCGTCTCGGCGCGGCGTTCCCTGACCGGCGCCCCCGCCGGACGGTCCGGGCCTGCGCCGAGACGCTCAACCGCAGTGCAGGTTGTTCAGTCGGAGGACGATATGAGGCCGCTCTTCCGTTTTTCTTCCGTTCTGATTCCGCAGCTGACGGGCCGTGGAGATCGCTACGGCGTAACATGGGGCGCACAGGGGGCAGGCGTGCAGCACTATCGGATACTGGGGCCGGTCTCGGTGGACGGGCCCGGCGGTCCGATCGAGTTGGGCTCGCCGAAGCAGCGCACCGTGCTGGCCGCGCTGTTGTTGAACGCGAACCGCACGGTGTCGGACGACCGGCTGATGTTCTTGGTGTGGGGAGAGCAGGCGCCGCGCACCGCCATCGGCCGATTACAGGTCTACGTCCACGAGTTGCGGGCCCTGCTGGGCAGGGAGCTGATCAGCCGTATCGGCACCGGTTACCGCATTCACACCGGCGGCGGCGAGGTCGACCTGGAGGTGTTCGAGCAGCTCAGGGCTGCCGCCCGAGAGGATCTGGCCGGCGGTCGCCCCGAGGCCGCGGCGCCGCGGTTGCGTGCGGCGATGGCGCTGTGGCTCGGGTCCGCGCTCGGCGGGGCCGGCGAGAGGCTGGTCGAGCAGGAACGCCCCGGGCTGGAAGATCGCCGGGTCGGCGCGCTGGAGGAGCTGTTCGAGGCCGAGCTGGAGCTGGGCCGCCACAGCGAGATCGTGCCCGAGCTCCGTGCGGCGGCGGCCGAGCACCCCCTGCGCGAGCGCCTGCAGGGGCAGCTCATGCTGGCACTGCACCGGTGCGAACGCCGTTCCGAGGCGCTGGCGGTGTTCAGGGACACCCGGAATCGGCTGGTCGACGAGCTGGGCATCGAGCCGGGTCAGACGCTGCGGGAGCTGCACCAGCGGCTCCTGGCCGACGATGCCCGACAGGATGAAGCTGGGCAGACGGTTCAGACCGTACGTCCCGCGCGGCCCGGCGAACTGCCCCGCGACATCCGCGGCTTCGCCGGGCGCGAGCGGGAGCTGGCGTGGCTGGACGACGCGTTGGACGCCAGCGGCGCGGTGTGCGTGCTCACCGGAACGGCCGGAACGGGCAAGACCGCGCTGGCCCTGCACTGGGCCCACCGCGCGAAGAGCCGCTTCCCCTCCGGCCAGCTCTATGTCGACCTACGCGGCTACGACGCCGAACACGAACCCCTGACCGCGGCCGCGGCCCTGGCCCGGCTCCTGCTCTCCCTCGGTGTCGAGCCCTCGCAGGCCCCCGGCGGCTTCGACGCGCAGCTCGGCCTCTACCGTTCGCTGCTCGCCGAACGTACGGTCCTGCTGGTTCTGGACAACGCCCGTTCTGCGGAGCAGATCGACCCGCTGCTGCCGCCGTCGGGAGCGGCGCTGGTGACCAGCCGTCAGCACCTGGGTGAGCTGGTGGCGCAGGCGGGGGCCGAGCAGCGCTCGCTCGGCGCTCTGCCGGAACGGGACGCCCTCGCCCTGGTCGACGGCATGCTGGGCCCGGCTGACAGCCCGTCGGAGGCGGCGGCCCGAGCCGACCTCGTCCGGCTCTGCGGCGGCCTGCCGCTCGCGCTGCGCATCGCCGCGGCCAACGCCGCCACCCCATGGAGCGGCACCGCGGCCGTGGTGAACGAGCTGACCGCGGGAGACCCGCTGACCGGTCTCACCCTCGACGGCACCGACCACAACCCCGTGACCCTCGCCTTCTCCGTGTCCTACCGCGCGCTCTCGGCGGCCGACCAGCGCGTCTTCCGCCTGCTGGGGCTCGTACCGGGGCCGGACTTCACCGTCGAGGCGGTGGCCTCGGCCGCCGGTGTCCCGCTCGCCGAGGCGCGTACGGCGGTCAAGGTCCTGGCCGCGGCCCACCTCGTCGAGCACCATCGCGCCGACCGGTTCCGGCTGCATGACCTGGTACGGCTCTACGCCGGCGTGGAAGTCGGCGGCGACCCGGATCGCGACGCCGCCTGGAGCCGGTTGTTCGACCACTACCTTCGCCTTGGCGACGCCATCGCCGCCTGGTGCGCTCCCGACGAGATCCGGCTGCCGGGGCACGCCTCTCCGGTGGCCTGTTCCCCGGTCCCGCCCAGCGCCGAAGACATCTCCAACCTGGTGGCCGCGCTCGCGCAGACAGCCCGCCGCGATCCCGATCCCGGGATCTGGCGGCTGGCGGAGCAGGTGTCGATCATCTGCAACAGTACCGGCCGCCACGGCGAATGGCTGGAGATCGCACCGACCCTGCTCGCCGCCGCTGAGCGGGGCACGCAGCCAGATATGCCCGCGATGCGAGCCATGTTGCATTACGCGATAGGCAAGAGCTTGTTCCGTGCGGTTCGCAGTGAGGAGGCCGTCCACCATCTCGAACGGGCCGCCAATATCGCCACCGCGTGCGGCTGGCGGGAAGGTATGGCCGAGTCCTGGGCGAGCCTGAGCTGGGCCCTGGAATGGACGGGCCACCTTGAGCAGGCGATCGTCTACAACCGCCGTGCGGCTGACCTCTTCACGGAGCTCGGCTCGGTCGTCGGACGCAACCGCACCCTCAACAGACTCGGCATGCAGTACCACCACCTGGGTCAGCTGAAGAGCGCGGAGCGCTGTCGACAAGAGGCGCTCAGCCTGAGCCGCAGGCACGGACTGGCCTACGCGGAGGCGAATGACCTGCGCGATCTCGGCTCCACCCTGGTAGACCAGGGCCGCTATGACGAAGCCGAATCCGCCCTGACGGAGGCAGCGGCCCTGTCCGGCGCCTTGGGCGCGGGCAGCGCGGCCTACATACAGACCTGGCTCAGCCGGTTGTACTGGGAAACCGGGCGGTGGGCGGCCGGCCGCACGGCGGCGCTTCGCGCCCTCGGCCTCGCCCGCGACCAGGGAGACCGGCTCATCGAGGCGGCGGCCCTGATCGCGCTGGCCGATACCGAGATCCCCCTCGGCCTGCTCGACGAGGCGGGCGACCACCTCGACCTGGCCGACGAGTTCAGCGGCGCCGCGAATCTGCGGTGGCACCAGAGCTACGCCGCGGTCGCGCGGGCTCGTCTCCTCGCCGCCCGCGGCGACTTGGCGGGCGCCATCCGGGTCGGCCTGAACGCTCGCGACACCGCGCACATCAACTCCTACCGCCTGCCCGAGCTCGCGGCCCTGACCGAACTCGCCACTCTCCACAGCGATCGGGGCGACCGCGCCGAGGCCGGGCGGGCGGCCGAGCAGGCCCTCCGGCTGTGTCGCACGATCGGCCACACACCCTGCGCCGACCGGCTGGAACCGTTGCTCAAGTGAGCTCAGGGAACCGGCTGCGGAGGTTGGTTCACCGCGCGACTCCGCGAGGAAGTGAGGGCGAGCTCAGCGCAGGGTGGCGGTGAAGGTGCGGCCGTGGGCGTGGCGGGTCGACGCCTGGATCAGGGTGCCGCCCGGCACCCGCCGTACCGTCACCCCTTCGTCGGCCGTGTCCAGCCTGAGGGGCGCGCCGGCCAGGACGACGGTGACGCGGTCGCGTTTCATCGTGGGGTCGGACAGGGCGACGACCGTGCGCTTGCCGGACCGGACGATGACCGAGGCGGGACCGTCGATGAGCAGGTGCTCGGCGTGGCGCGGCCCGTCGGTGAAGACGTTGGCGGCGACGAGGCCGAGGGTCTTGTGCTTGATCGCCTGCACGTGCCGGTCGTTGGCCAGGACGGTCAGCGGGCCGTTCGCGTAGCCGTGCAGGCGGGCCTCCGTCGCGTTCGGGACCAGGGCGTAGGCGAGGGCGGTGACGCCGCCGGTGGCGGGGTGGGTGACCGTGGCGGTGAAGACGTTCTTGGTCACGTTGGTGTCGGGGTTGGTCGCGCGCACGACCCTGCGGTTGCGGGTCACCGTCTCCAACCCGGCCGCGACGGGCTGACGGGTGAGGAAGGCGTAGCCGACCGCCGTACGACGGGTGCCGTTGGCGTAGCGCAACCAGCGCGGCGGCGTGGTGCCGCCCGTCTGCCAGGGGCGGCCGGTCCAGCCCTCGCCGGTGAGCGCGACCGCGTCGCCGGGGGCGGCGATGCGGCTGTCCACGGTGGTCACCGCCGCGCGACCGCCCTGACCGGAGATGCCCGCGGCCAGCACCACGATCTCGTCGTCGAGCAGGAACCAGGACTTGGTCGCGCGGGCGTTCTGGTAGGCGACGAAGTCGTCGGGCAGGATGCCGGCCTGCTTGGCGGTGTAGGCGGCGTCGTCGGACTGGACCATGCCGGTCACGCCGTACGCGCCGAGCGTCGCGCCGCCGGAGAAGGCGTTCTCGGCGCGCGGGAAGTACACGTAGGTGTTCTGGGACTCCGAGGAGGAGGTGAAGTTCAGCGGATGGCCCGGATTCTCGTACCAGAGCCGGCCGTACAACTCGGGCACCGTCCGCCGATCCTCCACCGGCGCGGTGATCCCGGCCAGCCGGTACGGCGAGACGGCCGTGTAGTAGTCGACGCCGAAGGCCTCGCGCTGGTCCTCGCCCGCGAGGTAGAGGTAGTGCGCGCCGTCGCCCTGGAACCAGGGCATGAGGTTCTCGCCGCTCATGTACTCGTACTTGCTGATCCGGTCGGAGCTGCGCGCCAGCGCGAAGGCGTAGCCGGGGCGCCGGTGGACGGTCCTGTCCATGGCGTTGAACGCCACGCAGCGCTCGGGCGCGTTCAGGTCGGCGGCCGGGATGGCGGCGTCGGCGCGGATGGCCGCGTAGCGGGCGATGCTGACCGGGGAGGCGAAGGCGGCCGTGTCGGCGGCCGGCAGGAACTTGACGTACTTCTTCAGCGCGAGCGCGTCGGCGGCGGTGACGTGGTCGGCCAGGTCGGCGATGGCCTCCACGATCACCCCGACGTCGGCGTAGCCGGTGCCGGTGCGCGAGACCGCCCGCCCCTTGACGATCTCCATCAGCCACCCCTCGAAGATCAGCGGGGCGAAGCCGTCATTGATCCAGCGGTACACCACGCCGGGCAGGTCGGGGACGCCGCCGCTCGCCGCGCCCTCAAGCGTCTTGAGGGTCTGGACCACCCGGGTCAGCAGGCTGCGCCCGTAGGAGCCGGTGTAGGCGACCGAGTCGTGCTGGATGAAGGAGCCGTCGCGGTAGTAGCCGTCGGTGACCCCGTGCTGGAGGTTGTAGGGGTCGACCGTGGCGAAGACGGTGGCCAGGTCGGTGATGGCCTTGCCGACCCGGGCGTCGTCGCCGGTGAGCGCGCCCTGCAGAATGCGGTTGGCGGTGATGTCGGCCAGGTTCGCCCCGGTGTGGAAGCGTGAGTCGAGGTCGACGTCGCCCTGCTTGCCGTTGCGCAGGTAGGCGTCCATCGAGGCGATGTAGGTCGCCGTCAGGTCGGGTCGTTCCTCCCGCACCCGGTCGGCCAGCAGGACCAGCGTCCTGCTCACCTGGATGGAGATCCCGATCTCCCAGTTGAACCAGTTGCCGTAGTAGCCCTTCGACTGGTCGCCGTAGTAGCGCTCGTGCAGCCACCGCAGACCGTCGATGACCCGCCGCTGGGCGGCGGCGTCCTCGTTGAGCCCGCCGCCGGGCGTGCGGGTCGCCAACGCGATCTCGTACAGGTACTGGAAGGCCAGTCGCAGGTTGGCGTCGTCGGTGCCGAGGCTCAGACCGGCGAACAGCTCGCCGTCGGCCGCCTTGTCCATGGCCGTCAGCCGCTGCCTGGCGGTGTTGAGGATCGACGCGAGCTTGGCGGCCACCTCGGGCCGGGCGTTGACGTCCGGGGTCCCCGCGAACATCGCCACGGTGTTGGCGAGCAGCCGCGCGTGATCGATCCCCGCGGCGGCGTACGAAGGGGAGGCTACGGTGAGCAGACCGGCGGCGGGGAGCAGGGAGAGAACCTGGCGACGAGACATGTGCGGCACAGCGGGCTCCAGCCGTCGGAGGATACGCCGGGCTCACCCTACATGATCTACGTTTGTCCGCCCAGGCCCGCGATCCGGCCCGGCAACCGTGGGCTGCCGGGCCGGACACCGGTACGTCAGGGCTGGGTCACACCGAGGTTGACCGGCAGGAACAGCGGGCCGATCGTGAAGAACGACGGGGAGTAGGGGATGTCGTCGGGGTCGATCGCGAGGCTGAGGTCCGGGAAGCGCCGGTACAGCGTCTCGAGCGCCACCCGGCTCTCCAGCCGGGCCAGCCCCGCCCCGATGCAGAAGCGCGGACCGTGGCCGAAGCCGAGGCTCCCGGTCGACTCGCGGGTGATGTCGAACTGGTTCGCGCTCGGGCCGTGCTCCGCCGGGTCGACGCCGGTGGCCTGGAAGACCACGCCCACCGCGTTGCCCTTGGGGATGGGCACCCCGGCGATGGTCACGTCCTCCGCCGTGAAGCGGAAGCTGGTCATCATCACCGAGTGGCGGTAGCGCACGGTCTCCTCGACCACGTCGGCCCACCGGTCCTCGGCCTTGGCCAGGGCGAGCTGGTCGGGGTTCTGGGCCAGCGCCACGATGGCGTACCCGAGCAGGTGCACGGTGGTCTCGTGACCGGCGACGAGCATGATCCACAGCACGCCGACCAGTTCGTCGGTGGTGAGCTTGTCACCCGCGTCGTGCACCTGGACCAGGCCGGAGGTGAGGTCGTCACCCGGTTCGCGCCGCTTGCGCTCCACCAGGTCGTGCAGGAAGGCCTGAAGGTCGTTCTGCGTCGCGAACGCCACCTCCGGCGGTGTGGTGTGCGCCAGCAGCGTGGAGGTCCAGTTCCGCAGCCGCAGCCGGTCCTCGGGCGCCACGCCGAACAGCTCGCAGATCACCCACATCGGCAGGGCCTCGGTGAAGGCGGGGACCAGGTCCACGCCGTCACCGGCGGCCACCACCTCATCCAGTAACTCATCGACCATCTGCTGGATCCGCCCCTCCATGGCCTGTACGCGGGCCGGGGTGAAGGCGCTGGTGATCAGCCCGCGCAGCCGCCGGTGGTCGCCGCCGTCCATGGTGGACAGGTGACCGCCCTGGATGATGGCGCGCAGCGGCCAGTCCTCGGGGATCGATCCGTCGTGCAGGGCGGGCCAGTGCTTGGGATCTCTGAGGAAGGTCTTGTTGTCCCCGGCGAGGATCTCCCGTACGGCCTTGTCGGTCAGGGCCAGGTAGGCGGGCACGCCCCCTGGGAATTCCACCTCCACCACGGGAGCGATCTCCCGAAACCGGATGCAGGTGTCGAGCGGGTTCTCGTCCACGGCGGGGAAGGAGGGGAGGTTCGTTGCCATTTGACCCCTTGGGTGAGGAGATCGTTAAGTGCGCAGTGATCTCATCACATATCTCGCGTGACCTCCAAACAACACATGTCGGCAAGCAGCAACACGATGGTTACCTACTGTTCGCGCACGGCCTGCCTGTACGAGGAGATCGCGAGCGTGGCGCCCATGAGCAGGGCCGTCACCAGGTGAAGGCCGTACCACAAGGGGGTGGGGATGCTCCCCAGGACGGTACCGGCCAGCAGGTCGTCGACGGATCCGTAGCCGGCGAGGGCACCGAGCAGGACCAGGCCGAGACCCAGCAGCGCGAGCGGGTACCGGAGCCGGCCGAGCAGGACCCAGACGGCGGCGCCCAGGACGAGCAGGACTGAGGACTCGTGGTGCAGTTGCCGCATGAGCACACCCCCGCGCACCTCCAGGGTGATCCGCAGAGAGGACTCGTAGGCTTCGCTCATCATGACGCCTCGTAGCGGCGCATAGCTGCCGTCGTAGAACACCGTCTGGCTGCCGGGCGTGTAGAAGAAGGCCAGGAAGCCGCCGGTGAGCAGGACCACCACGAAACAGTAGATGAGCATCCCGCCTACCAGCTGCCGCATCCGTTCCATCGGGATATTTCACCAGAAAAGCCCAACTGGCGTCATTGATTTCCTGTCAGGCTTCGTATCTAGTGAAGAAGGCGCTCTAGCGACAGGGGCAGGGCTGCAGTCGAGGTTCCCGAATACCAGCCCGCGCAAGAAGCTCATCTATGGAATCGCTTACTGGGAGGCGATGACCGTGCGCGTGGCATTCATCATGGCCAGGGCCTCATCCGCGCCTATCGGCGCGCTCAAGACGGTCTACTCCTATGCCTCCCGTCTGGGGGAAAGGGGGCATGACATTCTGCTTGTCCACCCGCGGCGGCCCGTACGTCACCCTCTCGGGCCGCCGACCAGGGCGGTTGCGCCGACAATGCCGGCGGAAGCCCATCCGCACCCGTGGTTCTCCGCCGGGCCGCGGACGCGCAGCGTTTTGGTATCCGATCCGGCCGACTTTCTTCATACGCTTTCCGGGCGGCATGATCCCTTCGACGTCGTACTGGCGACGACCTGGCAGGTCGTGCCGCTTGTGGCCGCCCTTCCCGCGTGTCTGGGCCTTAAGGCATTGTTCTTGCAGGACTACGAAAGCTATTTGCGTCCCGACGGAGCGGCGCGGGAGGCGATGGAAGCGGCCATGCGTACCGGCTGGCCCATCGCCGTGGGCGCGCGGCGGTTACGGTCCATCGTCGAGAGCGTTTCCGGCGCGCCGTGCGCTCTGGTGGAATGCGCCGTCGACAGCTCGACCTTCTTCCTGCGGACCCCCATCGACTCGGCGGAGCGGGTCCTGGTCGGGTTTCCCGCTCGCCGCGAATGGTCGAAACGTACCGGCGACGCGATCACCGCGTTGGAGCTGGCGCGGGAGGCACGCCCCGGAGTGGTGCGGGCGTGGTGCTATGGCGCGTACGACGCCGACCGGCTGCCCTTCTGGATCGAGCACCATCCGGGGCCGAGCGACGCCCGGCTGCGCGGCCTCTACAACCGCTCGGCCGTGTTCGCCGTGCCGTCGGAGTACGAGGGATTCGGCTTTCCCGGCGCCGAGGCCATGGCCTGTGGGGCCGCGCTCGTCTCGACGCGGAACCACGGTATGGACAGCTACGCGGAGCACGATCGCACGGCGCTGCTCTGCCCGCCGCGAGATCCGGAGGCGCTGGCCGAGGGCATCGTCCGGCTGCTCGACGACGCCGCGCTACGTCACAGGCTGGCCAGGACCGCGGTCAAAGAGGTGATTCAGCGGACGATGGACGACGCCGTCTCGGATTTCGAGAGCTGGCTCCTGACCATCCGGGAAGCCTCGCCCCGGTGAGGTCGGTGGATTGTCGGTGGGGCGGCCTAGCCTGGCCGTAGTGGCATGTCCGGCCGACCGAACCGAGGAGATCATCGTGACCACGCTGTCAGATCGACCCAACACCGCCTTGCTGGTGATCGACGTCCAGAACGGCATCGTGGCGGGCAACCACCAGCGTGATGAGGTCGTCGCCAACATCAGCACGCTGGTCGACCGGGCTCGCGAAGAGGGCGTCCCGATCGTCTGGGTCCAGCACTCCAGCGAGCAGGTGGTGAAGGAGAGCGACGCCTGGCAATACGTCCCGGAGCTGGTCCGCCGTGAGGCGGAGCCGCTGGTGCACAAGACGTTCGCCGACTCCTTCGAGGACACCGACCTGGAGGAGGTGCTGGCCGGGGCCGGAATCGGCCGCCTGGTGGTGGCCGGCGCGCAGACGGACGAATGCATCCGGTCCACGATTCATGGCGCCTTCGTGCGTGGCTACGACGTGACGCTCGTCGGTGACGCGCACACGACGGAGGACCAGAGCGAGTGGGGCGCTCCGCCGCCGGACAAGGTCATCGCGCACACCAACCTCTATTGGCGCTACCACACGGCGCCCGGCCGCACTGCCGCGGTGGTGGAGACGAAGGATGCGACGTTCGGCGACTGAGCCGACAGCATCCTCCGTCTCCGCCTCCGCTGGTTCAGGCGTTCTGGGCCTTCAGTTCGGCGTCCCGCTTGACCTGCTGGATCTGGTCGTCGGTGACGACGAGGTCGCCCAACTGCCGGACCGCCTGGTAATACGTCCAGGCCAGGCCGTCACAGGTGGACTTGGAGATTCCCGAGTATCCGGCGCACACCTGCTTCATATCGAAATAGAAGGCGCTGTCGATACGGTCCTTGTTGGCCGGGAATTGGCTTACGGCCTTGTAGTTTCGGTAGCCGAAATCGTGTCGCCGGCACGGCATCCGGAAATCGAAACCGAGAGGCTGATCGGGGCTGCTGGAGCACAGGTCGGTGGACCAGTCGAAGGCGTAGTCGGCCCACGCCGCCTGGTTCTGCCAGGCGGCGCGCCAGGAGGCGGTGCTGGCGGCGGTGGGCTGGGTGAATCCGGAGAGCGCGGCGAGTTTCTGCTCCAGAGTCACCGCATGGGCTGGTAGCGCGAACGCGAGGACGGCGATCAGGGAGGTGACGACGGCGGCTAACGTGGCGAGTGATCGTCTGACCATGAGGACCTGCTTCTCTTGCCCGGGGGGTAAATGTGTCATGGCAAGGTTCACCTGACGGTCTAACGATGAAGCGAAATCCCGGGCAATGCAGAAGCAGATCTTGCTTAATTTCCGCCAAGAAGTTCGAGCAAAACGGACATTTACCTCTGGTCGACGGGCTGAGTCAGATTCACCGGCGGAGGGCGTTCGCAGGTGCTCGTGATGGTCACCGCCGCGCCGGAGTGCGCCGAGGCCAGCAGCGACTCCATGACGTCGAGCACATGGAAGGCCAGCGATCCGCTCGTACGAGGCTCCTCGCCCACCGGTGTCGAGGCGAAGTCGGCCAGGCCCACCCCGCGCCCGGCCTCGACGTAGCCGGCCGCCACGGGAAGAGTCCGCCAGTCGCCCTCACCGACACCTGACACCAGGACGGATCCGTCGAAGTAGTTCGGGTCGGGCACGACGAGCGAGCCCGTCTCGCCGTGCACCTCGATGTTGGGCGCTTTGGTCGCCGCCCCGTCGAAGCTCATCACCAGCGTGGACAGCGCTCCCGAGGTGTGGACGAGCACCCCGGTGACGTGCGTGTCCACCGTCACCGGGATCTCCTCGCCCTGGCGGGGTCCGGAGCCGATCGTGCGCTTGGCCCGCGTACGGCTGGCCGCGCCGACGACCGACGCCACCGGGCCGAGCAGGGTCACCAGGCTGGTCACGTAGTAGGGCCCCATGTCCAGGAGCGGGCCGCCGCCGGGGACGTAGTAGAAGTCGGGGTTCGGATGCCAGCGTTCGTGACCGGGCGTCATCATCGTCGCGGTCGCCGCGATGGGCCTGCCGATCAGGCCGTCGTCGATCGCCTTGCGCGCCGTCTGCGTACCCGTGCCTAACACGGTGTCCGGCGCGCATCCCACGCGCACCTGAGCGGCGCCGGCCGCGCGCAGCATCCCGGCGGCCTCCTCGGCGGTCGCGGCGAGGGGCTTCTCGCAATAGACGTCCTTGCCCGCCGCTATGGCCTGAAGCGCGATCTCGGCGTGGGCGGCCGGGATGGTGAGGTTGAGCACGATGTCGATGCGCGCGTCCGCCAGCAACTCCGCCACGCTCAGCACGTCGACGCCCGCATAGGGCCGCACCGCCTCCCGCGCCCGGTCAAGGTCCAGATCGGCCACCGCGACGAGCCGCAACTCCGGCAGCCGGTCGATGGTCTGGAAATACTGCGCCGAGATGGCGCCGCACCCGACGACGCCCACGTTCACCGGCTGGCCCACAGCATGCCCCTCTCAATGATGGTGCGCACGTTCTCGTCCTCCAGGACGTCGAGGCTGTGCCCCGGGGTCGCGACGAAGATCCGCCCACTCCCCCACCGCCTGGTCCAGATCGCCGGCGAGGTGACCTCCCGGTGCCAGGGGTCCCAGGGGCGGACCTGCTGCGTCGTGGTCGCGAGCACGTCGATGTAGTCGTCCGTCAGCACCCAGTACTGCTCGGTGACGAGGCCGAAGTCCGCGATGCCCTCGGTGATGGGGTGATCGGCGGCTTCGGGCAGCATGTTCACGGTGTACGGCACGAAGTTGTCCGCCGCCGAGCCCTGCCGCTCGGCCGGCTCCTTACCCGGATGGCAGGCGAACTGCCCGCCGATCAGGTGCAGATAGTCGGAGGAGTTGCGGTAGGAGTCGGCGATGCCACCGTGCCAGCCCGCCATCCCCGTGCCCGACTCGATCGCGGCCCGCAGGCCGTTGAGCTCGGCCGGCTCGATCGTGCCCATCGTGTAGCACTGCACGATGAGATCGACCCCGGCCATGAACGCGGAGTCCGCGTACGGCGCCGGGGAGTCCGCCCGGCTCACCTCGAACCCCTGCTTCTCCAGGTAGGGGACAAAGAGCTCGGTGGCCGCGACCGGGGCGTGCCCTTCCCAGCCGCCCCGTACCACCAGAGCCTTCCGACGATGATGACCTGTCATGCTTCCACCCATCCGCTCAGCAGTCGACGCCTCCGATCATCGCATTGCATGCCAAAGCGGGCAAAAGGTTAGATGCCGCCCGGTTTGCCTTTCTTGTCGGCGATCCGGCGAGCCAGGGCCCGGCCTGCCGGCAGATCGGCGACGAACGCGCGGAGGAAAGCGGTGACCTGGTCGAGGTCGCGCCCTTCGGCGGCGGCGTCGATGGATCGGTAGAGGTCATCTTCGATCGTGGTGATCTGCCGGGCGAGGCGCCTGCCCTCTTCGGTGAGGGACAGCTCGATGTGGCGGCGGTCGTGCGCGGACACCTGACGGTCGACGAGGCCCATCGTGGCGAGCCGGTCGACCAGACGGCTGGGACTGTTGCCACTCTCGCAGACCAGCAGGTCGCCGAGCCCGTTGAGAGTAAGGGGCGGGCGATCCGCGAGGATGCGGAGCACCTCGGCCTGGGAGGGAGTGACTCCGAGCGGCTTGAGCGCCTGGCCGAGCAGCCTGTTGCCTTCACGCTGCGCGGCCAGGATCAGATAGCGGAGTTCTTCAGCGGTTCGCATGTGAGTCAGCCTGTCGTGTCCTGGCAAGAGCTGCCGTCACGAGTCTGGGTGAGAGTCGCCGTCACGAGCGCCGGCCGGTCTTGGCGAGAGCCGCCGTCACGGACGCCAGCCGGGCGGCCGCTCCCGGATCGTGGGCCGGCAGGATCACCAGGCCCGGGTTCTTCTCCCGCAGCGTGTTGATCGCCTTGGTGGTGTCGTCCAGCTGCCGCCTGTCTCCTACGCCCGGCACATGGCCCTCGTGCAGCAGATGGGCGTCGTAGGTCAGGTCGCCGACCATGAGCAGCGGCGGGTGCCCCTGGCCACGGACCAGCAGCGACAGCGATCCGGGAGTGTGGCCGGGGCTGGGCAGCAGCACGAGGCTGCCGTCCCCGAACAGGTCGTGGCCGGTCGTGAAGGGCGCGAGCCCGGGATCCTGGACGGCACCGAACTCGATGTGCCGCCAGCGCAGCCCGGGGAGGTCGATGTGGGACCGCAGGAGCCCCCGCAGTTCGGGCAGGGCTCCATCGAGCGTCCGCCATTCCGTGCCGCTGACCACGATCTCGGCGCCGGTCAGCTCCCGCAATCCCCCGATATGGTCCTGATGCAGGTGGGAGATCACCACCGTGTGCACGTCCGCGATGTCGTAGCCGCCGGCAGCCAGCTGGGCGGTGAGGGTGTCGGCGGGGCCGATGTCGAAACGGGCCAGCCGGTCGTACATCACTCCCGTGATGCCGCCGGGGAAGTAGCCGGCGTCGGTCACCGACGCCCGATCCTGGCCCGCGTCGAACAGCACCAGCCCACGCTCATGCTCGATCACATAGACGTTGATCGGCAGCGGCGGGGTCCACCGGCGCGAGGTGAACAGCCACCAGTACATCGGTTTGCGGGTCGCGGCCACGTGCTCCGGGTGGATGGACACCGCCCCGGTGCTGACCACCGATACCCGCTTGATCGTGTCGACCATCTCGTGTCTCATGGGAATTACATTACACGACATGTATGTCGTGTCAACTATTTCATGAACGCCCCCACTCATCTGGGACTGAGAGCGGCGTATCACGGCGCTGTCAGGCCCGTGTCAGCGGCGGCGGCCATCGTCCTACCCGCACGCCAGAACGTACGAGATCTCGACGTGAACGGTCGGGAGAAGAGGAGATCCACGATGTCGCAGGAGAAGCTGTCCGAGTTCGTCGAGATGACGGCCAAGGAGTTCGGCATTCCCGGTGTCGCCGTGGGGGTGCTGGCCGGCGGCCAGGAGTTCGTCGCCTCTCATGGGGTGACGAGCCTCGACAACCCGCTGCCGGTCAATGACAAGACGCTGTTCCCCTTGGCCTCGGTGACCAAGAGCTTCACCGCGACCGCGCTGATGCGCCTGGTGGCGGAAGGCAAGGTGGAGCTGGACGCGCCGGTGCGGCGTTACGTACCCGAGCTCAGGCTCGCCGACGAGGCCGCCGCCGCGCAGATCACCGTGCTGAACCTGCTCAACCACACCGCCGGGCTGGACTGGAACCTGATCGACACCGATGAGAGCGACGGTTCCCTGGCCGCGTTCGTGGCGAAGCTGGACGAGCTGACCTTGATCGCGCCGCCCGGCGCCCGGGCCTCCTACAGCCAGGCCGGTTACAACCTGGCCGGGCGGGTCATCGAGAAGATCACCGGGCTACCTTTCGAGAAGGCCGTGGCCGCGCTGGTCCTGGAGCCGGCCGGGCTGTCGAACACCTTCTTCGATCATGATGACGTCATGATCCGGCGGTTCGCCGTGGGCCACAACCTCGGTGAGGACGGCACGATGCGCGCCGCGCGGCCGTGGACGTCGTGGCGGGCCGGCTCGCGGGCCAACTACCCCGGCGGGGGCAGCGTGTCCTCGGTGAGCGACCTGCTGCGCTGGGCCCGGTTCCACCTCGGCACCGGTGACGGTGTGCTGCCCGCCGAGGCGCTGCACCGCATGCAGGAGCCGACGGTCGAACTGCGGGCCAGCACGCTCGGCGACGCCTTCGGCATCTGCTGGTTCCTGCGTGAGGTGGACGGAGTCCACACCATCGGGCACGGCGGATCGGGCAACGGTCAGTTCGCCGAGCTGCTCATCGTGCCCGAACACGACTTCGCCGTCATCTCCCTGGCCAACGCCGGCCCTGACGGCTACCCCTTCAACCAGGCTGTCGTCCGCTGGGCATTGGAGAACTACCTCGGCGTGGTCGACCGGGACCCCGAGCCGATCCCCTACGACCAGGCGCGGGCGCGGCAGGTCGTCGGCCGCTACGAGATCGACGCCATGAACCTCGACATCGCCACCGACGGGCATCAGCTCACCCTTGAGGTCGGGATCAAGCCGGAGATCCGCCAGGCATCGGATGCCGACATGCCCCCGGACTACGCGCCGGCCGCCTTCGGGTTCCTGCCCGGCGACGGCGACGAGTACATCCTCACCGAGGGCGGGCTGAAGGGGCAGCGCGGCTACTTCAGCCGCGACGACAGCGGCACGATCGTGGGCGTCGACCTCGCCGGCCGGCTGTTCGTCCGGGCCACGACCTCATCGTGATCGATCGGACGTGCCGCGAGCGGCACGCGTTATGCCGGTGTGCTGCGAGCGGCACGTGTTCTGTCGGATGTGCTGCGAGCGGCGCGTGTCGCGCCGCTCGCAGTGGAGACCGCGTCGTCAGGACGCCGTCTTGGCGAGCATGCCGTGCGGGTCGAGCACGTACTTGCGCGCGGCCCCCTCGTCGAACTCGTGGTAGCCCCGCGGCGCGTCGTCGAGCGAGATCGGCGTCGCGTTGACGTTCTTCGCGATCTGCACCCGGTCGTTGAGGATCGCCATCATGAGCTGGCGGTTGTACCTCATGACCGGGCACTGGCCGGTGACGAAGGAGTGCGACTTGGCCCAGCCGAGGCCGATCCTGATGGACAGCGAACCGTGCTTGGCCGCCTCGTCCTGCGCACCGGGGTCACCGGTGACGTACAGGCCGGGAATGCCGAGCGCGCCACCCGCCCGGGTGATGTCCATCAGCGTGTTGAGCACGGTGGCGGGACGCTCCACGTCGGAGTCCCCGCCGTGGCCGCGGGCCTCGAAGCCGACGGCGTCGACGGCGCAGTCCACGACCGGCTCGCCCAGGATGTGCTCGATCTGGTCCTTCGGCTCACCCAGGGCCACGTTGATCGTCTCGCAGCCGAAGGTGTGGGCCTGGTCCAGCCGCTCCTTGTTCAGGTCGGCGACGATGACCACGGCGGCTCCGAGCAGGAACGCCGAGGTCGCCGCGGCCAGGCCGACCGGGCCGGCGCCGGCGATGTACACGGTCGACCCGGGTTTCACCCCAGCGCTCACGCAGCCGTGGAACCCGGTCGGGAAGATGTCCGAGAGCATGGCCAGGTCGAGGATCTTCTCCATGGCCCGTTCCTTGTCAGGGAACTTGAGCAGGTTCCAGTCGGCGTACGGCACCAGGACGTACTCGGCCTGCCCGCCTACCCAGCCGCCCATGTCGACGTAGCCGTACGCCGAGCCGGGCCGGTCGGGGTTGACGTTCTCGCAGACGCCTGTCTTGCCCTCCTTGCAGTTGCGGCAGCGGCCGCAGGCGATGTTGAACGGTACGGACACGAGGTCCCCGACTTTGATGAACTCCACGTCGGAACCGGTTTCGATCACCTCACCGGTGATCTCGTGGCCGAGGATGAGGCCCGGCGGGGCCGTGGTGCGGCCGCGGACCATGTGCTGGTCGCTGCCGCAGATGTTCGTCGCCACCGTTTTGAGGATGGCGGCGTGCGGTAGTTTGCGCCCTACGTTGCCCGGGTTCACTCCCGGGCCGTCCTTGAGCTCGAATTCGGGATAGTCGGTCTCGCGTACCTGGACGTTGCCTGGTCCTTCGTACGAAACTCCCCTATTGCCGGGCATGACTCCCCCTTGCCCGATAGATGGCGGATGTTCGTTCGCTCACGTGGTCACGGATCACCCCCCATGCCCAGGGCGCCAGCGGCGGCGGCCGATGTGCCCCACTCGGTCACGGATCCGGTCGTCGTGTGGGTGCCGGGCCGACGGGATGTCACCCGCGGCGCCCTGAGCGGCCTCGGGCAGCTCCTGTTCTCGCGCATCCTGTCCCCGCGCGCCGATGATCTCTCCGGCGGTGCCCTGCTCGGCCGTCACGGGCAGCTCGCGCATCGGGCGCGCCACCAGGTCGTACACCACGACGGCCAGCACCGCGCCGACGATCGGGCCGACGATGTAGACGCCGAACAGCCTCCATGGCGCATCACCGCCGAACAGACTGGTCGTGAGGTACGGCCCGAACGTACGGGCCGGGTTGACGGAGCCGCCCGTCAGCGGGCCGAGCACGAAGATCTCGCACGCCACGGCCAGCCCGATCATCCAACCGGCCCAGCCGCTCGGCGCCCGCCGGTCGACCGCCAGCGCCATGATCGTGAGCAGCAGCAGGAACGTCCCCAGTGCCTCCATCAGGATGCCCTGCCCATAGTTCACGCCCGGACCGAGCGCGGTCAGCCCGACGCCGTTGTCCACCGCCCGCCGGCCGAATCCGCCCACGATCAACAGCCCGCCGGCGAACGCGCCGACGAGCTGGGCGACGATGTAGAACGGCACCTCCGACCACGGGAACCTACGTCCCGCGGCCAGGGCGATGGTGACCGCCGGGTTGATGTGCGCGCCGGACGTACTGCCGAAGGCGTAGATGACGAGCGCGACCACCACGGCGAACGAGAACGAGATGATGCCCAGTGCGGCGTAGTCGAGCCGGCCGTTCTGCATGACCAGCGCGGACACCACGGACCCGGCACCGAAGAGGACCAGCAACATCGTTCCGATGGCTTCCGCGACAAGACGTCGCGGCAGATCTCCAACCATCGCAACCCCCCGATGACGATGGTTTATCCCACATTCGAATATATACCTGCCCTGTAGAGGAGACCCAGGTCAGGGTGGCTAGAGGCAGCGGCGATGACCCTCGTCCACCCGCCGCGTCAGCCCGCTCCGGTCGAGGTGTTCGAGCAGCGGCACCGCGACCCGCCGGCTGGTGTCGAGGGCCCGCCTGGCCTGGCTGACCGTGAAGGGCTGCGGCAGGCGGCGCAGCAGCTCCGCCGCCCGTGCGTCCGCGCCGGGCAGCAGCACGATCCCCTCGCTCACGCGCAGCAGACGCCCGGCCCGTACGGCCGCCGCCAGCTCCCGGGAACCCAGCCCCAGCCCGGCCAGCCGCCCGGCCTCCGGCGCTTGGAAGGGGTGTGCCGCCAGCTCCCCTCTCAGCCGCTCGACCGCCCGTGCCACCGGCTCGGGCAACCCGGCGGACCGGGTCACGATCCGCCCCTCGGCGAGCGCGAACGGCGCCCGGACCAGCGCGGCGACCAGCTGCCGGTCGGGCAGCCCGAGCGCGTGGCGGGCCGCCTCGATCGGCATGCCGGACTCCAGGGGGTGCTCGACGGCGTATCGCCGCGCCGTGTCGGCCAGCCGCTCGCCCAGCTCGGCCCAGTACTCGGGATCGGCGTACCAGTCCCCACAGACCGGCCCCCCGCCCAGGCCACCGGCCTCGACGGCCGTGTCCGGGTGGGACACGCCAGCTGTGGCGACCGTGCTGGAGCCGACCGAGTCCGGGCCGGATGTGCCGATCATGGCGCTCAGGTCGGCCGCGCGCAGCAGCCGGTGGATGCGCAGGGCGCAGGCCGCGTCCGGGGCGGCAGACTCCAGCCGGGCGGCGTGCGCCCGCGCCGCGCCCCGGCGGCCGAGCGCGGGCGGGCGCACGTCGAGCACGCTCGCCGCCGCCAGCACCCGCACCTCGGCCCGGTCGCGGCCGGGGTCGCGCAGCAGCAGCACGTCTCCGAGGTGGAGCGGGAGCGGGCGCGCCAGGCGCAGCCGTACGACACGCCCGCCGAGTGTCCGCACCTCACACGTCACCGCCGCCGACCCGATGTGCGCGGTCAGCAGCCGGGGCAGCCGCCTCTCCTCCTCCCTTCCCCGGCCACTCACCAGAACATCACCGCCGCTTCCTCCCGGAACGTCAGCCGCTTCGGGACAGGAGCCGGTGTCCCGGAGGGTCCCGACCGGGGTGATCCGGACGTCGACCAGGCCCGTGTACGTCCACCTGCCGGGTGTGACCAGCGCCCGGCCACGCTCGGGCAGACCATGGCCGCGCTCGGGCAGGCCGGGGCCACGCAGGTTGACCGCCACCCTGGCCACCCCGGTCACCGAGGACAACGGCTCCTTCAGGGACTCCAGCGCCCGCACCCGTACAGGCTCGCCGTCCAGCGCCAGCTCGTCACCCACCGAGATGGCACCCTCGGGCAGGGTCCCGGTCACGACCGTGCCGCTGCCCGTCACACTGAACGCCCGGTCGATCCACAGCCTGACCGGCGCCTCCGGATCGGGCGCGGGCAGCGCGGCGACCAGCCGGTCCAGCGCCTCCCGCAGCTCATCGAGCCCCTGCCCGGTCCGCCCGCTCACCACCACCGCCTCGACCACACCAAGCCCTGCAGTCAGGCGAGCACGCGCCTGGTCGAGGGCCGGCGCGGGGTCGGCGAGGTCGGCTCGGGTCACCGCGAGCAGGCAGCGCCGTACGCCGAGCGCCTCCAGCGCCACCAGGTGCTCCTCGGACTGCGGCATCCAGCCCTCATCCGCGGCCACCACGAACAGCACCGCCGGCACCGGACCCACCCCCGCCAGCATCGTGCTGAGAAACCGCTCATGCCCCGGTACGTCGACAAAGGCGAGGCGCCGCCCCGAGGGCAGCGTGGTCCACGCGTACCCCAGCTCGATCGTCAGCCCCCGCCGCCGCTCCTCCTCCAGCCGGTCGGGCTCCATCCCGGTGAGCGCCCGCACCAGCGTGGACTTGCCGTGATCGACGTGACCCGCCGTGGCCACGACGTACATCAGCCGCTCGCCCCGAAGCCGCTGGACCCGAGGTCATTCGCCTTGGAGTCACTCACCCCGAGGCCGCTCGCCCCGAGGATCGCGCGTCGCACGTCACCATCGCGATCACCGGGAACGGTGCGCAGGTCCAGCAGCAGCCGCCCGCCCTCGATCCGGCCGACCACCGGGGGCTCACCAGCGCGCAGCGGTGCGGCGAGCCGTTCGGGCAGGCTGACGGCGGCGCTCGCCAGCCTCACCCCGGGCGCCCCGCCGCCCCCGACGGCGGCCTGGCTCGGCACCGCCCGCGCGTCGACTCCCGCGTCGGCGAGCCGCCCGGCCAGGGCCGCGGCACGGTCGCCGAGCGCCGACAGGTCGGCGTACAGCGCCAGGCGGACGGGCACCACAGGGCCCCGGAGCGTGGCCTCCAGCGCGGCCAGCGTCAGCTTGTCGACCCGCAGCGCGCGGGCGAGCGGGTGCCGCCTGCAGCGTTCGACCAGGTCACGGCGGCCGAGGAGGAGACCCGCCTGGGGCCCGCCGAGCAGCTTGTCACCGCTGGCCGTCACCAGGTCCGCCCCGGCCGCGAGTACGGTCGCCGCGTCCGGCTCCTCGGGCAGCAGCGGCTCGCGCGCCAGCAGGCCCGAGCCGATGTCGGCGACGACGGGCACACCGAGCCCGGTCAGTTCGCGTACGTCGACGGAGCCGGTGAAGCCCTCGATCCGGAAGTTCGACGGGTGCACCTTGAGCACGCATCCGGTCTCCGGCCCCACGGCCGCCGCGTAGTCGCGGTAGGAGGTGCGGTTGGTCGTACCGACCTCGCGCAACCGCGCCCCGGTGGAGACGAGCAGGTCGGGGATGCGGAACCCGTCGCCGATCTCCACGAGCTCACCCCGGCTGATCACGATCTCCCGACCGGCGGCGAGCACGGTCGCCACCAGGACGAGCGCGGCGGCGTTGTTGTTGACGACGTGCACGTCCTCGGCGGCCGGCACGGCCCTGGCGAGCGCGTCCAGCGCGCCCCGCCCGCGCCGGGCCCGGGTGCCGGTCTCCAGGTCGAACTCCACGTCGGCGGCACCGGCCGCGGCGGCCATCGCCTCGATCGCGGCGGGCGACAGGGGCGCCCGCCCCAGGTTGGTGTGGACCAGCACGCCGGTCGCGTTGATCACCGCACGCAGGCTCGCGGCCCGCGGCGGGAGCGCCGCCACCGCCGCGTCGGCGACCTCCTCGGGACCGATCTCACCGCTGCGCGCCCGCTGCTGCGCCCGCGCCACCGCGTCCTTGACGACCGACCGGCCCAGCCGCCCACCCGCCGCGACCAGCCGTGGATCGGCGAGTACGGCATCAGTACGGGGTACGTGCCTGCGTGGGTCCACCCTTCGAAAATAGAGCGGAGGCGGACGGGAATCGAACCCGCCAGGCCGAGGACCTCGGCCTCGTCGGTTTTGAAGACCGCGGGGGCCACCAGGCGCCCAGACGCCTCCAACGCAGAACCTACCCGTCACAGCGGGTATGACCTCGAACGCCACACCCGCCGCGAGCCACCCGAGGCAGCAGGTCAGGCCGTGAGGGCGGCCGCCGCTTCCCGGTAGATGACGCCCGGGTCCTGGGACAGCCATGCCTTCACCTGGCGGCTCCAGTCGTCGGCGAGCACCTCGGGCCGGTGCGCCTCGATACCGTCGAGGGCCGCCGCGACGATCACCTCGGGGGCGCTCTTGTCGCCGTTGTACCAGGCCATCATGTCGGTGTCCGCAGCGCCCAGGTGCAGGCCCGTCACCAGAGTGCGCTGGTGGGCCAGCTCCAGGCGTGCGCTGTTGGTGAGCGCCCACTCGGCGGCCTTCGCCGCGTGGTATCCGCCCGCCCCGTCGAAGGCGAGCCACGAGATCGCGGACAGAACGTTGAGGATCGCGCCGTCGGCCAGCTGGGGCGCGAAGGCACGGATCACGTTGAGAGTGCCATAGAAGTGGGTGTCCATCTCACGGCGAATCGGGTCCAGGTCCCCGGTGACCAGATTCGCCCCGGTCGAGATTCCCGCATTGTTGATGACGATCTTGACATCAGGTGCCGCTGCCGCCGCGGCGGCGACCGATGCCGGATCCGTGATGTCGAGGCGCAGCGGGACGACCCCCGGTACGTCGATGAGCTCCGGGCGGCGGGCAGTGGCGTACACCTTGCCCGCGCCGCGGTCGAGGAGAGACAGGATGAATTGCCGTCCGAGGCCGCGGTTGGCCCCGGTCACCAGCACATGTGCTCCGTTTATCTGCATGCGGATAGGCTAAAACCTGACGTTGACGTCAGAGGCAAGTCTTGTGATGGAGGTCACGGTGCGTATCGGCGAGTTGGCGGCAAGGTCGGGCGTCAGCGTGCGGGCCCTGCGCTACTACGAAGAGCAGGGCTTGTTGGCCGCCTACCGGAGCGCCTCCGGGCAGCGCCGCTACCCCGAGGCGGCGGCCGACCGCGTCCAGCTGATCCAGATGCTCTACGCGGCCGGTCTGTCCAGCCGGACCATCGTCGAACTGCTGCCCTGCGTCGAGGCCAACGTCAGTACTCCGGAGTCGCGTGCCCGGCTCGCCGCCGAACGCAATCGCATCGATGCCCAGATCACCACGTTGACCCGTACCCGTGACCGCCTGGACACGGTCATCCGGCTCTCCGAAAGCCCGGACAGCGACTGCATGCGGATCGCGGACCAGGACCTCGCCGCAGAGGCGAGTCACTCCGCGACGCCGTGATCGCCGCCGCGCGGCTGGCCGGTCCTGAGGTGCTCCCACCGGGTATGAGTCCTGGACCTCTGTAAACGCGAGCCGACGAAAGCCACAGCCATGACACGCACCACCGAGACCGTCCGGCTGACGCAGTACGCGCACGGAGGCGGCTGCGCCTGCAAGATCCCACCAGGCGAGCTGGAAGCCGTAGTGGCTGAGCTCCGCACGCGCGACCGCAAAGCCGTCGGCGGGCGCGGAGCCGCAGGCGGGCATGGGGTTCCCGGCGAGCGTGAAGCCGTCGGCGAGCATGGGGTTGTCGGCGAGCGTGAAGCCGTCGGCGAGCATGGGGTTGTCGGCGAGCGTGACACCCTCGGGGAGCTGATCATCGGGCTGGACGACGGGGATGACGCCGCCGTGGTCCGTATCGACGGCGGCCGGGCGATCGTGGCCACCGCCGACTTCTTCACGCCCGTGGTGGACGACCCTTACGACTGGGGCCGCATCGCGGCGGCCAACGCCCTGTCGGACGTCTACGCGGTCGGCGGGGAGCCGCTGGTGGCGGTCAACCTGCTCGGCTGGCCGAGGGAGAAGCTGCCCATGGAGCTGGCGAAAGAGGTGCTGCGCGGCGGCCTGGACGTAGCCCGGGCGGCGGCCTGCCACGTCGCGGGCGGCCACAGCGTCGACGACCCGGAGCCGAAGTACGGCATGGCCGTCACCGGCCTGGCCGATCCCGCGCGGCTGCTGCGCATCGACGGCGGCCGGCCCGGACTGCCGATCTCCCTCACCAAGCCGCTCGGCATCGGGGTGCTCAACACCCGACACAAGGCGACCGGCGAGGTGTTCCCGCAGGCCATCGCGGCGATGACCACCCTGAACCGCGACGGCTCCCGGACCGCGCTGGCCGCCGGAGCGAGGTGCGCCACGGACGTGACCGGGTTCGGACTGCTGGGTCACCTCTACAAGCTGGCCAGGGCCAGCGGCGTCACGGCCGTGGTGGACGTGGCGGCCGTACCGTACCTGGAAGGGGCTCGTGAGGCGGTACGCGACGGCTACGTCAGCGGCGGCACCCGCCGCAACCTCGACTGGGTCCGCCCCTGGCTCGATCCCGGCGGCTACGGCGAGGCCGACCTGCTACTACTCGCCGACGCCCAGACCTCCGGCGGCCTGCTGGTGGCCGGGGAGATTCCTGGCGCGCCGATCATCGGCGAACTGGCCCCCCTGGACGGCCCCCACCTGCGACTTCGGCCACGCGGGAAAGGGCGTGTTCGTCCGTGACAGACAGCCGTTCGTCGTCAACGCAAGCGCGTACATGCCCCCAGGCCCTCGTGGATACAGCTACGAGCTTCTCAAGGTCGGGGAGATAACCCCTCCCAGCGATGTCGCCGCGGCGTTCACCGTCAGCGGTGACGATCTGGTCGTCATGCGCCACCGGCTGCTGTTGCATGACGGCGCTCCCGTTGAGCTGTCATGGTCTTACTACCCGGCGAGCATTGCGGCAGGAAGCCCGCTGGCCGCCAGGCGAAGAATCCGCGGTGGTGCGCCACAGGCGTTGGCCGACCTCGGGTTTCCGCAGCGCCACTTCATAGATCGCATCTCCGTTCGGCAACGCACCGAGACGGAGGTGCAAGGACTGGATCTCCCACCCGACGTGCCGGTGTTTCGGCAGTTCAGGGTTGCCTACAGCGACAGTGCGCGGCCGGTCGAAGTGTCGGTGCTGATCAAGGGCGGACACCTCTACGAGTTGTCGTATCACCAGCCCGCAGACTGACGCCCCCAGGCCGTTCTAAGGAGAATCTCCTTACGGCGTCGGTCCTGCGTGCAGGATTTCCTGCTGCCACCGGTGTCGCGGCTGCGTGTGCAGCTGCCAGTAACGCTCGGCGATGTCGTCCGGGTCGAAGTCGGTGCCGGGAGCGACCGGGCCGGCCACGGTGATGCTCGCCACGTGTACTCCGGAAGGTCCGTACTCCTCGTCGAGCAGCGTGACCAGGGTTCGGACGCCTGCCTTGCCCAGGGAGAGGCTCACGTACTGCGGCTTGGGCTCGGGCATGCCGCCCGTGATGAGGAACGTTCCGCTGCCACGTTCTGCCATGGCGGGCGCGATGTGAGCCGCGGCGTTGATCGCGCCGACCACGTTCACCGCCCATGCCTCCATGTGGCCGCGTACGGACAACTCGCCCGCCGCGTCCGCCTGGATGATCGCGGCGTTGTACACGACGACGTCCGGCACGCCATGCTCGCTGACAGCCTGGTCGAGTGCGGCGTTCAGCCCGGCCTGGTCGGTGCTGTCGGCTTCCAGCGTGACGACCGGGACACCGCTGGGAGCGACCGCCTCGGCCGCGGCGCGCAGCGTACGCTCGCTCCGGGCGATCAGCGTGATCGGCAACCCCTCCCTGGCGAACCGGCGAGCCACCGCCTGTCCGATCCCCGGACCCGCACCGATGATCACTGCACCTGACATCGCTATCTCCTCGCTTTCTTGATCAGTGATACTTGGGACGGTAAGGGTTCTCATCTATGTGAAGGTCAAGGATGCTCATGCGGATCGGCGACCTGGCTCACAAGACAGGGGTGAACAAGCGGCTGTTGCGCTACTACGAGGAGCAGGGTCTCCTCAGGCCGGTCCGGCTGGACAACGGCTACCGCGAGTACACCGAGGCGGACATCCCGACGGTCCGCCATATCCGCGCCCTGCTCGCCGCCGGGCTTTCCACCACGGTCATCGCCCGGATCCTGCACTGCGTGCACGACGATGGCGAGCTGATGGTGCCTTCCGGCTGCCCGGCTTTCATGGAGAACTTGCGGCGCGAGCGTGCCCACATCGCCGAGACGATCGCTCAGCTCCAGACTTCACAGAGAGTGCTGGACACGATCCTCGACGCGGCGCTACTAGATAGAGCGCGTATCGAGTCCTGATCAATCTGCCGGATTCAACGGCTGGGGCGGCCAGAAGGCCAACTCAGGCGTCCTTCCCGAGTCGGAGATCGTCGGCCTGGGATCAGGGTTTCCGTCGGGGACAGCCCCGATGCCGCACTGCCCTCTCGTGGCGGATCGTGATGCGGCAGAGGCCGACAGCCGGACTCCGTGAACCAGAGGAACGAACTTGACGGGAAAACGCCTCAGCGCGGCCGTCGTGGCCTGCGTGACCGTGTCACTGCTGGCAACACCCGCCGTGACCGACGCCGCGGCGGCCGACACGAGCCCGAGCAGTCGGCCGAATGTGCAGGCGATGCTGGACAAGGCCGTCGCCGACGGCTCGGTTGCCGCCATCGCCGAAGTTCGCGACGGAGACAAGACCTGGCGAGCCGCGAGCGGCAAGGCGAAGCTGAACAATGCCCGGCCGGCTCCGGTGAACGGGCGATTCCGGGCCGGGAGCGTCACCAAGTCATTCACGGCGACCGTGGTGCTTCAACTCGTGGGAGAGGGAAAGCTGCGACTGTCCGACAGCGTGGAACAGTGGCTGCCGGGGCTCGTGGACAAGGGCACCGACATCACGATCAGGCACCTCCTCCAGCACACCAGCGGCCTTCCCGAATACTCGACGGGCATGATGGACGAGGCGGGCATCCCCAAGGAACGCTACCGCACCTGGTCGGCACGCGAACTGGTGGAAAGGGCGGAGAAGCTCCCGCGCGACTTCCCGCCTGGAACTGACTACAGCTACTCCAACACGAACTACATCGTGCTCGGCATGCTGATCGAGAAGGTCACTGGCAGGCCGTACGCGACAGAGATCAGGGAGCGGATCCTGCGGCCGCTCGGCTTGCGGCACACCCGTGTTCCCGGGGCCTCTCCGAAGATATACGGCCCGCACGCCCACGCGTATGTGCCGGTCACCGAAGGCGGCAAGGTCATCCCTGTTGACGTAACGCGGTTCAATCCCACGATGGCCGGTGCGGCGGGCGAGATCATTTCCATGAACGAGGACATCAACCGGTTCTACCGCGCCCTGTTGCGAGGCAAGCTGCTCCGTCCTGATCTGCTGAAGGAGATGAAGGACCCCGGTACGGCGAAGGGGTACGGGCTGGGGCTGGAGCTGGCGCCCCTGCCCTGCGGCACTGCGTTCGGGCACGGCGGCGGTGGCCCCGGCTTCCTCGTGGTGGCGTTCAGTTCGGCCGACGGTTCGCGACAGGTCACATTGTCGATCACCACGTTCTCCGGCAACCCCCATAAGGCGGCCATGGCCCTGATGGCCTCTGCGCTGTGCCCTTAGAGGGCGTCAAAGGCCGAGATTGAGGCGGTTGGCAGGCCAAATTTCCCCATGATCAACGCGCCTGCCGCTGCCGTTGGGGAACGATCGTGTACTTCGGGTCGGCGGCCGAGGCTCTGCCCGCCTCCAGGACGCCGAACCGGGTGCACAAAGCACCCGCAGTAAGGGCTAGGCCGGACAGGGCGGTGAGGGTACGGCTGCGCCCGGCGACCGACGCGAGCAGCCCGCCACCGGCCGTCAGTACGCGGCCCGCGCGCATCCGGCCCCCTGCCTTGCCCAGCCGATACGGTTCGCCCACCAGGCCGAGTCGCCGTTCCATCACCACGCCCGCGACGCTCTCCATGACGGCACCCATCACCGCCACCATGCGAGCCGGTCCCGCCTGCGCCCGAGGGGTGGCCAGCATGCCCACTGCCCCGGCGCTGGCCAGCGCGCTCCCGGCGAACAGGAACGGCAGCTCCCGATAAGCCTCGTGCCAGGCGGGCACGGCGGTGTCGGCGACCACGACGGCGGTGTAGGTGGCGGTCAGCGGACCGGTCAAGCCCGTGGCCAGGGTCGCCGCGTCTCCCACGGCGGGCAGGATCCCGGTCAACCCGGTCGAGGCGGCGACCGCCGCCAGCCCGCCCTGTGCGGCCAGGAGCCAGGAGCCCAGACTCATCGGCGACGTGGGCTTGAACACGCGGAACATGTTGAGGAACCGTTCGGGCCTGCCCAGTTCGGCGATGAGGAACCCGGTGCCGGCGGCGGCGCCGATCGCCGCCGCGATCCGGGCGGTGCGCTCCAGCCGGTCGTGCCCGGTGAGCCCGGCCATGACCGCCATCACCGACGAAGCCCCCGACAGACCCCCCGCATAGAGATATGTCGGCATATGGGGTTCGTGCCAGACGGGGGCCTTGATCACTGGTCGCCCGTAGTACGACTGGAACTCCGCCTCCGGCACCATCGACCGCTCCCGCGTCACCGCCGCGCCCCCTTCCGCGACCCCGCGAAGGCCACCGCCACCACCCCGGCCACGGACAGCGCCGCCGCCCCCGCCCAGCGCCACATGGCCGGCAGGTCACGAGTGGTCACCACGGGATCCGGCGGCAGCCCGTACACCTCCGGCTCGTCCAGCAGCAGGAAGAACGCCCCCGCGCCACCCACCCCGTCGTCCGGGCTCTCGCCGTACAGGCGGGCCTCGGTCTGCCCATCGGCGTGCAGCCGCTCCACCCGCTCCTCGGCCCGCTCGCGGAGCTCATCCAGCGGGCCGAACTGGATCGAGTCGGTCGGGCACGCCTTGGCGCACGCCGGTTCGAGGCCGCCGAGCTGCCGGTCGTAGCACATGGTGCACTTCCACGCCCGCCCGTCCTCCTCACGCCGCTCGATCACGCCGTACGGGCAGGCGGACACGCAGTAGCCGCAGCCGTTGCAGATGTCCTCCTGGATCACCACTGTGCCGAACTCGGTACGGAACAGCGCGCCGGTCGGGCAGACGTCCAGGCAGGCGGCGTGCGTGCAGTGCTTGCACACGTCCGACGACATCAGCCACCGCTCGACGCCGTCATCAGCGGAAGCAGGCGTCGGCACCGGGCGGGACTGCTCGATGACCGGGCGGGACTGCTCGATGAAGGCCACGTGCCGCCACGTGTTCGCCCCGAGCGCCCCGGTGTTGTCGTAGGAGTTCGCCTCGAACACGAAGCCGTCGTCGGGCAGCTGGTTCCACTCCTTGCACGCCACCTGGCAGGCCTTGCAGCCGATGCAGACGCTCGTGTCGGTGAAGAACCCCATCCGCTCAGCCATGGCGGTACACCTCCAGCAGGTCGAGCATCGCCTGCCCCCTCGGCCGTCTACCGGGCCGTAGGTCGCAGGTCACGGCCTTGCTCTCCTGGATGTAGACATTCGGGTCGAGCGCCAGCGGGAGCAGGTCGTTGGCGACGTCGCCGGTCACCAGGCCGCCGCCGCCCCACCCCCAGTGGTACGGCAGGCCGATCTGGTGGATCACCCTGCCCTGGATCCGCAGCGGCCGGACCCGGCCGGTGACCAGCACCCGAGCCTCGATCACGGTGCGACTGGTCACGATCGTGGCCCAGCCGCCGTTGACCAGCCCCACCTCGGCGGCCAGCTGCGGCGACACCTCGCAGAACAGCTCCGGCTGCAGCTCGGCGAGGTAGGCCAGCGGCCGGCTCATGCCACCCGCCGTGTGGTGCTCGGTGAGCCGGTAGGTGGTCAGCACGTACGGGTAGCGCGGCGACTCCGGTGGGTTGTAGGGGCTCTCCGGTCTCAGGTAGACCTTGCGCGCGGGGTTGGCCTGCTGGGCGTACAACGGGTTGGCGACCGGCGACTCATGCGGCTCGTAGTGCGCGGGCAGCGGGCCGTCGGCCAGGCCGGCGGGCACGTACAGCCAGCCCTTCCCGTCGGACTGCATGATGAACGGGTCGATCCCGGAGAGCGCGGCCTCGGCCCGGGCGCCTTCGGGCGGCAGGTAGTCCGGTGGCTTGTTCGGCTCGAAGTCGGGCACGTCCTTACCGGTCCACTCGCCGCGCTCCGCGTCCCACCAGACGTAGGCCTTGCGCTCGCTCCACGGACGGCCCTCGGGGTCGGCGGAGGCCCGGTTGTAGAGGATGCGCCTGTTGGCCGGCCAGGCCCAGCCCCATTCGGGCGCCACGGGCGACTGCTCCTGCCCCGGCCTGCGCCGGGCGGCCTGGTTGACCTCGTCGGCGTACACACCGCAGTAGATCCAGCAGCCGCAGCGGGTCGATCCGTCCGGCTTGAGCTGGGTGTAGGCCGACAGCGCCCGCCCGTCCGGGCCGACCCCGTTGATCTCGCGGAGCACGGCCGACGCCGACGGGTCCCGGTGCTCTCCCAGCTCGGGGTAGTCCCAGGTCAGCTCGCGCACCGGCCGGTCGATCTCGTCGTCGGTCAGCCGGCGCCGGACCAGCTTGCCCAGGTGGTAGTAGAACCACAGGTCGCTGCGGCACTCGCCCGGCGGGTCGAGCGCCTTCTCCCGCCACTGCAGCAGCCGCTGGGTGTTGGTGAACGTGCCTTCCTTCTCCACGTGGCTCGCGGCCGGCAGGAAGAACACCTCGGTGGCGATGTCCTCGGTGCGCATCTCGCCGGTCTCGAGCTCCGGGCCGTCCTTCCAGAACGTGGCCGTCTCCACCAGCGTCAGGTCGCGTACCACCAGCCAGTCGAGGTTGGCCAGGCCGAGGCGCTGCGCCCGGCCGCCGGAGGAGCCGACCGCGGGGTTCTCCCCCACCACGAAGTAGCCCTTCACCGTCCCGTCGATCTGGCCCATCACGGTGGTGTAGTGGCTGTGGTCGCCGGTCAGGCGCGGCAGGTGGTCGAAGCAGAAGTCGTTCTGCTCGGTGGCCGCGTTCCCCCACCACGCCTTGAGCAGGCTGACCAGGTAGGCGCGCCGGTGGCCCCAGAAGCCGACGTCGCCGCCCTCCCGGGCGAGGTAGTCGTCCAGACCCTCGTGCCGGTAGGCGTGGGGCATGCTCAGATAACCGGGCAGGAGGCTGAACAGCGTCGGGATGTCGGTGGAGCCCTGGATGCTCGCGTGCCCGCGCAGCGCCAGGATGCCGCCACCGGGCCGGCCCATGTTGCCCAGCAGCAGCTGGAGGATCGAGGCGGTGCGGATGTACTGGGCGCCCACGGTGTGCTGGGTCCAGCCGACGGAGTACACCCAGGCGGTGGTGCGCTCCCGGCCGGAGTTGGCGGTGATCGCGTCGGCGAGCTCGGCGAAGCCCGCCCGCGAGATGCCGCACAGCTGCTCGACCAGCTCCGGGGTGTAGCGGGCGAAGTGCCGCCGGAGGATCTGGTAGACGCAGCGCGGGTGGCTCAGCGTCGGATCCGTCGCCGGGGTGGGATGCGCGGCGGCGCCCCCGGAGCCGTAGGTGTCCGCCCCGGCGGCCTCGGCATGGCGCCGGCCGCCTTCCATGTGCTCGCCCGGCGCCTGCGCGCCCGGCGCCTGCGCGCCCGGCGCCCGCGCGCTCGGCGTCTCCTTTTCCGGCTCCTTGTCCGTCCCCTCGTACGCCCAGCTCCCCGGGTCGTACGAGCCCGTCTCCGGATCGAAGCCGGAGAACAGCCCGTCGAGGTCCTCGGTGTCCCGGAAGTCCTCGGACACGATCACGGCGGCGTTGGTGTAGGCCAGCACGTACTCACGGAAGTCCAGCTCGTTGGCGAGCACGTGGTTGATCAGCGCCCCGAGCAGCACGATGTCGCTGCCCGCGCGGATCGGCAGGTGCCGGTCGGCCAGCGCGCTGGTCCGGGTGAAGCGCGGATCCACGTGGAACACCTTCGCGCCCCGCGCCTTGGCCTCGACCACCCACTGGAAGCCCACCGGATGGCATTCGGCCATGTTCGAGCCCTGGATGACGATGCAGTCCGCACCCGCCAGGTCCTGCTGGAAGGTGGTCGCGCCACCGCGCCCGAAGCTGGTCCCCAGACCGGGGACGGTGGAGGAGTGTCAAATACGCGCCTGGTTCTCCACCTGGATCGCGCCGAGGGCGGTGTAGAGCTTCTTCATCAGGTAGTTCTCTTCGTCGTCGAGCGTCGCCCCGCCCAGTCCGGCGATGCCCATGGTGCGGCGCACGACCTTGCCCTCATAGGTCTGCTGCCAGGTCTCCCGCCGGGTCCGTACCACCCGGTCGGCGATCATCTCCATCGCGGTGCCGAGGTCGAGCCGCTCCCATGCGGTGCCGTGCGGTCGCCGGTACAGCACCTGGGTCTGGCGGCCGGGATGGGTGACGAGCTGCTTGCTCGCCGAGCCCTTGGGACACAGCCGCCCGCGCGAGATGGGCGAGTCGGGGTCGCCCTCGATCTGCGTGACCCGGCCGTCCTTGACGTAGACGAGCTGGCCGCAGCCGACGGCGCAGTAGGGGCAGATCGACCGGGCGACCGTGTCGGCCTCCTCGGTGCGCGGGGTGAGCGCGTCCGTACGGGCGGAGCGCGCGGCGTCGCTCCTGCCGTCCTCTCCCTTGAGCTGCCGGATCACCGGCCACCGGGAGAACCACCCCTTACCAGACACAATGCGGGTCCTGCCCCAATCGGTCCGAGCTAACCACCGGCGGTCGAAGGTCAGGTACAGCCGCTTGAACATCCTCGTAGCGGGTGACCATGTAGTAGTCACAGTTCGATAACCTGAAGTATCAGGCGGCGCCGAGGATGCATCCTCATCCTTGGAGGGACTATGCCCGATATCGCGATGCTCTCGGATGCCCCGGCCAATTGGCGTGGAGATCTACTTCAGTTTCGCCGCTACGTCGATCCCCTCGTTTCGATCATCACCAATCCCGACACCGAGACGCCTTTCACGATCGGCGTTTACGGCGCGTGGGGAAGTGGGAAATCGACCGTGCTCCAAATGGTCGACAGGCGCTTACTCGATCGGCATGGCGAGGAGATCGTCCGGGTGCGTTTCAACCCCTGGATGCATCGCCGCGAGCCGGAGATGCTGCTCCCCCTGCTGAACGCGCTCCACACCGAGCTCGACCAGGACCCCGAGCACCGCTTCGCCGGCACGGTCCGCCGTCTCGGCGTGATCATGGCCAAGCTGGCCGCCGACGAGATGCTGAAAAGGCTCACCCTGAGCTCCATGAGCGTGGAGAAGATCGACAAGCTCGCCCAGCAGTACGCGGCGATGCGCGGCCAGGTCGACAGCCAGACCGGCCGGCTGCGCGGGCTGCTGCAGCAGGAGGTCGATCGCCTGGCCGCGCAGGGCAAGAAGATCGTCTTCTTCGTCGACGACCTCGACAGGTGCGAGCCCGACCAGATCATCGACCTGCTGGAGTCGATCAAACTCTTCCTCGACCTGAAGCACGTCTTCGTGGTGATCGCCCTGGCCAAGGACGTGGTCGACCGTGGGGTCCTGGTGAAGTACCAGCCGTTCGGCTTCCCCGACCACGCGGCCATCGGCGACGACTACCTGGACAAGATGATCCAGCTCCCGCTGCACCTCTACCCGCTCGGCCCCGCGGAGGTGGGTCGCTTCATCCGCGCGTCCCGTCCGGGAGAGCTGGCCAGGAAGCACGTCGGCACGCTGGAGAAGGTCCTCACGCCCAATCCCCGGAAGATCAAACGCGTGCTCAACCTGCTGCGCGTGACGGAGGCCATCATCGAGGGCACCCCCGGCCTGGCCGATCTGCGCACCGACCTGGTCGTCCGCCTGGTGGTGCTGCGGGTGCAGAGCCCGGAGCTGTTCGCGAGCGTGCTCCGCCAGCCGGCGTTGCTGGTGGCTCTGGAGCTCGTCCACCAGGACAAGCTGGCGGCCGACGTACTCCAGGGTTTCCAGACGCGGTTCAAGACGCGGGCGGAGGCGCTGCAGAAGCTGACCCTGGCCTTTCGCGGCAAGCACGATTTCCTGGCGCCGATCTTCGCCGACTCCGCCTTCGAGGCCGCCGCGGACGACCTGCCCGTCTACCTGACGATGATCGGCGGGTGAGGCATGTTCGACGACCTGCGTTACGAGTTGTACGGGCTGCCCGCCGGAAATCCCTACGCCGCTCGCCCGCTGGATCCCCTCGCGCTGCCGGCCGATCGCGAACTCGTCCTCGAACTGGCGGGCTTCATCCGGCTCGCGGTCATCGAGGCGGCGGTGAAAGAGGCGATCAGCGAAGGGAAACCGGCCTTCTTCCTGATCACGGGGGTGGGAAACAGCGGGCGGACGTCGCTGGCCAATCATGCGATGTACCTGTACCAGCAGGCCGCCGCGGCGCTCCTGCCGCCTGGCTTCACCTTCGTGACGCATTGCGCGGAGCGCGGTGACATGACACACGACGCCTACGCGACCCTGTGCTCCACGCTGCTCTCGTTGCGCAACAAGATGAACGCCAAGGGCATCGACATCCCGCCCGCGCTGCGCGCCCATTTCGGCACGCTGAGCGAAAGGGGCGCGGCCAACCCGATGAACGAATACGACCTGCAGGAGATCGCGGAATTCACCGCGACGACGTTCGCCGGCCGCAACGCCGGCTTCGGCATCCGGTACGAGGGCGTCCCCGCCAAAGAGCTGATCACCCAGGCCCAGAAGGTGTTCGAGAACACGAGCACCGTCGTGGTCTTCGTCATCGACAATTACCAGCACGCGAACACGGTCCAGATCACCGAGGCGGACCGGCAGGCGTTCGCGGAGCGCGGGCACGTCTTCGACCTCGACACGCTGACTCCTGAGCAGATCGCGGCACTGGCCGAATACCGGTGGAAAGGCAACCCGCCCGCCCCCTTCGACGAGCAGGGCGTGAAGAACGTCTTCGGCAAGCGCCCGTACACGATCGGGCAGGCCATCCAACACCTCGAAGTGCTCCTCGACCTCCGGCTCAGCGAGTACGAGAGCGACGAGCCATGGCCGGCCGCGGAAGACCTGCGCATCCATGAGCGCTGGGTGCGGCTCAAGATATGGCAGCGCGACAGATGGAACAGGCTGAGAGGCTTCCATGCTTGAACACCCCGCGCGCAACCCCTTTCCGGCCCGCGGCATCTCCAGCGCCGAGGAGACCTCCCTCGCCGAGTTCCTGCGCGACTGGTCACGGCGAACCCCCACCGCGATCCTTCCCGGAGTGCGCGAGGCCCAGCGCTGGGCCACGGACTACCTGCGCGGGTTCGCCGATGACAGGACCCGCGACGGCGGTCTCGCCTGCCTGTACGGCGCCCACGGCGTGGGCAAGACGCACGCGGCCCGCCACATGATGGCCTTCGTCAACGACGCCGACCCCAGGGCGGTCCAGCTCTACCTGCGCTTCCAGGAGGACGACTTCGTCGCCGAGTACCGCCGCCTGGTCTCCCAGCTGTCGCAGGACCTGCTCACGGACCTGAGCCTGCGCTATCTGGGCACGCTCGCGGGCGACCGGGCCGGGCACGCCGACGGTCCGGCCAGCAGGGGCGCGGTCCTGTCCGCGGTCGGGGACGATCCCGCCAGGGTGTACGACCTGTTCGGCACGCATCAGGTCGAGGCCGGCGAGGTGCTGGAGGAGCAGGCCAAGGAGATCGCCGCCGTGGCGGGCAGCGGGCCCGAGTTCCAGCGGGCGCTGTCGTTCCTGCTGCGCCCCGAGTTCGCCGGCGTGGCCTACGACTGGCTGTGCGGCCGGCCGATCAGCCCCGACGCCGCCCGCGCGCTCGGCGTCAGCGGCCAGATCGACGACCCCCTGACGTGCCGGTACGGCCTGCAACTGCTGACCAGGCTGGTGACCAGGAGCGGGCGGCCGTTCGTGCTGGTGCTCGACCAGTGCGAGAAGTTCCTGCCGCCGGACGGGAGTTCGGTGACCGCGAACATCGGGTTGCTGCAGAGCCTGGTCGAGGTGATCCCGCAGGCGTCCGGGCTGCTGCTCCTGGTGTCCAACGACACGCTGTGGGACCGCCTACCGCCCGATCTGCGCCAGCGCATCGGCACCGGCGCCTGCCACATGCTGCCGCTCACCCCCGACGAGGCCCGGCTGGTGCTCGGCGCGTACATCAGCGCCGCCGGCCCAGGGCCCGGCGAGAGCATCTGGCCCTTCACCGACAGCGGCCTGCTCGAACTCCTGCGCCACAGCGGCGGCAACCTCCGCCTGCTGCTCCAGCTCAGCTGGGCGAGCTTCGAAGCCGCGTGGCCGGTGTCGGTCATCGACGCCGAGCTGGTCACGAGCGCGTCCGCCCGCCACAGCCACTCTCCCAGCCTCGCCGAGCTGGCGATGCTCGTCGAGACACGCCTGCTCGCCGCCGGGCTCACCATCGAGCGAACGGAGACGGTGGACGGTGGCGTCTCCTTCCACCTGCCTGACCGGCGTGAACCACGCGCCCTGGTCAAACTGTCCGAGGCCGTCTTCTTCGACGACGAGATCGCCAACGCCCTCCAGACGGTCACCCAGACCAGACACGTGCGGACCGGCGGTCGCCCGGTCTTCACCGCGCTGCTCGCCACGGGCTACGTCAGCCCTCCGGTGCTGACCGGCCTACGTGGCGCGGTGCACGTGGTGCTGGTGGCCGACGGCTCCCCCGGCTTCCCGGGCCGGCTGGACGAGCTGGTCGAGCGGATCGCCGCCATGCCCCCCAAGGACGAGGAGCCGGGCGCTTTCGACGACACTCTGCGCGCGATCGTGGAGCACCTGGAGGAGCTGAACTCCGAGCGCCGCGCCGAGATGATGATCCTCACCCGCAACCTCACGGCCGTGAGCGAGCGACTCGAACACCAGGCGCCGAAGGCGCCTCCCGAGTGGCCGCCCAAGCGCGCGGAGCTGGTGGGACGCATCGCCGAGGCCAGGGCCGCGCGGGCCGCCGCGGACTGGGCGGAGTTTCGCAACGCTCGGGCGGAGGTGGTCCGCGAGCGCTCCTCGCGGCTCAGGATGCTGGCCGCCGCCGTCATCGCGGCGGTCGTCACGACGGCCGCGGCCCTCGCCACCGTCTCCCTCATGTCGATCCAGCTCACCGTGGCGCTGTTCGCGGGCACCGCCGTCGCGGCGACCGCCGCCTGGTTCCTGTGGCGGCGGTTCGCCGCGTTCGACGTACGCCGGGCGAACGCGCCGCTGGAGTCCCGGCGCGACCTCGACCAGCTCGCCCGTGAGCTGCGTGAATACGCCGATCCGCGCTCCGCCGACCCCGTCGGCCGCTACGCCCACGCGCTCAGCGAGGACCCCGACAGCGGATACCGGGCGCTGACGGAGGCCATGCTGGTGGAGCCGCTGGCGCTCGTACGGCAGGCCATCGGGCGGCGGCTGGCCGTCTCCGAGCGCTCTCCCGCCGACTGCGTGGCGGAGGTGCAGCGCGGGCTCCGCGAACGGATCCCCGAGGTGCTGCTGCTCCTGGCGCGCGGGCAGCGGCGCGCCGAGTCGGACCGCCCGCCGCGCGTGCTCCGCGACCTGCCGCCCGAGCTGCGGGTGCTGGTGGCGATCGCCAATCCGGGCTCGCCCGAGCTGGCCGACGGCGCGGTCTCCAAACATCCCGCCGAAGCGGCCCTGGCGGCCCTCGGGGTACGCGGATCGCGGCATCCGCTCGCCCGCGCCTTCCGCGACGGCATGGCCGAGGTCGTGCCGATCGAGATCCCGTCCAACGAGCTCCGCGCCACCGCCCGCCTCCTTTCCCCCCTCGAACAAGAGTCCCCTCTGGAACAGGATGGGCTCGGCACCTACGACTGGCTCCCCCTCGTCGCGGAAATCGACGAGCTGTATCTGTTCTTCGAAAAACTGCTCCATCACCAAGAGGAAATACGGTCCAATCGGGGTAAATCTTGACTATCCCCCGAAGCCATGAGAAATAGGGATCGGGAGACCACTTCGTGAAACCCGGGTAATGGGGCACACGACACATAAGAGGTAGCCGTTGTTAGGAAGCCCTGATTCGGAACCGCTGCTCACCCAGGGGTTCCCGGAATTCCTCGACGTCGACGCATTGCTGGCCGGCGGATGGGAGCCGTTCGCCTTCCAGCAGTTCATCCTGAAGATCCACAGTCGCTGTGATCTGTCCTGCCGCCACTGCTACGTGTACGAGATGGCGGACCAGAGCTGGCGCGAGCAGCCCCGCAGGATGTCCGACGCCGTCGCCGACCGCACGATCGAGCGCATCGCCGAGCATGCCGGCCGCCACAACCTGCCTGAGGTGGACATCATCCTGCACGGCGGCGAGCCGCTGCTGGCCGGCCCCGAGCTCATCTCCCGCCTGGTACGCGGCATCCGTGGCGCCGTCGGCACCGGCACCCAGGTCAACGTCAACATCCAGACCAACGGCGTACGGCTCGACGAGTCGTTCCTGCGCCTGTTCGACTCGCTGGAGATCCGCGTCGGAGTGAGCGTCGACGGCGATGAGGAGAGCCACGACCGGCACCGCCGGTTCGCCGACGGGCGCGGCAGCCATGCCCAGGTCAGCGCGTCGCTGCGCAGGCTGACCGAGGGGCCGTACCACCGCCTGTTCAGCGGGCTCCTGTGCACGGTGGACGTGCGGAACGACCCGGTGCGCACCTATGAGGCGCTGCTGGAGTTCGATCCGCCGGCGATCGACTTCCTGCTGCCCCACGGCAACTGGCCGGCTCCGCCGCCCTTCCGCGACCCGGACTCGACGGCGACGCCGTACGCCGACTGGCTGATCCAGATCTTCGACCGCTGGTACGAGAGCCCGGTGCTGCAGACCGAGATCCGGATGTTCCAGGAGATCATGCGCCTGCTGCTCGGCAGCCCTTCGCGGGCGGAGACGGTGGGATTGTCCCCGGTGCGCATGGTGGTGATCGAGACCGACGGCGGCATCCAGCAGTCGGACATCCTGAAGAGCGCCTACCCCGGCGCCCCGCAGACCCGGCTGCACGTGCTCAGGGACCCGCTCGACCGGGCGCTGCTGCACCCGTCGATCGTCGCGCGGCAGGTCGGCGAGCTGGCGCTGTCTCCTGCCTGCCGCGCTTGCGACATCGTCTCCACCTGCGGGGGCGGGCTCTACGCGCACCGCTACAGCCAGGACACCGGCTTCGCGACTCCCTCCGTCTACTGTCCTGACCTGTACCGGCTGATCACCTACATCGCCGCGCGGTGCGCCCGCGACGTGGCGCGGCTCCGAGGAGCGAGCTGAGCCCTGTCTTGGATGGCGGGTCTCAGATGGGTGGCGGGTCTCAGATGGGTGGCGGGTCTCAGATGGGTGGCGGGTCTCAGATGGGTGGCGGGTCGAAGTCGCAGTTGATCCGCTCGCCCGCGAGGGCCGCGAGCGTATCGGGATGGTCGCGTCCCACGATCAGGTCGAAGCGCCTCATCGTCTCCTCGTGCAGCCGCCCGGCTTCGTCCTCCGCACCCGTCTCCTGGAGATCCAGGCTCAGATTGGCGGCGCAGACGAGGCTGAGGTAGTGGTCGGGGGTGAAGTGCGCCTGGATCCGCTGGTAGTTCTCCTCGCCGAGCCGCCGGGCCCGGTCGAACTCGCCGAGCGCGGCCAGGTCGTTCTGCAGGTTGATGCCGCAGGTCACCGTGTAGTCGTGATCGCGGCCGAGCCGCGCGGTGAGGCCGTCCAGGGCCTTCTGATCGATCTCCCGCGCCTTGGCGGCGTCGCCGCTCAGCCGCATCAGCAGCGCCAGATTGATCCTGCTCGCCTGGGTGAACGGGTGATCCTCCCCGAACACCTGGGGGTAGTACTGCAGCGCGCGATCCACTATCGCCCTGGCCTCCTCCAGCTCACCGAAGGCGCGCAGGGCGTTGGACAGCCCGAGGGCGGCGGCCATCGTGTCGGCGTGCACGTCGCCGTAGAGTCGCCGCAGCCGGGTGTAGGTGTCCTGCATGAGCTCCAGGGCTTCGCCCATCCGGCCGCTCCGGCGCTGACTGATGGCGAGGTCCTTGGCCGCGAGCAGGGTGGCGGGGTGGTCTTCGCCCAGCTGCGCCACGCCGTATCTGTAGGCCTCCTCGGCCATGTCGGTCCCCACGTGGAACCGGCCGTTCAGCCGCACCGCCCGGCCCAGGTTGGTCCAGGTCTGCAGCAGGAGGCGCCTGCCGCTGCCCTCCGCGCCGCTCATGTAGAGGTAGGCGGACTGGAGGATCTTCTGCGCCTCGCCGTATTCGCTCGTCAGGGCGTAGTCGAGGGCCAGGTTGTTACGGGCGCGCAGCGTCCGGATCTCGTTCTCACCGTACAGTCGCTCGTACGCCTCGCGGACCTCCGCGTCGACGTCGCGCGCCCTCAGGAAGTCGCCGCGGCCACGGAGCGAGGTGGCGTAGCCGTTCATCGCCCACAGCGTCTCCGGTTGCTCGTGGCCCAGGACTTCCCGCATCACCTCCAAGGCCCTTGAGTCGATCTCGTACGCCTCGGGATAGAGGGTCAGCGCCAGCTTGATGTTGCCCAGGTGGATCTGGGCCACCAGCACGTCCTGGTGCCGCGCGCCGCTGACCTCCGTCCACTTCTCGATGTATTCGCCGAGCAGTGTCTGCGCCTGTTTGTAGCTACCGCGTACGTAGAGATATCGCACCAGGTCGATCGCGAACTTGCGGACGTTCGGCTCCACGCAGCTGATCAGCCCCGACGGCTCCAAATGGGCGGCCAGCTCCTCGAAACTGGACCATTTGGTCTCATCGTCCGGGTCGCTCGGCGCGCTGCCCGCCAAGAGCAGGTGCACCTCGTGGCGGAGCTCGCCGCGGTCCTTCTCCGGCGTCTCGTCGCGGAGGAGTGCCTGGTTGAGCCGGTGGACCTGAAGGGTGCGGGCGGCGGGCTCGACCTTGACCAGCGCGTAACGTTCCAGATTGCTCAGGGCGTTGGTCAGGAGGATGGCGTCGGACAGGATGGGCGCCAGCCGCGGACCGACCAGCCGGTTGCCGCGGCGGAACACGTCGCGCGGGATGGGCTCGGGGCCGAAGAAGGCGCAGCAGCGCAGGAGTTCGACCGCCTCGGGGACACGGTCTTCGAGCTGTGAGACGGACAGCTGCCACGCGGCGGTCATGGACTGCGGGTAGGTCGGCGCCTTCTCCAGGCTGAGCAGCCGGCCCGTCTGCTCCTCCAGCAGCGAGAGGTACTCGTCCACCGGCATCAGGGTGCGGGCCAGCAGCGCGGCGGCCTGCTCCAGCGCCAGCGGGAGGTCGCCGAGCCTCTCGGCCAGCAGGGCCGCCCCGTCCTCGCTCACCGCCCGGCCGAGGCGCTTGCGGAGGAACTCCACGCTCTCCTCGCGCCTGAAGACGTCCACCTGAATGGTGGGCTCATGGTCGCTCCAGCGCGAGTTACGCGAGGTGATGAGGACGTGGCCGGGCCCTCTGGGGATGAAGTCCTTGATGTAGTCGGGCTCTTCGGCGTTGTCGAAGATCACCAACCAGCTCCGGTACGGGACGCCGCTCTGCAGCGCACGCAACACCGCCTGGGTGGCCTGCTCGGCGCCGGTCGCCTGAGGGAGCCCGAGCACCTGGCCCATCGCCGCCAGCGACGACGGGACCAGCACCGGCTGGTCCGCGGAGATCCACCAGACCAGGTCGTAATGGGCGCGGTACTGCCAGGCGTACTCGATGGCCAGCTGCGTCTTGCCGACGCCGCCGAGCCCCTGGAGGGCCTGGGGCTGCGCCACGACGGCGGTCACCGTGTTGATGCTCTTCCTGAGCACCGTCAGCAGGTCCGCGCGGCCGGTGAAGTTCGGATTACGCTTGGGGACCCTTTCCCAGACCTTCGGCCCCTGCGGCACCATGGAGTGTGAATTTTCCGTCACGTCAGCCTCCGCCCCAGACGCCGGTAATCGTATGTCTCATCCTAGAGCTTGATTAGTCCACCCGTTTATCACAGAATCGAAATAAGAAGAAGTCAGGCTGGCCTCGGTCGGCCTGACACACGCACGCTCATAAGCGCCTGTACATCATTAGACATTCGGATGGCCCGAAATGGACGGAGTACACATGCGTGATGGGCAGTACAGATCCAGCCTGCTGATCGACGTCACCACCGTTTCCCTGCGGCACATGCAGGAAATGGAGAGCGCCGCCCTGCGAGCAGCGGTGGCATCCTGCCTGGGCGACCAGAAGGAGCAGGTGGCGGGGGGCTTCTCAAACACAATTTAAGACATACTCCGCATTTCTCAGCAGCAAGGCGGAAATCGGGCGTACAACATGCGCCCGAAGAGTGCCTCATCCAGCGGGATGGGCGCGCGCCCGCGCGCGCATGCGAAGATTTCGCCCACCTTGACCGTCACGGAGGAAATGTGCGGTGAAACGCGGCTGCGGATAGGAACGACATGGGCACTTCCGGTATGGACGCACGGCAGGCGGCGCCGGGACCATACAGGGGGTTACGCGTCTTTCGCTCCGAAGATCGGCACGGTTTCTTCGGACGCGACGCGGAGTCTCGCGTGATCTGCCAGCTATGGCAGAGCAAACGACTGACCGTCCTGTACGGCGCTTCGGGAATCGGAAAGACCTCCCTCATCCAGGCCGGCGTGATCCCGCTCCTCAGCCCGAACCGGACCGACGTCCTCCCCCTCGGCCGGGTGTCCTATGGATCATGCTTTCCGCAGGCCGCGCTCCCCGCCCACGATCCGTACGTGCTCGCCCTGCTGATGTCGTGGTCCCCCATGGCCACGCCCACCCGGCTGGCGAGCATGACGATCCCCGCGTTCCTGCGGGCCCGGCCGGTCAAACGCGACACCTACGGCGATCCGACCCTCACCATGGTGGCCATCGACCAGGTCGAGGAGCTCTTCGCCACCGGCCGCCGACGCCATCCCTATCGGGACTGGTTCTTCGGGCAGCTCGGCGAGGCGCTGCACGCGGACCCCGGCCTCCGGCTGCTGCTGTCGATCCGCGCGGACCGGTTGCGGGACCTGCTGCCGTACGAGCGCGAGCTGGCCGGCTCCGAGCGGGAACGCTTCCCGCTGGAGGCGCTGGATCAGGCGGGCGCGCTGGAGGCGGTGACCGGGCCGATCGAGGGCACCGGGCACGTGTTCGCGCCTGGGGTGGCGGAGCAGATCGTCCGGGACCTCATCCAGATCAGGGGGCGCTCGAACACCGCGCAGCAGGCAGAGGGCGTGGACCCGGTCCATCTCCAGGTGGTGTGCGAGGCGCTGTGGAACGCGCTGCCCGCCGAGGCCACGAAGATCACCGCGACCGAGGCCGGCCTGTACGCCGACAAGACGCTCTCCGAGCACTACCACCGGGTGATCGGGGAGATCGCGGCCGAGCGGCTCAACGGTGACGAGCACCGGCTGCGGACGTGGTTACGGCTGGCGTTCGCCGACCGGCCGGGGAGCCGGCAGCCCGTCCGCCAGAGCGCGATCACGCCGGCCGGGATCAGCAGGGCCACCGTCGCCCTGCTGGTGACGCGGCACCTCCTCCGGGCCGACCAGCGCATGGGCGAGAGCTCGTACGAGCTGGCGTACGACCGCCTCTTACAGCCGCCCGCACAGGAGGACTACCAGCCCCGCGCCTACCCCTGCCGGCTGCCGGCCGAGGAGCATCTCCGCGCGGCCGAAAGCGCCCTGCGCGAGGGCGATCTCGTGCTGGCGGAGACGCACGGCAATGAGGGCCTGGCCCGTTCCGGGCACGACGACCTCCGGGTGCGAGCGCGGATCGAGTCGCTCCTGGGCAACATCGCGCTTGAGCGGGGGAAGCTGAGTGACGCCGTCTCCCGTTACAGCGCGGCCGCCAAGAGCTTCGAGACGGCCGGCGAGGTGGCCGCCGTCGGCCCCATGCTCACGGCCATCGGACGGCTGCGGCTCACACAGGGGTCCCCCAACGAGGCCGTACGCCACCTGCGGGCCGCGATGGTGCGCGTGCCCGCCGATCTCACGATCCAGACCGAGCTGGCGTGGGCGCTGTGGCACGGCGGGCATCCGGACGCGGCGGTGGGCGTGCTCAACGACGTGCTCGACCGTGAGGGCAACAACGTCGACGCCCTGCTCGGCCGTGGCCAGATGCTGGCCGGCATGGGCCGGGCCCGCGCCGCGCTGCGCGACCTGGACCGGGCCCGGCCGCTGCGGTGGCCGTTCGCCAAGATCGCGCACGCGCTGGCACTGGCCCAGACCGACAGCCTGGAGGAGGCCCAGCAGGAGATGATGGAGGCGCTGGCGGAGGCCGTGGACGATGGGCCGCTGCTGCTGTACGCGGCCCGGGTGGAGGAGCTGGCGGGCAAGACCACCTCGGCGATGGACCTGGCCAGGGCGGCGATCCGCGCACAGCGGCCTGGCCTGCCCGAGCACATGAAGCAGGACGCGCACCGGCTGGTCGGCGCCCGGTGACGTCATACCAGGTGGGGCTCACCGACGAAGTCCGGTAGCGGCGGAGTCAGCCATTTGCGCAGTTGCGGCACGGTCAAAACCGACAGTGCCAGGATCAGCATCGCGCCGAACAGCAGCATCGAGCCGCCCGTCACGCCGTGCCAGGTGACCAGGAAGGCACCGAGCGGCGCGGCGAGGGAGAGCGCGCCGTAGGACGACAGTCGCGAGACGCCGACCACGCGGGCCAGTGTTCCCGGGTCGATTCTGGCGACCTCCACGGCCCTGATCGCCACATTGCTCATCGCGCCGCCGATTCCGGTGGCGAAGAAGGCCAGGGCGAAGAAGAGCGGCTGCGATCGGAGCACCGATCCCAGCATCGCCAGGAGCATGGCCATCAGAAAGATCCCCGTGTGGATCAGCAGGGTGAAGCGCAGCGGCCGCTGGAAGAAGGTCAGGGTGGCGCCCAGCGCTCCGCCCATTCCGCCGGCCGCCAGTACGAGCCCGATCGTCAGCGACGGCATACCGTCGGACCCCGCGACGAAGATCATGATGAGCGTGTTGACCATCAGGTTGGTGATGGTGACGAGCATGATCGCGCCCCGCAGGAAGTCCTGCTTCATGAGCACGTGGAACCCCACGGACAGATCGCTGAGTTGCAACGAATGGGCGGGCCGCCGCCCGGAGCCCGGACTCCCTTTCCAGAACAACACCAATGAAACGGCGAACAACACGGCGTTAAGTACAAAAGGGATAAACGCTCCCACTCCAAACAGATATCCGCCGAGCGGCCGACCGGCGAGCGAGGCGAGATGGCTGGCTCCTTCGCTCTTGGCCAGCGCGCGCCGCATCATGACCGGCTTGACCAGCGACGGGAGCAACGCCGTCTCCGCCAGGTTGCACATCACCCAGAACGTGCCCTCAAGCAGGGCCGCCGTAATGAGGTGGCAGAGCGACGGCCCACCGAAGAGCATCGCGAACGCCACAGTCGCCACGGTCACCCAGCGGCCGAACTCCGCCCAGAGCATGATCGAGCGATTGGACATCCTGTCGACCAGAAGCCCACCGGGGATATAGAAGACCAGGATGGGGATGGTCAAAGCGAACCCCGCCCAACCGGCGGCGGCCGGCGATTTGGTCTGCGCGAGAGCGAGGAGCGGGTAGGCGACACCGAGTGTCCGTGTGCCTACCGTGGAAATGGTCGAACCAGCCCATACAAGGGCAAATCTAGTTGTCTTCGGTGGGCCCGAGTTGTCGCCCGACAAGCTTTCTGTCTTAGTCAACTCCCCCGCCCTGGCCGGTTCTTCCTGGAGCCCGACCTTAGGGTCACAAGTGGGGATGGCCACGGCGAACAGTCTGCCTCTTATGCATGGATGGAAAGCGCTGTACCGACTCTTGGGGCTTTGCGACCCGTCGGAGTATAGCCCGGCTCCGGTAGACCCATCAGGGCTTGCGACTACGCGGCAGCGGAACGATTCCCTGCAGGGAATCGCAAAGTCGCAGGCCGCGCTGGACACTGCTACGCATGAGCAATGAACTCGATGTGAAGCAGTGGGCCGAGCGCTACATCGCCCAGTGGAACGAGCCCGATCCGGCGACGCGAAGCGCCCTCATCCGTGAGCTGTGGGCACCCGACGGGATCCAGGTGCTGGTCGACCCGCCCCAAGAGATCCGCGCCGCCGCCACGGCACTCGCCTTTCCCGTGCCGCCCCTGGAGGTCCGGGGTCATGACGCCTTGGACGCCAGGGTGAGTCGTGCCTACGAGATGTTCGTCGAGCCGGGCGAACACGTCTTCGAGGCCGCCGAGGAGGCGTACCCCCTCATGCCCAACGTGCTCGCCATCCGATGGTCGATGGTGTCGACCCGAACGGGCGAGGCCGTCGGCGGCGGCCTGGACATCCTGGCTCTGGACGGCGATGGCCGGGTGCGTACCGACCACCAGTTCATCGGAGCGAGCTGATGCGCTTCACCCGGATCACCCGCACCGAGGACGGCGGATCGGCGTTCGAGGACGGCGAGATCGCGCTCACCGACCGGCAGGTCGCCGAAGGGGTGCCGGCCATGGCGGTCGGCGGGCTGCCGTCGAGGGGCGGCGTGCAGTTCGTCCGCAGCGCCGCGTTCGACAGCGCCGCGCACCCGGCGCCGCGCGAGCAGTGGGTGATGATGCTGCGCGGCACGATCGAGGTGACGGTCACCGACGGCAGCCGGCGCCGCTTCGGCGCGGGCGACCTGGTGCTCGCCGCCGACACGACGGGGCTGGGACACATCACCACCGGGGTCGGCGAACCGCCGTTCGAGGCACTGTTCATCCCACTCTGACCGCCGGTCGGACGTGCGTCTCACCGGCTCGCGCCCGGCCGGTGTGACGCTCACCGGCCGGGGGCCTCCGGGCAGGTCTCCCGGTACGCCACGTCACCCAGGTACTGGCTCCACTCCGCCTCGGTGAGCCGGCGGCCCGCGCGCCCGCACACCAGCGCGGCGACCCGCTCGGTCCCCACGGGCATCTCCAGGATGTCGCCGTCGGCCGAGAAGTACAGCGTGCCGCCGTCGGCGCTGAAGGTCAGCGAGTCGACGTCCTGGATCGTCCGGGCGTCGAAGGAGCCCCCGAGCCGCCGCCTGTTGACGGGGTCCCAGAGCTGAACGAGGCCGCCGCTGGCCGTCGCGAGCACGTCTCCTCTCGGCGAGAACGCCAGGGCGTCCACGGGGCTCGCCGCCTTCGGCAGCATGGGCCGCAGCGCCGTCGGCCCGGACGGGTCCCAGAGCGAGACACGTCCTGTCTCGTCGTAGGCGATGGCCATGAGGCCACGGCTGCTCAAGGCCACGCCCGCCCCGCCGTCGTAGGACGTGTCGTAGGCCTCCCCGACCGGTTTGCCGGTCGCGACGTCCATGAACCTGCCGGAGCCGGTGGCCAGTCTCTTGCCGTCGGGCAGGTACGGGCCGCCGACGCTGGTGGTGAAGCTGTCGTGCAGGACCCGGCCGGTGGCCGCGTCGAGCACGGTCAGCCAGTACTCCAGCGTCTGCCCGTACGGGCCGAGGACGAGCGCGATCGTCCTGCCGTCTGGGCTGAAGGCGGCCTGTGACGCTGAGAAGCCGTCGACGGCATGCCGGGACCGGATCGACCAGATCCGTTTGCGGGTACCGACGTCGACCAGCTCGACCCGGCCGGAATCCGACGCGATGAACAGCCGTCTGGCTGGCTGGTCGAACGCCGACAAAGCCGACAAGCCCGGTTCGACAGGAAAGCGGGCGACCTCCTGGCGTTCGTGCACGTTCCAGAGCCGGACGTACTTGCTGTCATCGGGGCGGACCGCGGCCCACTGGCTGTCGGGGCTGAGGATGGCGTCGCCCCCCGCCTTGATCGAGGTGGCGCGTGGGGACAGGTCCACGCTGATCACCGAGTCGTCCATCAGGTAACGCAGCGTGGAGCCGTCGAAACCGACGCCGGACAGAGTGCCCTCCGTCTGGTACACGAGCAGCTCGATGTCGTGGTCGGCGACCTCCCATACCCGGAGCTTCCGGCCCTTGAACGCGGCGAGGTAGCGGCCGTCGGGACTGAAGCGCAGCCGGGGGAGGAAGCCGCCGCCGCCGCAGACGTCGCAGGTCCAGTCGCGCTTGTCGCGGCGGCGCCCGGTGGCGGCGTCCAGGAGCACCACGTAGCTGCCCGCGCAGGCCAGGGTGGCGCCGTCGGACGAGAACGCGGCGACCGAGTGCGCCCCTCGGCAGCCGGGGTAGCGATGCTCGGGGGTCCAGCCGGGCAGGGCGCGCTCGGCGAAGCTGTCGCCGGTGAGCAGCAGGTGCCTACCCGTCGGGTCGATCACCGGACCCCACCCGTGCAAGGCGGCCTTCTTGCCGAACCTCCTGCCGGTACGCAGGTCCACCAAATGGTCGAGGTCGTTGTCGAAACTGACGGCGAGGGTGGCCTCGTCCTGGCCGATGTCGATCTGGATCGTCATGTCGCCCGGTGGGAAGCTCTCCTTGAACAGTCGCTTGCCGTCGGTGATGTTCCAGACGCCGAGCTCGTCATGGGTGTACACCGCCAGCAGCCGTCCGGTCCTGCTCAGCACCGGGTCCATGAGCTCCTCGCCTTCCAGCCCCAGCCCCTTCCAACCGCCCGTCCGCTTGTGCGTGCGGACGTCGTACACGTTGACGCCGCCGCCCTCGCTGACGCTGACCAGCGTGCGGCCATCGCCGCTGAGCGTCCGCGTGGCCAGCCCCTTGACCTGCGGGTCGTGGAAGACGGCCGTCTCCTGCTGCTGGGCCGAGGCCATCAGCGCGGAGTGGGCCTCGACCTGCGGGGAGACGCGCCAGGCCGCCACGCTGAGCAGCATCGCCAGGACCGGGTCGGTGGTGCGCAGCCGGTCCGCCTCGACCGCCACCTGCTTGGCGGTGACCACGTCGCGCTGGTCGGACGCCTGCTGGCGCTGCCACAGCGCCAGCACGCTCGCCACGAGCGACACCACCAGCAGCCCGGCCAGCGCCGTGGTGGTCAAGGTCCTGCGCCTGGCGCGCTTCCTGGTCAGCGCGGTGCCCGCCTGGAGGAAGTCGCGCTCGCGGGGAGTGAGCGTCACATGGCGGCGCCCGGTGGCCGCCCAGCTCAGCGCCTGCTCCAGACGGCTGCCCTGGAGCAGGTCGGCGTCGCGCCTGCCGTTGCCGGTCCAGTGCCGCGCCGCGCTGGTGATCTGGCTCAGGACGGCGAGACCTTCACGGTCGGCGTCCACCCACATGCGCAGCCTGGGCCAGGCCCGCAGCAGCCCGGGACGCGACAGCGCGACCGACTCCTCGTCCGTGGCGACGACGTACGAGAACGTCCGCAGGATGCGCCGGATGGCGGCGGCCTCGCGCTCGGGACGCCCGCCGAACAGCTCATCCTGGGAGACCGTCCGTCCGCTCTCACGACCGTCCTCGTCCACGGCGACCAGCCGCAGGAACACCTCGGCGGCCAGCTCACGCTCCTCCGGCCCGAGCGCGCCGTAGGCGTCCTCGGCGATGGCGCCCAGCGCCGGATCGGCCCCGCCCTCCCCACGCACCCCCTGGGCAGCGCGGCTCCCCTCCGCCAGCAGCCCCCCGATGTCCGCCCCGTTACCGCTGACCAGCGCGAGCAACAGCTCCTGGGAAGTCGGCCTGCCAGCGGGATCCTTACGCATCGCGGCCGCGACCAGCGCGCCCAGCTGTGGCGGCAACGCACTCAGATCGGGCTGGTACGACAACACCCGGTGCATCACGCCACCGAGGTTGTCGGCATCGAAAGGTTCCTGTCCGGTGGCGGCGTACACCATGATCGCGCCCCAGGCGAACACGTCCGCCCGAGCCCCCGCCCGCTGCCCGGTGAACACCTCGGGCGCCATGTAACTGGGCGTGCCCGACACCTCTCCGGTCTTGGTGAGCGACATGTCCAGCGTCCGCGCGATGCCGAAGTCGATCACCCGCGGCCCATCGGGGCCGAGCAGCACGTTGTCCGGCTTCAGATCGCGGTGGATGACCCCCGCCTCGTGGATGGCCGTCAGCGCCGTCGCGACCGCCGTCGCCAACCGGTGCAGGTCGTCACCGGTGAACCTGCGCCCCTCGCGCACGGCCTGCCGCAGGCTCGGCCCCGACACGTACTCGGAGACGATGTACGGCCTGGGCCCGTCCAGATCCGCGGCCAGCACCCTGGCCGTACAGAACGAGGCCACCCTGCCCGCGGCGGTCGCCTCCTTGGCGAACCGATCACGGCTGCCGTCGTGGCCGGCCGCGTGCAACATCTTGAGCGCCACCCGGCGCCCGTCCGCGTCGTACGCCTCGTAGACGACACCCTGACCACCGGAGCCGAGCCGCCCGGCCAGCCAGTAGCCCCCGATGTGCTGCGGATCTCCCCCGCTGAGCGATTCCACGGCGAATTAGACGCGAATGGTCACCTATGAGTTGTGATGCTTCGCCCCTCCTGCCTCTTCTCCATGTGGAGGAGCAGCAGCGGCAGAGCGATCTGTTTCCATGTCAGGACTGGATGTTCTCCAGGTCCTCCAGAAGGCGCGGGTGCTTCGGCTCCCAGCCGAGCGCCTGCCGGGTGTGGGTACTGGAGGAGGGCTGGTCGGTCGCGAAGATCGGGCCGAGAGGGCCGTAGGTCTCCGATGGCACCGACTCGACCGGCAGGCCCAGCCGTCGGCCGATGACCGCGGCGATGTCACGCACCTTGTCTCCCTCGTCGTCCACGGCGTGCCAGGAGCTACCGGCCGGCGCCGACTCCAGGGCGAGCCGAAAGAGGACCGCCGCGTCGAGCGCGTGCACGGCCGGCCAACGCTGTGCGCCGTCGCCCGGATAGCCGGACACTCCGGTCCGGCGTGCGATGTCGGTCAGCAAACCGGCGAACCCGCCCGCGCCCTGGTTGTGAACCGTGCGCGGCAGGCGTACGGCCGTGCTCCGGACCCCGCGCGAGGCCAAGCCCAGGACCGCCGTGACCGCGCGACCGCGACCACCGACCGGCCCGTCGGTCGGCAGCGGGTCGGCCTCGGTGGAGACGCGGCCCGGCACCCACGGCGTACCCGAGACGGTGACGAAGGGGCGGTCGCTGCCGACGAGTTCCTCGCCGAGGGTCGCGAGGGCGGCACTTTCCTCGGCGACCGCCTTCGCGAGGGCGTCGGGGCTGCTGAAGTCGTTACCGAATGCCAGGTGGATCACCCCGTCGGCCTGAGCGACGCCGGCGCGAAGGATGTCCAGATCGGCGAGACCTCCCCGGAGCGGCTCGGCGCCGGCCGCCTCGGCGACCAGCGCGGACGCGTCGGAGCGGGCGAGTGCGAGGACGGTGTGGCCGTTGCCGAGCAGTTCGGCGAGGACGGCGGAACCGATCAGACCAGTGCCACCGGTGACAAAGACGCGCATGGAGCTCTCCCCGCAAGTGATGGGACTCTTGTCCCGTCACCCTAGCAGAGTGACGGGACAAGAGTCCCATCACGCTATGATGGGCCCATGGGTCGATGGGAACCAGGGGCGCGCGAACGCCTCGTCGTGGCTGCCTGCGACCTGTTCGCCGAGCAGGGGTACGACGCCACGACGGTCGCGCAGATCGCCGATCGCGCCGGGGTCACCAAAAGCACTTTCTTCCGGCACTTCCCCGACAAGCGCGAGCTGCTGGTGGCCGGACAGGAGACCCTGAGCCGGCTGCTGGCCGAGGGGATCGCCGAAGCGCCCGGTGACGCCAGCCCGCTCGAGGCGGTCGCTGCCGGTCTCGAGCGCGCATCGAGCGCGATGGGCCCCATGACTCGCGAGCTCGCCCCTCGCCTGAAGGCGGCCGTCGCCTCCAGCGCCGAACTTCAAGAGCGTGACGCCCTCAAAAGCGTCAGCCTCGCGACCGCGATGACCACCGCCCTGGTCGCCCGCGGCGTACCCGATCCGACCGCGGCTCTCGCGGGCGAGCTCGGCGTCCTCGCCTTCAAACGGGGATACGCCGAATGGTCCGAGAGCGACCGTGACGCCGAGGACGACCTCGCCGGGTACACCCTGGCGGCCCTGGACGAGCTGCGCGCGGCGAGCGCATCACTGGGCTGACCGGCCACCCGTCCGCCTACCCCGTACAGACCGCAGCCTCCGCCGCCACGGCCATCGCGTATGGAGCCGAAAAGCATTTCGCAAGACGCGCTGGCAGTACGTAGCGTCGTCGCCCCCATGACCTGCTGTCCTCGTCGCTCTCCCTGTAACGTTCACAAGATCTTGCCGAAAACCTTTTCGCGCGTCATCGTATGCACAGGTCTGCCCTCGTTCCCAGGACTCGGAGGACGCGTGTCGATGAAACGATTAGCCGCCGCCCTTACCTCGCTGACCACCGCCCTGGTCTTTGTGATCATGATGGTCGGCGCCCCACCAGCCAACGCCGCGACGACATTCACCTCGACAGCCGTCAACCAGAACGGCGCCAACTGCCTGACCCTCCCCAACAGCTCCACCACCAACGGCGTCCAGCTCACGCAGGCGTCCTGTAACGGTGGCGGCAACCAGAGCTTCACCTTCACCCCGGTGAGCGGCACCACCGACCAGTACACCGTCGGCACCTCGACCAGCGGCAGATGCGTGGACGTCTACGGCGCGTCCACCGCCGACAACGCCACGGTCATCCAGTGGAACTGCTCCAGTGCCAACAACCAGAAGTTCCGCCTGGTCCCGGTGACGGTCAGTGGCACCGACAAGACCTTCAGGCTCCAAGCGGTGCACTCCAGCAAGTGCGTCGTCCCCGCGGGCGGCTCATCGGCCGCCAACACCGGCCTCGTACAGCTGCCCTGCGACGCGGTGTCCTCACGGACATGGCGGTTGCCGAACTACACCAGCGGTGGCGGCACCCCCACCACACCCCCGGAAAAGACCATCCGGGTGTACTGGCTGAAGCCATCCGACGTGGCCTTCGACCAGCGGTGGCCGGACGGCATCGCCAACGTCCTACGGGAGGCGCAGCGCTACTACAAGCAGGAGTTGGGCAAGACCTTCACCCTCAACGACCCCGTGGTCGAGGTCGTCAACGGCGACCACGTGAAGAACTGGTACGAGACCACCCCCAACGGAAGCGACCCGTACTGGTGGACCGTGTTCAACATGCAGCAAGAACTACTCAGGAAGCTGAACCTGAGGTCACCCGACCCGCGTTGGATCAACGTGGGTGAGATCAGCGCGGAGGGCAACGGCGCGGGCGGTGGTGGCGGCGGTGGCTGGGTGATCCTGAACCAGCACGACGCCGATGGCGCCGCGGGCGTGAACGGCCCGATGAACCGCTGGTACGGCGGGATGGTCCACGAGCTGGGCCACGCCTTCGGCCTGCCCGACTCCTCGTCCACCGACGGGACTCCGATGTCCGCCTCGTTCTACGACTACCCGAACACGCATTTCAGCCAGAGTCAGAAGAACCAGATCCTGTCTGGTCCGTACGGCAGCTTCCTGAGCTGACCCCGGACAGACCTACGGCCGGCCCGTCCCCGCTCGACGGGCCGGTCCGTCGGTAACGAACAGACCTCCCGGTACGGCACTCCGGGCAGATACCGCTGCCAGTCGGCCCGCGTCAGCCCCCGCCCGGCACGAGCGCAGACCGTGGCGGCCGTCGCCTCGGGCCCGACGGACATGTCGCGCAGCACGCCTGTGTCGTCGAGGGTGTGCAGTACCGCGCCATCTGATCCGAACGCGGCTGACAGGGAGTCCACCTCCGCCACCATCGACGGCCCGAGCTTGCGCGGCGTGGCGACGTCCCACAGCTGGACCGCTCCCGCGCCGATGGACGCCGCCACGTCCCCCTTCGGGGAGAAGACGATCTGGGTGATCCCGACGCCGTCGTTGGGGTTCGCCCGGAATGTCGGGCCGCGCTTGTCCCCCGTGGCCACGTCCCAGAACGCGAGCCTGCCCGACTCGTCGCCGGTGGCGAGGATCGCTCCGTCGGGGCTGAAGGCCATCGCCCCCAGCCCGCCGTTGAGACCTCCCGGGCCGAATCCGGGACCCACCGGTTGTCCGGTGGACAGATCAATCAGGTGGTTCCCCGAGTTGGTCACCGGGACCATCATCGAGCTGCCCGGCCGGAACACGACCCCCGACAGGTACCCGGTTTCGACGGACCGCATCCACGTGTGCCGCGGCACGTTCCAGACGAACACCCGACTGTGCCCCGTACGCTCGAGGTCGTCATCGGTGTCGCTGGCGCCGACCGCGACGAGCGTCCCGTTCCTGTTCACCGCCAGGGTGGACGCCGTCCAGCGGCCGGGCAGCCGGGCCTCGGACACGTGCGACGGTTGCGAGGTGTCCCGCATCTCCAGCCGCTGTCCCATACCGCCGATGGACGCCAGCAGCCGCCCGTCACCGCTGAAGGCGAGGGCCATGTCGCCGTCTCCGATGGTGACCTTCAGCGGGGTTCCCAGCGGGCGGCGCCGCGCCACGTCCCAGAGCAACAACTGCCGCGACTCTGCCTTCTGCTGCGTGGCCAGGAACCGGCCGTCGGGGCTGAACACGGCGGTCGCCGGGGTGTGGCCGGGCAACCGCACGGGGTGGAGCAGATCGGAGATGTCGAGGCTCACCACGCTCTCGTCGGCCAGGTAGCGCAGGGTCGTACCGTCGAAGGCCACGTTCTGCGGCGCGGCCCGGTAGTCGAGCAGGGTGCTCCCGTCGGAGACGCGGACGAGCGCGAAGCGGTCGGTGCCGCCGGTCACGAGGTGGCGGCCATCGGGGCTGAACCAGATTTGGCCATCGCCGTTGGAATCCCAGCCCGGGGACGCCCGGTGGGAGAGCGTACGCCCGGTGCGCAGGTCCACGAACGAGATCTCCGAGCCGGTGCCGCACGCGACCATGTGACCGTCGGGGCTGATGGCCGCCACCTGCCCGTCCTTGACGCAGGTCTCGCCGTCGTGCCACCTGGCCACCGGCTTCCCGCCCGGCAGCCTCAACAACTGGAAACGCCCTTCGAGGTCGACGTTCACCACCAGGTCGTTGGCCGGAGTGACGGCCGGCCGCACCATGCCGGCCCTGGTGGAGACGGTCGCGCCGGTCCGTATGTCCCACAGGTCGCCGCCTTGGGACCCGACGACGTTCACGTACCGGTCGCCGGTCAGGAACTGGACGTCACTGAAGAATCCCGGCACATCGATCTTGCGCCTGGCCCCCGTCTGCCTGCCGGTGTTCGTGTCCCAGATGGTGAGGGCATGGCCCGCGGCCACGGCCAGCAGCCGGCCGCTGGGGCTGAGGTCGGCTCCGAGGAACCGGTCCGTGCCCATCTTCAGGTCGTTCCAGCCGCCGATCTTCTTCCCCGTACGAACGTCGTAGATCCGCACGCCCTGCGGGGACACCCTGACGAACGTGCGCCCGTCCGCGGTCATCCGCCGTACGGTCTCGGCACCGGTGTCAGGGTCGGTGAACGCCGCGCGCTCACGCTGTGCCCACGCGTTCTCCAGCGTCGCCCGCGTCGCGGCGACGGGGGCCAGCCGCCAGGCGGCCACGCTGAGCAGCATCGCCCGAACCGGGTCGGTCGCGCGCATGGTGTCGGCCTGCGCCGCGACCTTGCTCGCGACCGCCTCGTCACGCTGTGCCGCGACGATCCTGCTCTGCTCCGAGACCAGGCGGCTCTGCCGCAGGGCGAGGCCGCCGCCCGCCAGCGCGAGGACGAGCAGGGCGGCCAGGGCGACGGTGAGGAGACGGCGGCGCCGGACCCGGTGGCGGGTGGCGGCGTTGCAGGCGTCGAGGAAGTCGCGTTCGAGCTTGCTCAGGGTGAGGTGGCGGCGGCCGGTGGCGGCCCAGCTCAGTGCCGTCTCCAGGCGGCTGCCCTGGAAGACGTCGCCCTCACGACGTCCATGGGCGTTCCAGTGGCGCGCGCCGGTGCGGATCATGTCGTGCGTGGGCAGCCCGTCGCGCTCGTCGCCGACCCAGGTGCGCAGCCGCGGCCAGGCCCGCACCAGCGCCGGCCGGGCCAGGGTGATGTCATCGCCCCGCGTGATCACCAGGTACGCGAAGACCTCCAGGATCCGCTCCAGCGCGGCCCGCTCCTGCGGCGTCCTGGCCTCCGACAACTCCTCCCGCGACGCCGCCCGTACGGTCACCTCGCCGGTGTCGGTGACGTTCACCAGGCGCAGGAACAGATCGGGGACCAGATCACGTCCGGCGGGGTCGAGGAATTCGTAGGCGTCGTCGGCCAGGGTGCCGAGAGTGGGATCGGCCGCGGCCCCACGGCCGAGCAGCCCGGCCTCGGCGCTGCCGACAGTGAGCAGGTCGGCCTCGGCGCTGCCGACGGTGAGCAGGCCGGCCTGGCCGCCCTGGCCGCCGCTGACCAGGCCGAGCAGCAGCTCGCGCGCGGCCGGCCTGGCGAGGGGGTCCTTGGCCAGGGCCGCCGAGACCAGAGGCCGCACCGACCGCGGCAGCACCGTCAGATCCGGCTCGGCCGACAGGACGCGGTGCATGACCGCGCCCAGGCTCTCCGCCCGGAAAGGATCGTCACCGGTCGCCGCGTAGACCATGATGGCGCCCCAGGCGAACACGTCGGCGGGAGTGTCGGCGCGCTGGCCGGTGTACACCTCCGGAGCCATGTACGTCGGGGTGCCGGTGACCCGGCCGGTGGCGGTCAGCGACATCTCCGGGGTCCGCGCCACGCCGAAGTCGATGACGCGCGGCCCGTCCGGCCCCAGCAGCACGTTGTCGGGTTTGAGATCACGGTGGACGACCCCGGCGTCGTGGATGGCGGTCAGCGCCGTGGCCACCGCGGTCGCCAGACGATGCAGCTCGTCGCCGCTGAAACGCCGCCCGCCGTCGACCGCCTGACGCAGGCTGGGCCCCTCGACGTACTCGCTGACCAGGTACGGCTTGGGCGCGTCCAGATCAACCGCCAGCACCCGGGCGGTACAGAACGAGGCCACCCGCTGAGCGGCCGCGGCCTCCTTGCCGAACCGGGCCCGCAGACCCCGATCACCGGCTGCATCCCCGTGCAACACCTTGATCGCCACCCGGCCGCCCTGGGAGTCGTACGCCTCGTACACCACCCCTTGCCCGCCGGCCCCGAGCCGCCCGGCCAGCCAGAAATCCCCCAGCCGAAGAGGGTCACCAGGAAGCAGGGCCGACGCCGAAACCATCTCACCACCCCGTCATCACTGATCGACTACGTCGTTTAGATGCCGTCCCCATCCCAGGAGTTGCCATCCTTGTGGTTTTGGCGTCTTCGACAGCATTCACGAAGGTGTTCGGCGTGCAGCACCCCATCGCCCGGGGACCGCCGACGGCCGAGGGCTGGCCGCCGTCCTGGCTCTGGGGGCCGCGGGCCTCTGGCAGAACGCCCTGGGGTGCATTCATTGCGTTTCATTCTTCCGCGAGCTCGACTCAGCGAAGATGCCGCACAAATTCTGCCCCATAGAGGCGCCGATCGGGAAACCATCTTATGGAAGCTGGGCGTGGAACTTTCTTTGCCGCCCTGGCAACCATGAATCAATCGCCTTGAGCTACACGTCCTGTTTGCAGTCCGTGATTGTCGCGGTCGGCGAGATGAGCCCGGATAACGTCACAGGACATTAAAGCGCCGCTCTTCCGTTTTTCTTCCGTCCGCCTTCCGTCGCAGGTGAGAGACGATATGACCACCTGACGAGCCACTTTCCGCAGCCGATCGAACGGAGCGGATCACTATCGCGATCGGTTACCAGAATTCGCCGCCGCCCTCGGAGACCGGCCGAATCTGCTATACCTCTCAGGGCCGTGCGAAATACGCGCGGCATTAACGATCGCGGAGTGCCTGACACAGGTCGGCAATCACCGCATCGTCGAGACGCACAACGTTCCTGAAAGAGGTCCGCATGGCCATGTACGAACAGCAGGCACCCGCAAACTTCGAAGACCGGCGCGCCGCCAAGGCCCCCGAGAGGCCGGCGAACTTAACCCGAGCGGTGTACACGGCCATCGCCGCCGCGGCGCTCAATGTGATCAGCGCCATCGGACTCATCGTCTCCGGCGCAGAGGCGATCAAAGAACAGATCGCCGCGAATTCGGACGCGGGCTCTGCCCCCGTAAGCCTCGACGAGGTCGACATCCACAGCGACCGGTTCGAGTCGCTCCAGATGATCTACTCCGGGCTCGCCTACAGCACGATCTTCTGGTCGCTCGTGCTCGTACTGCTCGCCTGGCTGGCACTGCGCGGCGGCGGCGCCGTCCGGATCTTCGCCACCATCATCGTCATCATCTCCGTCCTGTTCAAGCTGGTGGGCCTGTTCATCACCCTGCCCACTCTCACGCTGGTCGCCGACGTGCTCGTCGCCGTGCTGGGTCTGGCCGCGACCATCTTGTTCTTCGGTGCCGGTGGCAAGGCCGCCCGCCGGGGAAGGTGACCCGCTCCGCCTTATGGCTGGGACCCCGATGTCCGGGTCCGAGCCATAAGGTGTGCACGGTCTCTTGCTGCAACTCGGCCAGGAACGGCGGGACATCCGGGTCCGGTTCGGTGTGGGCGTTGAGGATGACCGCGGCTTCCTTCAGCGGCCTTCACGTGTGTGCCGCGCCTCCCGACGTCAAGGAGGCGGCATAGTGATCGAGGAACAGCCGGGCGATCAGGTCGCCGCGTGAACCGGTGCCCGACTTGGCGAAGATCGACTTCAGGTGGTCCTGCACGGTGTACGACGACACATGCAGCCGACCGGCGATCTGCTTGGTGGACAAGCCCTTGGCCACCAGCTCGGTGACCCGGCGCTCGCTGTCGGTGAAGCCGTAGGCATCGACCATCAGCGGCGCCATCTCGGCGGGGCGAGCGACTTCCAGCATCACCGCGACCTGCGGTTCCGGACCGTCATTCAGCAGCGAGCCGCGGACGATCAGCCACTGACCGGCCCGGGTGCGCGCTCGGGCCCTGGCCGGCCGGAGATCGGTCGGCGCAGGTGCCGCACTGGTTGCCGGGCCGCAGAGGGAACGGGCCTGGCGAGCGACAGCGGAGATCACCAGCGGCAGCCGAGCGCCCGCTCTGTCGCCGGTGCCCAACTCGTCCAGCCAACGATCCGCTGCCTTGTTGGACATGCGCACGCCGTCATCGGTGTCGAGGATCAGCAGACCGACGTCGTCGTCACCGGCCTGTGCGCCACCGAGCAACAGGCCACGCCGTAGACCATCGGTGATCAGGGGGGCGATCGACGATACGAACTCCACCTCGGCCAAGGAGAAGTACGGGCGCTTCGCCTCCCGGAACACCGTCAGCTGCCCCCATGTCCCCGTGCTGCCGGCGAGCACCACCCGCAACTCATCGGAGAATCCCCCGGGGCTACGGATCTCCCGCTGACGCAGGCTACGGTCGAGGTCACCGGCGGTTGCTTCGCTCAGGCTGCCGGCCGGGCGGCCGGCATGGGCGAGCTGTACCCACCTGTTGAAGTCCGGCTCACGCACCTCGATCTCCACGAGCCGGAGCAGCTCTGCCGCGGGCAGGCCGTTCTCCACGAACTCGGCGGTCGGGAGCATGGTCGCCGGGTCGGTCGTCATCAGGCAGGTGCCTTCGGCGGGCACGGCCCGGCCCAAGGCATCGCCGACGGCCCGCGAGAACTCTGGCACGGACAGTCCTCGGTGAGCCAGCCTGACGATTTCTTCGCGGACGCGCGCATGCGCCGCCATCGCGTTGACCACGATCGGGATCTTATGACGATCGTCGGCATCATCCCAGAAATCTGGGATTCCACCCGGCTGGACGATCTCGCATGCTGGGCGCATATCAGTATTCGCCCGGGCAGGCCGGGCCGCACAAAGGGAGCCCTACGCCATGATCACCGTCGATAGCACCCTCGCCGCCGGCGCCTGGGTCGGCGATCCCGTTCATTCCGACATCTCGTTCAAGGTCCGCCACATGGGCGTCGGCAAGGTCAGAGGGGATCGAGTTCACGACCACCGAATCGGACCCGCGATGACTCTCGTGGTACCCCGTTGGACGTACTGAAAGGACCGGAAACGTGAGTAAGACGGTGCTGTACATGTCGATGTCGGTGGACGGGTTCATCGCCGGGCCGAACGCGGGGCCGGGCAACGGGCTCGGTGACGAAGGGCATCGGCTGCATGAGTGGTTTCTGCCGGATGCCGACGCCGATCACAGGAGCGACCTCGACCACCTGGCGGGCGCGAACCGTGAGGTCATGGACGAGGTCATGGCCACCGGGGCGGTCGTCGTCGGCCGGCGGACGTTCGAGCTCGCCGACGGCTGGGGCGGCGACCATCACGACGGCGTGCCGATCTTCGTCCTGAGCCGCCATCAGCCCGATCCCGGGCTGCAATGGCCCGGGGTCACCTATGTGAGCGACGTAACGGCCGCGATGAACATGGCCAAGGACGTGGCCGGCGACAAGGACGTACTGGTCCACGGAGCCCGCACCGCTCAGCTGGCACTTGCCGCCGGCGTCCTGGACGAGCTGCAGATTCACCTGGTCCCGGTCCTGATCGGACAGGGTGAACCGCTCTTCGAGGACATGCCGCCCGACCACATCGAGCTCGAACTGCTCCGTGCCGCGGACGGGCCGGGCGTGACGCACCTGCGCTACCGCGTGAGGACGGGGGGCTGAGGCGATGGCGCTCATCCGGCTGTACATGACCATGTCCCTGGACGGTTACGTCACCGGGCCGCAGGACAGCCCGGACACCCCGCTGGGAATCGGCGGGTTCCGGCTCTTCAACTGGCTCGACCGGCGCAACGCCCCGGGACCCAGCGGACAGGTGTACGCCGAGGCGCTGGCCACCCGCGCCGTCATCGCCGGCCGCCGCACCTACGAGCACGCCGACCGCTGGCAGGGCGACCATCACGACGGCGTCCCCATCTTCGTCCTGACCCACGACGTCCCGGACGACCCGCCGCCGGGCAGCGTCCGCTACGTCACCGACGTCCGCGAGTGCGCCGCACAGGCCCGCGCGGCGGCCGGGGACGGCGACGTGATGGTGCACGGCGCCGGGGCGGCGCAGGCGCTGCTGCGCGCAGGGCAGCTCGACGAGCTCGAACTACACGTCGTACCGGTCCTGCTCGGGCAGGGACGCCGGCTGTTCGACGACCTGCCGGCCGAGCACATCGAACTCGACCCGGTCCGCCGGTTGACCACGCCGCAGGTCGAGGAACTCACCCAGCACGTCACGCACCTGCGCTACCGCATCCGCCGCCCGTGACCCGCCGCCGAACTGACGACCCGCCTGTTGTGAGGATCACCGGTCAGCGGGTCACACTCCGATGAAGCTCACTGTCTCTGTCATGTCCGCCCGTCCAGTACGCAGCCGTGGCACGCCTTCCTTCTCGAATCCCACCGCGACACCGCAGAACAGCACAAGCCCGTCATCGGCTCCGACCATCTGGCTGACGGTCTTGCGATACATCGTCCACATCACCTGGGGGCAGCTGTGCAACCCCTCCGCCCTCAGCAACAGCATGACCGTCTGCAGGTACATCCCCGCGTCCCCCCACTGACCGGGCCCCATCGTCCGGTCGAGGTAGCAGAACAGTACGACCGGCGCCCCGAACGCCTCAGAGTTCAAGGCGGCGATCTTCGCGGGCCTGTCGGGGTCGTCGCGCTTGATTCCCAGCGCTTTGTACCGCTGGGCGGCCGCAGCGGAAAAACGGTCCAGATACGGCGAGGTCAGTCCGGCCGGGTACATCGGATACTCCCGCTCATCACCCGGGTCTCCCGCCAGCGCCCTGGCCGTCGCGCGTCTCTTCAGTTCGGCCAAGGGCTCGCCGGTCACAACATACACATGCCACGGCTGGAGGTTCCCACTCGACGGAGCCCGCGTCGCCGCAGCCAGCACTCGTTCGAGTACCTCCTTGGGCACCGGCTCATCGCTGAACGCCCGCACAGCCCGGCGGCTGTTCACGGCTTCATACACATCCACGTCTTTTCGTCCTCTCACTCCATGGCGGGCAGCGGTGCTGACCGGTGTCGCGACCGGGGCGATGGTCGCCGCTGCGCTCTACGACGCCGCCGACCGCGACTACCGCCTGACCGTGCTCAGCGACGCCTGCGCCGACGAGGAACCGGACGTGCACGACTTCCTGACCAACCGCGTCTTCCCGGCCAGGGGTGCTGACACGGTCATGCTGACGATCCTGCGTGGATGCGTCGAGGTCTTCGACCAGACGACCACAGCCGTCTCAAGAAAACCGCCGGACCGCGGCGTGTGCCGTGGTCCGGCGGCTCTGATTACCTACCAGTGCTGTTTGTCCGTCGGCCACGTCTTCTGCGGCAGCTGCTGCTTCTTGAGCACGCTCTCCTCAGGCGTGCCCACGGCGCAGCGGGTGCCGGGCGGCGGCACGGTCAGAGCGATCAGGTACTGGTCGATGATGTCCGTCTGGCACTTGTCCTTGCCGTAGATGCGGTGCCCCCAGCCCTCGTAGGTGAGCAGCACCGCCTTCGGACCGAGTTGCCGCGCCGCGTTGGCGGACCACATGTACGGCGTGGCGGGATCATGCAGCGAGTTCCCCAGCAGGATCGGCGCGTCACCCGTGTACTTCAGCCGGTGCGGCGGGTTGGTCGTGGTGGAGTTGAGGCAGATGGGCATGTCGTCGATCGGGTACGGGTGGTACCGCACGTCAGGGGCCAGGCGCTTGGAAATGCCCATGTAGACGGCGTATTCGGCGTAGTTCCGCACCCGGAGGCTGTAGTCCTGGCAGAGGATCCGGGTGGGCAGCTCGGCGGTGTCGCCCTCCACGGGCCCCCGGCCCGGCAGCGGCGGTACCCACGACGGCTCGGGCCCGCCGCTCAGCCAGTTGATGACCTCGCTCAGCAGTCGCCAGTCGGGCCCTTCGGTGCCGAGCGCCGCGTTGTAGATGACCTGCAGCTCGGTCATCGGGCGGTCCGGGGCGGTCGGATAGTACAGCTCGCCGCGCCGGGCCTTGGCCCGCAGATCCCGCCACATCTGACGGACGTCACGCCCGTGCAGGATGCAGCTGGTGTCGGCCTCGCACCAGCCCACGAACTGGTCGAAGGCGTCCTCGATGGCGATCGCCTCGGTGCTGAGGAAGCCCGCGACACCGAGACTGTGGTCCATGTTGCTGTCGAGCGCGAGGGCCCGGATCCGGTTCGGGAACATCTCGGCGTACATCTGGCCGATCAGCGTCCCGTACGAGATGCCGTAGTAGGTCAGCTTCTCCTCGCCGAGGGCGGCGCGGAGGGCGTCCATGTCGCGCGCGACGTTGCGCGAGTCGACGTGGTCGTACAGGGGGCCGGTGCGTGCCCGGCAGTCCTGGTGCAGCTTCTTGGTGAAGGCGTCCCAGGCGTTGTAGTCGGCCTGGCTCGACATGACGGTGTGCGGCATCTGGTTGTACACCGAGGCCGAGCAGATCACCGGATGACTGCGGCCCACGCCCCGGGGGTCGAAGCCGACGATGTCGAAGCGCTTCTGCAGCTCCTCGGTGTAGGAGTCGGGAGCGCCGTACACGGCCTCGACGCCCGAACCGCCCGGGCCGCCGGGATTGATCACCAGGGAGCCGACCCGAGCCGCCGGGTCGGTGGCCTTGCGCCGGGCGATGGCCAGGTCGATGGACTCGCCGTTCGGCTTGGACCAGTCGATGGGGACGGTCAGCTTGCCGCACTCGGCACTGGGTTCCTCCTCACAGGGCGCCCAGGTGATGCTGCTCTGTCCTACGGCTTCGGGCTCGGTCGCCGCGCCGGCCGCAGGAACTGGTAGAACCGCGGCCAGTGCTAAAAGCGCGGTAGCGAGCAGAGTCGTCTTTCTTCGCACGTTGCTCCAATCTTGGTCGGCCTGCACGCCCCCCGTTTTACGAGCGTGCGGCCTGCCTTGATCATGGCCCGTGCGGGACTTTGATGGGACTTGCACTCATAAATTGGCGGAAAGTCGACGCACCCCGAACAGACGGTGCCGTTCAGGGCACCCAGGCCCTAGGCACCCGCGGCGGGCCCTCGTCGCGGCCAGTCGGGGGCGGGGTCCTCGGCGAGCAGCGGCCGGAGGGCGCCGAGAACCGCGCCGATGCAGACATCGCGCAGCTGGGTGCGGGTACAGGTGGCGTGGGTGAGCCAGTCGACGCAGAGGACCTGGACGAAAACCAGCCAGCTTTTCAGGACACCGGGCACAGCCTCGCGGGCGCTCTCGTCCGCGAGCGGGAGTACGGTCAGCAGCCGCGCACGGAGCGCGTCCAGCTCGTTCGTCATGATCGTCTGGATCACCGGGTCGCCCGCGAGGACCCGGTTCGCGGCGAGGACGGCGTTGCGGTTCGCCACGAAGTAGTCGAGATGGACGTCCATACCCTGGATGAGCTGCTCCACCAGGGAGGCGGCGGGGTCGAGTCGCGTCTCGGCAAGCAGTTGGTCCGCCGCCTGCTGGTAGATGGCCGCGAAGAGGGCGTGCTTGCTGGGGAAGTGACGGTAGAGCAGGGCCCGGGAGACGCCGGCCTCTTCGGCGACCTCCTCCATCAGCACGTCAGCGTACGGGTGCGCGGCGAAGAGCCGGGCGCCGACGGCGAGGAGCTGGGCGCGGCGGTCGGCCGGGGTGAGTCGCTGGCGAGGAGGCACGCAAGAAGCTTAGTTGACACGGGTCTACTAGAACGCCCAATGTAGTAGACGCATGTCAACTAAGCTCCGCCACGGCGACTTGGAGGGATTATGGCCAGGGTTCTGCGCGTACTCACCCAGCTGATGGGCTGGGCCTGCGTCGCGATCGGCCTGTTTCACGTGGCACTCGGCAACGCGGCGATCCCCGGCGCCGGTTCCGCCGGCACGACGATCGACAGCTGGGGCCGGTTCATGGGGGCCAGCTTCGCCGGCTACGGGCTGGCCTGGCTCTGGGCCGCGCGCCAGCGTCCGATCCCAGCTCGGGCGGTGCGATGGCTGGCCGGCGTCTTCCTGCTGGGCGGCGTGGGGCGGCTGCTCTCGCTCGCCGTGCACGGCTGGCCGCAGGGGTTCCAGATCGCGCTGACGGTGATCGAGCTCGGCCTGCCGCCGGTCTTCTTCTGGCTGGCCGACGCGGAGGAGCGGGCCCTGCGCAGCGACGTGGCGCCCGAGCCCGCCGGGCGATGAACGCGCGATCTCCACGGCCGCTGCCGGAGGCGTCGTTTCGACGATGTCGCCGCCCTTTCGTGGGTCAGCCGGTGCTGAGCAGAGCGAACCGTTCGGCGAACGCGGACATCTCATCGCGCTGGTGTTCTGGTTCCGCAGAGGTGGGGCTGACCACGATGCGGGTCACGCCTTGCGCGGCGAAGGCCTCGACCTGTTCGGCGGACATGTCGATCGACCCCCATCGGGTGTGCTCCAGCGCGCCAGGGTCACGGCCGGCCTCCGCTGCGGCGGCTTGGGCCAGCTTCCATTGGATCGCGCGTTCCTCCAGAGTGAGCGCGCCGCCGGGGAAATACCCGTCACCGCGCTGCCCGGCGCGTCGTGCGGCCGCCCGGCTCGACCCGCCGACGTGGATCGGCAGGTGTGTGGCTCGGTGCGGCTTCGGGTAGCTCGTCACGTTGTCGAAGCCAAAAAACTCACCGTCGAAGCTGACACCCTTCTCGTCGCCTTCCCACAGCAGCCGCAGCACGTCGATGGCCTCGTCGGTACGTCGTCCGCGTGTGCTGAAGTCGACTCCCATCGCCTTGGCTTCGCCGGGCAGCGTGCCCAACCCCACGGTGAACAGCCGCATCCGTCCCTTGGACAACGCGTCGATGGTCGCCAGGCGCTTGGCCAGGACCACCGGGTGGTGGTACGGCAGCAGCAGCACGCCAGTGCCGAGCAGGATGCGCTGGGTGGCCGCCGCGACGAAGGCCAGGCAGTCGAGCGGGTCGGGGTAGGGCAGGGCCGGCGGGAGCTCAAAGGGGCCGACCGTGGCGCCGGGATACAGCACAACGTGTTCAGGCAGGTACAGCCCCTCAAAGCCGCAATCCTCAGCATGCCGGGCATAGGTCACGAGCCTGTCGGGGTCGAGCCCGTCGGCTGTCGAGTAACTGATCGCGAATCTCATCGTCATACCTTTCGGCTCGACCTAGACCCGTCAAGCCCCCAAGAGACGATCTGATTGGGGTGATCGTGATGATCTCCCGTGAGAAGTACGGCACCGGCGGCTCGTGATCGAATCATGCGGCAAGTATGCAACCTTGACATTGGCGTCAATCAATACGAACCGCTGGCTCCTGTCCCCTGCATGCCCGCCGCCGCGGGCTGGTTACCACCGCGACCGTTCGTGCTTATCCGGCGCGGCTCCGTGCTCCGCCACACCGGGCCCACACCCTCGCTTCGTAGGTTCAAGAGCGCCAAGCGATCCACCGCACGAAAGGAAACAGCATGCCGACTCAGACCGTGGAATTGCCGCAGTTCCCGCTGGCAGGGAACACCGCCCCCAGCGTGACGACCGATGCCGTGCACGAGCGCGCGTGGGTCCCGGAGTTCTCGTCACCCCGCGTCCAGTAGAACCAGCCGACCGGCGGCGGGACATCCCGCCGCCGGTCCCCCACCAGTGAATGGAGGCGACGTCTTGGACACCGAATCACCTGCCGATCTGACGGCCCGCATCGACCTGACACTCGGCTCGGATCCCCGGTTCGGCAGCGCCGAGGCGATCGAGGTCAGGAACCTGGCTCGCTACCGCCTGGGTCTCGGCGTGCTGGCCCGGCACCACCCACACGCCGCCGACCGGCTGGAGCGATTGTGCCAGGCTGATGACGCCGAGCTCCGCCCGGTGATGTACGACCCGGTGCTGCGCAACGCGTTCGAGAACGACCTGGCCGCCCTGGAATTACAGGCCGGTGAGAACGACACTCTGGTCGGCTACCTGGAAGGCGGTGCGGCCGACGTGCTCGACGGCCTCGGGCCATGCGAGCGCCTGTCTCATCCCAGGGTGCGTCCATGGCCCAGCCATGCCGTCTCGTGGGTGTGGACCGATCTCGAACCGCGCTCCGAGCCGGAACGGGTGCTGGCCGCTCGCCTGGAAGAACTGCTCGCCGGGACCCTCTCGAAAAGCGGCTCCGCCGGTCGGGTACGTCCCGACGCCGGCATGCTGGCCAGACTCGGCCAGGGCGCCGAACTGCTCGCCGAACTGCTGCCCAACACCGGCGCCGGCGTGCTGCCGCACATCTCCCTGACCGGGCTGGCCCGTGATGAGCTGGCCGACGGGGTCCTCAACTCCATCTCCGGCGGCGATCCGCTTCCTTCGGCGGTGCTCCTGGCCCCCGAGCGGCTGGCCGACCCCTGGATGGCGGCCGAGACGCTGTTCCACGAGGGCCTGCACCTGAAGTTGTTCGACGTGCTGCGCACCGGGTCCATGGCCGCCGATCCGGACCAGCTGATCCCGATCCCCTGGCGCCTGAAGTCGTGGACGCTGTCGCGGGTGCTGTTCGCCATGCACGTCTACGCTCACCTGCTGCTCTTCCGCGCGGCCGCGGCCGACGCCGGCCCGGAGCTGCGCGCCAAGTACGGAGAGCCGCCCGCGATCGACTTCGTCGATCAGGCCACGCCCGGCAGTCAGGCGGCCGGGAGCGGTGAGTACACCACCACTGTCGAACGGGTGACCTATCTCGCCCGGCAGGCCTCGCAGGCGTACGGCGGGATGCTGACGGCCAGTGGGAGGCGGTTCGTCGACTGGCTGATCGGCGCCGTGGCCCCCCTCGCGCCGGAAATCCTGCCCGAACCGCTACCCGTCGCGGCCCACCCACGCACGGAGGTGGAGCTGGAGGTACGGGGCTACCGCCAGGCACAGCCGGTTCAGGTGTGCCCGATCCCCGAGCAGGGTCAGCTGGTGGCCGTCACACCCGGCGCGCCGAGCTTCCAATGGCTGAACGAACAGGCCTGGCTGATCTACGCCCTGTGCGATGGCAGGGACCTGCCGTCGCTGCGCGAGCGGTACCGCCAGGCAGCCGGACCCGGCACGGATGACCGGTTGGGGCTCGGTGTGGCCGATCTCCTCTCGGTCGGGCTCATCGTCCCCGTAGGCTCCTGAGCTCACCGTAGGCTCCTGAGCTCACCGTAGGCTCCTGAGCTCACCGTACGCTCCTGACCTCACCGTACGCTCCTGACCTCACCGTAGGCTTCTGAGCTCAGGTGATCACGCCCAGCTCTTTGAAGATCTGGTCGGCGGCGGCCAGATGGTGGTGGGCGGTGGCGTCGCCCTGGTCGGCAAGGGCCTCACCGAGATCCCTGTGGGTTTCGGCGAGGCCCCTGCGGTCGCCGATGCCGGAGCGGATGCGCAGCGCCGCGGCGAAATGCGTGCGCGCCTCCTCCTCCCGCCCGAGACGGTGGTAGAGGCCGGCCAGGTCGTTGGTCACCTGCCCCTCGCCCTTGAGGTCGCCGCTCTCGCGATGGCTGGCCAGCGCGGCCAGGAGATGCTCGCGCGCGGGTTCGAACCGGCCGAGCTTGGCCTCCACCAGGCCGATGTTGTTCAGCGCGCGGGCCTCTCCCTTGCGGCTGCCCGCCGCCCGGCGCAGGGCGAGCGCCTTCTGGTACAGGTCCAGCGCCTCGGCGTGACGGTCTTGGGCCTCGCGTGCCACGCCGAGATTGTTGAGGGTGTTCGCCTCGCCTTCGAGGTCGTCCGTGCGCTGGTGGATGGCCAGCGCGCGCTCATAGTGGGTGACGGCCTCCTCCAGGCGGCCCAGGTTGCGCAGCACGATGCCGAGCATGTTGAGCGTCTGGCCCACGGCGTCGTCGGCGCCTGTGCCCTCCAGGAGGCGCCGTGCCTCCTGAAGATCGGTGAGGGCTTCGCCGTACCGGCCCAGCAGCCAGGAGACGGTGCCGATACTACGCAGCGCGGTGCCCATCCCATGCTGGTCCTTCAGTTGCCGGTAGATCTCCAGCGTCCTGCGGTGCTCGGCCAGGGCTTCGGGGTAGCGGCCCAGGTGTTCCAGGACGGCGCCGAGGTGGTGGTGGGCGGCGGCGGCCTCCAGGTGCCTGCCGGCCCGCTCGGCGGCGGTGGCGGCCAAGGCGTGCAGCTCAGCGGCGTCGGCCAGGCAGTGGCGCAGTCGCAGCGGCTGCGCCAGCGCGGCGGGCAGCCGCCAGGCGGCGTCCATGCCATGCTCCGCGGCGTGGCGGGTGCCCGCCATCACGTTCTCATGCTCGTCCCGCAGCACGAGCGGATCGTCGATGGTGAGATACCACTCCAGCAACCGGCGTACGGACTCCTCGCGGATCGGCGGAGCGTCCTCGACTTGGGCTCGGTCACGGGCGTAGTCGAGAAGGAGATCATGCAACTGGTAGCGCTCTTGGAGCGGTCGGCCGCGGTGCGGGTGGATCAGGCTGGCCGCCCGTAACGCGTCCAGGTGCGTACGGGCCTGGGCGGCGGAGACGTCGAGCATCGCGGCCAGCGACTGGGCGGTGAAGCCGGAACCGGGCATCAGGCCCAGGCGGCGGAAGGCGATCTGGTCGGCCTCGGCCAGCGCCTGGTAGGACAGGTCGAAGGTGGCGCGGACGGCGTCGGCCGGGACGTCGCCGAGGGACAGAGTGCTGAGTCGTCCGCGCTCGGTGAGGTCCGCCAAGTAGGTGGCGACGCGGCGGTGGGGGTGGCCGGCCAGGTGGGCGGCGGCGATCCGCAGTGCCAGGGGCAGGTGCCCGCACTGGTCCGCGAGTTCGGCGACCGCGTCCGGCTCAGCGCCCGCGCGTGGGCCGATGACGGCGGCCAGCAGGGCGACGGCCTCGGGCTCGGCCAGGATGTCGAGGTCGATGGTGCGCGTCACGTGGCGCAGGGCCAGACCGGCAAGCCGGTTCCTGCTGGTGACCAGCGCCAGGCAGCCGTCGGTGCCGGGCAACAGCGGTAGGACCTGGGCGGCGTCGGCCGCGTTGTCGAGCACCACCAGCACCCGCCGTCCGGCGAGCAGTGTTCGGTAAGCGGTGGCGAGCTCGTCTTCTTCCGCCGGGACCTGCTCCGGAGGCATGCCCAGGGCGCGGACGAACCGGTCCAGCGCCTTCCGCGGGGTGATCGCCTCCTGCGGCCGGTGGCCGCGCAGGTCGATGAAGATCTGCCCGTCGGGAAAGCGCTCGGCCATCCGGTGGGCCCAGTGGACGGCGAAGGCCGACTTCCCGACGCCGGGCATGCCGCTGATGACGGCCACCGTCCCCGGTGCGGTCCGCGTCAGCGCGGTCAGCTCACGGAGAGCGGTGCCGCGGCCGGTGAACTGGGCCAGGTCGGGCGGGAGCTGCGGGGAGATCGGCCCACGAGCCTCCCGCCCGTCCTCCCGCCCGTCCTCCCGCCCGTTCTCCCGGCCGTTCTCCCGCCCGTTCTCCCGGCCGTTCTCCCGCTCGTTCTCCCGGCTGTCCTCCCGCTCGTTCTCCCGCCGCAGGATCCCGGCCTGCAGACGGCGCAGCTCCGATCCGGGGTCCAGGCCGAGTTCCTCGGCGAGCACCCGGCGCGCTTCGCCGTAGGCGGCGAGTGCCTCTCTGGTCTGACCTGAGCGGTCGAGAGCGGCGATCATTCTGACCCACAGGGATTCGCGCAGCGGGTGTTCCGCCAGCAGCGCGCGCAGCTCACCGGCGACCTGGGCGTGCCGGCCGAGCCCGGCCAGCGTGTCGGCGTACTCCTCGAAGACCGCCAGCCGCAGCCCGTCGAGCCGGGCCCGCTCCGCCTCGATCATCGGCGACTCGGGCGCGTCCGCCAGCGCCGGCGCCCGCCACAGATCCAGAGCCTGCCGGAAACGCCGCGCGGCGTGCGCCGGCTGCCCCGCCTCCGCCAGCTCCCTCGCCTCTACGGCGAGCCGCTCGAAGACACGGGCGTCCAGGGTCGCGCCTTCCAACCCCAGCCGGTAGCCGCCCGGCTCCCTGACGAGCGTGACGACGCCTCTTCCGCGCAGACGGGAGAGCAGGGAGTGCAGCGTGCTCTCCACGCTCCGCGGTGGTGTCGCGCCCCACAGCTCGTCGACCAGGCGCTCGACGGGGACGGGCCGTCCCGCCTTGATCAGCAGGATCGCGAGCAGCGCCCGCTGCTTCGGCGCGGTCAGCGGCACCGGCGAGCCGTCGTTCCAGAGCTCCAGGGTCCCGAGGATCCGGAAATCCACGCCGCCCCCTTCACCGCGCAAGTCCGTCTTCACCGCGCAAGTACCGCTTCACCGCGCAAGTACCGCTTCACAGCGCAAGTACCGCTTCACCGCGCAAGTCCCGCGCAAGCCCGGCGTGGCAGTCTAGATCGCGATTCATCCCGTCCGGTAGTACGGATCCGGCCTGTCCGGTTCAGGAGGTGATCGTGCCCTTGGCATTCCGCGGCGCCCGGCTCAGTCTGCTCGGCCCGCTCCAGGTCGTACGCGGCGACGGAGTGGTCCCCATCACCGCACCCAAGCATCGCGCCGTCCTCGCCATCCTGGCGATCAACGCGGGCCGCCCGGTCTCGGCGGACCGGATCATCGAGGAACTCTGGCAGGGCTCCGAGCCCAAGTTCGCCCGTAAGACGCTGCAGGGATACATCTGGCGGTTGCGCCGGGTACTGGGCGAGGACCTACGCACCCGAGGGGCGTTCTACGAGCTGGGCGGCGCCGCTCTGGAAACCGACGCCGCCCGCTTCCAGGGGCTGCTCGCCGAAGCACAGCAGGCCGTTCGAGCACGTCAGCTGGAGCCGGCCCGCGGGCTGCTGGGCGCGGCGCTGGATCTCTGGCGCGGGCCCGCGCTGGCCGACGTACCCGCCAGCCCGATGATCCAGGCGCACGCCGACCGGTTGGAGGAGGCGCGACTACTGGCCGTCGAGGTCAGGCTGAGGGCCGACGTCGAACTCGGACACCAGGCGACGGTCATCCCCGAACTACGCGAGCTCACCGCCACTCACCCGCTGCACGAACCACTGCACGCGCTGCTCATGCTCGCCCTGTATCGGTCGGGACGGCAGGCCGAAGCCCTGTCGGTGTACACCGGGTTGCGCGCGGCGCTGATCACCGAGCAGGGCCTGGAGCCGGGCACGACCGTACGGGAACTCCACCAGCGGATCCTCACGACCGATCCCGCCCTCGATCCTGCGGCCTGAGGAGCGAGCCTTCGGCACGCACCAGGCTGCTCGCGTTGCGATGGAAAGCCGGGCGCAGGGAACGGCCCCGCGACGTGCGGAACACCTGAATCCCGCCCGCATATATCAGATTCTGATATATGCTGCCCGGCATGATCAGGATGACAGAAGCGACATACTTCATCCTCGCCGCACTGCTCGACGGTCCCCTGCACGGCTACGGGATCATCTTGCGCGTCGGCGAGCAGTCGAACGAACGGACTCGCATCCCCGTCGCCACGCTGTACACCACGCTGGACCGCCTGGAGAATAAAGGCCTGGTGGCGAGGGACCGGGAAGAGATCGTCGAGGGACGTTCCCGACGCTACTACCGCATCACCGATGACGGCGTCGTCGTGGTGCGCGCGGAAGCTGTCCGCCTGCAGCACGCCGCGAACCTCGTCACCAGCAGGGTCGCGGTGATGGGCACGTGAGCGGCCGCCTCGAACGGTGCTACCGCCTACTGCTGCGCCTGTATCCCAAGGACTATCGAGACGAACACGGCGAAGAGCTCATCGGCACGCTCATACTGGCGTCTGGCCGGTTCCCCGTTCGCGAGATGTCGGCTCTCGTGGCCGGCGCATTCACCGCGCGCGCGTTGCAGGCACGGACGACTCGGGTGCCATGGTGGGCGGACGGCCTGCACTTGGGCGTATTCGTGCTGACGGTGTTCGAGCTGTCCGGAGCGCCGGACCCGCTGCACAGGCCCATGTGGTGGGCAGAGGCGATCACCTTGCTCGTCTTGACGGCACGAGGTTGGGTTCGGCTGGCGCTGCCTTTGTCCCTGGTCGTGTTTCGTGTGCTGCCCGACGGGTGGACTCCGACGATCCGCACCTGCGTGATCATCGCCGGTCTTGCTGTCCTGTCGATATGGCCAGGCAAGGGTCTGGCCAAACGGTCCTGGGCCTGGCTGCTGATTCCCGCCTTCTGGTGGCTGGCGCCCGGAGGCTCCTTCGGACTGTACTCCGGGCTACCGTGGGTACTGCTCAAGTTGGGAGTCGAGGCGCTCCTGCTGGTCTGGGCGATCTGGGCCACGATGGCGGCGAGGGACGCTCGCTGGGCGCTGGCAAGCGCGATCTACGTCTGGACCGGCCTTGCTCTCTTCCAGTTCGGCGCCAGGGGCTTGGCCTGGCACAGCACACGCGACTTCCTCTACTGGGGCGGATCATCACTGCTCGTGCTCATCTCCCTCGCCATGGCCCGTCGTAGCAAACGGGTGATCTGAGCGCATCCAGCACCAGCGGGCCGGTCCGCGGCCGACGCGCAAGCGCTGTTTCACAAGCGCTTATGAAACAGCGCTTATGCCTAGAGGGCCGCCCTGCGGGTGAGCAGCTTGATCACCCGCCGGTCTGCGAATCAGCGATCGCGTGGTTCCGCTCGGCGGGTGGCGAGCTCATCGAGCAGAGGGCTGCCTACGTCTCAAGACGCGGGCCGACTGGGAGGAGCTGTCAGCGGCGGCTCACTGACTGCTCGGTCTCCTGATTGTTCGGCCCCGAGGCCCCGAGGCCCCTCGGCGTCCGGGTGGCGGTCAGCCACAGGCCGGTGAATACGGCGCAGGCCAGCGTCACGGCACCCGCCGCGAGGAAGGCGCTGTTGAGGCCGGATTCGAAGGAGGCGCCGCCGGACTCCCGCGCGTGGACGATCGCGCCGAGCAGCGCCACGCCGAGCACCGCGCCGATCTGCCGGGTGGTGCTGCTGACGCCCGAGGCGAGGCCGCCCTCCTGCGGGCTGACCGCCTGGATGGCGGCCCCGGTCAGCGGCGACATGGTGAGAGCGAACCCGATGCCGACGACCGCCAGCCGCCACCACACGTTCCCGTAGCCGGTATCGGCGTGCACGAAGCCCAGCGCCAGCAGCCCCAGCCCGGCCAGCGCCAGGCCGATACTGACGACGACGCGGAAGCCGTACCTGGCCGCGAACCGGCCCGCGTACGGGCTGACGATCACCATGGCCAGCGAGACGGGCAGGGTCCGCAGCCCGGCGACCAGAATCGAAGTGCCCTGGACGTAGACGAAGAACTGGGAGAAGAAGAACGACGACCCCATCAGCGCGAACCCGACCACGACCATCGCCGTGTTGGACACCGTGAACAGCCGCTGACGAAACAGCCGCAGCGGCAGCATCGGCGTCGACACACGAACCTCGACCACGACGAACGCGGCCAGGAGCACCAGCCCGGCGGCGAAGCCGCCCAGGATCACCGGCGAGGTCCACCCTCGAGAACCGCCCTCGATCAGGCCGTAGGTCACCGCGCCCACGCCCGCGACGGACAAGACCGTGCCGGGGACGTCGATCGGCGGCGCGCTCGGGTTGCGGGACTCCCCCAGCACGCGCAGCCCAGCCAGCAGCAGGACCGCCCCGATGGGCACGTTGACCAGGAAGATGGCGGGCCAGCCGAAGGCCTCCACCAAGACCCCGCCCGCCAGCGGTCCGGCGGCCAGGCCGATGCCGCTGAACCCGGCCCACAACCCGATCGCTCTGACACGCTCCCTCGGGGCGGGATACGCGGCGGCGAGCAGCGCCAGCGAGGCGGGGCTCAGCGCCGCGGCCCCAACGCCCTGCAGCACCCGCCCGGCGATCAGCCAGCCGATCGAGGGCGCGAGCGAACACACCACCGACGCGGCCGTGAACACCACCACCCCGGCCAGGAACACCCGCCTGCGGCCGAACCGGTCGGCGAAGACGCCGCCCGACAGCAGCAGCATGGCCACCAGCAGCACGTAGGCGTCGACGATCCACTGCAGGCCGGTCAGCCCAGTGTGGAGCCGCTGCTGCATGTCGGGCAGGGCGGCGCCGACGATCGTGTTGTCGAGCAGCACCATGAACTGACCTGCGCAGGTCAGGGTGAGCAACGCTTTCACTTACATCCCCTTAAAGCAGTTGATGACTGTGTTAACGTAGACCCTCATAGAATACAAACGCAAGTCACGACTGCGTTAAGGTGGGGGTATGGATGAGCAAGGGCGGGCCAGGCGGCCCGGCGGGCGCAGCGCCCGGGTCCGCGCGGCAGTGCACCAGGCCGTTACCGAGCTGGTCAGGGAGCGCGGCTACGGAAACTTTTCAGTCGGCGACATCGCGGCCCGCGCGGGCGTGGCCGACACCAGCCTCTACCGCCGGTGGGGCAACCTCCAAGCCCTGCTCAGCGATGTGCTGCTGACCCGGCTCAACGTGCAGTCGCCGATGCCTGACACCGGCAGCCTGGCCGGCGACCTGCGGACCCACGCCGCCAACGTGGCCCGCGAGGTCACCGGACCCGACGGCCTGGCGCTGGTGCGGCTGACCATCGCGCTGTCAGGCGAGGGTCAGCAGGGCCTTCAGGCGCGCGACGAGCTCCTGGCCGACCGCACCAGGCAGTTGCAGGGCATGCTCGACCGCGCCCGCGACCGCGGCGAGGACCCGCCTGACGTACTGGAGGTGCTGGACCATCTCCTGGCGCCGATCTACATGCGCGTCCTGTTCGGCGCGGGCCCGCTCACCCCTGACTACCTCGACGGGTTGGTCAACCGGTTGCTCGCCTGATCCAGTCCGTCGCGCTGAGGAGTACCTCGATGGGGGTGGAAACCGCCGCTGTCGCTTGTGCCCACTCGCGTGCTGAGGTAACTAACCGCCTCGTCCTCGGTGAACTGCTCCACGGTGACCAGCGTCGCGGTCGTAGACACCCGTCTATCCAGGTGGGGTATGAAGCCGCACATCAGCCTGCCACCCGCACCGGGATGCCTCACCGGGAGCTCAGGATCAGCCGGACTCCGCGAGCAGATGTACGACACCGGCCGGATTCTTGATCCAGTGGGTTCTGGAATCGAGGTTCTCCAGGGGCTCCACCTCGTCACACGGGTGGATCCCGATGCCGGCCAGCTTGCTCGTCGCCGCGTCCAGGTCATCGGTGTGGAGCTGCAGCCACAGGTCGGGCTGTCCGTAGTTGTCGACGCAGTCGAGCCACAGCGTATTGGGCCCGAACCGCACCGAATGAGTTCTCGAGACGGTCGGCGCGTAGGAGACGTCGTCCTCCTTGACGTCGAAGCCCAGAGTGTCGCGATAGAAGGCCACGGTCGCCTCGTACTGTGCCTTGGGGATCTTCATGGCGATGTTCAGGCCGGCCGTGAATTCAGGCTTGCTCATTGTTGCGTGACTCCTTGGTTCGCGTCAGTGGCGTCCAGTGCGCGTTCCAGCGCAACCAGCCGGTCATCCCACCTGTTGGCGAGCCTGGCCAACCAAACCTGGGCCGTGCGAATAGCGGCTGGCTCCAACCGGTAGGGATGGCGGCGGCCGACCGGTTCGCCGGTGCTGATCAGGCCCGCCTCGGCGAGCTGGCCGAGGTGCTTGGCGACCGCCTGGCGGCTGACCGGCAACCGCCGCGCCAGATCCGTGACGGTTGCGGGACCCGAGCGGGCGAGCTCCTCCAGCAGCGCCCGCCGCGTCGGATCGGTGAGCGCCGCGAACACCGCAACGGCCTGCCCTTCTGAATCAGGCGGCCGCATCGAGGTAGGTCTCCAGGTCGACGAGCTCCGTGTCCCATCCCTGACTGTTGGCCTTGTGGGCGGACCGGGCCACGTCGTCGGCGGCTTGGGCGAATCCGCTCTCCACGAGGCGCAGCCGAGTGCCGTCCGGTACCGGCTCCAGCGTGAAGTCCACAAGCGTCTGGGGTGCGCCATCCTCTGGCAGGCCCTCGATTCCCCACCTGAACGCGAAACGGCGTGGTGGGTCGACCACCACGATCGTGGCGACGGATTCCTGGTCGAGGTCGTCCCAACGGAAGAACGCTCGCCCGCCGGGCCGCAGATCTATCTCCGCTACCGAGCCGAACCATCGCGAGAGCCCTTCCGCGGTGGTCAGCGCGGCCCACACCCGCTCGATGGGGTGCCGCAGCACCGTCACACGTTCGATCGCGTCCGAAACCATACCCACCCTCCTTCGCAACCTACGGGTTGCCATTGATTGGCAACCTATAGGTTGCAATCGCTACCCGCAAGCACCTCGGGATGCCGGGCGTGATCTCCGCAGCTCCGCCCTGAGCGACTCGACTCGACGTTCTACTCCCGCAGCCTGGTCCGCGCCGGCGGCTCGATGCCTATTCCGCGCAGTGCTCGTTCGATGAACGCGCTCTTGGCGTTGGAGTAGGCGTTGCGGTTGTCGTGGTGCTGGTCGGCGAGGTCCAGCTTCAACTGCGCATATTCCTGTCGCAGTTCTTGGTCGGCTCGCAGGGCGTCTCGGAAGCAGAGCAACGCGCGAGCATCTGGGTGATCATGCTCGATCAGATGCAGATGGTGAGTTCTGGCTTCCGGTCTGGGGCGCAGGAACCACAGCCGATAGTGACGGCAGGGATCGTCCGGCCAGAACAACCAGCCGTCCGCCTCGAGCACTCCCACCGCATCCTGCGCCTCTCCCAGCGAGCGGACCGGCGCCAGCATGTCGATGACCGGCTTGGCCCCAAGCCCCGGCACCGAGGTCGAGCCGATGTGCTCGACCGGACCGGCCAGCCACTGAGCAAGCACCGCCGACACCTTGCCTTGCTGGTCGGCGAACCTCGCAGGCCATTGCGGGTCGTACTCGACGATCTCCACACGCTGATCAGGCATACGAGAAACCTACAAGTCTCCCGACCTCCACCACCGAGGCCAGCACGCGAAGGCCCAGGCTCAACCCGCCAACAAGCTCAGCTTGGCAAGGTGCAGAGAAGCTTCCTCTGGGCGGTCGATGTGCCGTGGGATCGGGCCGGCCGCGCTGAGGCCCGTCATCCACGTCGATCCGGCTTTCACCTCCCAGCAGTAAACGGCCGAGAAGCTGACTAGCGGTAAAGCGAGAGGCGACTGCCTAAACAGCCGCCTCTCAGACGATGGTTCTCGCCGATATCGGCGCTACATCGTGTCGCAGGGCAGGCCCCAGCTCGAATAGCCGCCGCCAGGCTCATGGTGCCAGAGTTCGGCACAGATGTTGGTGCCTCCGGCCGCTGGCCAGGGGTTGTCGAACGTCAGTGTGGCGCCGGCGTAGGTGTAGGTGCGGGTGTTGGTGTCATGGCCAGGGCTCCAGACGTGGATGTGGTAGCTGCCGTTGGGGCCGCAGCGGGGTTGGTGCTGGAGCGTGATCCTGTTGTTCTGCGCCCAGAGCCCGAGGCACCTGCTGATCCCGGCTGGTTTCTTGGCCAGGTTGGTGGCTGTGGCAGAAGCAGGTGATACCGCGATCGTCGCGGTGGCCGCGAGAACGGCCGCCGTAGTCAGGAAGCGGCCCAGAAGTCGGGCCTTGTTGGACTTTCGTGCTGTCTGCATCGAGTCTCCCCGTGAGTTCGACCGAGCGATTGCAGTCAGCCTCACAGTGCGCGGTTGCCGTCACCAGGACTTGCGCCGGTCACTTCCCGGACTTTCCTGCTGTCTGGACCGCAGCCGGATCGAGGCGCCTCGGACTGCGTTCAAGTACGACAGGTGGCACCAGCAGTAACCACCGCTCTTTCTACGGGTGGCAGACGGATGCGGCCTCCCAGACGAATCCGTCAGGGTCGGTGAAGGGCCCGGCGTCGCCGCCGATCGCGATCCGGTGCGATCCGGTGCCCTCCTGGGAGACGCCGGTGTCCTTGGCGAGGGCGCGGCGCGGGTAGAGCGCCAGCGTGACGGCCGACGACGGCGTGTCGAACTCGACGTACTTGCCGCCGAAGCTCCTGGCCACCGCCAGGCCGCGGTCGACGTAGAACCGCTTGCTCGCCTTGACGTCCGCCACGCCCAGCAGGAGCGCGACCTGATCGATGTGCCGGGCGGCAGGGCCGGTGTCCTTCTTCGCCGAGCACGCGATCTTGCAGATCGTCCCGTCCGGGGCGCGTACGACGACGCCGTAGCCCCAGAACTCCTTCGTGGCCGGCTTCAGCGTCGTGGCACCGACATCGAGGGCGGCGCCGACAAGGGCGTCGACGTTGCCCGGCTGGGACGCCACGAGGGACAGGGCGAAGCCACGGAAGCCGGTCGTCGGCGCGTCGGAGGCGCGTACGTTCACGAAGGCCCCCAAACCGAAGGCTTGATAGAAGGCGTCCGCGGCCGTGGGGTCGGAAACTTCCAGGGTGACGGATTCGAAAGAGGTCATGGCAGGTCCTTTGAGCGAGGTGGGGCCGATTAGCGGCGAATGCGGCAGGGGCAGGTCGGTGCTCACCGGTCCTGCAAGATGCCGAGGACGTTGCCGTCGGGGTCGATGACGGTGGCCACCAGGCGGCCGCCACCGACCTCGTGCGCGGCCTCCTTCACGGCGGCCCCCGCGGCGACCACCTCGGCCAGTTTCGCCTCGATGTCCGGCACGTGCCAGTAGGCCACCGGCGAGATCATGTCCTGCGGTCCGCCGCCTGGCACCAGTCCGATGTGCTGGCCCTCGGCCTCGAAGCCGACGTAGTAGGACGAGTCGGTCTGCGGGGGGATGCCGAGCAGGGCGGCGTACACCGCCTTGGCCTTGGCCAGGTCGGACACGGGGTGCAGCACGGTCTTGATCCCGTGGGTGGAAGAGCCGGTCATGGTCACTCCTGTAGTCGTGGGTCATGTGTACGCATGCACAGCCTTTCCGCCGGCCTGATCGGTCCGCATCCGTGGCGACCACGGAACCAATCACGGATCGACATCACGGATCGACAGCACGGATCGCGCGGTGGTCATTGCGGATGGGGACGCGGAGGGGATGCGGCAAACTGGGGCGATGGTTGCAGGAGCGGACATCTCGCCTCGGGAGGCCGAGGTGCTGGAACTGGTCGGGGCCCATCTCAGCAACGCCGAGATCGGGGCGCGGCTGTACATCTCGGTGCGTACCGTCGAGAGTCACGTCTCCTCTCTGCTGCGCAAGCTGGAGGTACCGGATCGGCGGGCGCTCGCCCAGCGCGCGCCCGAACCGGCCGGTGCCGGCCCGTCTCACCCGGCACCGGTTCTGCCCGCCTCGCTGACCTCGTTCATCGGCCGGGAAAGCGAGCGGGCCGAGCTGACCGAGATGATCAAGGCACACCGTCAGGTGACCGCGGTCGGTCCCGGTGGAGTGGGCAAGACCCGGCTCGCGTCGGCGGTGGCCGCGCAGGCGGCCGGCGAGTACTCCGACGGGGTGTGGTTCGTCGACCTGGTCCCGGTCACCGATCCGGGCATGATCGCCGCTGCGGTCGCCGGGGCGCTCGGCCTCGGTGAGCAGCCCGGCCGTGACATGACCGCGTCCGTGGTCGCCGCGCTGGCCGACCGTCACGCGCTGCTGGTGCTGGACAACTGCGAGCACGTGGTGGACGGGGCGACGCTGTTGCTCGAGCGGCTGCTGGTGACGTGTCCTCGGGTGACGGTGCTGGCGACCAGCCGGGCCCGGCTGATGGTGCCGTTCGAACGGGTGTATCAGGTCCCGCCGCTGTCGTTGACCGTAGATGGCGAGTCGGACGCGGTCGCGTTGTTCATGGAGCGGGCGGCGGCGGTTGGCTGGCCACTGGATCCCCCGCTGCGCGACCAGATCGCCGCGATCTGCGAGCGGCTGGACGGGATGGCACTGGCGATCGAGCTGGCCGCCGCCCGGTATCCCACGCTCGGGCTGGACGGCATCACCGCCGCCCTGTCCCATCCGCTCCGGATGCTCACCGGCGGCTCCCGTGCCGATGAACGGCACCGTTCGGTACGAGCGGCGCTGGACTGGAGCCATACCCTGCTGGAGCCGGCCGATCAGGCGCTGCTGCGCCGGGCGTCGGTGTTCGTGGCGCCGTTCACCGCTGCCGCGGTCGCGGAGGTAGCCGGGTCCGAGGAGGGCCTCGTCGCCGACGGACTGGCCCGGCTCGCCGAACAGAGCCTGCTGGTGGTGGCCGCGTCCCCGGGCGGAACCCAGTACCGGGCGTTGGAGACCATCCGCCAGTACGGCACGGAGCGGCTCGCCGAGGCCGGCGAACTGATCGACGCTCGATCCCGGCACCTTCGCTGGTGCCTCACCAGGGCCGCCGGGCTGAAGGCGGTACGAGTGGACTGGCGGGCCCGGTTCGACGCGGTGGCCGACGACCTCCGCGCGGCTCTGGCGTGGGCGGCCGATCGGCCGGAGCAGCGCACGGACGCGTACGATCTCGCCCGGCACCTGGCGGAGCTGACCTTCACCCGTCACCTGACCGGCGAGTCCCAGCGGCGCTATGAGCAGGCGGCCGCGCTCACGGCAGACCCCGCCGCCGGCGCGTCGATGCTCCGGCAGGCCGCCGCCGTGGCCGGCTGCCGGACGATCGGTGATGACATGTACCGCCTCCGCCGCGCAGCCGCGGACGCCGCCCGCAGCTCCGGCGACAGCGCCGGCGCCGCCGCTGACCTGGCGACCGCCGCCACCATCGCGTTCCGGTTCTCGACCACGTTCGTACGACTCCCGTCTCGGGAGGAGACGCTCGCGCTGATCACCGAGGCGCGAGAGCTGGCCGGCGACGATCCGGCCGCGCAGGCCGCGGTGGCACTGGCCGAGGCCGCGGTGCTCACGGACGCGTTCGGTGCCGCCCAGGGCCCGCCCGGCAACGCCGTACCGGAGACGATCGCGCGCGCCGAGCGCGCGGTCGAGCTCACCCACCGGACCGGCGACCCGCTCGCCGAGTCGGCCGCACTCGACGCGCTCACCGGTGCGCAGAGCTGGGCCGGCGACACGTTCGCCACTGCGGCCACGGCCCGGCGCCGGATCACGCTCCTGTCGTCCCTGCCGATCTCACCGGCCGGCACCCACGAGCTGATCGACGCGCTCGGTATGGTCACCGAGGCCGCCCTGGGCGCGGGGGATGTGCCAGGCGCCCGCCGATGGGCACGCCAACTGGCCGACCATCCATCCCTGGCGGAGGTCGGTCACCGCGCTACGTGCCGGCTGCTGATGGTTGACGCGCTGGCGGGCAATATCGACGAGGTGCTCACCGGCAGCGTCAGGTTCCTCGACGCGTGGCGGCGGGCAGGCAGCCCGGCCCGGTCGCTCCTCCGCCCGGCGGCGGCCGCCGTGGCGATGATCCACGGCCTCCGCGCCGACCATGACGCCCAGCGTGAATGGCAGGAGGTCCTGAATCAGCTCGGGACCCCACTGGAGCACACGTACGGCTACGGGGCGGTGTTCGACGCGATACTTCTGCTGCACCGCGGGCAGGCACCGGAGGCGCTGGAGCGGATGACCCCCGAACCCAGGCAGGTGTGGAAGTGGGTCACCTGGATCTGGCACCACTGGTATGTCGCGCTGCGCACCGAGGCCGCCGTACTCGCCGGGAGCCCCGACGCTCGCGACCGTCTGGCCGAGGCCCGCACCACCGTGGCCGGCAACCCGGTCGCCGATGCCATGGTGGAGCGGGCCCAAGCGCTGCTCGACAATGACCAGGAGCGGTTGCTCGCCACGGTAGCCGCGTTCGACACCGCCGGCTGCCGCTATCAGTCGGCGCGGACCCTGGTGCTCGCCGGCGGCGACCATGCCGCCCGCGGCGCGGCCGCGCTGGCCGACCTCGGCCTCGCCTAGGAGCAGCAGGGCTCAGACCGCGTCGCCGGAGCCGAAGGACCCGGCCTGCTGGGCTCGCCTGGGTCGCGGTAGGCGGGACGATGCCGGGTTCCCGAGAGGGAGTCAGCGCGGCGCGTAGGCCTTCGGCAGTCGCATGCCGCGGTCGGCCATGATCTGCCGGACGTGGTTCGGGTAGTTCGTGATGATGCCGTCAACACCCATGTCCATGAGGGCCTCTATGGTGGCGGGGTCGTCGCAGGTCCACGGGATGACCTTCAGGCCCCGGGCGTGCGCCTCCGACACCATCGCCTGATCGGGGTAGAAGCGGAAGCCCGGGTCACCGACCTTCCCACTCTGCGGGAAGCCGTAGTTAGGAGACAGGGCCGTGACGCCAGGGACTGCGGCAGCCGCCTTCACGAAATCGCCTTCGTAGTCGTCGACGTCAATGCCACCGAGCCACGGGGAGGCGCCGGGCTTGCCGATCTGAAGGAAGTCGTAGTTCGTCAGCGCCACCAGCGGCCACGTCGGCGCAAGCCGGTGCATTTCCAGCAATGCGCCCCAGTCGAAGGACTGGATGGTGATCTGGCGCTCGATCCCCGAGGTGTGGATCTCTTCGAAAACCCGGCGGACGAACAACTCGCGAGGCGCGGTCTGCTCGGGCGCGCCCGCCTCGACCTTGGTCTCGATGTTGAGCGTGACCTGCTTGGCACGGTAGCTCTTGACGAGGTTCAAGACGTCCTTGAGCTCGATCATCCGGAAGCCCTTGATCTGCTCCTGCTCGGGGAAACCGGGCAACTGCTGATACCCGCAGTCCATGGTCTTGATCTGAGCCAGGGTCAGGTCCTTGATGTACTTGCCGACGTACGGGTACAGCGGATCGCCGGGCGTGACCGGTGCGGTGTCGCGGCACTTCTGGGCGCTGATCTGCCGGTCGTGGTTGACGACGACCTTCTCATCCTTGGTGACATGCGTGTCCAGCTCCAGGGTGCTGACCCCGAGGCGCATCGCCTTACCGAACCCCTCCAGCGACTCCTCGGTCGTCATGCCGATGCCACCGCGGTGGGCCTGGAGGTCGAAGTGAGTCTTCTGGGGCAGCACGCCGGGACCGTCGGCCGTTGACGCGTGGGCGGCTACTGGCGCGGCGAGCGCGGGCACAAAGGCCAGGCTCACCAGGACGTGACGAAGGTGCATGAGGGGGGGCTCCGCTGTGTTCGGTCTATCTGGCCTCACGACGCTAGATCGCTGGCCACCCCTCGTAACGACCATGGCGTGATGGGGGTGTGAACCTTCGCGGAACGCGGAGGAGGCGGCACCCAGGCGCGCCCGATATCGGAGAGCGGAACAGGATCTGCTGGTGCCCTGGACTCGAGGCGCCCCGCCCTGACGCCACTTCCCTCCATCAGCCCGTACGGCAGGCCTCCGATGAGCCTGGAATAACAAAGCGCACGAAGTACACGCAATCGAGAAAGAGTAGACGTGCGTCGGATCCGGTGCGTCGCTTCAAAGATGTACGCACGGACGAGCTATTCGGCTCGAATTATCAGGCAAAATTCCGAGTTTGTTGGATACCAGGGCAATCGGCCCGGATGAAGCTATCGTTACCAGGGGGCTTGGGAGTCGTACGAGGAGATCGGCATGCCTGATCTTGATCGCGAGGCGATGCGGGCAGCGGCACAACGCATCCAGAAGCTGTCCGACGACCACTGGTGGGCCCTTCATCCTTCCTGCGCGCTAATGGATGCCGACGCATGGGTCGGACCGACGGGCAGCCGCTTCGGCCAGACCGTACACGGCCGCGAGCGGGAGCTACGCGCGATGCTCGCCCGGGCCGTCGCCGACGCCAGCGACAAACTGGCAGGTACGAAGTGAGCTTCACCGGGATCAAGCAACCCGAGTTCGACACTCTGGTCTCCAGGCACAGCGCGGCGGCCCAGCAACTTGAGGGACTGGCTGCGGCACTGTACGGCGAGCTCACGGCCGCGGGGCTGGACACCGGTCCGGCGCTGCGCATCCGCGACATGGCCAGGGAGGTCGGGGCGGAGGTCGCGGACCTGCGGCGGCGGCAACAACTGATCAGGGAGATGGAACGCCTGAAGGTCACTTTCGGCACACACACGCCGGCCGGGACCATGGTTCCCGTCCCCGATTCGCTGGCGGTCGCCCAGGGATTGCTGAACGGAACGCTGGCCGCGAATGCCGCAGTGGCCGCGGGTCGCGGGGACGCCACAGCGCTGGCGCAGTTGCGAGGGTTCGCGGGCAAGGCCTCTGACCCGGAATTCGTCAAGGCCTTCCTGGCCAAACTAGGGGCCAAGGGCATCACCGAGCTTCCGGCATCGCTGGCCCTTCAGATGCGCGCCAACGTCATGATGCGAACTACCAAGGGCGACCAGGTGTCCCAGCAAGTCAAGGAGGGCATGAAGCTGCTCGCCACGGCCCTGGCCAAGGGCACCGACCCCAAAGACCCGGCCTTCATGGGCGAGGCGTTCCTCTCCCAGTTGGTGAAGGAAGGGCGGGCGCAGCACAGGGCCAACGAGGTGGCTTACGTCGGCGATCAGGCACAGGCGTTGATCTGGCGGGCGAGCGACGGCAAGCCGCCGTTCTCCAAGCGATTCATGGAAGTGGTGGGCCGGGACGCGATCGTTCATCAAAAGGAGCTGTCGGATGCCGGCCCGCCCTACGCCAACGCCATGGACTTGGCCACCGTGCTCGGGCTCAGCGATTCGATGCAGCCCGGCGGGCCGTACATGGGGGAACCGGGGAAGCCGATAAAGGCCAGCGTCATCGACGATCTGTCCCAGGCGGCGAGACACACGCCGGAGGCAGCGCAGGCACTGCTCTTCCACACCCCGCAGGGCTGGACGAAGAGCATCATGGAGTACCTGCTCACGGATCGGCTGGACGGCTTCAACCACACGAAGAACTACGCTCCGTTCGCCGGGCTTCTGCAGACGGCGTTGAGCGGCAAGGACAAGGAATCGCTCAAGTTCACCAACGACGCGCTCGTCATCCTCAAGAAGGAACTCGACGGTGTCTTCGGGCGAGGGGACGACGGGAAGCTGAGGATCGCCGACCAGAAGAAGCTGGAGCGGTTGTCCTTCCTGGATGGCCCAATGGGGTCGGTCATGGCCGCACACATCGACGAGATCTTCAGTGTCTTCGATCACCAGAAGCGCGCGCTGAAGAACATCGACCAGGCCGAGATGGATCGGGTGCTCACTTTCGTGGGCCGCCATGAAGGCGCGGTAAAGGCGCTGCTGGGAGCAGAGACCCAGCGGATGCTCGAGAAGGTCCAGGAGTCCTACAAGCGGGCCAACGGGGAGAACATGGAGGAGGTGCTCATCCCGGAGGCGCGCTTCATGGGGCATCTACTCGAACCCCGACGGCTGGTCCTTATGGCGCAGGCCAAGGGCGACGAACAGGCGAAGGCAGAAATGAAGAGCCTGATCAATGACATGCTCAGCGAGCTGACGGGGCCCGTGGGAAAACTCGCCACGCGGTTCGGGTTCTGGGGCGACAAAGCGCACGAAAAGCTCACGCCGATGGCGTTCGAAAAGCTGTCGGCAGCCTTAGCCGACCGACTGCTGGGAGTCGGCCTGACTACGGACTCGGCCTTGCAGCAGGCCGGCAACGACCGCGAGATGACTATGTGGATGGTCCGCCAGATGATCCTGGGCACCAGAATCGCGCACGGTGAATGGAACGCTCAGGCGCATAAGGACCTTGAAGGCAAGCTATTCGCCACAGACGGTCACCCGCCCGCTCTCAAACCGCTCGACGACATCGTCGACAACCCCGCCGCCTTCGACCAATTCATCAAGTGGGCACGCTTTCACACCAAGACCGAAAGCAATACCCAGACCGCCCAGGAAGCCATGGACAACAGCGCAGGCGTAGCCGTCCACGATAATCTAGGCATCGACCGGAACTACTGACATGCCCACACGCGTTCCCGCTGCCGTCCTAGGCACGCTGCTCATGCTGTCGCTAGGTTCCGGCTGCACTAACCCAAGTGGTAGCCCTACACAGCCAACGCCGAAGATAATCGCCGACACCAGCCCTATCACCGACTCCAGCCCATACTGGTGCAAGATCTTCCCGCAGCAGGCAATACGCAAAATCAGCGGGCTGACAATACCGCTAGAGGAGAGCATAGACGGCGTCCCCACTACCCATGGGGGATGCATACTCAAAAACGAGTACATCCGCTTCTCCCTCAACTGGTCCACCCGTGGAGGAGACGAGGCCCTTAAGCTTGCCCGCGAGAACTTCGGCAGCCATCAGCTAGCCGAGCTACCAGCCGACCTCGGGAAGGGCTTGATCGCATACACACGCGACCTTCCTATAACAAGTCCGCACGTCGCCTTCATGCTGTTCCGATGCGGCGACAAGCGCCCCTGGATAGGCATCGACTTTTCCGAGGCGGCAAAGGGACGAAACATAGTGACGGACTCAGTCGAGTTGCTTCGTATCGCCCGCACGCGCTACGGCAAAATACATCACTGCGCCCCCACGGCGACGTAACGTGTTTCTGTGTAGCTCACAATGCGTGGTGGGCATCTCGGCCCCAGGCCCATCACTCGCGAGGATGGCCCCGATTACAGCCGGGACCGAGACGGGAAGTACTGATTTACAGGTCGAGGACGTCGTTGATCGTGCCTGGAACACGCATCAGGACACCGTCCGCAGCGCCAGTCTCATCGCACCTCGCCGCGCAGGATCCGTTCGTAGAGACCTCTCGCGGCCGCGGCCAGCATTCACGCGGTTTCGTGGGTGGTGCCCTCGGTACGATCTGTCCGGCGTACGAAACCTTGGCCGCCGGCGGCGCACAGCTCGTACAGCGTCCGGTTGCACTCGCAAGAGGGCGAGACTACGCGGATCCACCGCGCCCGATAGGTCGCTTCGTACCAGGTCAGCTTGACGTGGTCGGCCTGCGGAGGCCCGAAGTGCGGGCCATGGAAGTCAGGGATCTCCGTCATGTCACGCGGTCCTGCCCTCGAAAACCTCGACGAGGTTCCTGAGCGCGATGTCGACGCGGGCCATGACGAGTTCGTGGATGTAGTCGCTTCCTGGCAGCAGCCGATAGCCGTGCTTATCCAGCACGGCCTGAACCTCCGATATCAGGTGAGGTGCCACATCACAGTCTCCATGGCAAGATCGCCGAAGGATGAGTCCGCGGAAAGGACGAAACATGGGTGGAAAGCTGCGTGTGGGACAAGTGTTCCGCTATGCCAGCGGCAAGGACCCGAAACCCCCAGTACTGGACGGTTACACCAACTTCCATCACGCGACTCACTCTCCCGCGCTCAAGCGCGCCTTGCTGGAGGCGGGCATCAACGGGATGGCTAAGGTCTTTTGTGTCGATGGGGCTCGGCGGCCTGTGATCCTTATCCGGTCGAGTCCCTGGAAGGCAGGAACCCAGCAGACCCCCTGGCACGACGTGTTTGATATGGACAACGGGCACGTCCGCTACTTCGGCGACCACAAGGCAGGGATTACTGCCGCGCCAGGGACCACCACCGGGAACGCCGCTCTGCTCGAAGCTTTCAGCGGCCATCAGGCGCACACACCGGAAGGACGTGCGACAGCAACGCCTCTACTGCTATTCCGAGCAGTATCGCGCAACGGCAAGCCAAAGGGACATGTCGAGTTCTGCGGGCTCGGACTCGTAGAACGAGCAGAGCGGATTGTGCAGTGGGGCGGACATGAACACACAACGTTTGTTAACTACGTCTACGACATCGCTCTGATCGATCTCACAGCCGAGAGCGACGAAGTCACGTGGGACTGGATCCACGCCCGACGCAACAAGGATGTTTCGGCCACACAGACGCTCGAGCTCGCACCCCATGCTTGGCGCGAATGGGTCATACAGGGCAACTCTGCGTTACCCAGACTTCGGCGACGGGTGGCACGAACGAGGGTCGTCAAGCTGCGCGATCAGCGCCCAATCGTCGGCAGTCTGGACGCGGCAGATCTCGAGACGATCTATCGGCGCTTTGACGGGCATAAACACGACTTCGAGGCATTAGCCGCCGCCATAGCAGCTCGCGTATTACGCGGATCTGGGCACAGTTATGCTGAGGGATGGTTAACGCGCAGGTCAGGCGATGGAGGAGCCGACTTCGTCGGTCGTCTCGATTTGGGCAGCGGCCTTGCTGGCACGAGCCTTGTCGTCCTCGGGCAGGCCAAGTGCATCAAGCCTGACAGCCAAGTATCTGCGGAGCAGATCGCTCGGGTCGTAGCCCGGCTGCGTCGCGGCTGGATAGGAGTCTATGTTACGACTGGGGCATACTCGGAGCCAGCGCAACTGGAGATCGTGGAGGACCAGTACCCGATCGTGCTAATCAACGGCATCGATTTGGTTCGCGAACTCCGTAGCATGGCTCGCGACGACCACGGTGGTGACCTGCTCGCCTGCATCGACCACATACTCAGCGGCCAGGAGGCGGCGGTTACCAACCGACGCCCCGAAGAGATTCTGCTGGAGTGATTTGGAACATTATCCCGGCACATCAATGCATTCCCCATCACCGACCCGCATGAGAAGCCAGCGCGGTTAGCCACGACGCGATCTGACCTCCGCCAAGATTTTTTGTGCCGCCTCCACAGGGCTTTCGTGCTCCCACACCCTCAAGACCGACCAACCTGCTGCTCTCAGCAGATGATCGGTTTCCGCGTCACGTTCACGATTTCGACGATGCTTTTCCGCCCAGAACTCGGCGTTAGTTGCCGCAACGGTGTGGTGCTCCGGACAGCCGTGCCAAAAGCAACCGTCTACGAAAACCGCGACCTTTGCGCGGGTGAATACTAGATCGGCAGTTCGTCGTACCTGCTTGAGTGGCCGGTAGGAGACGCGATACCTGAGGCCGAGTGCGTGTGCAGCACGACGCACCGCGAGTTCAGGCCTCGTGTCTCGGCCTCGGTTAGCGCGCATGCTTGCGCGAGTCGCCTCACTCGACGCCCACGACTCCTGCCTCATCCCCACTCCTTCACCCTACGGCCACGGCCGCAGTCGTTGATCACCCTGCCAACGGTTACGCAGTCGTCATCTGACAATTACGGTGACCTACTCGATCTTCGTCGCCGATGGGTGTTCACTGGCTCTCGTAAACGCCTCTCGATACCCGTGAGGCCGAGGAGACCTATAGTTGCGCCGTTGAGGTCCCGACCGAGAGGAACCGATGGACAAGCCTGCCATCCGCATGATCGATCTTTTCGCAGGATGCGGTGGTATGACAGCGGGCTTCGTCCGCGAAGGGTTCAGTCCCGTCCTGGCCGTGGAGTGGAACCTCTTCGCAGCAGCCACGTACGCGGCCAACTTCGGCCCGGATCACGTGATCGCTGGCGATATTGCGAGGGTTGGGGAGGCCCTCATCCCCGAAGCCGATGTGATCATCGGTGGACCGCCCTGCCAGGGCTTCTCCAACTTGGGCAGCAGGGACATCGAAGATCCGCGCAACAAGCTGTGGAAAGAGTACGTCCGCTTCATCACACACGCCCGGCCGAAGATCTTCATCATAGAGAACGTCGACCGTTTCATGAAGAGCAGCGAGTTCCTCCTCCTACAGGAAGAAGCCGACCACGGCCTCCTGAAGGAGTACGAACTCACCTTCGATGTTCTGAACGCGGCCGACTACGGGGTCGCTCAGCGGCGTAAGCGCACCATCGTCATCGGGTCGCGGATCGGCAAGATCCCGCTGCCTCGGCAGACTCATGCCAAGGACCCCGGGCTTGATCCCGACCTTAAGGCATGGCGGACGACTGCTCACCGCATCAAGGGCCTACCCGAGAAACCGAACACCACAGAACTCCCCGACAGCTACGTAGAACTTCTTGGCCACCTAGTGCCCGGTAGCTTCAAGGGCCTGGACATCCACATCAGGCGGAATCCGACGGAGATGTCCCTCCGACGCTACGACTGCATCCCTCCTGGGGGTGGTCGGTTCAATCTCCCTGACGAGCTTCTGTCTCCATGCTGGCGGAAGAAGAAGACGGGCACGACCGACGTGATGGGGCGCATGCGCTGGGACACTCCATCCGTAACGATCCGGACGGAGTTCTTCAAGCCAGAGAAGGGGCAGTACCTTCACCCTCAATGGGATGCGGACGACCCTTCAAACCGCGTGAATCGACCGATCACCCATCTCGAAGCTGCCCTCCTCCAGGACTTCGACTATGACTTCCAATGGTGCGGGACAAAGATCGAGATCGCACGACAGATCGGCAACGCCGTACCCGTCGGACTTGCTCAGGCGATCGCGAAGCACATCAGGCCATACCTCGCAGGCCACTGACTTCAGGTATCCGGCGCTCGCTTCCCAGGTGCTCGAGCATCTCCTCGCGTATGGTCCTTCGGCCTCCGAGGCGTGCCGCCTTCACCAAGAGCATCTGCACAGTTGGAGCCTCCCCCGACGCAGTGCCGGATACATGAGCAATCTGTACAGCTCGATGCCTCGACACATAACCGCGACTCCGCTGAAGGAGCAGTGAGCTCGTATGACCACGTCGCCACGTACGCATCGTGAGGAGCTAGACCGACTCGAGCAGGCGCTCGAACAGGCCCTTGAAGTAGTCCGGGCGACGCCTCGAGAAGGGCTCACCGCGGTTGACTGGCTGGAGACGGCTGCCCGCATCGGCGCGCTTGTGTCAGAGGCCCGGGACGCGTCCGCCGACGTCCGCGAATCCCTGCTCGGCGGAGCCCGAAGCGCTGTCCTGCTCTATCTGCGTGGCCACGTAGGCGAGGCTGTTCCACCTCATGCTCTGGAGGGTGTGTCCGCCATTCGAGCCTGGGAACGGCGCATCCGTGAACTGCGCGCCATCGGATGGGACATCGTAAGCGCGGGTACATATCGCCTGAATACCGACAAGCTAGATGAGGCAACCGCCCAAGGGGAAGCCATCATCGACTCCATTAAGGGCTCGACCCCCAAGGAACGGCTCATCGAGTATCTCGTACACATCAGCCCGTGGCCCGCAAGCCCGAAACATCTTGAGCGCGTAGCCGGCGTACCTACATGGCGCCAGGAACTCCGCGAGCTGGTGGAAGAAGGTTGGCTGATCCGGTCGTCGCAAGACGACCCGGAGCTCGCGTCAGGCTTCTACCGTCTTGCCAAGCTTGAAGACTGAGCAGCCTAACAAGCACTCGATAAAAGGTTTGAATACTTCCAAGTCTGCGAACATTCATTTGAATGTTCGCAGGCAGCGCCTCGTCTAGCGAACCTTTGGCTAACGAAAGGCGTCGTAACTGCGATGGAGTATGCGAGTACGAACTTGGCACGGAGGACAGTTGGAGACCAGCCATTCCAAGAACCCTTCGAAATGTCACAGTCTTCCCGTACTTTCCTTTAGACAAGCCCCGCTCCAGTTCGAGGAGTCAGACCAGTGACCGACGAACGCCCATCGCCAGCCGTCAGCTCGACCCACTCACGGCCATGGGCGGGACCGGACGCACCCGTGTCACAGATCGTGCTCCGGCAGTCGGAGATGTGCCTTAGCTCCTATGAGGCAAACCCGACCCTCATCGAGGAGCACGCCAACATCGAACGGTCCACTACCCAGGGCGGATACGGACACCGTCAGCTCTACGAACTCGTTCAGAACGGCGCCGACGAGCTTCAGCGGGAGCGCGACGGCGGTATCAAGGTCGTTCTCACAGCCGAGACACTCTACTGCGCCAACCTGGGCACGGCTGTTACCCCTGAGGGAGCCCAGACGATCCTCGCATCTCATCTTTCCCGTAAGCGTGGCACGGAGATCGGCAGGTTCGGCCTGGGGTTCAAATCCGTCCTCAGCATCTCCAACCGCCCACAGTTCTTCAGCCGAACAGGCTCCTTCGGTTGGGACGCAGCACAGGCCCGCGACAGCATTACGAGCAGAGTCGACTACCACGGGCCGACCCCCGTTCTTCGCCTCGCCCATCCGCTTGCGCCCGATCTTGAGCGCCAAGGGGATCCCGTCCTCGACGAGCTGATGGCCTGGGCCACCACCGTGGTCAAACTTCCCCTCACCGGCGACCACTCGGAGCGGCTAGCGGCCGATCTTGAAGCATTTCCTTCAAGATTCGCCATCTTCTCTCCCCATGTCGGGAAAGTAGTTCTCGAAGACCGCAGAAATCATCAACATGTGACCAGCCGTGAGATCTCCGTTGTGGGTGAGGGTAACCGACGCACCCTGTCCACCAAGGAAGACAGTGGCACGAGCACATCCGAATGGATGGTGTTTGAAGCAGTACACACCCCAACGGCGAGGGCTCGGAAAGACGCGGGCGAATACCACGATCGCAGTGAGATCCCGCTGGCTTGGGCTGTTCCCGTATCAAGCACCTCAGAGACGGGAGAATTCTGGGCGTTCTTTCCCACTACATACGCGACAACCCTTCGCGGTGTGCTTAATGCGCCATGGAAGACCAACGAGGACCGACAAAATCTCCTCCAGAACAACTCGTTCAATGAGGAGCTCATGGAGGTCGCGGCCGGATTGATCGTTGCGTCCCTGGCCAAGATCTCGACACCTTCGGACCCTGCCCGCCATCTAACGCTGATCACGGCACGTGGACGAGAGTCGCGAAATTGGGCAGACGGCATGCTAACCGATCTCGTGTACGGTCTAGCGGCGAAGTGTCCGTCCTTGCCCGATCAGACGGGCACTCTCGTGGAACCATTCAAAATCAAGCTACATCCGGAAAAGCTCGATAGGAAATGGCTGGCGCAATGGGCAGCCTACCCCGGACGCCCTGCTGACTGGTGCCACGAGTCCATCGAAGAGACTGTGCGTAGATCACGTGCGGAAATAATCCTGGAGCGTGCCGGCAAGGGCCCGAGCACCGTCCGTGCTTGGCTCGAGGCCCTCGTATGCGACAAGTCTGCAGCTGCCTCGGCGGTGGCACTATCCATCGTCGCCGACATGGTGATGCAACAGCATCCATATGCTGAACAGGCACGACAGGCGAAGGTCCTTCGAACGGAGGCCGGAGTTATGGTCGCTCCCTTGGCCGATACCGTTTTTCGGCGGACTTCTCTAGACCGACCCACGGACGATTTGATATTTGTTGATCCAAACCTTGAGGACGATGAGGCGACCTCTTCGGCCCTTACCGTTCTCGGGATCCGTGAAGCGGATGCACTCGGGCGGTTCGCCGCTGTGGTGAAGTACGGCTTCCGGGCCTACGGAGATGCAGACTGGGAGAGATTCTGGCTCCTCTCCCGGCAGGTAGACGGTGAACGCGCTGTCGAACACCTTAAGCAAAGCGGAGTTAGTTCCGCCCACTTGAAGGTTCGTGTGCGAGCCCAGCGATTTCTGCCGCTTCGGGATTGCCTCCTACCGGGTCGTGTCGTCCCCGAAGACTCGGTGTCCGATCGCGACATCGTCGTCGACACCGACTTCCATCGTGCCGACATCGGAATGCTTCGTGCGCTAGAAATGACTGACGCTCCCCGCGTCTCCATCGACCCCGCTCCGGGCTTCTGGTTCGCGGCCTATCGGCAACATGTGGTGGACGCTTACTACAAGGATCTCGCTCCCAGTGCTGGCCGCCCGAGCGAACGGAGCATCGTCGTAGAGGGTCCCCATCCCGCAGGACCTCTCGATCTGCTCCCTCGTCTCAGCGAGAAAGCCCGCGCCAGGTTTATCATGGCGATCCCTGCGACCGGCTTGATCTCTCAATGGCAGGTTTACGCCAAGGCAAGTCGAGCTCGCCGCATCGATGTACCGTCACCGTTGGTGTGGATGGTGAAGAAGCACGGCATGCTTCCCACCTCGCACGGTCTCATGCCGATACATCATTGCGTCGGCCTGTGGCTCGAAGAGCACTCACGTGTTCTCCCTGTTGTTAGCGAAATAGATCCCGCACTCGCCACCGTTCTCAAGCTCCCTGAGAGTCTGGAGCAGATTCCCGGGCGACTCTGGGAATTTCTCTTCGAGAGCATCAAGAGCAGCGAAAACCCCTCGGATGTAGGAGCCTTCTACGGGTTGGCCGAGACCGTCCTGTCAGCTCCGCCGGAAGTCCGCTGCCAGCGGAGCAGTGGATGGACCGTTACTACGACGAGCGATGTTGCGGTCACGGACGATAAAGCGCGGTACAAGCGATTGCTTTTCCACGACGTCCCCGCGATCCTTGCTCCCGACTCGGAGACTGCTGCAAAGCTGGTCAATGCCTGGGAAATGAAGTCATTCGATGAGGCTTTGGCCACCGAACTTCGGGTGACGCCCCTTCGGGGAGCGATCCCGTTGGAAGATGTCTTTCCCTACCTACGGCTCGTCGCTGGTCGCCCTGCCCAACACCTAGCGTTGATGCGATGCAAGGAGATCGACGAGCTGATCCGGACGCCCGCTGGACAGATATCTCAACCTCTCAACATCGGCCGACAGGACGACACCGTCTACTGGCGCGAGCGGGATGACGATCTTGAACTTGTCCGGCAGCTCAACGGGCTACTCAATCTCGGCTTCTCCGAGGAACGCTGCCAGGAGGTGCTGCGACAGCAGAAGGAGGCTCGGCGAAGCGAGCGGATCATCAAAATCCGAAAAGAGAACGTCCCTGCGGACAAACTTCTCGCCATGCTGTCTGCCAAGACTCTCAGAGAGAAGATTCCGCAGATCGTCATCGACGCCGTCGAGGCCAAGGAGGGCAAGATCGACGAGCGGACGACGGCAGAACTCGCCATCTCCGTATACGGGACGGCTGCCGTCCTCCGAGAATACCGCCCCGAGCTGGAGAGGAATGGATTCATCCTGCCATCCCAGATGGCCGGAGGTCACGAAGCTCGGAAGTTCACAGAAGACCTCGGCTTCCCAGCCGAGTACGCCGGATTTCGACGCCCGTCACTGGAGCCGGTCATCACCGTGGAAGGACCCGTCGACTTCCCTCCTCTCCATGACTACCAAGAGCGGATGGTGCAGAGGATGTGCGAGGTCCTCCAAAGCCAGGACCCGCAGCACCAGCGAGGCATGCTCAGCCTTCCCACAGGCGCAGGGAAGACGCGGGTCGCGGTTGAGGCCGTGACGCGCACGCTTCGCGCCCTTCCTCCAGAGCAGGCGTCACAACCGGTGTTGTGGATTACTCAATCCGGTGAGCTAAGCGAGCAGGCCGTACAGAGCTGGCACTTTGTGTGGAGAAATATCGGGCCACCTCAACGGCTCACCATCAGCCGGCTGTGGTCAGGCAACGAGGCTGATCCTGTTACCGAGGGCTTCCATCTGGTCGTCGCGACCGACGCGAAACTGGAGAACGTCCTTGACACCGACGAGTACGCGTGGCTGCGTGAGGCTCAAATCGTGATCGTCGATGAGGCGCACACCTCGATCAGTCCGCGATATACCCAGATATTGGAAAGGCTCGGGCTCACGGCCCACCGAACGCGCTGCCCATTGATAGGCCTCAGTGCCACCCCGTTCCGCGGGATCAGCGTCGACGAGACAGATCGTCTGAGCGCGCGCTACTACCGAACCCGCCTCGATCACGGGCAGGACGGAGTCGAGATCCTCGGAGAGGACCCGTATTCGACACTGCAGGACCTCGAAGTGCTCGCTCGTGTCAAACACAAGGTCCTGAAAGGGTCCACCCTGGAGCTTGACCCAGGCGAGCGGGAGAACTTCGAACAGCTCCGCAGGCTCCCCGCCAGTGTCGAAGAACGCCTCGGCTCCGACCGAGAGCGCAACAACATGCTGCTCGACGAGATCTGTAGTCTCCCAGGCGACTGGCAGATCCTGCTTTTCGCGACGTCCGTGAATCACGCCCAGGCCATGGCTGCGTTGCTGGTCCGCAAAGGTATCAAAGCCGCCGCGGTCTCAGGCAGTACGGACGAAGGCGTGCGACGTCACACCATCGAACAGTTCCGAGAAAAAGAGATCCGTGTTCTAACGAACTACGGTGTCCTCAGCCAGGGCTTCGATGCACCCGCCACACGAGCAGTCGTCGTCGCCCGTCCTACCTACAGCCCTAACGTGTATCAGCAGATGATCGGCCGCGGACTTCGAGGAACCAAGAACGGCGGCAAGAAAGAGTGCTTCATTGTCAACGTGGCGGACAACATCGCTCAGTACGGCGAGGAGCTAGCGTTCCGCCAGTTCGAGTACCTCTGGAAGCACAGTGAATAACTCCGCATCGCTCATCGACAAACAACTCGACATCGCCGAGCAGCCGGGCGATGCTCGACTGCTCGTCACCGCGGGCGCGGGCACGGGCAAGACGTTCACGCTGATCCATCGGCTCGGGTTCCTCGTCGGGGAAGGAGAGCTAGGAGCCGACGAAGTCCTTGTCCTCAGCTTCTCCCGGGCCGCAGTTAGGGAGGTACGCGATCGACTGATCGCCTTCGGCGAAGGTGCTCAGCACGTCGATGTGCGCACCTTCGACTCGTACGCCACACAATTACTTTCTGAAGTCGTACCGGACGGGTCCTGGCAGCACACGTCTTACGACCAACGAATCCGTGAGGCGACCCGGCTGCTCCGTGAAGATGGGCACGCCGCAGGCCTCGCCGCCGACATCCGACATCTGATAGTCGACGAGATGCAGGATCTGGTCGGCGTTCGTGCTGACCTGGTCAAGGCACTGCTTGAGAAGGTCAGCGGCGGTTTCACCTTGCTGGGAGACCCAGCGCAGGGGATCTATGGATTCCAACTCGACGATCCGAAGGAACGGATCCGGGGAGCGGCCGCTCTGTACTCATCCGTCCGCGTAACGTTCGCGGACAGCTTGATCGAAAAAGAGCTGAACGAGAAGTTCCGCGCGCGCCAGCGCGAAGCAGAGGTCGCGCTGGCGTTCGGTCCGGAGCTGGGTCGGGAGAGCGCGGACTACGCGAGCATTCAAAGAGACCTTCGCACAGAGCTGCTCGGCAGCATGGCTCTGGGGACGCTCCACGACGCTATTCCCACGATCACAGACATGGCGCTGCCGACCGCGCTGCTCTGCCGTACTAACGGGCAAGCACTTCTCATATCACGCGAACTACACAGGAACGGTGTCGCCCATCGACTACAACGCTCGGCTCAAGAGCGAGTAGTGCCTGCGTGGATATCGGAGCTCTTTCGCCGCTCGGACTCGCACCTGTCTCAGGCTGACGCCACCTCCATCCTTGAGGAGTACGGCATACCAGTTCAAGAGACGTGGCCGTTGCTCAAGCGCATGGACGGTAACCGCCGGAGCAAGAGTCTGAGCCTCGCCGACGTCCGAGATCACTTGATCAAGGGAAATGTCCCCGACGAACTGACCCGTCAACCGAACAGCCGACTCGTTGTCTCCACCATTCATCGAGTCAAAGGCTTGGAGTTCGACCAGGTGATCGTCGTCGATCCCGGTGAGGCCGGTGACGACATCGTGGCACAAGCCGAGAATGCGCGGACTCTCTACGTAGCGATGACTCGTCCTCGCGACCTCCTCCTGTACATCAAGCCGGTCGACAAACTGTCGAACAAGCGTCTGAAGAAGTTTTCCAACGAACGTTGGGCCGAGTGCGGCTTCGGCAAGTTCAAATACTCCCGCTTCGGCATGGAGATACGCCCTCAGGATGTGCATGCCGAGGACCCGCCTGGAACCGTCGGCTTCCTCGGTGACCCTCACCAGGAGCAGGTGTATCTCGCAACCGAGGTTCTCCCGGGTGACCCAGTGTCCATGGTCCGAGGAGCGATCGAGGTTCCGACGGAGCCCCCCTCTTACTTCGTAGCGCATCGAGGACATCGGATCGGGGTGACCTCCGATGCGTTCTCTCGAGCGCTTCGAGAGATCATGCCTGGTCGTGATCGTCGCGATTGGCCCGAATCTGTCGAAGATCTGTACGTTGACTGCGTTGAGACCGTCGTGGGGAACGAGGCTGCAGGGCAGAATCACGGCTTGGGGTGGTCTGGCGTCTGGCTGCGCCCGCGGCTCGTGGGGATGGGAAAATTCAACTGGGGTTCCAAGGAGCGGAAATGACGTTCTCCGAGCACTATGAGTTCCGGCGAGAGTTGGTCCGACAGGTCGAGCTCGATCTCGTGGGACCGACCGATCCCGACAACGACGAGACGATCAACGACCGCCCCATCACCAAGTACGCGGCGGGCATCCTCTTTCCTCAGAGCGAGCACTCTGTCGATGAGGAAGCCTCGACGGAGGAGGAAGTGGAGGGCAGACACGCCGACCTGGACACCTCACCCGATCCCGCTGTCACGATGGCCAACGTCCGATACCCCTCCTCCATGGGCATGACCTTCGCTGTCGACGCCACTGTCACCGACATCATCATGGTGACGATCGAAGCTGCCCGCTACATTCCCGAAAGCACCGGGGAGCGCGTGCGCAAGCGGTCCGTGGATGAGATCGACGAACGATGGCGACGTCAGCCGATTACGATCGAGGCGCAATCTCTCCGGCTCGACAACCCCGAGCATCGAATCAACATCGCGGAAAACCTGGAGTTGTTCGCACGCGTACGTCCTAAGAACGAACGAGGCATCGCCGCGGTCACCGTGGCACTGATCAATAATTGCAAGATCCCCGTCGAAGCCGATCGCGACAGTGCTGCGATCTTCCAACCGCGCATCACGGTATCGTCCCCGACCGCGGACTCTCCTTTCGTTGAACGCACAGCTCCGGGAACCCCCGACGGCGACGAGGAACTGAACTCCTACCGGCTTCTGTACAGGCACGCTCCCACCTTCGCCACTGGGCACGGCTGCGCCGTCGAGTGGGAACACACGCCGAACGAGATCAACGACGTGAGCTCGACGCGGGCGGCCCGGTGGATCCGGACGACGTTCGTACCAGTACACGACCTCCGACTCGCGGACTCCAACCCGAAGATCGACACCCGGGCGCTCGGAATGCTGCATCTGGCCAAGGCGTCGGACTCGGAGGTCGTCTCGGCTCTTCGTGGTCTCACCGCGGGATACCGACACTGGATTCAAGATCGCCACACGGAAGCCGTACAGATCACGGCGCCTGACCTCCGCCGGATCGCCTTCGATCACCTGGAGAAGTGCGCTGAAGCCTGTGGTCGTATGGACGCAGGCATCGACCTGCTCGAAGGCCCGGTGATGGATGCATTCCGGCTGGCCAATCGGGCCATGGCCATGCAGCGAGGGAGAACGGATTGGTTGAAGAAAGGGCGTCTCGCCCCCGAGCCCGACGAGGCGACGGGCGGATGGCGACCGTTCCAGATCGCGTTCATCCTGCTCTCACTCGGTGGCGTGGTCGACAAGAACTCGGACGATAGAAAGATCGCCGATGTCCTGTGGTTCCCTACAGGCGGCGGCAAGACCGAGGCGTACCTCGGGCTGATCGCCTTCACAGCGTTCCTTCGCCGGCTCCGCGACCCTCGCAATGGTGGCGGTGTCACGGTGCTCATGCGATACACACTCCGTCTCCTTACGGTGCAGCAGTTCGAACGTGCCGCCCTACTCATGTGTTGCATGGAGAAGCTCCGTCGCGATGATCCCTCCCGTCTTGGCACGGCAGAGATCTCCATCGGCATGTGGGTCGGTCAGGGATCTACACCCAACAAACTCGACGACGCGAAGACGGCACTACGCAAGCTGGCCAAGAAGGAGGAGGTGCAGGAGAGAAACCCCGTCCAGCTTCGCACCTGCCCGTGGTGCGGCCAGGCGATGAATCACCGCAATTATGTGATCAATCTCGATCGGCTGACCATCGCCTGTGGCACTGCGGGATGTAAGTTCGAGGACGGCCTTCCGGTCCACGTGGTCGACGAGACCATCTACGCCGCCCGCCCGACGCTGATCATCGCGACCGCGGACAAGTTCGCCAGCATTCCCTGGAAGGACCAGGTCGCCAAGCTGTTCAACCGCACCACGGACGAACCCGCACCCGAGCTGATCATCCAAGATGAGCTTCACCTAATTTCAGGTCCCTTAGGGACGCTCGCGGGCCTGTACGAGACCGCGGTAGACCTTGCGGCCGAGCATCCGAAGGTTGTGGCCTCAACAGCAACGATCCGCCGCGCCGAACGGCAGGGCAAGGCGCTATTCGACCGTGAGGTCAGTCAATTCCCGCCACCCGGATTGGACGCACGGGACTCGTACTTCTCGGTGGAGGCCCCACCGAAAGATAAGGCGAGCCGGCTGTATGTGGGTTTGATGGCACCGGCCACCAGTCAGACCACTCTGCTGGTCAGGTCGTATGCTGCGCTCCTGCATCATGGGAACGCCTTGCCTGGCCCCGACAAAGTCCGTGACACCTATTGGACGCTGCTCGGCTACTTCAACAGCCTGCGGCTCCTCGCCGGCGCCAAACTCCAGGTCCAGGACGACGTGACCGACAGACTGGGCCTACTTTCCAAACAGTTCCGGCAGGACGAACGCGAGATCCTTCGAGATATAGAGCTAACGAGCCGTGAACCGTCCAGCGCGATCCCTGTGCACCTACAGAACATGGCGAAATCATTTCCTAACGCCATCGATGTGATCCTGGCGACCAACATGATCTCTGTAGGCGTAGACGTCGATCGCCTCGGACTAATGGTCGTCATGGGACAGCCGCAGTCAACGTCCGAGTACATCCAGGCAACCAGTCGGGTCGGCCGTTCATGGCCAGGCCTGGTCGTGACGCTGTTCAACTCCGCACGGTCCCGCGACCGCTCGCATTACGAGAACTTCACCACCTACCATTCGGCGCTGTATCGCCAGGTGGAGGCAACGAGCGTCACGCCGTTCTCGGCGCGGTCCCGCGACCGCGGCATCCACGCAGTCGTGATCGGCCTGGCCCGGCTGCTCATCCCAGAAGCGCGTCCCAAGCACGCCGCGGCCTTGATCTTGGATTTCGAGCAGCGTCTGCGAGCCATCTGCGACACCGTTTTGGACCGGGTTGAGAAGATCGCGGGCGAGGCCGAGCGGATCGCCACGGAGAAGCAGATCGACGAGATCATCCAACATTGGGTCGACCGCGCCGAGAACGAGCCGGACCTGGTCTACGACGACTTCAAGCAACCCGGTAACGGCCTGTTGATGGATGCGGGCCGTTATGACGAATCCAACGACGAGATCACCGATACCATGCCGACTCTCTGGAGCCTGCGAGACGTGGACGTCGAATCCAAGCTCTATCTGGACAGGGGATTGCGATGAGTGGCAACTCCATCGGCGGAGTACGGCGGGCGCAGCTGATCACCACGTACGGTGTCGGAGCACTCATCGCCGTCGAGAGCAACTCCTACATGATCGCCGGCATCGACCGCTGGTCCGATTCCGCTAGCAGCGATGAGAACGTGCTCCACGAACCACGGCTCCAGCAACAGCTCCGAGTCAACGGGTTTCGTCTTCCGCCTTCGTCTCAACACGAAGGGCGGGGTGATGTACCGGTAGTCCGCTTCCCCGTCTTCCATTCCTGCTCCGAGTCTGGAACCTTGAAGGAGCACTGGAAGTGGGGCAACCACCGGGGTACCGCGAAATGCAAGGTTCATGATCGGGAGCTTGTCCCCTCCCGGTTTGTGATGTGCTGCACCAACGGCCACATCGACGACTTCCCATACTTTCGCTGGGTCCACGCTGGCTCCCCCGGCACGGGTGCCGGGCACGAGATGACCATCGAGTCGTCGGGCCGCAGTGCCGCATTGCGAGACATCGTCATCGCTTGTAAGTGCGGCAAGCGAGTCTCGCTGGAGGGTGCCCTTAGTAAAGGTGCATTGAAAGGTATCGCCAAGTGCACCGGCAGTCGGCCGTGGCTCGGCAGTGACCAGAACCAAGAGTGCGACGCAGTCCCACGTGGAATGCAACGAGGCGCCTCCGGGGTCTGGTTTTCCCAGGTTCGCTCCGCCCTCTCTATCCCTCCGTGGTCCGAGGCAATCCACAAACTGATCGAGAAGCACTGGAAAACTCTCGGCAAAACCCGTCACCTCCGTGACACGGTGGAAGACATGGACCTGGCGAAGGACAAGTCGTTCGGTGTTGACGACATCGTGGAGGCTGTCGAACTGCGACGCCGCATTGAGGCCGGACTCGAGGAAGATCTCTCCGAAGCCGACCTCAAGGCCGAGGAGTACGAAGCTCTCATCCGCACTACACCGGAGACGTCGCGCGACCAGGATTTCGTCTGCGTCCCCGCCGAGAAGCAAGAGCTGGATCCGGCTCTCCCCGTCGCCCAGGCGATGCGGGTCAAGCGTCTTCGTGAGGTCCGCGTTCTGGAGGCGTTCACGCGTATCGAGCCTCCGAGCCCCGCAGACGACCGGAAGCGACTGGCCTCGCTATACCGCGAAGACGAGCGCCCCGGCTGGTTGCCAGCCATAGAGGTCATCGGGGAGGGAGCCTTTCTCCGCCTCGACCAAGATCAACTTGCCGAGTGGGAATCGCGCTCGGAAGTAGTAGAACGCGTGGCCCCCATAGATCGCGGATATCGCCAGCGCTTCTGGGACAGGGGTACCGAACCGGACCGCACCATCACCCCACGACTCGTCCTCATCCACACTCTGGCTCATGCCATCATCAACGAATGGAGCCTCGACTCCGGCTACCCGGCCGCCGCGCTGCGTGAACGCCTCTATGTCTCCAACTCCATGGCTGGCCTGTTGATATACACCGCGACAAGCGATTCCGCCGGAAGCCTCGGCGGCATCGTCGCCCAGCTCGAGTCTGGGGACCTCAGCGGATCGATCCGACGAGCCATCGAACGCGTTTCATGGTGTTCTGCAGACCCGCTCTGCATCGAGACTCAGACCTCCGGCGTCGACAACCTCAACCGAGCAGCCTGCCACGCCTGCATGCTCCTCCCCGAGACTAGTTGCGAAGAGTACAACACTCTTCTCGACCGCGCCCTCTTGATCGGCACGCCGGACAACCCGATAGTCGGATTGTTCGCCACGGAATAACCGCGGATAGAGAGGGGCCTCGCCTGAAGGCGAGGCCCTTCTTCCTGCGTCCTGGGCGCGCTCTCGCGGGTCGCCTTTCCCTCCGCCCCGGGGCGATAGGCCTGTCAGAGCTCAGAGCCACGCTTTAGTCGAACATTTTAGCCACATCCATGATCACGACAATCAGTGTTGTGGTAGCGACGAACACAGCACCAGCGGCGCTGAGCGCAGCGTTTACTGCTACGCCGGTCGAGATCGCCACGATAAAGCTGATAAGCCCGCAGATGGTTCCAGCCATTAGCGCAACGAGGATCAATAAGGGAGTTTTCCCGCTCATATTCTCTCTCTAGAGACGATACCGAAAATTGGCGCCCGAGTAGGACACAGGCTGCGCCAAGAGATCGATAAAATAGCCGCAATTGAACTAAAGCGGACTATATGCACCCAAGCACTCTGTCGGGCATGGCGAACACAAGCACCGGCCCGCGTGTCCCTAAAGACGTGAGATGTCTTCGCACATCCTCACGAGACGCAAAGTCGGCGCTGCTCGCAGCACTAGATAGACGTACGGCCGTCGCTTACGGCAGCGTGCAGCCATAGGCCTCCCGTGATTCTCGGTTTCCCACATCATGCCCGACCCCGACCGGATAGCCTGCTGATTGGCAAAAGTTCATGCAGGTCCGTCATCTACGTTTTCGCCCGCATAAAGTAGTTCTTTCCCTCATCGACGATGAGTAGGAGAAGCGTGCGGGCCAATCGGCATTAGGAAGGTCAAGAGATGTCCAGATCCCTCGAGAGGGTCGCGCAGCGCAGACAACTCCTGGTTCCACAACGAGAGGTCGTCGAGAGGGCAGCCGGGGCGTGTGAAGCCGCGTGGAGCGAGGGACGTCTCCGTCCGAGTTCCGTCAGTGTCCGCCCATCCCTGCTCTCGTCAACGACCGCCTCCGCTGGCTATACAGGGAGGGGTCACGGCAGTTCGTCTTCCCTGAACCGGGAGATCAGAGAGGAGAGCGGATCCCCGCAGCCATCTCCCCTGGTTCAGCTGATGGTGCCGCGCGGGATCCCAATGCAGCTCTACCTGGTTGGCCTTTTCGAGGCCCAGTGCACGCGCCGCCCAGGAGAGTCGGTACAGAACCGAAGGCCGCTACGAGCCAACAGGGCAGCCCAGGTGGCATGGCTTGACCTATTAGCCATCCTGGCCAAGAGCAAGGAGGCCAGAACCACGTCGTCGCTGGCCGTATCCCTGCCAACCGCCAACCGCCTTCGCCAGATAAAGAATGCCCTCGAAAGTCTACAAAGGGCCCGGCTGGTCGAACTGGGCTCAGCGCGTTCGAATGGCCGCTTTGAGAGCTTTGAACTACTGGACGAATGCGGACAATATTCCCATGCGGGGCATCCGATACGTTACCGCGTGCCCGACCGCGACGAGACGACCCTTAAGCTGCCAATCCAATTCTTTACCAACGGTTGGGTACATGCCCTCTCTCCCGCCGAGATGGCTACATATCTAATGCTTCGCCATATTAGTCAAATCTATCCCAGCAAGCACGGGACCGACGGGGTGTTCGTTACCGAGAAGCAGCGATGCGAGGTCTACGGGATTGGCCGAGATGCCTATGAAAGCCATATTCTGCTGAACCGGTATGGCCTCGTCGAGAGAGTAAAAGACTCCGCTCGCCGACCTGATGGGCGTATAGCCAACTACCAAACCAACAAGATCCTTCAGCCCCATCGCTTCCAAATTGCGTCGGATACCGTATTTGCGCAACGCGCTGTCGACACGGTAATCCAAGGGCTCAAGTAGCGAAGCTCGCTCGACCTCATTGTTTAGCCGTGCTGACGCCAGGGAGGCGCTTCCCTCACGATCCGCGTGATGGCGGCTCGCGACCGCGAGGCCAAATGTGATGAGCTGCTGGTTGATGTGCACGCCCCTCGCTGCTCCGTTCCCCTGGACATCTGCACCGAAGCCCGCACCCAAACGAGGCCGCGCGACGCATCGCCGGCGAGTTACCTGGCGTGACCGCTCAAGATACGCAGCCACAGGCCCTCGGCCTCGCGCGCGGACATCCAGGTACTCTCCACGATGACCTGTGGGACCTCCTCGGAGATGCGCCGGACGAACCACAGCCCGCCCGCAGTGCACAGCTCAAAGAACGGTTGCTGACAAATGCAGGTGTGCTGACGCACCCGCACTCGAGCGGCACGCGGCAGAGCTGCTTCCCATCCCACGGGCTCGACCTGCGCGTGCGCAGCGGTTACATGCAGCCCGTGGTAATCGAGTTGGGACGTCCAGGTGACCATGGACATCACACCCGGACTTGCTGGTCATGAAGCAGCGCCACGAATGTGGCTACGTCGTCGGCGCTCACTGTCTGCTGGAGCCCCGCATCGATTTGGGTATCGCAGAGCCGGACACCGCGCCTGGTTGCGTAGAACACACCCGCGTCGCTACGAAAGAACGACCAGGCAGGGAACGTGACGCGAAGTGCGTCGAGGTCATAGCCGTGTGAGGTCATGAGGTCAGCGTAGAAGTGAATGTCTACCCTTGTCTACCCACGTAGGCGGACGTTGGCCTTCGGGTAGCGTTTCCTACCGTTGACCCATGTTTGAGTTCGAGCCGGACAGGCCGAGGTGGCAGCAGGTAGCGGACGTGATTCGAGAGCGCATCGAATCCGGTACGTATCAGCCCAAGTACCTGGTCTCTGAGCTCTCTCTTGTCCAGGAGTTCGGCATCGCCCGCGACACCGCGCGTAAGGCCGTACGCGCCCTGCGTGAGGAAGGCCTGATCTATACGGTCCCGCACATGGGAAGCTTCGTCAGCGTGCCCAACGAGGCCGAGTCTCCCGAGGACCAGGCATCTACTGACTGAGCTCGGATCGTGGCCTACCGTTGCCGACCGTGCCCCTTGGTTCCGACATCCAGGCCCTTCCTCCCCCCTGTCGAGCGTGCGCCGTACCACTGACCCATGTTCGCCAGAGCGAGGGCCCGATCCACCGGAGCTCTCGCCCGCATGGTGCTGCACACCGAAGGACCGAAGGAGCCACAAGACATGAAGACCTTCACGGTGACCGTCGCCGGCACGGAGCGATTCGACGGAGAGGCGCCCTACACCTGGGTTGTGGAGGCATCCGACGTGATGAGCGCCATGAACAAGGCCCTGGCCAACCACGCGCTCTCGCAAGAGCAGCGATTGTGCGACCTGGAAATCGATCCTCTGCACACGTTCGAGGGCCTTCCCCCTGAGAACTGCGGATATCACTGGAACGACCTGCGACCTACTGCCCTGGTAGCGGACGGCGCCGATGGGCGAGATTGAGTACGTGATCAGGCCATTGCCTCAAGGGTGAGGATGCCCATGGATTCCGGCGCGACCGGTAGCAGAGGCCATTCGCGTCTGGGATTTCTGGGTGCAGGCCGATGAGGATGCCGCGCACGAGGTGATCATCAAGGTCAATCGTGCATGCCCCGGGATAGGCGGCCAGCGGACCGAACCCGCAACCGGCGTACAGCACACTTGTCTTTGCGGCCGATCCAGAGATGACCGCAGACGACGTCCGTGAATTCCTTGCCCTCATGGACAGCCTGGGCATCAGCATCTGGCTGGACGGCGGCTGGGCGGTGGACGCCTGTCTCGGCTCCCAGACGAGGTCGCATGCCGATCTGGACATCGCGCTGCAGGAGCGCGACGTGCCGATGGCCACCGCCGCTCTCCGCAGATCGCGGCTACCGGCCGGTACCCCCGCGATGACACCTGCGCGTGGAACTTCGTCATGGGCGACGACGAGGGACACCAGGTGCGCGATCCCGCTTCGTACCACCAAACGGACACGAATCGTGGCTATGCAGTTACAGCCCTTTGGACCTGACACGAGAGGGGCGGATATCGCTCTAAGGTTTACTCCCCCAGGAGATGGAGCCGTCTGATGTCTCACACGCCCAGCGCACCCGCGCAGGTGCACCACCTGAAGGTCACGTTGCAGGATTTCCGTCCGGCAGTATGGCGGCGGCTCCAGGTGCCGTCCTAGGTGACGCTCGGCGAACTGAGCGACATCCTGCAGGACGCCTTCGAATGGGACGGCGATCACCTGCACAAGTTCGACCTCGGCAACGTCAGCTACGTCCCAGAGCTGCTACTGGAACAGCACCACCTCGGCTTCGGTCCCCCCATGATCCATGAGGACGCCGTCCGCCTGGGCCAGGTCGCACCGCGGCCGGGCGTTGTCCTGACCTACACCTACGATCTGGGCGATGACTGGCGGCATCGGATCGAGGTGGAGGACATCGCCCCGGCGGAGCCGGACGCGCTGTATCCGACCTGTCCCGCCGGTCGTGGCCTCGCCCCGGAGGAGGACTCGTACGACTACACCCCGGGCACCTTCACCGAGCCGGAGCGGCTGGCCCTCAACCGACTCTTCCGCGCCAACGGTGCACTGCCTGGGCGCGAACTCCGTATGGCGACCGACAACATCGATCCGGTGTTCACGGCCCTGTTCCCAGGACTTGCCCAGGCCGATGCCGGGGAGCGACTGCTGGAGCCGCGCGAGGTCGCGCCCGTACACCAACTGGCGGAGCAGGCCGCCGCGTCCGCCTTGGTGCGGTGGGCGCTGGCGCTGGCCTAGTGGGTCGGGGCGGGGCGGGCGTTGACTCCCAACAAGGTGCTGCGGCCGGCCGATGCGGTCCAGGCCGAGGCCGACCTCGGGTTGGCCGAACCTCTCTTGCCGGCGATGGCGGAAGCCGATCTTCCCTCCGGGCAGTCCGCGTTCGGCGATTGGGCTCTGCGGCGCAGAGAGCAGGAAGCCGCCCGTAAAGCGGGCGCGTCGAAGAAGAAGCTCCGCAGTGCCAAGGACCTTCCCGCCCTGCATGCTCTGTGGAGCGCGGCGGTCGAGGCCGAGTTGATCGAGATCCGCGGAGCCAAGGCCGTCGTCGGATCCGCCGTACAGGCATGGGAAGACGGCTCGGCCGAGCAGCGGTTGGAGGCGTGGGCGCGGCTGCTGGCCGGGCTGCTGCGCGCCCGTGTCGAAGCAGAGCAGCGCGACCGCTCCTACTTCGGCCGGCAGGCGCCCCAGGACGAGATCCTTCCGATCATCGCCCGGATCCTGGATGACTTGGCGGAACAACCCCTTCCCGTGCTGCTTCCGGCCCTGCCGATCGCCGCGGCCACGGGCGACGTCATGGGCTTGTACGGTCTGACCGACAGCCTCTTCGGCGCCGTGCAGGCCGCGATGAGCGACTGGGCGCTGGCCGGGGTGATCGAGCCGGTCAGCCGACCCATAGACCCTGACGTGGCCGAACGCATGATGAAGGACTTGGAGGCCGGCTTCTACCAGGAACTCGCCCCCGAAGAGACCGAAGAGGAGGATGACGATCCGACAGCCGTTCAGGGGCTGTCCGCCGAGCAATTCGTCCAGACGATCCTGCGGCCCGCGCTCACCGCGGTGCGTGACAGTGCTGTTGTCTGCCGGACCCCGCTGGGGGTGTACGGCGTCCGTCGGCTGCTCGTCGCACATGGGTGGGAGGTAGCAGCGCCATGATGTGCGGGTTTACGCCTCGGCGAAGTGACGCAGTACCGGCAGAGTCAATGGCCCGCCACTACGGTCTTGAGTGCGACGATGGCCAGGCCGAGGATGAGGTTGGCGACTCCGGAGATGACGACGACTCTTCTGGAAGAGCCGATCTTGATTGCGGCCGTAACCGCCCAGCCGACCTGGCTCGCCACCGCGACACACAGCGCCGCCCAAGCCGCGACCGTGTTGGACATGCCAAACCCAGAGGCCATGGCCGCGGCGATCGAGGGCGGGAACGAGGCTTGCGCCAGCGGCCACTCGCGTCTGGCGACCGAGCGCAGGTTTGCCCAGGTGAGGGGCCTGGCGGGGTAACCGGAGCTCACGACCTGGACGTACACATGGGTGATCCAGAACACCACCCCCGTACACACCAGGAGCGTCACGAGCTCCGGCGGGGACGGCGGGCCGCCCTCCGCGGCGGAGCCGGCGACCACGGACGCCGCCAGCAGCGAGCCGTACACGGCACCCCCGAACTCCGCCCGCTCCGCCGCCGCACTCGCCTCACGCCCGTTCATGCCAGCAGTGTCCTTGGACGCCCATTCGATCAGCCGATCGACGGGCCCGGGGATGTACAGACTTGGCGCAGGGCTGCCCAGGATCAAGCCGACATCTCTCAAGAAGGCGATCCTGCGGCCCGCACGCGCTACGCCGCGTGACGGCGCTGTTGTCCGTCTGACCCCGTTGGGAGGTACGGCGTCCGCCGTCTACTCATCGCACCCAGCAGCGTCATGATGTGCGGGTTTGTCTGGGACACCGGAAATGGAGTCGGCCATCGCGTCGTCCTTCGAGAACATGACCTGGACCGAAGAAAGGCGATGGCCGCACACACAGTGTGACGCTCTACCAGTGGCTCGCGAAGCAGAACGAGACAAATGATCAGGCGAGATTGCCAGCCCATGGAGAACCAGTCCGCCCCCGGCGTGCGGACGAAATCCTTCTCCGGATTATTTCCGATGTGGAGAAGCAGCGGATCGGTAGAGGTGCGCGTTCATAGACCATGGACAGCGAAATCTTGCGGCTGGGGGAGCCGGCATCGAAGGTGTCCGCTCCGTCAGCCGCATCCCCTGATGCTGAGCTGGTCGCCTTCTATCGCCAGCATCGGCTCAGTCTGGTGCGGCTCGCGGTGCTGCTGCTCGGCGACCAGGAGACGGCCGAAGACGTGGTGCAGGACGTGTTCGCCCGGCTTCATGGCAGGTGGCGGCCGGGAGTCACGACGATCGCTTATGTCAGGACGTGCGTGCTCAATGGTTCCCGGTCGATTCTTCGCCGCCGAGCGCTCGCGCTGCGACGGGTCGAGCCGGTCGCGGCCCTGGCCGACTCGGCGGAGACCGCCGCGTTGATCGGGGAGTCGCGGCGGGAGGTGCTGCTCGCACTGGCCCGCCTGCCGCGGCGCCAGCGGGAGGCCCTCGTGCTGCGCTTCTACCTCGACCTATCCGACGCCGAGATCGCCGAGGCCATGCGCGTCAGGCAGAGCACCGTCAGATCGATGATCGCCCGAGCCCGGACCAGGCTCCTTCACGAGCTGGGAGACAACGCATGAACAACATTGAAGAGCGACTCCGCGACGCCATGTCGGCTCGCGCGGAGATCGTCCGCGACGATCAACGTCCGTTGCCCGCCCCGCGACCCAGCCACGGCTCCAGGAAGGGCCTGATCAGGGTCGCCGCCGTCACTCTGACCGTCGCCGTGGCAGCCTTCGCGGCAGTAAAGCTCACCGGCCCCTCGCTGGAACCGCAGGAAAGCATTGTCGCTATGTCACAGAGCAGCACGGTGCCATCTGAAGGGCCCGAGGTCGCGGTCTTCCTATGCAAGGACGGCGACGTCCGCGCGAGTTGCGCGGGCGGCGAAATCACCGCGGCAGAACGGAAGAATCTCCAGCTGGCGCTGGAGGCCCGGCCCGAGGTGGAGAGCATCCGTTTTGAGGACCAACAGCAGGCCTGGGACAAGTTCCGTCGAGAGTACGAAGACAACCCCCAGCTCCTGAAGGCGACAACCCTCACGGACATGCCCGACTCCTTCCGCGCCCGGATCAGGGCGGGTGCCGACTTTTCGGCCGTGGCCCAGGCCGCGAGTGAACTGCCCGGCGTGTCCGTCAGCGTCGACCAGGCTTGCAACCTCGACAACGCCCCTCCCTGGGGGTTCATCAGGAGGCTCCTGGGAAGAGCTGAACAGTGCCTCTTCCCCGGCAAGGGACGGTGACCAGGAGATCCCCTGGTGCGGGCGGTGAGTGCGTTATCACCGTGACGGTAGGGGCCGTTCTCATCTTCGCGTGATTACTTAGCGTATGCGATCGCAACTCAACGCAATCGTGCGAAGTGAAGGGGTCTCCATGCGCAGCATCCTGACCAAGATCCTCACGGCTGGCATCGCCATCGCGGCAGTCGGCGTCGTCGCCCCAGCACCCGCTCAGGCAGCGGACTCGGCCGCCTACTTCGTGATGACCGACGTCACCCGCTCGGAGTTCGTCATCAAACTCACCGATCCCGGCAAGATCCAGCACGCCCGCGATCTGCTCAGCGGCACCACCACGAGCGAACCACATGTCCTCGGACGCATCGACAAGAGACCCGCTCCCTTCAACCCGCGCTGGAGTTACCAGCTGAGGCCCGAAACGGTCGGCTTCTTCGACTTCGCCATCGAGGTCTGCGACGCGACCATCCCCTACGTCGAGGATCACCTGGACGAGGCCGGCGGGGCGTTCCTGCCCGGCCTCGTCTGGTGCCCCTGGAGTTCCAAGCTCGTGCGCGAAGTCCAGCAGCCATAGCCCCGGACGTCATCTCTCATCGCGGCCCCCGAGACAACCGTTCCGGGGGCCGCCCCATGCCCTGAGAAGATCTCCACCGCGAGCAAGGCCGGCAAGAAATTCAACACGCAAGCTTGACGGATAACTATCCCGCTACAACCGACCCTGTTGACATTCTTCGCGATCTATAACAAGAACGTTGGGTAACTGTCTGAACCCGGGCCGATCGGCGCTACGTACATCGTGGCAATCGACCTCCGGAGACAGCGATGAATATTCGCCATTCAGCTCCCGTTCTTGCCGCTTTAGTCATTTCTGGCGTCGCCGCCTGCGGGAGTGGATCCGCTCAACAATCCCCATGGGCAGCCGGCGGACGGCAGGCACAAACGACTCCAGCCCAGCAAGGGGTGGTCGCCCCGGCGGAGGCCAAGGGAATTCTCGACCGCTACGAGAAGCTGACCGACCAGGCCGTACTTCAGGGAAAAGGGTGGGAGGCCGCGGAGGCCGCGCTCTCCCTGCAGCAGACCAAGGCCGACCAGCGCCTGAAGGCGATGATCGGCAACCGCAGCACGAATCCGATGGAGATACGCAAAACGCGGTTCACCATTCCCAGGAGCGGCGGCGCCAACCCACCGTGGTTCCTGGCCGAATTCACGAAGAAAGGGAGCAAATCCTGGACGCAGGTCATCTTCCAGAAGACGGCCCAGGGGTGGCGCGTGGTCGCGTCCTCCTTCACGGACTCGACGATGAAGACGCCTGCCATAGCCAAGGATCGCGACGGACTCGCCACCGCGCTACCAGTGGACGAGCGCGGAACTCTCGCGCTCTCGCCCCGGCAGGCGGCCCAGTCGCATGTGCGCCTGATCGCCACCGCGGGCGCCGATCCGCGTGCCCGGCAGACGATCGCTCCAGGCGCGTTCACCACCGAGACCGCCGATTTCGTGGCGGCTGAGCGGAAAGGGATGAGAGGGCAGTGGAATGTGCGTTACCAGCTGAAACTCGTTCCGGAGATCTTCGCGCTCAAGACCTCTACCGGTGGGGCCCTCATCTGGTACGGGGCGCTGCAGGGAGACAGCTTCATCGCCCGGCCCGGAAACACGCTTACGGCGAGCTTCGATGATCGCGAAACCGCCGCTCTGAGCCACGGCAAGACCTTCAAGAAGCGGGTCAAGCGCAATAGTGCGACCAGCTATCTCGCCGTCATACCGCCTTCTCGCGGAAAGGTTCGCGTCATCAATGAGTGGTTTTCACTGCTCACCATCACAGGCTCCTGACGTAAGGCATCCCTTCGTACTGAGGATGGGCGATGAACGCCTTGACCTCCCGCAGCGTGAAACCGACGCCTCGCAGCAACAACACCACACCGACCAGCTCGACCGCCGATGGCGGATAACGCCGCTGGCCTGAGACCCGGGCCGCCCAGCTCCGGGTCGAGACCCTCGAGCTCGACCCGCCCGTCGCCTGCGTACTCGCCAACAATCCATGACCTCGACCTCAGCGGGCGCGGAGGTACGCGTCCAGGTCGGCGGCGCCCTTGAGCATGGCGCGGCCTCGGGCGGACAGGCGGGCCTGCCAGTCGCGCAGGGTCGCCTCCAGCGGGGCGACGCCTCCGGCGGAGCGGACCTGGGCGATCAGCGGGGCGATCTGCTCCAGCAGGTAGCCGCCCCGCCTGAGCTGGTGGGCCAGCCGGACATCCCGTACGTCGGCCGCGCTGTAGATCCGGTAGCCCGTCTGCGGATCGCGGCGCGGCTGGATCAGTCCGGCGTTCTCCCATTTGCGCAGAGTGGCAGGGCGGATGCCGAGCCTGCGCGCCAAGGGGCCGATGAAGGTGTCGCCGCGCTCCTGCGGCACCGGCGCCAGATCGCGGAGCGCGGCTTCGACGGCCTGGAGGGTACGTCGGTCGTCGAGGAGCTGACCGTGACTCTCGTCGATGAGCCGCAGCGCGTCCTCGGTGGCACCCCGGTTGACCGCCTGCATGATCGACGTGGCCGTCTGGTGACCGTGCCCGGGCATGAGGGCGAGGAACGCGCGCAGGGCTTGCGCGTGCAGCGGCGTATAGGTGCGATAGCCGTGAACGGTGCGTTCGGCGGCGGGCAGGATGCCGGCGTCCTCGTAGTTCCTGATCGCCTGGGTGGACAGGCCGTGCTCGCGCGCCAGGTCCACTGGCCTCATGGATGCATCACCGATTGAAGGTTTGTCGCAAAGGAGCAGGGATGAACGAGGAAAAGTTTACATCGAAAGTTTAACGATACCGTTTAAGTCATGGATATCAAGGACACCGCCCGTCCGCTCGACGGCGTGAGCATCTCGGCGTTCCTCAAGTCCCTGCCCGCCAAGCCCCTGCTGCTCGGCCTGGGCGAGGCCCGGCACTTCGTGCAGGAGTTGGGCGAAGTACGCAACGAGATCTTCCGGCATCTGGTCGAGCACGAGGGCTACCGGTCGTTCGCCATCGAGAGCGACTGCCTCATGGGCCTTGTGGTGGACGACTACATCACCACAGGCAACGGCACGCTCGACGACGTCATGGAACGCGGCTTCAGCCACAACTTCGGCACCTCCCCGGCCAACCGCGAGCTCGTACGCTGGATGCGCACGTACAACGAGGACCATGCTGAAAAGCTCCGGTTCTTCGGCTTCGACGGCCCGCTGGAGTATTGGGCGGCGAGCCCGCGCCAGGCGCTCACCGGCCTCTACGACCTCCTCGACGGCCCGCTCCTCGGCACGGTAGTGACCAGGGAAACCCTCGATACGCTGCTGGGCCCGGACGACCGGTGGTCGAACGAGGCCGCGGCCATGGATCCGTCCCTGTCGATCGGCCAGTCCGCCGACGCCCAGCGGCTGCGGCTGATCGCCGACGACCTGGTGGCCCTGCTCGACACGCAGGCGCCGGGGCTGAGCGCGGAGGACAGGGAGCGGGCGGCACTGTACGGGCGCACCGCCGTCGGCCTGCTCCGCTACCACTACTGGATGGCCGACGCGTCCCCGGCACGGTGGACCCGGCTGTCGGCCCTGCGGGACGCGATAATGGCCGCGAACCTGCATGCCATCGCCGAGCACGGCCCGGCCCTGGTCTTCTCCTCCAACCTCCACCTGCAGCGGAACAAGAGCTTCATGTCGTTCGGCGACCAGACGCTGGAGTGGTGGAGCGCGGGGGCGATCACCGGAACGCAGCTGGGCGACCGGTACGCCTTCCTGGCATCAGCTCTTGGCACGGTCGGCGACGACACCCCATCCCCGGACACCGTCGAGGGCATCCTGTCCACGCTCCCGTGGGACCACTCCCTCATCGACGCCCGCCGGCTGGCCGAGGCCGTCACGAAGCCCACCAAGCGCGTCTCCCAGGATTTCGCTTACTTCCCGCTGGACCCGGCCCAGCTCGACATGATCGACGGCGTCGTCTACCTCAAGCAGGCCGTCAGGCTGTCAGGCTGGCCCGACAGGGGATGAGCCGGCAGGGGATGAGCCGGCAGGGGATGAGCCGGCAGCGGTGGCGAGGCGGGTGGAGAGGACGCGGATGCGGTCGACGAGTTCGGGCGGCTCGTGCACCTCGAAGTCGATGTCCATCAGCGCGACCCAGACGGCGAGTTCGTCAAGGTGGTTCGCCCCGCTGGACAGCGCGCAAGAGCGCTCGTTGATCGGCTCGATCGTCCCCGTCGTGGCCTGCATGTGCTCGGCCACGACCTCGGCCGGCGCGTACATCGTGAAGCGACCCTGATACCGATAGGGCGCGCTGGAGATCGACCGGGACATGTAGGCCGCCAGGTCGGAGTCGGGAGGGTCGCGGGGGACGTACCGCGGCCCGTTCGGCGTCCGCAGGCTCAGGCGGTCGATCCGGTAGGTACGCCAGTCGGCCCGGTCGGTGTCCCAGCCCACCAGATACCAGTGCCGCCCCGAATGGACGAGCCGATAGGGCTCGGCCGCGCGGACGCTCTCCTCCCCGTCGTGCGTCCGGTAGTCGAACCGCAGGGTCTCGTGGTCGCGGCAGGCGGCGGCGATCGCGGTCAGTGACGCCGGGTCCACCACCGAACCCGCCCGCCCCATCGGCACGGTCATCGACTGCAGCGCGTGTACCTGATGCCGGAGCCGGGACGGCAGCACCCGCTCCAGCTTGGCCAGCGCCCGCACGGAGGTCTCCTCGATCCCCGACACCGAGCCCCCGGCCGCCGTGCGCAGGCCCACCGCGACCGCCACCGCCTCCTCGTCGTCCAACAGCAGCGGCGGCAGGTCCGTACCCGCGCCGAGCCGGTAACCGGGCGCGCCCGCGATGGCGTGCACGGGATAACCGAGCTCGCGCAGCCGCCCGATGTCACGGCGGACGGTCCGCACGGTCACGCCGAGCCGCTCGGCCAACTCCACTCCCGAGCGCTCCCGATGGGTCTGCAGGAGCGAGAGCAGTCTGAGCAGCCGGGCCGATGTCTCCAACATGCTCTCCAGATTGCCCCATTCCTAGGACCGCTCCTGACCTAGCTCGTTCCTAGTGTGTTCTCCATGACGTTCACCACGGAGATCAGTCCGTTCCGCATCGATATCCCGCAGTCCGCGCTCGACGACCTGCACGACCGGCTGGCGCGCACCCTCTGGCCCGACGAGCTGCCCGGCGTCGGCTGGTCGTACGGCATCCCGGTCTCGTACGTACAGCGGCTGGCCGAGTACTGGCGCACCGGGTACGACTGGCGCAAGCACGAGGCGGCGCTCAACGAGTACCCCCAGTTCACCACCGAGATCGACGGCCAGAATGTCCATTTCCTGCACGTGCGGTCCCCCGAGCCGGACGCGCTGCCGCTGGTCCTCACCCACGGCTGGCCCGGCTCGATCGTCGAGTTCATGAAGATCATCGGCCCGCTCACCGACCCGCGCAGCCACGGCGGCGACCCCGCCGACGCCTTCCACGTCGTCGCCCCGTCCATCCCCGGCTTCGCATTCTCCGGCCCCACCCGCGAGACCGGCTGGGATCTGAGCCGGGTCGCCCGCGCGTGGGCCGAGCTGATGAGCCGCCTCGGCTACGAGCGCTACGGCGCCCAGGGCGGCGACAGCGGCTCGGTCATCTCCCCCGAGCTCGGCCGCGTCGCCCCCGACCGGGTGGCCGGCGTGCACGTCAACGGCGCGCTCGGCTTCCCGAGCTTCGACCCGGCCGAGATGGAGGGTCTGACCGAGGCCGAGCTGGCCCGCATGCAGCAGTACGCCGACAACGACCGTTCCGGCTACGCGATCATCCAGGCCACCCGGCCGCAGACCGTCGCCTTCGGCCTGCACGACTCCCCCGCCGCCCAGTTGGCCTGGATCGTGGAGAAGTTCAAGGAGTGGACCGACCCCGCGCACGACCTGCCCGAGGACGCGGTCGACCTTGACCAGATGCTCACCGACGTGACGATCTACTGGCTGACCCGCACCGCCGCCTCGTCCGCCCGGCTCTACAAGGAGGGCTCGGCGCAGTGGGGAACGCCGGTCGAGCGCTCGGAGGTCCCGCACGGGGTCGCGGTCTTCCCCGGCGACGGCGGAATCCGGCGGATCGCCGAACGCGAGCACAACGTGATCCACTGGTCGGAGTACGACCGGGGCGGCCACTTCGCCGCCATGGAGGCCCCTGACCTGCTGGTTGACGACGTGCGGGCATTCTTCCGGAAGGTCCGTTGACTCCAGCCTGCGTCAAAGCCGTCGACGCGGGCCGATGGGGGTCTCGGGCGCGTCGAGCCAAAGCTGTTGCCCTTCGGGGGTTACGGTCATGCCGAATCGCTCAAGACCCGGCTCGCCCCAGCTCACCCACCGAAAGTACGCGTCTGTCACCTCCTCCCAGAGGTGGCGGTCGCCGAGCTCGTACACCCAATGCTCGCCGTCGGGCTCATAGATGCCGACGCCCCAACGGCCAGGATCGCCGGGATCGACGAGGAACAACCGTTTCTCGTCGTCGAGGCGCACGCGGAGACCGGTGAGGGCCGACATCACCAGGTTGGCTCCGGCCGGCGCGTACGTGATCGTGCGGGGGTCCACCGTGGTGGTGAACCGCCGGCCGCTCCCGTCGTCCGGATCACCCTTGGTAGCGCTCTGCGAGCGCATCATCATGTACGAGGCGTAGCCCGGGAACCGCCCGATCGCGCTGCCGTCCGGGAGAACAACGAGCCGTATCGAGTGGTCGGTGTCGAACCCGGTCGAGAACGGCGTGACAACGACCGCGCCCGGGCGGCACTGCGCGATCCAGGCGTACGGAACGGTGTGCACCGCGCACGTCACGTGCACGCGGTCGTACGGCGCTCCCTCGGCCCAGCCTTCCGCCCCGTCACCAACGACCAGGTGCGGGTGCACACCGGCCGCAGCCAGGTTCTTTGCCGCCTGCTCGGCGACGGCCTGGTCGACCTCGATCGACGTCACCCGCGACGCGTCGCCGACTAGGTGAGACAACAGCGCGGCTGTCCACCCGGTACCGGTGCCCACCTCGAGTACACGGTGCCCAGGGTCGGGGTCGAGCTGCGTGAGCAGGTCGACCACTGTGCCGGGGGCCGAGTTCGACGAGGTGTAAAGCCCTTCCACGTCGCGGATGTCCGTCGCGCCCTTGTCGAGCTGCGTCACGATGGGGGCCCTGCCATACACGGCCGCCCACCATGCCTCGGGATCGCTGCCCCGGTCGATCAGCTCGGGGCCGGCGTCCGTCGTGGCCACTCCCACCGGGGGCACGTACAGGTGGCGCGGCACCGCGTGTAGCGCGTCGATGATCGTGCCCCTGATCGGGGCACGAGTTCTGCTGATCGCCGCGATCATGCCCTCGACACTGGCATCGAGCTCGGCCGTCACTTGCCCTTGCCCTTCCCATCTCCCTCGTGCTTGCCGCCGCTACCGTCTCCGTCACTGGTGCTCTTCTCCTTGTCGGGAAGCTCGAACGGCTTCAATGACGGCTTTTCGCCCTCGTGCTTACCTGCCATGTGGGGGCCTTCCCTTGCCTTGAAACGAACGGGTCGCCGCGACCATACGACTACTGTCCGTTACCGACAAGAGGCCATTCAGTTAGGTGAGGCAGACCCCCGCGCGGCTCGTCCTGGCCGCGGGACAGGATGGGAACGAGCTAGACGGTCACCGCGCCGGCTCTCGTTCAGTGTTTGCGTTTCTTGCCGTGGCCGCGGGGGCGCCCGCGCGATCCCGGGGCGTTGCCGGGTACGAGGCGTAGCGGGTGGGCGCGGGCCGACCGGGCCACGAGCTCGCCCAGCTCCGCCAAGCCAACGGTGTCAGGATGCCCAGAGCCTGCGGCAGCCTCGATCACTTCCGTCGCATCCTTTCCCGCCATGTCGGTGACCTGCTGGAGGACGGCCTCCCGGTCCCCCGAGTTCGAGGAGGTTGAGCAGCCCTTCCGCCAGCAGCAGCAGTTGCTCGCGATCTTCGAGGGACTCGGGCGGGAGGTCTTCGCCGTCGAGCAGCGCGGTCAGAGCGAGGGGGCCGAGGACGGGGTCGGCGCGCAGGCTCCGGAGCATCGACAGGCCGTCAGGCAGGACTTCCGTCAGGACGCCGAGCATGGCCGAAGCCCGCGTGCGGAAAGGACAGTCGCGTACGGCCTGCAGCAGCGTCTCGACGTCCTGCCCCGGCACCGCCAGCCAGCCGGACAGCTCGACGGCGGCCGCCTCGGGCGGGTAGTGCTGGGCGAGCAGGCCGAGGAGTGCGGCGGGCGGTGCGGTGGCCAGTTCGCCGATCAGCGGGGCGTCGCGGCCGTCGGCGAGCAGGCGTTCCCGGGTGGCCCGCAGGCCCAGCGGCGTCAGGCGGGCCAGAAGGAGGTCGGGCTCGGCGAGGCGGGCGAGCAACCGGGCGGCCGCCTCCGGGCCCAGGGGCTGGTCTTCCTCGGTGAGATCGCTGGAGTACAGCTCGTCGGCCGGCCCATGACTCAGCTCCACGGCGCCGAGCGCGGACAACGCCTCGAACGCCGCCACCAGATCCCGATCGACCTGCCGCCGCCACACCTCCTCCTGGAAACCGCCGGCGTCGATCACGTAGTACTGCCGGCAGGCCAGCCACACCGTCTCTTGAAAGCGGACCACGGGGGCGGGACCGGGTAGGCCGTACATCGAGTTCAGGACGTCCGGAAGCAGTTCCTCGAAGGAATCCACGACCATGGAGGAAGAGCTGCCCCACATGGCGGGTGCCCCGACCACGCTGCCCAGCTCGAAGAACACCTCGAACGCGCGGTTCAACAGGGCTTCGGGATCGCGCAGGAGCGGCACGGACTTGGCCACCCGGTACAGCCGTCCCTTGCTCGTACGGATCAGGCGCGCCTTCTTCGCCCAGGTGAGCAGCAGGTTCACCCGTGGCAGTTCGACGGCGCTGCGGAAGCGGAGGTTCTCCTCGCCGGTCTCCAGCAGCACCACCAGTTCGCGGGCGTCGGCGGGCCGGAGATTCCCCGATGCGGTGAGTGGTCGCCCGTCCGCGCCGGCCCAGTCCGCCAGGGCGGCGAGTTGCCGTACGATCTCGCTCCGCGCCGCCGCCTCGGCGAGTTCGGTCGCGGGCGGGAGGGCGATGGGCGGCTGGGCGAACGCGCGCTCCTCGTCCGGACCCGGCTGGGTGAACCGGGCCTCCACCAGCCTGTCGAGGACCTCGGCGTCGAACGTCACCCGCCCGGCGTCGACGTCCCGCTGAAACTTCTCCACAGCCCGGCGATTCTCGAGATCGACACCCCTGTCGAGCGCGGCCTGCGTCCAGAACTTCGCGACGCTCTGGCGGAGGGGATCGTCCAGCGCCGCGGTGTACTCGGCCTGGGTCACGGCGGACGACAGGTCCGCCACCGCGGTGCCGCGCGGGTCACGCAGACCCGACGCGTCGAGGTAGCGCAGGAAGGTCAGGAGACTTTCCGGCGCGGCCTCGAGTATGTCCCGAGGAGCGACGACGTAGTGCGGGACCCATTCCAGCAGGAAGCGCCGCACCTGTTCGGTGTCCCAGTAGGCCAAGCGGCCGTCGCGGCTGCGGTGGCGCGATTCCAGGGCCGCCGCCAGCACCGTCTCGTCGGCGGCCAGGCCGCGTTCGTCCGCCCAGGCGAGGCAGCGGCGGGTCAGCAAGTCCGCGGCCGCCTCGAACTCGTCGGTCTCGTCGGGTTCGAAGAAGGTCCGTGTCATGGTCGTCCCAGGCTAGCCAGCCGGGCTGTCTGGCACCGGTCGTTCTTCCATTGGAGTGTCCCGGGCGAGGGCTGGACGATCACCGCGCCCCTTTGCGAAGGATCGATCTCCCAACCGTCGATCGGCGATCCTGCGTACGCGCGGCCCGCGAAACAGGGAAAATAGAGTCCGCGAAACAGGGAAAACTCGGCCCGCGAAACAGGGAAACCGGCTCTGCTTCGCAGTCTATTTGCAGGTGGGGGCAGTATGGATCTTCTTCCTCGGCTCGCGGCCGACTCTCTCAAGGAGCTTCTCGCAGAGCTCAGGGTCGTCATCATCAACGGGCCGCGCCAGTCCGGCAAGACAACGCTGCTCCAGTCCTGCCGACGGTTCGGCGAAGCCACGTTCACCACCCTCGACGATCCCTCAGAGCTCGCCATCGCCAAGGACGATCCGCGCACCTTCGTACGCAGACGGCCCCGACCGGCAGGCGTTCATCGACCCAGGGGCCTTCACCGGTCGCCAGTCGGCATGGACGCGTGAGGACTACATCCACCTCATCAGCCAGGGCAGCTATCCGGAAGTCCTGCGCCTGAACTCGCCGGTGGCGATTCGGGCGTGGTTCCGCGGCTACCTGGACACCGTGATCTCGCGCGACATCCGCGAGTTCGCCCATGTCAACAAGGCCCAGGCGATCCCCGATCTGATCGCTCTGGTCGCGGCCCGAGCCGGCGGCCAGGTTGTCCTCGCCCATATCGCCCAAGGTCTGGGGCTGGACGTCGCAACCGTGCGTACATATCTGGCCTACCTGGAAACCGTGTTCCTGGTCGCGACGGCGCCCGCATGGTCCAACAACCTCAGCTCACGGGTGACCCACGCGCCCAAGACCTATGTGACCGACAGCGGATTGGCTGCCCATCTCATGGACGTGGATGCGGAGTCGCTCCTTGCCCCTGGTCATCCCGCCCTCGGCGGACTACTGGAGACTTTCGTTTTCGCAGAGCTTCTCAAGTTGTCGACCTTCGCTCGCCGACATGTCACCGTACGACACTATCGGGACAGGGAGCAGCGCGAAATCGACTTCATCCTCGAACGCCGTGACGGCACTGTGGTCGGCATCGAGGTCAAGGCGTCGGCCACGCCAAAGAGCGAGGACGCCAAGCACCTGCGCTGGCTGCGAGACAAGCTCGGCGACAGGTTCCGTGCCGGGTATGTCCTGCACCTCGGTGCGACGAACCTCCCGTCAGGGGATCGAATCTTCTTCTCGCCACTGTCGATCCTGTGGAACCACATGGGACCGGATACGGTCACGCCGAGTCTGCCGTCCCGCCGCTAGGTCGCGTCCGCAGCGGTCGGCTTCGACGGGCGCGATCCGATCCGCTCTTTGCCTCTGTAGAGCCCCCTTCGCGGCAAACGGAGTTCGTGGCCGCCCGTAGTACAAGCCTGTTACGCACGGCTTACCTGACCTGCGGTTCGCTCGGGGAAGCCGAAGATTTTGCCGCAGACCGCGCTGGAGCGGGCGGGCATGCACTGGGACAGGCTGTGCCGGGGCGGCGACCCTAAGCCCTACATTCGGCGGGTCATCGCCAATCTGGCGATCGTGCGATTGATTCCTTGCTCGGCTGCCCCGTCGGCACGGTCAAGAGTCAGACGTCCAAGGCGCTGAAACGCCTGCGCGCGCAGACTGGCGGCGAGTGTCACCGCGGCCGCCGCTGTCGTGCTGTGCGCGGCGGCGCAGCGGGTCGTCGGCGAGCCAGTTGGCTCGTCAGATGCGCAGCTCCTTCAAGCTCACGCTGCGGCAAGCCATCGTTACTCAGGTATTGCGCCTCAACGCTGCTCTAACGCGTCGTGAAGGCGCCGCCGTTGACGTGGATGGTCTGCCCTGTGATGTGGTGGGCACCGGGCGAGGCAAGGAAGAAGACGGTTTGTGCGATGTCACTGGGCGTGCCAGGCCGCTTGAGCAGCGTCTCATCGACGAGCGCCTGGTGGCGCGCCTCCGTCATGCCGCCGCCGAAGAAGTTGGTGCCGGTCACATAGCCGGAGGAGATGACATTGCAGGTGATGTCGCGCGGGCCGAATTCGGCTGCGAGCATGGCGTTCCAGGCAGCCAGTGCGGCCTTGGCCGCGCCATAGGATCCGCCGCCACGTTCTGCGCCGATTGTGCCGATGCTGATAATCGAGGAGCCTGCGGTCAGCTTGTCGCGAACCGCGGCGGTGGTGAGGACCGCGGTGAGTACATTGGTCGACACGCTTGACTGCCATTCCGCGGCCAGCGCCGCCAGGGGCGGCGTCCCGGCCGGCGGCGTCTCCGGCAGGCCCCCGGCGGTGTTGACGAGCACGTCGAGCGGGCCGTCCAGACGGTCGCCGAGTTCGGTGAGCTGGTCGGGCATGGTCGCGTCGCAGGCGATGCCGTGTACACCCAGCTCCTTGGCGGCCGGCTCGACGGTGTCGGGGCGGCGGCCGGTGATGTAGACCTCGGCACCGTCGGCCGCGAAGAGCTCGGCGACGGCGCGCCCGATGCCGCTGGTGCCTCCGGTGACGAGCACAGTCCTGGTCATGTTCCCTCCTAAGCGAGTAATGTTGTTTAGACCTAAACATAGCGGAGGATAGACAGTGACCGACGACGCGCCCAGCCCGGCGGAGATCGCGGCGGCGTGGCAGCGCGAGCGTCCAGGCACGCCTACGGACTCCATCGAGATCGTCACGCCCATCTGGCGGCTGGCGAAGATGTTCGCCGACGACCGCGCCCGTGTCCTGCGCGCAGCCGGCATCGACGCGGCCACGCTCGACCTGCTGTCAGTGATCCGCCGCTCCGGCCCACCGTACACACTGTCCACTCGCGAGCTGGCCAGCCGCACCCTGGTGACGGCCGGTGCGATCTCTCAGCGCGTCGCCCGCGCCGAACGTGACGGTCTGGTACGGCGAGCGCCGGGAATCACCGGCCGTAAAAGCGTCAATGTGTCGCTGACAGACGAAGGACACATGCTCATCGAGCGATCGGTCGACTCGGTGCTCAGCCGCGAGGCCAGCCTGGTCGCGGACCTGCCCAAAGAAGAACGGGACACGCTCGTCGATCTGCTGGCAAAGCTGACAGCGAACGTCCAGCGACGGCAGGGGCTATAGCGCGGCGTTCCTCGCCACCTCAAAACTGCTGGGTTTCTGCGGTCAGCTGGTCAGGCCGCCTCGTACTCCTCGCTCTCGTCCGGTTCGAAGAATGTCCGTGTCATCGCGTCCCAGGTTGGCCACCCAGCAGGCTCCCCGTCAGACGGTCACCGCGCCGTCCGAGGCGGACCTGACGGTCGCCGCGTACTTGGCCAGCACGCCCCGCTCGACCGGCCGCTCCGGCCGTACCCAGGCGTCCCGCCGCAACCCCAACTCCTCCTCCGGCACGCTCAGATCAAGCGTCCCCGCCGCGCTGTCGATGACGATCACGTCGCCGTCGCGCACCAGCGCGAGCGGCCCGCCCACGTACGCCTCGGGCGCGACGTGCCCGATGACCATGCCATGCGAGACCCCGCTGAACCGCCCATCGGTGACCAGTGCCACCGAATCCCCCAGCCCCTGACCGACGAGCGCACCCGTGATCGACAGCATCTCCCGCATCCCAGGTCCCCCGGCCGGGCCCTCGTAGCGGACGACGATCACGTCGCCCGGCAGGATGCGCCCCTCCTGGATCGCCGAGAAACAGGCCTCCTCGCCGTCGAACACCCTGGCCGGGCCCTCACGCCGGAAATCCGCCTTGCCGCTGAGCTTGAGCACGCACCCGTCAGGGGCGAGCGAGCCGCGCAGGACGGCCAGCGCCCCGCGCGCCTTGGCGGGGTTCTCGACGGTCGTCACCACCTGCTGCCCCGGCGCCTCCTCCGCCGCCGCGGCGACGTCGGCGTACGTACGGCCGTCGACCAGGGCGGCGTCCGAGCGCAGCAGACCCGCTTCCAGCAGCCGCCGGGCCACCAGCGAGGTGCCGCCCGCACGCCACAGGTCGGCGGCGGTGTGCGGGCCGCTGGGCATGAGCCTGGTGATGATGGGGACCTGGCGGCAGATGGCGCCGATCTCGTCGACGCGCAGCGGCAGTCCGGCCTCGCGGGCGATGGCGAGCAGGTGCAGTACGGCGTTCGTCGAGCCGCCCATGGCGGCCACCGAGACGATGGCGTTGTGCAGGGCGTCCTCGGTGAGGATGCGCGAGGGCCTGGCGTCGCGGGCCAGCGCGTCCATGACGATCTCGCCGACGCGCTCGGCCGCGGCGTTCTTCGTCTCGGCGACGGCCGGGATGTCGCCGATGCCGAACGGGGCCAGGCCGAGGAAGTCGACGACGGAGGCCATCGTGTTGGCGGTGTACTGGGCGGCGCAGGTGCCGGGGCCCGGACACGCGTACTTGGCCAGGTCGTCCACGTCGGCCTGGTCGAGCCGGCCGACCGCGCGCTCGCCGAGGGCCTCCCACATGTCCTGGATGGTGACGTCCCGGTCGCGCCAGCGGCCGGGCATCATGCTGCCGCTGTAAAGGACGACGGCGGGTACGTCCAGGCGGGCCAGCGCCATGATGCCCGCCGGTACGGTCTTGTCGCACCCCACGATGCACACCAGCGCGTCGAACCCGTGTGCCCGGCCCATCAGCTCGATCGAGTCAGCGATGATCTCGCGACTCACCAGCGAGGCGCGCATGCCCGGCGTGCCCATGGTGAGGTTGTCGGAGACGGCGATCGTGTTGAACTCCATCGGCGTGCCACCCGCCCTGCGCACCCCCGTGGCGACATGGGCGGCCAGTTCACGCTGGGTGAGGTTGCAGGGCATCGTGCCGGTCCAGGTGGAGGCGATGCCGATCATCGGCCGGCGCATCTCCTCCTCCGACATTCCCATGGCGTACAGGTGAGAGCGGGCGGGTGCGCGGTCCGGATCATCGGCGATGCTCATGCTGCCACCTTACGAACGAGCCGGCCGTACGGATCACTGAGGGTCCCAGGCGCGCGCCTCCCCTGGCTTCATGCGGAGGTACGCCCAGGTCAAACCTTGACAAAAATAATTGTCGGTGAGAGGCTACAGTCACCTGACAAGGAGACGGACATGGACAAGGTCACTTCCAAAGACGGCACCCAGATCGCCTACGACCGCATCGGCCAGGGCCCGGCGGTCATCCTCGTCGACGGCGCGCTCTGCCACCGCGCGGCCGGCCCGAACCCGGCGCTGGCCAAGGAGCTGGCTCGCAGCTTCACCGTCTACACCTACGACCGCCGGGGGCGCGGCGACAGCGGCGACACCGCGCCGTCCTCCCCCGAGCGCGAGATCGAGGACCTGGCCGCGTTAGTGGAGGAGGCGGGCGGCACCGCCTTCCTGTACGGCATCTCCTCCGGCGCGGCGCTGGCCATGGCGGCCGTCGAGAGCGGGCTGCCGGTGTCGAAAGTGGCCGTCTACGAGGCGCCGTTCGTGGTCGACGACACCCGGCCGCCGATCCCGGACGACTACCTGCGGCAGCTCGAAGAGATGGTGGCCACCGGCCGCCGGGGCCAGGCGGTCAGCTACTTCATGCGCAAGGGCGTCAACCTGCCGGGCGTGGTCGTCGCCATGATGCGCTTCATGCCCGCCTGGTCCGGCCTCAAGGCCATGGTCCACACGCTGCCCGGTGACGTCTCGTTCGTGGCCGACTACGAGCGCGGCAAGCCGCTCCCCGCCGCCCCCTGGGCCTCGGCCAAGATCCCGACCCTGGTGATCTGCGGCGGCAAGAGCCCGGTGTGGATGCGCAACGGCATGCGGGCCTGGGCCGAGGTGCTGCCCAACGCCGAGCACCACACGCTCGACGGCCAGACGCACATCGTCCAGGCCCCGGCCCTGGCACCGGTCCTGGAGGGGTTCTTCCAATGAGATTCCGCGCCGTCGTCCTGCTGGGCGGCAAGACCGCCACGGGCATCGAGGTCCCCGCCGAGGTCGTCGAGGGTCTCGGCGGAAGCAGGCGGCCCGCCGTCAGCGTCACGATCAATGGCTACGGCTACCGCAGCACGGTCGCCCCCATGGGCGGCCGGTACATGCTGCCGCTCAGCGCCGAGAACCGCCAGGGCGCGGGGGTGGCCGCGGGCGACGAGGTGGAGGTCACGCTGGAGCTCGACACCGCGCCCCGGGAAGTGACGGTGCCGGCCGACCTGGCCGCGGCGCTGGACGAGGCTCCCGAGGCCAAGCGCTTCTTCGAAGGGCTGTCGTACTCCCGCAAACTCCGCTGCGTCCTGCAGGTCGAGGGCGCCAAGAAGGCCGAGACCAGGCAACGGCGCGTCGCGGACACCGTCACCCGGCTCGCCAACGGCGAGGGCTGACCGCACTTTTGCGGGTGAAGGGGCGTCTTTGCCAGACGAGTGGGCATATGGGCGCCATGGCAGAGTTCCTGACCGACATCAAGACCATTCGCGAGCGCGCCCGCGCCGAGATCGGCAAGGGCCCGATCACCGACGCCTACGGCGCCGACCTGGAGCGCGTGATCCAGATCTGCAACGAGGCCCTGGCCACCGAGCTGGTGTGCGTGCTCCGCTACAAGCGGCACCACTACACCGCGTCCGGGCTGCAGTCGGAGTCGGTGGCGCAGGAGTTCCTGGAGCACGCGGGCGAGGAGCAGGAGCACGCCGACAAACTGGCGGCCAGGATCGTACAGCTCGGCGGCGCGCCCGACTTCAACCCCGACACGCTCAGCTCCCGCGCCCACTCCCAGTACGACGAGAGCCGCGGGCTGATCGATATGATCAAGGAAGACCTGGTCGCGGAGCGGATCGCGGTGGCCAGCTATACCGAGATCATCCAGTGGCTGGGCGACAAGGACATCACCACCCGCCGGGTGTTCGAGGAGCTCCTGGCGAAGGAGGAGGAGCACGCCGACGACATGCAGAGCCTGCTCGAACGCATTCCTTCCGCCTAAGACCTCCTCACCACTTCACCGGCAGTGACACCAGGCCCGACGTCAGTGAGTCGGCGCGCACCCGCAGTTCCTCGACCGGCACTGCCAGCCGCATGCCCGGAAAACGCGGGATGAGCCGGGCGAACACCGCCTGCAGCTCGATCCGGGCGAGCGGCGCCCCGATGCAGTAGCGGGCGCCGTAGCCGAACGAGACGTGCGCCATCGCCTCCCTGGTGATGTCGAACCGCTCCGGGTCCGCGAACATGTTCTCGTCGTGGTTGGCCATGCCGATGTGCAGCAGGACCAGCTCCCCCGCCCGGACCGTGACCTCGCCGATCTCCAGATCGACGCGGGCGTATCGGGGGATGCCGCCGCTGGCGTTCACCATGGGCACCCGGAGGATCTCCTCGATCGCCCCGGTGAGCAGCTCGGGCTCGGCCAGCAGAGCCTCCCACTGCGCCGAGTTCGCCAGCAGGTACAGCGCGCCCATGCCGATCTGCACGACCGTGGTCTCGTGTCCGGCGAACAGCAGGTTCATGGCTCGCCGGGCGATCTCGTCGTCGTTCGTGTCGGGCAGCGCGACCATGCGAGAGATCACGTCGTCGCCCGGTGTGCGCCGCTTGCGCTCGACGAGGCTCTTGCCGTACTCGTACAGGTCGATCAGGCCCCGCATCGAGCGGGCGTGGTCGGCGGTGTTGCCCGCCGCCTCCGACCAGGCGCGGAACTGCTCCCGATCCTCGTACGGAACGCCGAGCAGCTCGCAGATGACCAGGATCGGCAGCGGCAGCGCCAGCGCCTGGTGGAGATCGGCCGGTGAGCCCTGCCGCTCCAGCTCGTCGAGCAGCTGATCGGTCAGCTCTTCCACGCGCGGACGGAAGGCCCGCATGCGCTTCGGCGAGAAGTGCGGCTGGAACACCGTCCGCATCCTGGCGTGGTCCTCGTGCTCGGTGTCGAAGTCGCCCATCGGGCCACCGAACAGCGCGGACTCGCCGATGCGCGCGGCGTTCTCGGGATCGGGGTGCGAGCGGCCGAGCCGGTCGTCGTCGAGCAGGCGGCGCACCTCCTCGTAGCCGGTCACCAGCCAGGCGTCGTCGCCCGTGCTCGTCTTGACGCGATGCACCGGCCCCTCGGCCTGGAGCGCGCGCAGCAGCGGAGCCGGGCGGAGGAGCTCGGGCTGGTCGAAGGGAAGCTTGTTTACTGGCATGTGTACAACGGTATTTGTAGACTTGAAAGTAAACAAGAGGAGCGCGCATGGAAACCGTCCGGCGAATGCCCCGGGCCGAGCGCCGGGAGCAGATCCTCGACGCCGCGACGCGCGCCTTCGCGGTCGGCGGCTACACGGCCACCGGCCTCGACGATGTGGCCGCCGAGGCCGGCGTCAGCCGGGTGATCCTCTACCGGCACTTCGAGTCGAAGACCGATCTCTACCGGGCGGTGCTCGACCGGGCGGGCTCGCGGCTCGGCGAGCGCGTGGGGGAATCGGGCTTCAGCGACCGGACGATCCCGGCGCTCATGCGGGCGGCCGACGCGGATCCCGACGGGTTTCGGCTGCTGTTTCGGTATGCGGCCCGCGAGCCGGAGTTCCGCGACCTCATCGACGACTTCACCCGCGAGTCCGTCCGGATCGCCCGCCGGCATCTGGCCGCCAGGATCGCCGACCCGAAGTGGGCGGACTGGGCGGCGCGGCTGGTGTTCGCGGTGGCCGTCGAAGGGGTCATCGCGTGGCTGGAGGCCGGACGGCCCGATCCCGACACGGCCGCCGAGCGCGTCTCCCGTGCCGTCCACGGCGTCATCGAAGCGGCTTCCTGAGCTCGAACGCCTTGCCAGAGGCCATCCGGCGAGACTGCTGCGCCAGGAATCGAAAATCTGTTGTGGCGGCGGTAGACATTCGTTGCTGTTGTGGCTAGTGTTTCTCTCATCGCAAGGAACGGATCCACGAGGGCGGCGCACGAGATACCCAGCGTCACGACGAGCCGCCCGGACGAGCGTGGATAGCAGGAGTGACCGGCAGAAGGTCGGACGTGAAGGGCCGAGCAGTCGCAAGGGGCCTGACGCGTGGACGCGCTGCCAGAACGGCCATACGGGCCGCAGCACAA
>NZ_JBFAIF010000012.1:0-112850 GCF_040654555.1 Nonomuraea sp. NPDC050680 | reverse complement strand
GGAGTGACCGGCAGAAGGTCGGACGTGAAGGGCCGAGCAGTCGCAAGGGGCCTGACGCGTGGACGCGCTGCCAGAACGGCCATACGGGCCGCAGCACAACCGCAGTTGGAAATCAGCAGTAACCGGCAGAAGGTCGGACGTGAAGGGCCGAGCAGTCGCAAGGGGCCTGACGCGTGGACGCGCTGCCAGAACGGCCATACGGGCCGCAGCACTACCGCAGTTGCAAGTCAGCAGTAACCGGCAGAAGGTCGGACGTGAAAGGCCGAGCAGTCGCAAGGGGCCTGACGCGTGGACGCGCTGCCAGAGCGGCCTTCGAGGTCGTCTCATGACATGGGTTGTAGAAGGTTCACAGATAGCGAAGGGAGTGTTGAACGCCATCAGGATCGCCCGTCGCCGGTGTGTTTTCGCCGCACGGGTACCGCAGCTCCACAGACGGGAAGGTGGTCTACGGTCACGCTTACGCGATCCCCGCATCCCCGCCCTCAGCGGGCGGCTGTTGCGGAAACGGCAATTCGGCCTCTTGGCCGGTAGATGGTGTTGAACAACCTAGTTGCGGGCCCCGGCGCATCATGGCGCCGGGGCCCTTGTCCGCGTTCAGGAGGTTACATGGATCAAACATCGACAGCGTTGGCCACTGGGCCCGATAGCAAGCCCCAGCCCCGGGCCACGGCCGCTACTTCCACACTCGCATCAAGCGCCGCATACGGCGACAAAGCCGAGTCCCGCATCCTGTCACGCTCCGATGCGGCGGTGGATGCCGGCGCTGAAGCCAAACTCGACGATGATGACTACCCCGCCTACAGCATGGGCCGGGCCGCGGAGATCCTGGGCGTCAGCGCGGCTTTCCTGCGCAGCCTGGGCGCCGCCAAACTGATCGAGCCGCAACGCTCCAACGGCGGCCACCGCCGCTACTCCCGCTACCAGCTGCGCTTGGCGGCCAGGGCCCGCGAGCTGGTCGACCAGGGCACCGCCCTGGAAGCCGCTTGCCGGATCATCATCTTGGAAGACCAGCTCGCCGAGGCGCTACGCATCAACAACTCCCGCGACCGCCCGGCCGACCGTTAGCGCCGGCGCCTCATCGACCCGGCGGCCTGGTCTCGCGAAGCGCCGGCCAGGCCCAACGATGCCCCGGACACTGATGTCGGCCTACCAGCCGCCGACATCGGTCACCACGCCTGAGCGGAGGCCTTCTATGCGAAGGCCTTCTCCAGCCAGCCCTGCCAGGACCGCTCCAGCGCCTGCCCGTCGATGTCGGCGTAGGCGTGGTGCTCGACCACGACCGTGCCCTGCCCGTGGATGAGCATGTAGAGCCCGTCGTCGGTACGTACGCCGACGAACGTGCCCGGATCCGTGACCCACTCCACGACACCCTCCTGCGGCGCGACCCCGTCGGGCGCGATCGTGACCCGGTCGCCCGCAGCGATGCCGCCGGTCAGGCCGAGCACGCTCTGGAAGGCGGCCCACGCCTGGTCGTGCGACGCCTGCGGGCCCCAGAGCATCAGGTTGTGCGTCGAGATCCGGCCGCGGAAGTGCTTGAGGTAGGCGGCCAGCTTGCGCAGGTATTGGAGGTCGCCGATCTTCAGCGCGTCGTACTCGGACTCCCAGTCGTCGCCGAGGAAGCCGTTGTGCACGAAGCGGAGCACGGTGCTGCCGCTCTCGCGGCCTTCGATGAGGTATTCGAACGCCATGAACGTGCCGTCTTCGGGGTTCTCGTCGCCGCGGTAGGCCAGCCGTTTGCCGGGCTCCCACGCGGTGACCGTCGAGCCCATGCTGAAGTCGCCGCCGAAGGTCTGCGTGCCCCTGCCGCCCTCGCGGGGCTCCAGCTCGGTGTGGCCCATGAACCAGGAGTCGATGCCCGGTCCTTCGGCGATCGCCTGCCAGACCTCCTCGGGTGAGGCTTCCAGCTCGATGTCGTGACGTACCTCGAACTCGTGCGGCATGACCGTCTCCTCGGTGGATGTCCCTTGCGGTGAGACCGACCCTTCCACCGACAATTAGAATTGTCAAGCACTCCGTGCTTGTCGGCTGATCGCCCTCGCGGGCGACCGGACTCGCTCTTGAGAGGGAGACCGAGGATCGCCCGTCGAGGCGATCCCTTTTGAGCGGCGAACTCCGAGGATGGGCTGCATATCCGCAGCTTGAAGGAGAACCAGTCGTGCAGAATCGCACCGCGCTCATCGCCGCTCCCTTGCTCGTCCTGACCTACGGTCTGCTCAGAATCGTCGACGGTCTCGACGGCGTCCGAGGCCCCGGCTTGGCCTGGACAGCCGGACACCTGGCCTTTCTCGGTGCTTTGACACTGTTTATCCCGATATTTTGGGAAATGAGGCGGATGCTGGGGCGGTCCGCCCTCGCCACCACGGCCCTGGTCGCGGGCGTCGTCGGGATCGGGTGCGCGGCGGCCCAGTTCGCGATCGACATCATCGTCGGCTTCCTGGCGGCCGACCATGACGCGATGGGCCCGATGTTCGAGCAGGTGAAGGCGGTGCCGGGCGTGTCCCTGGCCGTCTACGGCGCGGGCCCGATCCTGTTCTACGTGGCCCAGCTCGCCTTCGCCGCCCTGCTCGCCGGGAACCGGCTGGTCAAGGTCTGGGTGCCGGTCGCTGTGCTGGCCGAGATCGTGCTGTCGGCGGTCAACCTGGACCTCATCCCGGTGGGCGCGATCCTGCTGCTGGTCTCCTTCCTGCCCCTGATGGGCCGCCCCACGACGACGGCGAGGCACGCTCCCGTGCATGCGTGAGAGCCGGTATACGGAAAGATGAGGCGCTGTGTCCGACTTGTCGCTTATCGACATCGTGCGTCGAAGGATCGCGGCGCTCCCTCCCCTCTGGGTGGACGCCGCGCTCACCGCGGTGATCCTGATCGCCCAGCTCTGGCCCCTGCTATCCAGCAATGAGCGGACCGGCGAGCCCTGGGACTGGTGGGGGTACGTGGTGGTGGTCGTCGCATCGTTGCCCCTGGTCTGGCGGCGGCGGGCGCCGATCACCGTACTGATCGTCTGCCTGTTCACGGGTGCCCTCTACGACCTCGCCGACAACGTCGCGCGCCAGCCCATCTGGTACGGCGGGCTGGTCGCGCTCTACACGGTCGCCGCCTACTCCGGCACCTGGCAGCGGATCATCGTGTTCGCCATGACCCTCACCGGTGGCCTGCTCCTGGTCGGCTCGTCGGAGACAGCGCTGCGCGGGACGGTGCTGTTCGTCGCCGCGTACGCCATCGGCAGGGCCACCGCCACCGCCCGCGCCCACGCCGTCGCGCTGGAGGAACGGGCCGAACGGCTGGAAAGGGAGCGACAGGTGGAAGCGGAACGCGCGGCCGAGCACGAGCGCGCCAGGATCGCCCGCGACATGCACGACATCCTCGCCCACGCGGTCAGTCTCATGGTCGTCCAGGCCGAGGCGGGGCCCGTGGTGGTCAGGAGCGACCCGGCGCGGGCGGAGGCCGCCTTCGACGCGATCGCCGCGGCGGGACGGGACGCGATGATGCAGTTGCGCCGGATGCTGGGCGTGCTGAAGGACGAGGAGGCGCCGCGCGCGCCGCAGCCCACCATCGACGACCTGCCCGCCCTGGCGGACCAGGTCTGCCATACGGGGCTGCGGGTGGCGTTCGCCTCGACCGGTACGCCGCGGCCCGTCTCGCCCGACTGCGCCGTCGCCGCGTACCGGGTCACGCAGGAAGCACTCACCAACATCGTCAAGCACGCCGGCGCGAACCACGCGGACATCCGGCTCACCTGGGAGGACGACACCCTGATGCTCGACATCACCGACGACGGCCGGGGCCACGCGATCGACGGGCACTCTTCAGGCGGGCGTGGGCTGCCTTCGGGTGGGCACGGGCTGATCGGCATCCGCGAGCGCGCCGCCGCCTGCGGTGGCACCGCCGCGGCCCGTCCCCGCACCGACGGGCCGGGCTTCCATGTGTCGGTACGGCTCCCGCTGGCCCAGGCATGACCGGGCAGGACGCGGTCCCGAGCATCCGGGTCGTGGTCGCCGACGATCAGGAGCTGGTCCGCGGCGGGTTCGCGATGATCCTGGACGCGCAGCCGGACATCGACGTGGTGGCCGAGGCGGGCGACGGGCTCCAGGCCGTCGCCGCGGTCCGCGAACACGGCGCGGACGTGCTCCTGCTCGACATCCGCATGCCCAGGATGGACGGCATCGAGGCGGCCAAGATCGTGTGCGCGGAGACCGGCTGCCGGGTGCTCATGCTCACCACGTTCGACCACGACGACTATGTCTACGACGCGCTGCGGGCGGGTGCCAGCGGGTTCCTGCTGAAGGATGTGCGGCGGGACGACCTGGTCAACGCCGTACGGGTGGTCGCGGAGGGTGAGTCGCTGCTGGCGCCGACGGTGACCAGGAGGCTGATCTCCGAATTCACCTCCCGGCCGGCCGCCAGGCCCGGCGCCGCGCTGGCCGTACTGACCGCGAGAGAGCGCGAGACGCTGCAGCTCATCGCGCGCGGACTGTCGAACGCGGAGATCGCCCAGGCCATGGTGGTCAGCGAGCACACCGTGAAAACGCACGTCAGCAATCTGCTCGCCAAGCTCGGTTTGCGCGACAGGGTGCAGGCGGTGATCACCGCCTACGAATCGGGCCTGGCAGTACCGGGTGCGTAACGTGTGGTCAGACGGGGTAAGCGGGGACGTATGCACGACCTCTCGACCGACGAAACGGGAACGGCCCCAAGAAGAGTGGATGAATCACCCTGCCAAGTGATGCAATGGGCCAACCCGCAATCACCCGAGGAGGCCCGTTGAGAGACAACCTCGACCTTGCCGCGAGCGCCCAGCAGCTGGCCGACGCCGCGCCGGCGGGCTCGCTGGACCGCGCAGCGGCCGCGTCCGTGGCCATCACGCTGGCCACCACCCGCGACGTCGTCCAGGCCAGGGAGACGCTTGATGGCCTCGCACCGCAGGACGTACGCCAGGCGGCGCTGATGCTCTTCGAGGAGCTCTCCGCGAGCTGACCGGACGCCGACGCCGCCGTCAACGCCGACTTCGACGCGGCGTCCCAAGGCATGCCCTGACCCTGACGAGGACACGGCGTCCTAAGACGTGCCCTGACGAGGATGCGGCGTCCTAAGGGGTGCCCAGACGAGTCCGTACGGCCCGGCGCGCCCAGACGATGGCCTGCCGGTCGCCGTGCAGCTGCAACGTGTGGTTCAGCGACATGACCAGGCCGTGCAGCTCGAACACCAGCTGATCGGCCTCGGTGCCGCCCGGCAGGTCCCCGGCGGCCACGGCCCGCCGCGTCTCCTTGAGCAGCCGCGCCCGCCAGGCGTCGAACCGGGCCGCCACCGCGTCACGCACCGCCCCCACGCGCCCGTCGAACTCGTGGGCCGCGGCGACGAAGAAGCAGCCCCCGGGGAAGACGCCGCGCTCCAGGTAGGAGATCCACTCCTCGCAGAGTGCCCGCAGCCGGCGTAGTCCCGGCTCGATCCGGATGACCGGCTCCCAGACCTCGGCGCGGAAGACCTCGCCGGCCCGTTCCAGCACTGCCAGCTGCAGTGCCTCTTTCGAGCCGAAATGACCGAGCACGCCGGACTTGCTCATGCCGAGCTCGGTCGCGAGGCGGCCGATGGTCAGCCCTTCCAGCCCTTCGAGGGAGGCGATGGCGACCGAGCGGTCGAGGATGGCGGAGCGCGTGCCGAGGGCCTCCGCCACGGATCTCCGTGGACTCATCCAGGCAGTTTAGCGTCCGGAGCGGTTTAGCATCCGAACGGTCGGTTGCTATAGTCCCGCCCATGAATGGATCACGCCTCGTCGCCACCGGCCATTACCAGCCCGCCAAGGTACTGACCAACGACGACCTCGCCACCATGGTCGACACCTCCGACGAGTGGATCACCAAGCGGGTCGGGATCCGTACCAGGCACGTGGCCGGGGCGGAGGAGGGCGTGACGGAGCTGGCCGGGCACGCGGCGGCCAAGGCGCTGGCGGGCAGCGGGCTGGACGCCGCCGACATCGACCTGGTCCTCGTGGCCACCTGCACCCAGACCGAGCGGGCGCCGAACATCGCCTCCCGCGTCGCGGCCAAACTCGGCGTGCCGGACGCGGCCGTCATGGACCTGGGCGTCTCGTGCTCCGGCTTCACCCACGCGCTGGCCATGGCCGACCACACGATCAAGGCGGGGGCCGCCACGCACGCGCTGGTCGTGGGGGTGGACAAGATGACGGCCGTGACCGACTGGACCGACCGTACGACATGCGTGCTGACCGGCGACGGCGCGGGGGCGGCGGTGCTCAGCGCGGCGGCGGAGCCGGAGATCGGGCCCGTCGTCTGGGGCTCGGCCCCCGAGCTGGGCAGCGCGGTACGGATCGGCGGCACGCCCACCCGCTTCGCCCAGGACGGCCAGACCGTCTACCGCTGGGCCACCACGCGGCTGCCGGAGATCGCTCGGCGGGCGTGCGAGCGTGGCGGCGTCAAGCCGGAGGAGCTGGCGGCCGTGGTGCTGCACCAGGCGAACCTGCGGATCATCGAGCCGATCGCGCAGAAGCTCGGCGCGGTCAACGCGATCGTGGCCCGTGACGTGGTCGAATCGGGCAACACCTCGGCCGCGAGCGTCCCGCTGGCGCTGTCGAAGCTGCTGGAGCGGGGTGAGGTGCGGCAGGGGGCGCCGATGCTGCTGTTCGGGTTCGGCGGGAATCTCTCGTACGCGGGGATGATCGTCCGCTGCCCTTGACCTCGTAGTCGAGCTTTAGTCGCGCAGGTGGTCGGCGAGCCGCTCCAGCTGCTCGGCGTAGTAGTCGCCGAACGCGGGTGAGCCCGGGTCGAGCCCACAGGCGGCCCGGATGAGGTGCGGGAAGACGATGCCCGCCGCCGCCATCCCGAACAGCGCCACCAGCACCGCGGCCGGGTCCAGGTCTGCGGGGAACTCCCCCGCCTCCTGGCGGGCGCGCAGGTGCTCCAGGTCGCGGCGCACCTCGTCGGCGAAGGCGGGATCGGGCGGGGCGTCGTCGGTGAGCCCCTGCCAGACCATCAACTTGCCGAAGTCGCGGCGGCTGGAGTTGGCGCGCGCGTAGCCCGCGACGAGCCGGCCCAGCGACAACCCGCGATCGGCGAACACGCTCTCCTCGCTCTGCCAGCGGGTGTTCAGCGCGCGGAAGAGCCCCTCCTTGCCGCCGAAATAGTAAGAGATCAGCTGCTTGTTGACCCCGGCCCTGGCCGCGATCTCGCCGACCCGCGCTCCGGCGAACCCCTTGGCCGCGAACTCCTCCAGCGCCGCCTGCAGGATGCGGGCCTTGGTGCGCTCCGGGTCGCGCTGCTTCTCCTCCGGCGCTCGTCTCATGCCCGTAACACTATCATCCATCCGGATGGTTGACAGAATCATCCATACGGTTGATAGTCATGGACATGACAGAGCACATCGCGATCATCGGCGGCGGGGTCGGCGGCCTCTGCCTCGCCCAGGGACTCCGCAAGGCCGGCAAGCACGTCACCGTCTACGAGCGGGACCGCGCCCCGGCCGACCGGGTGCAGGGCTACCGGGTGCACATCGACCCCAACGGCGCCCGCGCCCTCCACGACTGCCTGCCGTCGCCGCTCTGGCAGGCGTTCCTCGCCACGACCGGGCAGGGCGGCCAGGACTTCGGCTTCCTCACCGAGCGGCTCAGTACGCTCGCGCTGATCGAGACCCCGCCCGCGGCCGACCCAGCCGACGACCACCACTCCGTGAGCCGCATCACGCTCAGGCAGGTGCTGCTGACCGGGCTGGAGGAGGTGGTGCGGTTCGGCAAGACGTACGAGCGCTACGAGCGGCTGCCCGACGGGCGGATCGAGCTGTTCTTCGCCGACGGCTCCAGCGACACGGCCGACGTCGTGGTCGCCGCCGACGGCGGGAACTCGCGGGTACGCAAGCAGTATCTGCCGCACGCCGAGCGCGTCGAGACCGGGATCACCACGGTGGCGGGCAAGTTCCCGCTCACCGGCGAGACCAGGGCGCTCATCTCGCGGCGGCTCGTCGAGGGCCCGAACACCATCGTTCCGCCCAAGGGCCTCGGCCTGTTCTGCGCCCCGCACGACCTGAGCGACACCGCGCCGGTCGGCGCCATCGGGGCGACCGAGCAGCAGGGGGCGCTGATGGACAACGCCGGCAGCTACATCCTCTGGGCCGTGGGCGCCACCAAGAACCGCTTCCCCACCGATGTCGCCGACATGACGGGCGCGCGGCTCAAGCAGACGGTGGCGGGGATGATCGAGTCCTGGCACCCCGATCTCCACAAGCTGATCGACCTGTCGGACCCCGACACGGTCTCGCTGCTGCCGATCCGTACCTCGATCCCGATCGAGCCGTGGCCGACCACCAACATCACGCTGCTCGGCGACGCCATCCACAGCATGACGCCGATGCGCGGCATCGGCGCCAACACCGCGCTGCGCGACGCCCGCCTGCTCTGCCTGGCGCTGACCGGCGGGCGCGACACGGTCGAGGCCATCGCGGACTACGAGGAGCGGATGCGCGAGTACGGCTTCGCGGCCGTGCGGGACTCGCTCCGCGCGGCCGAGCAGTTCATCGGCGAGAGCCGGGCCGCCAGGATGGGCTTCAAGACGTTCCTGCGTACGGTCCAGCGCTTCCCGTCGCTCAAGGCGAAGGTGTTCTCATAGTCCAACGCCGTACCTTGCCCATCCCGGTCGCCGCGTGGGCCTCCGGCCAAGGTCATCATGGGCGGCTCTAGTGAGCCTGAGCTGCTGCAGCGCGTGGCCGCGCTGTGCGGGAAGGTCTACGTGACCGTCCGCCAGCACCGCGAGCGCGACGGGACGAAGACGCCCATGCAGGACTGGGTAGACGTTCTCAGCCCGAACGACGAGCGGATCTGGCCTCAGCCCCTGTTTTTCCTTATAGCGTCGAACACAGACTCGTCGTAAGGAACGTCGCTGCAGACCTGATGGGCGATGTAGTAAGAGCCGCTATCCTGCTTGAGCACGAATAACTCAGCGAAGATGGCAGGGGCAATGAAAAGGTAGCACGTCGTTTGCCCGGTCACCATGACGATTATGGTGCCGTCTGCCTGGGGCACCGCATGGTTGACGCAGAGCTCCTGCTCCATCTCGTCGTACGGGTAAACGTTATCGCCCAGCATCTTTACGATGGCTGCCGGGCCTACTGCGGGGGGAATGCCATCGATCTCATCACCGCTATCGCCACGCAGCTTGACCAGAACCGAGTTCTCTCGGTACAGGGGCCCAACAATTGATGACGCCTGGGAGCGATCGCTTCTTGAGCAAAAGGCCGCTTTGGCCGCTGCGTGATAGGACTCGACGAACTGTTCGGCAACGGATGCATAGTCTTCGCCCACGGTCTTCCTTTCCATTACGTGCGAGTACGGATCCTCATGCTTTGAGGGCTGGAGAGTCTGACAGCACCGCCTCGGCTGGACGTTACTCTGCCCCTACCGATGGTAACGATCATCCTTCGACGCGCCACCCCCCTTTGCGACGGAACGGAAGGCGCTTCGGCAACGGGGGCGGGCGCAGCCAGCCACAGGTTGAGTGGCGGCTCGTTGCAGCTCTGGGAGTTTTGGCCGACCAGGGGACTGCCCCTTTCACCGGTACTTGGTCTGCACCCCACTACTTCAGGCGGTACAGCCTCCACTCGCCGTCGTCCGGCATGGCCTCGTCCACGCGCGACCCGATCACCATTTCGCGGATCTCCTCCTCGGTCGCGCCGCCGGTCCGCATCGCGTCGACCAGCTCGCCGTGTTCCCAGGTCCACTCGGTCACCCCACCGCCGCCCGGGTCGACCACCGAGGAGCTGGCGCTGTCGAAGCTGCTGAAGCGGGGTGAGGTGCGGCGCGCCCTCCGCGCGGTGCGCGACCAGCGTCGCGCACCCAGATCGCGAGGCGTGGCACGCTGACGCTAGCGTTGGTGGGGAGGAGAGGGGTTCCGTTGTCAGTCGTGAAGATCAACGTCCTGACCGTGCCGGCGGAGATGCGGGAGGAGCTGGAGCGACGCTTCTCCAACCGGGCGGGCATGGTGGAGTCGGCCGACGGGTTCGAGTGGTTCGAGCTGCTCAGGCCGGTCGAGGGCACCGACCAGTACCTGGTCTACACCCGCTGGCGCAGCGAGGACGACTTCCAGACGTGGCAGCAGGGTCAGGCCTTCCAGCGCGGGCACGCGCAAGCCGGGGCCGCCCAGGGGCATGGCCACGGCCAGGGGCCCGCCGCGTCCGGATCGCAGCTCTGGTCGTTCGAGGTCGTCCAGAGCGCCAGCCCCAAGAGCTGAGCCGCGCCTGCACCTGTGGCGTTGAGCACGACCTTCTACCAGGGTCCGGTGACTGCCGGGCCCACGGTGCCCAATCGGCTTCCGGCGCGAGCTTGGCGGATCATCAGCGCCGGATGGCAGGATGTCCGGCATGGTTGGATCAGAACCGAAGTCGGAACTTCACCGTTACCTGCAAGCGGGCCGCGAAGCCCTCCTGTGGAAGCTCGACGGGCTCTCGGAGTACGACATCCGCCGCCCCCTGACACCTACCGGGACGAACCTGCTCGGACTGATCAAGCACTTGGCCGGCGTCGAGGCCGGGTACTTCGGCGAGACCTTCGGACGGCCCTTCCCCGAGCCACTAGCCTGGATCGAGGACGGCGCCGAGCCCAACGCGGACATGTGGGCGACCGCGGACGAGCCGCGCGAAGACATCGTCGCCCTGTACCACCGGGTGTGGGCGCACGCGGACGCCACGATCGCAGACCTGGCGCTGGACGCGATCGGCCAGGTGCCGTGGTGGCCGGACGACCGCAGGCAGGTGACACTGCATCGCGTTCTGGTACACGTGCTCGCCGAGATCAATCGACACGCCGGGCACGCCGACATCGTCCGGGAGCTCATCGACGGGGCAGCCGGGCTGCGGAAGGGCACCGACAACATGGCGCCACCCGGCCAGGCGTCGTGGGAGGGCCATCGCGACCGGCTGGAGCGTGTGGCGCGGGAAGCCGGCGAGAGCTGACCCTTCCGAGGACGGGCCAGTGGCCGCTGTTGGAGGGTGGATGCGGATCGGGATCCTGGGGCCGCTCCAGATCGCGGGGGCCGCGGTCGGCGGTGCGCGGGTGCGGGCGCTGCTGATTCGCCTGGCGCTCGATCCCGGCCGGGTGGTGACGAACGGCCGGCTGATCGACGACCTGTGGCCGGGTGAGCCGCCCGAGCATCCGATGGCCGCGCTGCAGTCGCTGGTGTCCAGGGCGCGCAGGCAGGCTCCCGGGCTGATCTCCTCCCATCCGAGCGGCTACCTGCTCGACGTACCGGCCGATGAGGTGGACGCGTGGGCGTTCGAGCGGCTGGCTCGCGCGGGCGACGCGCACGCGGCGCTGGCGCTCTGGCGCGGCCCGGCGCTGGGCGGCATCGACCTGCCCTTCGCGCTGGCCCCGGCCGCCCGGCTGGAGGAGCTGCGGCTGGAGCTGGAACCTGCTGTCGCGGGAGGAGCGGGAGCTGCTGCGCGGGCTGTCGGTGTTCTCCGGCGGGGCGACGGCCGAGGCGATCGGCCGCGTCTGCGGTGGCGACCTCGACCTGCTGTCCTCGCTGGTCGACAAGTCGCTGATCGCGCTCGCCGGCGACCGCTACACCATGCTGGAGACGATCAGGCAGTACGTCATGGAGGCCGTCTCGGGCGACCTCTCTGAGCTCAGACAGGCGCACGCCCGCTACTACGCCGAGCTGGCCGAGGCCGCCGAGCCGCATCTGCGGACGGGTGAGCAGGTCAGGTGGCTGGCCGTGCTCGACGCCGAGCAGGGCAATCTGGACGCGGCACTCCGGCACTCCGACGACCCGCTCCGGGTCATCCTGCCCAGGCTGTGGCCGTGGATCATGCGCGGGCGGCGGCACGAGGTCACCACGAACGCCGCCGCCGTACTGCGCAGGGTCGGTGAGGTCCCGCCCGAGGGGCGGGAGCTGGCCCACGGGCTGTGCATGATGGCCGCCACGGGCGCCGAGCCGACCCGGGCGGTCCTGGAGTCCGACCATCCGGCGGCGCTGCACTCGTGGGCGATGGGCAACACCATGAGTCCGCCGCGCGACGTGGTGGCACTCACGGAGGCGGCCGCCCGGCGGCTTCGTGATCATCCCGACGCGTGGACCAGGTCGACGGCGCTGCTGGTGGCGGGCATCGTCCGGTTCGAGTACGGGACGGTCGACGGCGCCGAGTCCCTGCTGGAGCCGGCGCTCGACGGACTGCGCCGGACCGGCGACCGCTGGGGGCAGTGGACCGCCTACTTCTGGCTGTCGCTGGCCGCCGAGAATCGTGGCGACTTCGCCCGCGCGCTGGCCCTGGCCAAGGAGCCGGAGTCGATCGCGACGGAGCTGGCCGGGCTGGGGGCGCCGCTCGGGCCGATGATGTTCCTGCTGCGGCTCAGCCAGCTCATGATGCGTACCGGCGACCACGCGGGCGCCGCCCCCACCCTGGAGCGGGCCTGGCAGGCGGCGCTGCGCTCCGAGGACGGGCTGGCCATCGCGCGAGTGACGCACGCCAGAGCCGAGCTGGCCCGGCGCTCCGGCGATCCGGGCGAGGCCGCCCGGCTGCTGCGCGGCGCCCTGGCCATGGAGATCGACGCTCCTCCCCAGTTCATGGCGTTCATGAACATCGAGCTGGCCCGCGTGGCCGAGCCGGCCGAGCCGTCGCGCAGGGCGCTGGAGCTCATGGCCACCTGCGAGGACAGGACGGCCCGCGCGACCGTGCTCGAAGGCGTGGCCGAGCACCGCGACCCCCTGACGGCCGCCGAGCTGCTGGGGGCGGCCCGGGTGCTGCGCGGGATCACCGAGTCGGCCGACCCGTTCGTGGTCGCCCTGGCCGGGCGGTGCCGGGCGGCGCTGGGCGCGGAGCGCTACGCGGAGGCCCTGGTCAGGGGGGCGGCGATCCCGAACCCGGAGAGATACGCGCTCTCGTCCCCGTGACAGTCTCTGTCAGCCGCCGTCACCGCGCCGAGCATGGCTTGACATGGACCATACTGGGCAGCCTACTGAGCAGGCGCGATGGCGGAACACTAGCCGTGATCTCTCCTTATCGCGGAGAATGCGCCGGGTGGGGGTAATTTCCACCTCTAAGTGAGGAGACCGGTGGCCGATACAGGCACGCTCGAAACCCGTGGTAGTGACTTCGCCAAACTGGCCCGACAAATCCAGGACGCCGGGCTGCTGGACCGGCGTCCGGTCTACTATGCCGTGCGGCTGACCCTGGTATTGGCCGCTTATGTCGGTCTATGGGCGCTGTTCGTGTGGGTCGGCGACTCATGGTGGCAGTTGCTGGTGGCCGTCGCGCTCGCTGTGGCCTCCGCGCAGATCGGGTTCGTCGCCCACGATCTGGGCCACCGGCAGGTCTTCAGGACCCGCCGGGCGAGCGACATCCTGGGCTTGATCATCGGCGACTTCGGCATCGGCCTGGGCTGGGGCTGGTGGAACACCAAGCACAACCGCCACCACGCCAACCCCAACCACGAGGACGAGGACCCCGACGTCTCGCCCGCCGTGATCGTCTGGTCGACCGGCCAGGTGGAGCGGAGCCGGGGGCTGCCGAGGTTCATCGCCAAGTGGCAGGCGTACTGGTTCTTCCCGCTGCTCACGCTGGAGGCGTGGCACCTGCACATCGCCAGCGTCAAGGCGGTGTTCCAGCCGACGACCAAGCACCGCAGGATGGAGGGTGTGCTGCTGCTGGCGCACTTCGCCTGCTACTTCGGCCTGATCTTCGCCGTGCTGCCGTTCGGGATGGCGCTGCTCTTCCTGGTGGTGCACCAGGGGCTGTTCGGCGTCTATCTGGGCAGCACGTTCGCGCCGAACCACAAGGGCATGCCGATCCTCACCAAGGAGGACAAGCTCGACTACCTCCGCAAGCAGGTGCTGACCTCGCGCAACGTCAAGGGCGGCGCGTTCGTGGACGTGGCGCTCGGCCAGCTCAACTACCAGATCGAACACCATCTGTTCCCCAACATGCCCTCGCCGAACCTGCGCAAGGCCCAGCCGATCGTCCAGCAGTACTGCGCCGACCTGGGGGTCAGCTACCTGGAGACGGGACTGATCACCTCGTACGGGCAGGCGCTGCGGCATCTGCACGAAGTGGGCGCGCCCCTGCGCTAGCCACTGGCGCCCTTGAGACGCCGGAGGAGCTCGTCTCGGCGGCCTTCCAGCTCCGCGATCAGCTCTTCCTGCTCGTCCGCCATGCCGATCATCGCGCTGATCTCCACCTGGTCGGTGGCGCCCATGTCGCGGATCTGGTCGCGCAGGTCCTTGGTCTCGGCTCGCAGCCTGGCCAGGTCCTCTTCGACGTGTCGCAACTCGTCTTCTACGCTCATGCTCCGGCTCTACCCATTGCGGGGCGGTTGGCCACCCGCGCGGGCCTCCGTACAGAATGGGCGGCATGCGCACGTTGTCGACCAGCACCCTCGTGTCGGTCGCGGTGGTCATCGTCACACTGGCGAGTACGGTCGCCACCTCCTTCTTCCAGCCCGCCCTGACACCGAACGCGCTGGACATCGTGCTGCCGCTCGTGGCCAGTGCCGGGGTGCTGGCGCGGCGCCGCTACCCGGTGGTGGCGCTGATCGTCGTGCTGGCGGCCGTCGCGCTCTACTACCCCCTCGCCCGGCTCGACGGGCCGATCCTGGTCCTGGCGTTCGTCGTCCTGTACACCGCCGCCGACCTGGGCCATCTGATCGCCGCCATCGCCGCGGGCGCGGCCACGATGCTGGCCATGGGTGTGGGCGAGACCCACGGGATCAGGCATGTGGACGACAGTATGTTCGTCATGATCACCGGATGGGTGGTCGCCGCCGTCGCCGGTGGGGGCGTCACCCGCAACCGGCGCGCCTACCTCCGGGAGGCCGAGCAGCGCGTGCTCGACGCCCTGCGCGGCAAGGAGGAGGAGGCCAGGCGGCGGGCGAGTGAGGAGCGGCTGCGCATCGCCAGGGAGCTGCACGACGTACTGGGGCACAACATCTCGATGATCAACGTGCAGGCCGCGGCGGCGCTGCACGGGCTGAAGAAGCGGCCGGAGGACGCGGAGACCGCGCTTCGGGCGATCAAGGATGCCAGCAAGGAGACGCTGCGCGAGCTGCGTACCACGCTCGGGGTGTTACGGCAGGTGGACGAGGACGCGCCGACCGCGCCCGCCGACAGCCTGGCCCGGATGGAGGCGCTGGTCGCGGCGTCGGGGCTGGAGGTGCGGACCGAGCTGTCGGGGCGGCTGGAGGAGGTGCCGACCGAGGTGGACCTGGCCGCGGCGCGCATCATCAGGGAGGCCCTGACGAACGTCTCCCGGCATTCGGGAGCCGGCGCGGCTCGGCTGACCGTCACCCACGGGTCCGGAAAAATCGTGATCCGTGTGGAGGATGATGGACCGGGAGCGACGTTCACCGGCGGGACCGGGTTCGGGCTGCAGGGCATGCGCGAGCGCGCCACCGCGCTGGGCGGCACCCTGGAGGCGGGCCCCCGGCCTGGCGGCGGCTTCCAGGTCGTCGCCCACCTACCGCTGAACGCATGACCCCTGCTTCTTGAACGGAGTGCGATGATCCGCACCGTGCTCGCCGACGACCAGAACCTCGTACGGGCCGGGTTCCGGTCCATCCTGAGCGACGAGGAGGGCATCGAGGTGGTCGGCGAGGCGGCCAACGGCGCCGAGGCCGTGGCCAAGACCCGCGAGCTGCGGCCCGACGTGGTGCTGATGGACATCCGGATGCCCGAGCTGGACGGCCTGGAGGCGACCCGCGTGATCGTCACCGATCCGCGGCTCGACGGCGTCAAGGTGATCATCCTGACCACGTTCGACCTCGACGACTACGTCTACGGAGCGCTCCGGGCGGGCGCCAGCGGGTTCCTGGTCAAGGACACCGAGCCGGCCGAGCTGATCCACGCGGTGCGGGTGGTGGCCAGAGGTGACGCGCTGATCGCGCCCTCGGTGACCCGGCGGCTGATCGCCGAGTTCGCGGGGCGGGTCAAGCGCCCGGAGCCGGGGCCCCGGCTCAACGCGCTGACCGAGCGCGAGCGGGAGGTCATGGCGCTGGTCGCGGCCGGGCTGTCCAACGACGAGATCGCGGCCCGGCTGGTGCTCAGCCCGGCCACGGCCAAGACGCACGTCAGCCGCATCATGACCAAGCTCGGCGCGCGCGACCGGGCGCAGCTCGTGGTGCTCGCCTACGAGGCCGGCATGATCACCCCAGGCTGGCTTACACCCTGACGTGCCGGGCTGGCTTGTACATCCTGAGATGTATGGCGGGCGGCCGGTTGACACCACAGGTGTACGGCAGGTGCACGCCCAGGCATGACGCGGCGGAGATGACCCTGGCCGGAACCTACGACCATGGAGACCGTAGACCTCGCCCGCCTGCAGTTCGCCCTCACCGCGGGGGCGCACTTCCTGTTCGTCGCGCTGACCCTGGGGCTGGCGACGCTGGTGGCCGTCATCCAGACCTGGGCCACCTTGACCCGCAGCCCGGTGCACATGCGGATGACGCGGTTCTGGGGGCAGCTCTACATCATCAACTACGCGATGGGCATCGTCACCGGGCTTGTCATGGAGTTCCAGCTCGGGCTGTCGTGGAGCGGGCTCACCGAGTTCGCCGGGAACGTGTTCGGCTCGTCCCTGGCGATCGAGACCATCGTGGCGTTCTTCATCGAGTCCACCTTCCTGGGCCTGTGGATCTTCGGCTGGAACAAGCTGAACCGCTGGGCCCACCTGGCACTGATCTGGGTCGTCACGCTGACGGCCTACGCCTCGGCGTTCTGGATCCTGATCTCCAACGGCTTCCTGCAGAACCCGGTGGGCTACCAGCTCAAGGACGGCGTCCTGCGCCTCACCGACTTCGGCGCGCTGGTGGCCAATCCGGCGGCGCTGGTCGCCTTCTTCCACATCGGCGGCGGCGCGCTGATCGTCGGCGGCTTCCTCATGGCCGGAGTGAGCGCGTACCACCTGGCCAAGCGCACCGCCGAGCAGGACTTCTTCCGTAAGTCGCTGCGTATCGGGATCGGCGTGGCGCTGCCCGCGACGCTGTTCACCGCGACGTTCGGCGGGCTCGGCTTCGACACGATGCAGCCGACCAAGCTGGCCGCCTGGTCGGGCAGCACGCGGCGGATGGCCGAGGCGCAGGCGGAGATGGTGGCCATGTACGGCCCGGGTGACTACCTGCCGTCGCTGGAGTGGGTGCGCGCCTCCGGGATCATCATGATGTCGCTCTTCGCGGTGCTCTTCTTCGTCTCCGGGGCGAGTTTCCTGCTGATGCTGTTCCGGCCGGTCGTACGGGGCTTCCGGCCGTGGCACTGGCTGCTGACCGCGCTGATCCCCGTCCCGTTCGTGACCATGATCGCCGGCTGGATGTTCCGCGAGATGGGCCGTCAGCCCTGGGCCGTGTACGGCCTGCTGAAGACCGCCGACGCCATGTCACCGGTGTCGTACGGCCAGATCAGGTTCTCGCTGACGGCGTTCGTCACCGTGTTCACCGTACTCATCCTGATCAACTACTGGCTGCTGGCCAGGACCGCCCGCAAGGGGCCGGGCGAGGTCGCGCTGGGCGACGACCGCCCGGCCGAGACCCCCGCCCCCGCCCTGACCTTCTGAGGAGCCGTCATGGAGATCCTGATCCTGGCCTTCTTCGCCATCGGCTACCTCGTGCTGGCCGGAGCCGACATCGGCGTCGGCATGGTGCTGCCGTACCTGGGCCGCACCCCCGTCGAACGGCGCGAGGCGATCGCCGCGATCGCGCCGTTCTTCCTCGGCAACGAGGTATGGCTGGTGGCCACCGCCGGGGTGCTCGCCGGGCTCTTCCCCTCGCTGGAGGGCTCGCTGCTCAGCGGCAACTACTCGCTCGTCGTGGCGCTGCTGCTCGCCTGGGTCATCCGGGACATGGGCCTGTGGCTGCGTGGGCGGCTGCCGGGCGTCCGGTGGCAGGGGTTCTGGGACGGTGCCGTCGTCGCGGGCAGCTGGGGGCTGGCGCTGAGCTGGGGCTCGCTGCTCAGCGACGTACTGCTCGGCATCCACGGACTCCTCGCGCTGCTGCCCGCCCTGCTGGTGGCCGCGCTGTTCGCCACGCACGGGCTGTCGTTCGCGGCGCTGCGGCTGCGGGGCGTGCTGCGTGAGCGGGCGGCCGTGCTGTCCGGCGGCACCGGCGAGGGCCGCACCTACGCCCTGACGGCGACGGCCCTCGTGGCGATCGGCGTCCTGGCGGGCTTCCGGCTGCCGCTGACACCGGGCACCTCGGGCGCGCTCCTGGTGCCGGTCATCCTCACGATGATCCCGTTCCTGGTGGCCTCACAGGCGTGGGTCTGGTGGACGTTCCGGCACCGGGTAACGGGCCCGTCGTACCTGTAATCCCCCCAGTCGGATGGGAAGTTCAGAGGCCCCCCAGATCAGCGGTCCGCTGTCCCTGTGGGCACGACCCACTGGGTGGGCTGTCCGGTGATCGATGCGACCATATCGAAGTCGCCGTCGTAGTGGAGCACGGTCGCCCGGTGACGTTCGGCAGTGGCGGCAATAAGGAGATCCGCCATGGACAGGGCACGGTGAAAACCACGCTCCAACGCGACGCTCTGAACCTCGAGCACGCGCTCGAACACCTCGTCGCCGCAGTAGAGAAAATTGAAGCCGCGCAGCAGGAAGCGGATACGGGCCATGTCCGGCTTGTTGCGAGCGCTGTAGACCATCTCCCATTCCACCGCCGCGCAGGTGGCCAGGACGCCCCGGTCACTGAAATCGTCCAGAACCCGGCCGACGGAGGGATGGCCCCAGCGCGCGAGCGCCGATTTGTCAGCGAGGTAATCGGTCACGCAGCACCTTGTTGCGTGGAGCGCTGAAGGGTGCCGTCGGCATTGCGGGGACCGGTGTTCTCCACGATCTCGCTGAGGTCGAGCTCCCCGCTCTTGATCGCGTTCGCGAGCTCCTGACGGAGATGGCGCTTGACGGCATCCTCCATGGCCATGCGCACAGCCTTCGCTTTGGTCTTTGAGCCATAGATGCGCATGGCCTCGGCCACCATCTCGTCATCGAGGTCGATGACAGTTCGGGACATGACAGGACCCTTCCGTTAGCCAGCCTCCCCCCAAACGATACCGCATACGCAGGAAGATAGATATCATTTCCCGCTGGGCGTGGGACTACCCTCGCGACGCCGCACCGCAGAGTCCCAGATCGACTCGCCTTCGCCACGGCCATGGCACGACAGTCACCGTAGACCTGCCGGATGCGCCGACGTCATCCCAGCGGTCGGCCGACTGCCCGGGCGGATGATCTCCGCTCACTCCTAGCGCAATGGTGTGAACCTGGTGCGTCCAGTCGCAAGGCAGGGTGCCGATCACCGAACAGGCTCGGTATCCGCGCGAACTACGCGACGGCTACGGCTACGGCTACGGCTACGGCTCCATCGAACCAGAGCATCTCCTGGACGCGATGAGGCGCAGACAGACCTGCATCACCAACACCGAGGCGGCGAACCCCAATAACCCCACGCTGACACTCCCGACGACCCTCGCCCGTGGTTCGACTCGCTTGAGCGACGCGCTCACCCGCACGAGCCCACCCCGCGACCAATTCGACCCCGGCTGGTCCAGTCGACGCGTAGTCCCCCGAAACAACGCCCAAGCGGTACGATGCGAACACCGAACCGGGCAGCTGGCCGTACCAGCAGCACCAGCGGGCAGGACTTCTCCGTCAGGGGGCGTGGCCGCACCACGCCCACCAGCGGTTTTCCACGTATCTCACGTTGATGGAGAACCCGATCATGACCTCTGCCGTCCCTCGCGCCTTCCACTGCGAGCACACCCGCGCCAAGAGCAGGGTGTACGCCCTCGTCGAGCGCTCCCGCCAGCCCGCGACCCTGCATGCCGTCCTGACCTGCACCGATCCCGCCGTCGCTCAGCACGCCGCCTACCTTCTCTCCTCGGTGCTGCAGAACGGCCTGGGCCCCGCCGCCCGCGCTGAGTCGGAGCGGATCGCGGCGGCTCTGCCCGACGCGCCCGCCGCCTCCTTCCGTCGTACGCTGGCCGATGTCGTGAACGGGACCTGGGCCGACGCCCCCGAGCTGGCCGCCACGTGGGAGTCCCTGCGGCGGGGCCGCGGCGACTCGGCCGGCCTCTTTGACGACCTTGAGAGCCGCACGCCGCGTGATGCCCGCCTCGACGCCTTCCCCGGGCCGGTCGTACGCACGATCAGCCTGCTGGAGGTGCACGTCCACGACCCGGCTCGCCTTCTCGCGGCGGCCACCGCGACGGGCTGGAGGCCGTTCGCCGCCGAGGACCTCGACGAGGACGACCGCCACGACGTCGTCGGGGCCGTCATGCACTTCGTCAACGGCCCGGAGTTTCTGCCCGGCGCCGACCAGTTGACGGACGTCATGCAGGCGCAGCTGCTGCGCGTCGACAGGGGCGATGAGGTGAGCGACTGGAGCGCGGCGCCCGTGACGGCGAGGTTCGACACGGGAACGAGGTCCGACCCCGACAACTGCGCCGACTGATCGCTACGTCACAAGCACGTCGGCGCGGCCGAGCAGCCGTCCCAAGCCGCAGGAGAACTCTCAGGTAGCAACATTGGGAGACCTCCGAACGTGGCGACGTTGACGCCGAACATTCGAGCTACGGCGAGGACTGCAGGTCGGTGATCACCTGTCGGAGGCCGGTTCGGCTGACCTCCGAGGGAGCTTGCTGCAGCGTTCGGTACCCGCACCTACGTCGTCAGGCACTGTTGCATGGTCTTCAATCGTGAGCCCGTGATCGGGCAGACCCGGAGCTCGCGGCCTGTCTCGTCGACAACCTTCCTGCGTCCCAAGGGCCGCTCGAGTAGGACGGGCACTTCGACGCCACGGAGGATGTCGAGCACGGCAGGCGGCCACAACTTGTCCCGCCACATCTCCAGCAGCGTGCGTCCGGGGGGCGGGCAGGCATCGCGAAGCACTATCCGAAGCCGAACACTCGCCTCGGACTCGACGGCTTCGACTTTGTCGGCCTGGAGACATGCCGAGTCGCTCGCCCCGCCGAAGACCTGCAGGATGAGGACCCGTCCTTCCACCATGACCGTGTCGATCCGCCCGGGAAAGGGCGGTTCGACCGGCCGGGACTCCCGCATGCCAGCCACCATGGAGACGGCAACGGCCAGCGCCAGGAGGCAGAACATGCGCCACAGGAAGGGCGGGCCCAGGGGGTTCATTTCTTGTAGACGTCCTTGCCGACGGCCTTCATCACATCATGGAAGTCGGTGAAGAAGGTCACGCAGGTGGACTGGATATTCTTGCCATCGCCCTGTCCGCCACTGAAGATGCCCTTGGCCATCACGTATCCATCGCTCTGGCGGAAAGTGTAGACCGGACGGGCCCGTCGTTCCTGTAGCCCTGGTTCAAACGCTTACGCCGGAGCGACGCGCGAGAGCCCGCAGACCGGAAAGCTTGCTGTGGCGGTCTCGATGGAGCAGGTCGGTGATCACCTGCCGAGGGCCGGGTCGGCTGACCTCCGAGGGAGCGATCTTTTCGGCGATCAGAAGCGCACGCACCGCGCGATCGGTCTTCCCCACAGCATGTACGCCTCGAGCCTTCCGCCCGGCGGTGAGGCTAGTCGACCCCTTACACATCTCTACAGCCTTGTACGGAGACCTCCCATACTTTCGGCGTAGGGGATCTCGGGCAGGCAAAAGGGATCCAGCTCAAGCCGGACCCCTTCTACGGAAAGTGAGCTAGGAGAGGTCGAACTCTCCCTTGCCGGCTCCGTCCAGGAAGGCTGACCACTCTGCGTGAGTGAACGTCAGAACGGGCCCCGATCCGTGATCCTTGGTGTCCCTCACCAGTACCGAGTCATCGGCGCGCCGCATCACCTCGACGCAGCTCCCGCCGTTGTCGCCCGACGCTTTCGCCTTGGTCCAGACTCCTACTGGCAGACCTGGTGTGCTACTCATAGCGGCTCATCACCTCGCGTATGATCTCCCTGCTGGCGTCAACGGGATGCGCCATGTTGGACAGGGCATCCCATCGCACAATAAGCGCTTGCACGGTCTGAGTGCGATTGGTTACTCGACCTTCCTCGACGCTCTCTATGTAGGCGTGGTCAGGTCCGCCGTCCCGCATCGTAGCCACCTCGAACGCGCCCATCAGGCCCGTGGTCAGCCCTGCCGCAAGGGGCAGCACCCTGACTGTGACGTAAGGAGGGTTGAGGATCTCCAGGATTTTCGCGAGCTGTTCGCGCATCACCTCTTTTCCACCCACTGGCCGGTGAAGAACATTCTCATCGACCAGAGTCGAATACATTGGAGGTGGCTTACGGAGAAATACAGACTGCCGTCGAATTCGAAGCTGCACCGCTTTTTCGGCTTCATCCTCCGTCGCACCTGGCTTACCGAGGAAGACTCGCTTCGCATAGCTTTCCGTCTGGAGCAGACCGGGGATGATCATCGGCTCCGAGGTACGTATGGTGTGCGCGGCGGCCTCTACCCGTGGCCACTCCTGGAACCACTTCGGCCCGAGAGAGTTGTGGATCTGTGGGAGGAGCTCGAGGAGCTGCCCCTGGAGGCCAAGAGCTTTCTCGATCTCTCGTGTCAGCGCTTCGCTCGGCTTGCGCATCATGCGCTCGACGTGCCCCACAGCGCTCTCGCTATAGGGAAGTCGCTGCGCTAGACGCTCTTGGCTCAACCCTTGTTCCGTCCGGTACGAACGTAGGCGGGAGGCGAATTCCTTCCATGCCTTCCTACCAGAATCCTGCCCATTTTCGGTCATAACAACCCTTTCGGCCCTCTACCCGTACTCCCTCACTTACGGCCACGCAGTGAATCCGGAAGGAACTGTACGCCTACTTTTGAGGACTGGACAGGGATAGAACGCCATTGTGAGAGGGCCTACCGAAATCGTTGGGCTGTAAGTCCCGATAGCCCCAGATATGCACCCCAGGGTGGATCCATGTATGCACATAGCTCCCAAGTACACCGGACGTTGCTTCGCGCCAATCCCGACACCCCACGCCAAGCCCGCCAAATCGTGCGCATATGGTCAGCCCTTGGCTTGGGGCTGGAAAGTGATCTGCTGGAGGATGTCGAGTTGGTGGTCTCCGAATTGGTGACCAACTCCGTGAAGCATGCACAATTCCTCCCGGGTCGGGAGTGGGTTCAGCTCAGCATCGATATGGATCCAGCGTCCGTCCGCGTGACAGTGACGGATCCTGGCCATCCCACCGAATATCCGCAACGGCGCTGGGCGGACTCGCGGGACTCGAGCGGTCTCACAGTGGGAGGCAGGGGGCTACAGATCGTTGATCATATTTGCCACGGCGCCTGGAGTACGAGCCTGACGGAGAGGCATGAACGCATAGTTCAAGCCCGAATTCCCATAGATCCCCACACCTGGTAGGCGACCGTGCTGAATGAGTGTTTGAGTCCGCATGTGGCCGTCGCCCAGCGTGATCATGTGCGGCTGGAGTGGCGCACGCCGTACCCGGTGCTGGCGCGGGCGCGCGTGGTGGCCTGGACCTGTTTCTGCCGGGCGACGGTCTACGAGCTGTGCGAGAGCGCGGGACAGGCGTACATCCGCCGGACCATCCAAAGCGACAGCGGGCACGAAGTACATGAGAGCTCTATCCGGCCGATCAATGAGACTCGGGCGATCTGGACGGGATTGTTGTCCGGAAGAGCCCGGTAGAACAGGCGTGGCGGCGGGGAATCTGGAGGGACGACGCCGCCACGCCTGCTGGACGACTCCTGGTGATTCAGAATCCGATGGCTTCGCGGAGCAGCAGGACGGTGCCGCGCCCGGGGTGGGGTTCCGCGTTGAGGATGAGAAGGCGGTTCAGAGCACTGGGCACCCCGTAGGCCTTCATGGCGCGCTCGTTCTCCAGCGGAAGGCAGTGTTCTTCGACGCGCCGCAGCGCGGTGTCCAGGTCGGGTACCACCTTCTGCGCCCCGACGATCCAGATCGCGCGGGGCGCGGCGCCCGAGTAGCCGGCCAGCTGGCTTCCGCTGGCCGAGGCGGCCACCAGGGATCCGGTCTCGGTGACCGCGGCGACGCTGCCCACGATGACGTCGGGGCAGGCGATCATCCGCCAGATCTCGGCCGTCTGGGTGGCGCGGTCCATGGTCGTGCTGCGTGCCTTGACGGACTCGTACCGCCCGCTGGTGTTGATGTCCTCATCGATGCCGGACAGGCGGAGGGTCTCGCTGGCCCCGGTGAACACGCTGGCGCCCTCCGGGATCAGATCCTTGACGCGGGTACGCGCGGCGGCGGCGTCGTCGAGGATCTCCACGGTGAAACCGTGTGCGGTCAGCGCGGCGGCCGTCCGCTCCAGGCGCTGCTCGGACGCCTGGTCGGCGAACGGTGTCGCCGGCGGGTCAACGGGCGCCTCGGCCGTGCGGGGCGCCGAGCCTGCCAGTGGAGTGGTGTCGAGGTATCTGACCTCGTAGACCCGCTCGGTGAACTTCCAGCCCTCGCCAGTGCGCTGGTAGCGGTCGTGGTAGATGGCGTAGTTCAGCACCTCGCGGCCGTCGAGGGTACGTGCGAGCTCCTGGATGTAGGTGCGGCCGGTCGCCGTGTCGCCGTCCAGCTGGATCATGCCCGGGTGCGTGTTCTGCACGAAGAAATCCCACTGGCTCTGCAGTTGCTCGCCCCCGGAGCGGATCTGCTCCCGGCCGACCAGCTCAGCGGGGACATCGGGGATCCGCAGCGCGCCATCGTGGGTGAACAGAGTCGCGAGGCGGGCGCGGTCGTGCATCATCGCCGCGTCGGTGAACTCGCCGCGCAACGCCTCGATCTCGACGCGGTCAGCGATGGCCTGAAAGTCACTCATCGACTTCCTCCTGGTCAACCCGAAGCCGGTGTACGACGGCATCGGGTGGTGTGTTTGTCTCAGCAGCTCGACAACACAACCCCGCGGAATGTGATGGGACACGCCAGCCTCACATTCCGGTGCGCTGTCTTGTCGAACTGGCGAGGGCAGATGCGACCGAGGGAGCCGGCTACACCATGACCACCCCATCCGATCCGGAACTGAGCGCGATCATGAGCGAGCGGCGCCAGCTGATCAATGTCGCGTACCGGCTCCTGGGCTCCCTGGCCGAGGCGGAGGATGTCGTACAGGAGACCTACGCCCGCTGGTGCGCCATGACCCGGCAGCAGCAGGACGCCATCGACTCCCCCGGCGCCTGGCTGACGACGGTCGCCAGCCGCATCTGCCTCAACCTGCTCGGCTCGGCCCGGGCCCGGCGAGAAACCTACGTGGGCGAATGGATCCCCGAGCCGCTGCCCGAACGTACGGAGTGGATCACCGGGCGGCCGGGCGGCACCACGGTCGACCCGGCCGACCGGGTCACCCTGGATGAGTCGGTCAACCTGGCCTTCCTGGTGGTGCTCGACTCGATGACCCCGGCCCAGCGCGTCGTGTTCATCCTGCACGACGTCTTCTGCCACTCCTTCGCCGAAGTGGCCGAGATCGTCGGCCGTACCCCGGCGGCCTGCCGCCAGCTGGCCACCTCGGCCCGCCGCCGCATCCGGGCCGCGCAGCCTTCCGCGACTCCGGCGGCCCAGCGCGCCGGCATCGTCAGGGACTTCAAGCAGGCATGGGAAGCCAAGGACATCGACGCCCTCATCGGCCTGCTCGACCCTGACGCCACGGCGATCGCCGACGGCGGCGGCTTCGCCATCACCTTCCTGCACCCCATCGAAGGCGGCGAGCAGATCGCGCACGCCTGGATCGAGCTCGCCGACCGGCTGCCGGGCAACATGACGTTCCTGGAACGTACGGTCAACGGTCAGCCCGGTCTGGTGGCTCAGGAAGACGGCGTGACCGTGACGGTGTTCGCGTTCGAGGTCGCGGGCGACCGGATCAAGCGCATCTGGGTGGTACGCAACCCCGAGAAGCTCCGTCGCTGGACGATGGGCTGAGGCGCGTCCGCGCATCCGCGCCTCAGCCCATCGGTTCGCTGCCTGCCGTACGGTCAGAAGACCGCTGCCTGCCGTCAGGTCAGAAGACCGCTGCCTGCCCGTACGGTCAGAAGACCGACACGCCGTCACGCGTCAGGCGCCAGTTGGTGGCGGCGAAGTCGGACGGGTTGATCGTCCCCTTCGCGGTCGCGTAGTCGATCAGCGCCTGGCGGATCTCCACCTGGGCGTTGTACAGGACCGGCGCGCCCGCGACGTGCGGGAACCCGCCGCCGCCCGACTGCCGGTAGTTGTTGATCGCGACCACGAACTCCTTGTCCGCCGGCACCGGCGCCCCGTCGTAGCTGAGGTTCGCGATCCGCTGCCCCACCGGCTTGGCGATGTCGATGTCGTACGACACGCCCGACAGCTGGTCGTAGTTGTAGTCCGGCGTGTTGCCGGCGTTCGTGAGCTCGGCGACGTCCACGGGGTCGCCGGGAGCCAGCTGGTTGAAGTACTTGGCGGAGTACTCCAGGTAGTCCTTGATCTGGGCGCCCGTCAGCTTCACGGCCAGCAGCGTGTTGTCGTACACGTACAGCCCGGCCACGTCGCGGACCCGGATGTCGCCGGCGGGGAAGACGGCGGTGCGGCTGAACGGCGCGGCGATCGACAGGACCGGGAGCTGGTTGTCCGGCAGCGCCTGCTTGACGGTCTCGACCTGGACCTGCTGGATGTAGTCGAGGATCGGGGTGTCCTTGTAGGGGGACTCGGCGGCCGAGAGCTGCTCCGACGACTTGGCCACGACCTTGTTGACGTAGCCGACCGTGGCGTCGTGCTGCGGCTTGAGCAGGGCGGTGATCTTCGGGTCCTCGGCGGCCGTGTTCGTGTTGAGCGTGGTCGAGGACTTGCCGGTGACCGTCCACCTGCCGCGCTGCTTGGCGAGCTGGAAGTCGATCACGCTCAGGCGCTGGCCCCACTTGCTCGGCTCAGTGAGCAGGACCTGCTTGCCGGTGGCCTGGTTCGTGACGAACCGCTGGGCCACGTCGTTGTGCGCGTGCCCGAACAGCACCGCGTCGATGCCCGGCACCTGCTCCGCGACCATCGCGGAGGCGTTCTCCACGGGCAGGTCGCCGCCGTACGACGACATGCCGTTGTCGCCCGCGTGCGCGGTCACCACGACCACGTCGGCGCCCAGGCCACGGATGATCGGCACCCACTTCTTGGCCGACGCCACCAGGTCGGTGAAGCGAAGTTTGCCCTCTACATTCGCCTTGTCCCAGATCGCGACACCCGGATTGGTCAGGCCGAGCACGCCCACCTTGACCGGCTTGTCGCCCTTGACGTTCATGGTCTTGATCACGAACGGCAGGTAGGCGGGCCGGCCGGTCTTCGCGCTGACGGCGTTCGCGCCGAGCACCGGGGCCTTCATCTGGTGGATCCAGGTGGCCAGCAGGGGCAGGCCGTAGTTGAACTCGTGGTTTCCCAGGGTGACGGCGTCGTAGCCGATGGCGTTCATGGCCTTGGCCATCGGGTGGACCGGGCCGTTCCTGGTGATCGGCTCGACCTTGGCGTAGTAGTACGCCAGCGGGGTCCCCTGGATGGTGTCACCCGAGTCGAACAGCAGCGTCCGGCCGGCGCCGCGCTCCGCCCGCACCTTGTTGACCAGCGTCGACACCTTGGCCAGGCCGACGTTGTTGCCGGCGCTGTCGGCGTAGGCCGCGTCCTTGTAGTAGTCCCAGTTGAGGACGTTGCCGTGGATGTCGGAGGTGCCCATCACGGTCACGGTGACGGTCTTGTCACCGGTCGCGTTCGCGGGTACGCCCACCAGGGCCAGCGCGGTCAGCGCGACGGCCCCCAGCTTCATGATGTGCATGAGGTGGACAGTAATTGCGGCAAGTAACCCATGGATTACGGACCTTCGTCAGGTCAGAGGGACTTGACCGAGGCGTCCTCGGCGGGGATCTCCTTCGGCGCGGCGCGCAGCCAGCGGCAGCCGTGCGGTTCCATGGTCAGCCGGGCCACGCCCCCCTCCGAGACCTCCAGTGTCCCGTCCACCAGAAGGTCCGTGAGCGTGTGCGTCTCCAGGCCCACCAGCTTCAGCTCCACGTCCTGGGCGGTCTCGCCCAGGTTGTGGATCACTACCACCGTGGCGCCGTCGGCGTCGCAGCGGTGCGCCAGGATCGCCGGATCGGCCGTCTCCAGCACCGTGCAGTCGCCCCAGGCCAGCTCGGGGCACTCGCGGTAGCGCTCGATGAGCAGCTGGAACCAGCGCAGCAACGAATCCTGTTGCCGCTTCTGGTCGGCCACGTTGATCCGGGCGGGGGCGAAGGCGGCCTCCGGCATCTCGCGTTCGGGGGTGCCCCGGGTGAAGCCGCCGTCCGGTGACCACTGCATCGGCGTCCGTACGGCCATGCGGCCCTCCGCCTTGAGGTTCTCCCCCATGCCGATCTCTTCGCCGTAGAACATGACGGGAGTGCCGGGGAGGGAGAAGAGCAGGCTGTAGGCCATCTTGATGCGGCGTATGTCCCCGCCCATCATCGTCGGCAGGCGTCGGCGCAGGCCACGGCCGTAGAGCTGCATGTCCTCCTCGGGGCCGAACGCCTGGAAGACCTCCTGGCGTTCCTCGTCCGTGAGCTTGTCCAGCGTCAGCTCGTCGTGGTTGCGCAGGAACATCGCCCACTGGCAGTCCTTGGGCGGTCTGGGACGAGAGCTGAGCGCGTCGGCGAGCGGTGCGGCCTCACAGCGCGCCAGCGACAGCCACGCGCGCTGCATGCCGATGAAGTCGAAGCACATGGTGAGCTGGTCGCCGAGCCCGTCGCCGAAGTAGGCGGGCAGGTCCTTGTAGGCCAGGTTGACCTCGCCGAGCAGCACCGAAGCGCCCTCGCGCCGGGTCATGAAGGCGCGCAGGTCCGCCAGGAACTCGTGCGGGTCGGCGAGCTGGGGCTGGACGTTCTCGATGAGGAACGGCACGGCGTCGACCCTGAACCCCGACAGCCCGAGCTCCATCCAGAAGCCCAGGATCCGGGCGATCTCATCGCGGACCTCGGGGTTGCTGACGTTCAGGTCTGGCTGGTGGCGGTAGAAGCTGTGCAGGTAGTACTGGCCGGTGGAGGTGTCGAGCTGCCAGATGCTGTCCTCCTTGTCGGGGAAGACCACCTGCTTGGGATCGTCGGGTTCCGGCTTGTCCGACCAGACGTACCAGTCGCGCTTCGGCGACTTCTTGCTCGACCGCGACTCGATGAACCAGGGATGCTGGTCGGAGGTGTGGTTCACGACCAGGTCCGCGATCACCCGCAGGCCCCGGTCCTTGGCGGTGCGCATGAACTCCACGAAGTCGCCCAGCGTCCCGAGCCTCGGGTCGATGCTGTAGAAGTCGGTGATGTCGTAGCCGTCGTCCCTGTTGGGGGTGGGGAAGAAGGGCATCAGCCACAGGCAGGTGACCCCGAGCCCCGCCAGGTAGTCGATCTCCTGGGTGAGCCCCCGGAAGTCGCCGACACCGTCGTCGTTGCCGTCCTTGAAGGTCTCGACGTCCAGACAGTAGACAACGGCGTTCTTCCACCACAGATCAGAGGTGTACGTCAGTCGCATGGCGCCACCGCTACCCAGCAGCGGCCCACACATTCAGCGCAGCGCCCCGCCCGTCACCCCAATGTCATGGAAAGCGGCTCTCATCCACATGCGCCGGAAGAGTCCCGTGTGCCATTGAATGTCCGTGCTGTTCGCTAAGCTCTGCAGCGGCAAGGCTGTAGCGCAGAGGTCGTCGCGCCTTACAGCAGGTTGGAGGACGTCGGTTCGAATCCGACCAGCCTTGCCCCAAATCGTGGCGGTCATCGGTGGGGGTGTGGGTGTCGGTCGTCGATCCTGACTTGACCGGGACACCGCAGCCCGGATCAGGAACCCTCCCCAACCCGGCTGACGTCGAGACCTGCCTGCGGGTGATGGCCCAGGCACGCGCGGCGGATCCGGCTGATCCTCGATGGGCGGCCGTGCACGAGGCCGCAGCGCACTTGTACCGGGCGGGGAAGAAGACACGAAAGGCGTCGCGGCACGCCGAGCGCAGGCGACGCGACCACGAGGTCACGGCGGACACGGCGCGCTATCGAGAGCAGGATCCATCCCCCGCGCTCGTCCCGCCGGCAGCCTCGGCGGGCCCCCAGGATCAGGCCGCTTCCGCGGAGTCGGATCCGCCGGGCGACCGGTCCGCGCCGACATGGCGCCCGCTGGTGGGCACGCGACGCTGTTATGTCTGCAAGTCCGCCTACCAGCAGGTGCATCCGGAATACCACCTGCTGTGCCTGGATTGCGCCGAGGAGAACATGGCCCGTCGGCACGCCCGCTGCGACCTGCGTGGCCGCCGGGCGATCGTGACCGGTGGCCGGGTGAAGATCGGTTTCCAGCTGGCGCTGAAGCTGCTGCGCGACGGCGCGGACGTCCTGGTCACCACCCGCTACCCGCGAGATGCCGCCCGTCGGCTCGCGGCCGTGCCCGACGCCGAAGCCTGGCTGGACCGGGTACACGTCCACGGTGTCGACCTGCTCGACCTGGCGGCCGTCGCGGGTCTGCTGGAGTCCGTTCAGCGGCGCTTCAGTCATCTCGACATCCTCGTCAACAATGCGGCCCAGACGATCCGCCGGCCCGCCGCGTACCACCGCGAGGTGCGCGCGGCGGAGCGCGCGCCGCTGAGAGGCCTGGCCGCGCGGATCGACGTGGCGGACCTATCAGGGACGACCGCGCCCGCCGTCGCCGCGCGGATCGACGTGGCGGACTTATCGGGGACGGTCGCGCCCGCCGTCGCCGCGCCGCCGGAACCCGCGCCGGCGCTCGCGACTCCTTCGGGCTCCGGGCAGGCCGTCACGCGGCGGGACGCCCTGGAGGCGCTGTTCCCCGCCGGGCAGACGGACGAGACCGGTCAGCCGCTGGACCTGCGCGACCGCAACAGCTGGAGTCTCCGGCTGCACGAGGTGGACCCGGCCGAGTGGCTGGAGGTCCAGTTGGTGAACTCCTTCGCGCCGTTCTTGCTGACGTCCCGGCTGCGCGGTCTGCTCGAGGTCTCACCGTGGCCGGACCGGTACGTCGTACAGGTCTCGGCGATGGAGGGCAGCTTCTCCCGGGAGCAGAAGACCGTCCGCCATCCGCACACCAACATGGCCAAAGCCGCCCTGAACATGCTGACCCGCACCGCCGCCGCGGACTATGCGGCCTCGGGTATCTACATGAACAGCGTCGACACTGGCTGGGTCACCGACGAACGCCCCCATCCGGACAAGATCGCGCAGCGGGAGGCAGGATTCCGCCCGCCGCTGGACGTCATCGACGGCGCCGCCCGGGTCTACGACCCGATCGTGCGCGGTGTGGGCGGGAACCGGGTGTCCGGCCTGTTCTTGAAGGACTACCGACCGGTGGATTGGTGATGATGGAGCCGACGCCCGTACGCTGCCCCGCGATCGAGCACCTTGACGTGCCGCCGGCCGATCCGGCGGACCTGGATCCGCTGGTCGCCCGGCTGGCCGCACCGACCCTCGTGGCGGCCGACGAGACCTTCCCGCTCGGCACCGTACGGCCCGACGGCCGGGTCGACCTGTGCAAGCAGGGACTCGGCCCGGCTGGTGCGGCGCGGCTGCTCCCGGCCGCGGCGGCTTCGCCACACGCCGTCCATCTGCTGCTGGGCACCAACGCCATCGGGAACGATGGAGCCCGGACCATCGCCGACGCGCTCGCTCCCGGCCACGGCCTGGAGACTCTCTACCTCGGCTGCAACCGCATCGACGCGGCGGGCGCCGAGGCGCTCGCCGGTCGACTGGCCACGGACACCACCGTGCGCGCCGTGTGGCTCAAGCGGAACCCGGTGGGCGACGACGGAGTCCTCGCCCTCGCCGCGATGCTGCGCCGGAACACGACGATCCGCACTCTCGACCTGGTCAACACCGGGCTCACGCAGGAGGGGCTGCGGGCGCTGCTGGTCGTGCTCACCGAGCGGCCGAATCCGGTCGAGCGGCTGTTTCTGGGCGGGAACGGGCTGAGCGCGGAGTCCGGCGACCTGCTGGCCGCGCTGATCCGGGACGCCGGGGTACGCGAGCTCTACCTTCCGGCGAACCATCTCGGCGACGCCGGTGCGGCCACGCTCGCCGCGGCGGCCGACCCCGCCCGGCCGGTGCGCCTGGGCCTCGGTGGCAACGGCATCGGGCCGGACGGTGCACGCGCGCTGGCCGACGCGCTCAGCGGCATCGAGGCACTCGACCTGGGACGCCCGCCATCGGAGCGGAGCCTCGGCGCACCCGCGAACGTCACCGGGGACACGGGCGCGGCCGTGCTGGCCGCGGCTCTGTCCGGCAGCCCGCTGCGCCGGCTGGAGCTGCGCCGGACCGGGATCACCGGCCGTGGCGCCAAGGCTTTGCTGGCCGCCGTTCCCGACGACACCCGGCTGGAATACGTCGGGTTCGGCCCCGGGGTGCCCCGCCAGGTGAAGCGTGCGCTGGCGCCACGGCTCCGTCCCGCCGCCCGGACCCATCCGGACCTGCACGCGATCGGAAGCCTCTACCGGTGAGCGCGGCGCCCCCACCGGCCGGTCTGCCACCTCGTACGCCGTCCCGTTCGTATCCGCCGCACGAGGCGTCCCGGTTGCGGCGGATACGGCGGTACGCGGTCCCCCCGTGGATGATCGATCAGGCGACCGAACGACGGCTCGCCGGCGACTGGCGTGGCGCCTGCGCCGCCGCCAACGTCGATGTCGCCTTCGACCTGGCCGACATCGCGAACGCGCACGGCGACGCCGTCGCCACGGCGCTCGAGGACGACCTGTGCAACTTCGCCCCGGACCTGCTGCGCTGGCACCTGCCCCGCCTGGACCGCGGGCGTACGACGATCGTGCCCGACCAGGTGATGGTCCTGGGGCGGCCGGGTGGAGCCTCAGACGCCCCGTGTCTCTACCTCCAGACACCCCGCTGGATGGCCCACGGCCCGCAGCGGCTGACCCTGCACGTCGGGCCGGTTTACCAGCAGGACACGTATCTGGCGACCGACTGGGCGTACTGCGCGTTCTGGCGCGACGTGGTCCAGGACTGGAGCTCCTCGCGTCACCTGTGGGATGTGCGCCATGTCGATGACCTGCGTGAACGCTGCGGCGGCGACAAGGCTCGGGCGCCGTTCTTCCACAGCGACGGCACACCACGCGGGGCGGACGAGCTTCCCACGGCCGACCCTGGCCGCGCCGACCCAGCCTCGCTCACCGAGTGGGTCACGCTGCTGCACGAACGCGGCGAGGTCGCAGCGGCGTTCGCGGCCGCCGGCATCGAGCTGGACGCCACGCCGCTCGAGGTCGAGCCCTATTACGCGGTGAATCGCGTTGATCCGCTGGACGTTCTCGCGCGGATGCCCCTTGCCTTGACCCGGCTGGAGGCGGAGATCCGTAGCCTTGCGGCCTCAACGGGAACCGACCGTTTCTGGCTTCCGTACCGGCAGTACGCGGCGGTCCTCTTCGAGACCAACGGATCGGATGCGGGGCTGCGCGTCCGATTCGTCGAGTTCGAGATGGGCACGGAGCCTGCGGACATGGTGCTTCCGGAAGCGTGCTGGCGCCGCCTGCCCGACCTTGACCTGCTGCGGGACGGCTGTCCGCCGGAGCGGCTCCATCCGCTCGTACGCGAGGCCCTGTTCCCCAGCCGCGCCGTGCACGACGTTCCTATGGGGCCGTCCGAGCCGGAACTCCAGAAGCCGGTGCGGATCCGCTGCCGCGGCGAGTGGCACCAGGTGTCCTTCCGTGACGGCGTCCTGCACATCCCGCACAGCGCGGAGGAGCAGCAGCGGGAGAGCGCCATGCGGGCGTTCGGGGGCGCGATCGCCGGCTGCTTCGCCGCACGGCACACGTGGACGTCCGGAACCGGACGGCTGCCCAAGGCCCTGCGCGATCAGCGAGGGGAGCTTTTCTCGCGGGCCCAGCACGGCGACCTCCCGGGAGTCCTGCGACTGCTGGACGCCGGCGTGGATCCACGCGTCCGTGATGGCCGGCAGCGCACCCTGCTCCACATGCTGCACCTGCTCGACCCCGGCGCCGATCCGAGGGTGCCCGGCCATGGAAGGCGCGAGTCGGCCCACCGGCTGCGACACCTCGACCATGATGGCCTGCTCGGGCGGCTCCTGGCGGCGGGCCTGGACATCGACGCCAGGGATGAGGGCAAGCGCACGCCGCTGTTCTCCGCGATCTGCGGGGAAGGTTCGGTGGCGCTCATCCACGCGCTGCTCACCGCAGGGGCGCGGATCGACCTGACCGGCGAGATCGACGGCGAGCCCGTCTCGCTCTACCGCCTGATCGCCTGGCTCGATCGCCAGGACCTGGACTTCATCACGGACCGGATCGAACGCGAGCATCCGGAACTCACCGAGGAACAGTGAACGCCGTCAGCACACCAGTCCCCGCCCCCACGGCCGAGGCAGCGCCGCGCCACACGCCGTCGTACCCACCGGACGAGGCGTCGAGCCGACGGCGGATCCTGCGGTACGCCGTTCCCCGGTGGATGATCGAGCGGGCCACCGAGCGACGTCTCGACGGAGACTGGCGCGGCGCCTGCGCCGCCGCGAACGTCCACGTCGCGTTCGACCTGGGCGACATCGCCCGGGAGCATGGCGGCGCCGTCGCGACCGCCGTCGAGGACGACCTCCGCCATTTCGCACCGGACCTGCTGCGCTGGCATCTGCCGCGCGTCCTGGAGGGGCGGACGACGATCCGCACCGGCCAGACGGTGACATTGGGCGGTTATCCGGGTGCGGCCGCCACGCAGTATCTGTACGTCACCACGCCGACGATGGTGGACGGGCCGCAGCGGCTACTCCTGTGCTTCGGCCGGATCGATCATGTCTTCAGCTCGGGCGGTCATCGGCGCGTCCTCAACTGGACCACGCTGCGGCATCTGTGGGATGTACGGCACACCGGCGCGCTGCTGGAACGCCATGGTGGCGGAGACCGGCCGCCGTTCTTCAACGCGGACGGGACGCGGCGCGCCGCCGGGGAACTGCCCACGGCCGACCCCGGTCCCGCCGACCCGCCGGCCCGCGCCGAATGGGCGACCCTGCTGCATGAGCGAGGAGAGGTCGAGGCGGCGTTCGCCGCGGCGGGGATCGCACTGGATCCGTCACCGCTCAAGCACCGCTGGGGCCCGATCGATCCGTTGCCCGTCCTGGAGGCACTCCCGCTGGCGCTGACCAGGCTCGAGCCGGAGATCCGGCTGCTCATCCGCGAGGGCTCTGGGCGTCGCTTCCAGATTCCGCATTCCTACCGCAGCTCCCTGCTGCTCGAAAGAAGCAGATGGGTCGACAAACTGCGGATCCGGATCATCGACTCCAAGGAGATCTCCGACACCCCGGTGCTGCCCGAGGCGTGCTGGCAGCGGCTGCCGGACCTCGACGCCCTCCGGCATGACGACGCGGATCCGGACCGGCTGCACCCACTGGTCCGGGACGCGCTCTTCCCGCTGCGTGCGGACCCCGCCGATCCGGTCGGACCACCGGATCCGCGGCTCCCGTCCCCGGTTCGGGTGCGCTGCCGCGGTGAGTGGCACGAGGTGTCCTTCCAGGACGGGGCGCTGCGGGTGCCGCACAGCGCGGACGAGCAGCGGCGAGAGCAGGCGATGCGGGCGTTCGGCGGCGCGGTCGCCGGCTGCTTCGCCGTGGCGCAGACAGTGACCTCCGGCGCGGGCCGGCTGCCGAAAGCCCTGCGGGAGCAGCGGCGGGAGCTGTACAGCCGCGCCCAGCACGGTGACACGCCGGGAGTGCTCAGGCTGCTCGACGCCGGGGTCGACCCGCGCTTCCGTGACGGTCGGCGCCGCACGCTCCTGCACGCGCTGATCCACCTGGACCACGAGGTCCTGCTGCCGCGCCTGCTGGCGGCCGGGGTCGACCTCGAAGCTGTGGACCACAACCAGCGCACGGCGCTGCACGTGGCGGTCGGGGACAACGGCTCCGCCGCGCTGGTACGGGCGCTGCTGGCCGCCGGAGCGAACCCCGACGTCGCCGACGACATGGGCCAGTCACTCTCCCGGCTCATCCGCTTCTTCAAGCGCACCGACCTGGACTTCCTGCTGGACCGGGACCGTTAGGACGAGGAACATTGACCGTCACCGATGAGAAGCTCACACCGGATCCGCTGGCCGCGGCCGACGAACTGGTCCGCCGGCTCGGCTCCCAGCGGACGGAGCCGGCCGCGAACCCGCAGCTGGAGGCGCTGTCGCTCGCGGTGTCGGCGAACCTCCCCGTGCTGTTGTGGGGCGAGCCGGGGATCGGCAAGTCCGCCGGCCTGCAGCAGCTGGCCGCCGGGCTCCGCGTCCCGCTGGAGACGGTGATCGCGAGCGTGCACGAGCCTTCCGACTTCGCCGGCCTTCCGATCATCGGTGATGATCCGGCCACCACCGGGGTGCCGATGGCCCCGCCCGACTGGGCGGTGCGGCTGGCCGCGGCCGGGCGCGGCGTCGTGTTCTTCGACGAGCTGTCCTCCGCTCCCCCTGCCGTCCAGGCGGCGCTGCTGCGGGTCGTCCTCGAACGCCGGGTCGGCAGCCTGCCGCTCCCGGAGTCGGTCCGTGTGGTCGCCGCCGCCAACCCGCCGTCCAGCGCCGCGGACGGCTGGCACCTCAGCCCGCCACTGGCGAACCGGTTCGTCCACCTGCAGTGGACGCACGACCCGCGGACGGTCGCACGAGGCATGGCCGGAACCTGGCCGGCCGTGCCCCTGCCGCTCATCGATCCGGCCCGGGTGCCCAGCGCGGTCGCCCGCGCCCGCGGGGTGGTCTCCGGGTTCCTCACCGCACGGCCCGGCCTGGCTCACCACCTGCCCGGCGACGCGGAGAGCCGAGGCCATGCCTGGCCGTCGCCGCGTACCTGGGAGATGGCGCTGCGTCTGCTGGCGGTCGGGTACGCCGCCGGCGCCGACCAGAAGGCGGTCGCGGCCGCGGTGATCGGCGCGGTGGGCGACGGCGCGGGCCTGGAGCTGCTGTCCTACCTCGACCAGCTCGACCTGCCCGACCCGGACCGCGTTCTGGCCAATCCGGACGCCTTCGCACTACCGGAGAGGGGCGACCGGCAGCTCGCCTTCCTGACGGCCGTCGTCTCAGCGGTGCAGAGCGACCTCACGCGGCGGCGCTGGGAGGCCGGCTGGGCGGTGCTGGCCAAGGCCGTCGACGCCGGCGTACCCGACGTCGCGGCCCGGGCCGCCGCGGATCTCGCCGCGCTGCGCGACACCGACTGGCCGGTGCCGAGCGGCATTGACGCCTTCCTCGATCTGCTCCAGCTGTCCGGTGCGCTGCCGAGCGCCCTCTGACCCATGGCCGAACTCGACCGGGTCAAGTTGCTCGCCGCGCGGTATCTTGCCGCGAGCGACCGGCCGTACCTCGCCTCCGCGCTCTACTCGCTGACGGTCGTGCCGAGCGGCGGCGTGCCGACGATGGCCGTCGACCGGCACTGGCGGTGCTACGTGTCACCGGCGTTCGTCACGGCGACGCCCGTTCCCGAACTCGCGGGCGTATGGATCCATGAGCTGGCTCACGTGCTGCGCGACCACCACGGCCGTGCGGACCGGCTACCGGCCACCGACCAGCGCGACCGATTGCGGGTGAACGTCGCCCAGGACTGCGAGATCAACGATGACCTGCTCGCCGACGGGCTGGCACTGCCGGAAGGCCGGGTGGAACCCCGCACCTTCGGGCTGACGACCGGACGGCTGTTCGAAGAGTATCTCCCGCATCTGCCGCCGTCCGCCGTCTGCTCCGACTGCGGCTCCGGCGCCCACGGGTCACCGGGTGATTGGGAGATCACCGGTGACGGCGGGCCGGGCGGCGTCAGTACGGTCGAGGCCGAGGCGCTGCGCCGGCATACCGCCGAGGCGATGCGCGCCCACCGGCGCAACCGCGGCAGCCTGCCGGCCGGCTGGCAACGCTGGGCGGAGCAGATCCTGGAACCGACGGTCGACTGGCGCCGCGTCCTCGCGGGCGCCGTACGGGAGGCGGTCGCCTGGGCCGCCGGGGCGGTCGACTACACCTACCACCGCCCGTCCCGCCGCACCGCCGCACTGCGCGGCGTCGTCCTGCCGAGTCTGCGCCGCCCACTGCCGGCCGTCGCGATCGTCATCGACACCTCGGGGTCCATGGGCGAGGACGACCTCGCGGCGGCCCTCGCGGAGGTCACCGGCGTGCTACGGGAGGTCGGCGTCGGCGGTAATCGGGTCACGGTGCTCGCTTGCGATGCCGACGTGCACACCGCTGCTCGAGTGACGTCCGCGCAGCAGGTGAATCTCGCCGGTGGCGGCGGCACGGACATGCGAGTCGGCATCAGGGCGGCCCTCGCCCTGCCCGAACGGGTCGGCGTCGTGATCGTGCTGACCGATGGCTTCACTCCGTGGCCCGACGCACCGTCGTCGGCCCGCCTCATCGCCGCGCTCATCGGTGCCGACCCGCCGCCTCCGCCCGCCTGGGTCGAGGCCATCCGCATTTCTCGAACCGCTGACGCGTGAGATCGGTCTCGGCTGCTGATCGGCGATCGACGCCTGGCGCACACATTCAGAGCAGCGTCCCGCCGGTCACCTCGAAACCGGCGAGCGCCTCGTCGACGCGGGCCAGCGTGTCGGGGTGCAGGACTAGGTCGGCGGCGGCCAGGTTCTCCTCGATGTGCGCCGGCGTGCGGCTGCCCGGGATGGCCACCACGTGCTCGTACTGGTGCAGCAGCCAGGCCAGCGCCAACTGGGCCGGGGTGATGCCCAGGCGGGTGGCCAGGTCCCTGATCGGGGCATAGCGGTCGTTGTTGCTCGCGAGATTGTCGGCCGAGAAGCGGGGCGCGTTGTGCCGGAAGTCGCCCTCGCCGAGCCGCTGGACGGTGCCGGTGAGGAAGCCGTTGCCCAGGGGGCTCCAGGCCACGATCCCCACGCCGAGCTCGCGGGCCGCCTTGAGGAGGTCGGGATCGACCGGCCGCCACATCGACCATTCGTTCTGTACGGCCGCCACCGGGTGCACGGCGTGCGCCCTGCGCAGCTCGTCGGCGGTCACGTTCGACAGGCCGAGGTGTCTGACCAGCCCGGCCTCGACCAGCTCGGCCATCGCCCCGGCCGTCTCCTCGATGGGCACGCCCGGGTCCACGTAGTGCGCGTAGTAGAGGTCGATCACGTCGGTGTCCAGGTTGCGCAGGCTCCGCTCGGCGTAGCGGCGGACCAGCTTCGGCTCGGCGTTCACCCGCAGCTCGCCGAACGCGTAGCCCACCGGCTGCGACCTGCTCGCCTCGCCCTCCGGGACGGCCACGCCGAACTTGGTGGCGACCACCACCTCAGCACGCCGTCCCTTGATCGCCCGGCCGACCAGGCGCTCGTTGTGGCCGTTCACGCCGTAGGCGTCACTGGTGTCGATGTGGACCGCCCCGGCGTCGAGTGCCGCCTTGAGCGCTGTTTCCGCGCGGGTGTCGTCGATGTCGCCGTACACGCCGGGTGACAGCACCATGGCGCCGAAGCCGATCGCGGGGACCGTCAGGTTGTTTCCAAGTTCACGGGTCTTCATGCGGTTCATCCTGCTGGCGGTACGGGCGGCGCGTCCAAGACCTTCTGCTATAACCAATGGCTATGGACGTGCACCTGCGCGACTTGCGCTATTTCGTGGCGGTCGCCGAGGAGCTGAACGTGACCCGGGCCGCCGAGCGGCTGTTCGTCTCCCAGCCCGCGCTGTCCAAGCAGCTCAAGGCGCTGGAACGGCAGCTCGGCTTCGGCCTGTTCGAGCGCGTGCCCACCGGGGTGGTGCTGACCAGGCAGGGTGAGGCGCTGTTGCCGGTGGCGCGCGACCTGCTTGACCGGTGGACCGCCGGGCTGGAGACCGCCAGGGCCGCCGCGCCCACGGGCACCCTGGTCATCGGCATGCAGACGGCCGTCGGGCGCGGGCTGCAGCACGAGGCGCTGCGCCTGTTCCGCGCGGCGATGCCCGGCTGGGAGGTGTCGCTGCGGCTGGTCGGCTGGGACGACCCCAGCGGTGGCCTGGCCGACGGCGGCTCCGACGTGGCCTTCATCTGGCTGCCCGTGCCCGAGGGGCTGAGCACGCATGTTCTGGCCACCGAGGGCAGAGGCGTGGCCATGCCGGACGATCATCCCCTCGCCGGGCTGGTGGAGATCCCGTTCGAGGCCCTGCGCGACGAGCCGTTCATCGCGCTGCCCGCCTCGGCCGGGCCGCTGCGCGACTACTGGCTCGCCCGCGAGTTCCGTACCGACGAACCGGTCATCGGGGTCACGGCCAACACGCCTGAAGAGGTGTTCGAGGCCGTGACCAGCGGACTGGGCGTCGTCCTGGTGGCCGAGGGCAACGCCGCGCTCTACACGCGGCCGGGCCTGGTCTACCGCCCGGTGACCGGCCTCCCGCCGGGCGAGCTGGCCATCGCCTGGCGCTCCGGCGATAAAAGACGAGAAGTCAGGGTATTCATCGACGCGCTTCGAGAGAGCGCCACTAAGGTCTGACCGATACGGATCCCGCGAAAGGGCGACCCATGAGCGACGACTACGCGATCACCTTCAATCTGATCGACGTTGACAAAGACGGGCGGATCTCCGCCACAGAGCTGGTCGGGCTGATGGAGGTGCTCGGTCAGCCGATCACGCTGGAGGCCGCGCAGGCCGGGGTGGAGAGGCTCGACAAGGACGGCGATGGCCTGATCGACGTGGAGGAGTTCGGCGCCTTCGTGCAGAAGTAAAAAGCAAGCACTTGCTACACAAACCTCTGCCGCACGGGTAACAATGGCGACAGGAGGGACGATGGCCATCAAGAGTGACACCAGCGAGACCCGGATCTCCGCGGACATCGTGAAGACGCTCAGGGCCGGAATCGGCCGGATCTCCGCCGAGGTGATCGCGGAGATCCAGGTTCGCATCCCCGAGTACGCCAGACCGTCCGACGAGGTCTACATCAAGGTCGTCAGGATGGCCGTCGAGCAGGCCATCGACGGCTTCCTCGACCACATCCAGGACCCCGGCGCCCCCTGGGACCCCGAGCCGTTCCGCATGATCGGCAAGGGCGAGGCGGCGGAGGGACGCAACCTGGAGCCGCTGCAGACCGCGATGCGGCTGGGCGCCAGGGTCGGCTGGCGGCGGCTGACCGAGATCGCCGACACCCTCGGGCTCTCCCCGCAGTCCCTGTACGACCTGGGCGAGGCCATCTTCATCTACCTCGACCAGCTCGCCGACGCCGCGGCCGAGGGCTTCGACGAGGCCAGGGCCCACGCGGCAGGCGAGATCGAGCGCCGCCGCAACCGCCTGCTCGACCTGCTGCTGAGCCGGCCGCCCGCCGGCGCGGAGGCCATCTCCGACCTGGCCAAGGCCGCTGGGTGGCGGCTGCCCAAGACCGTGGCCTGCGTCGCCCTCGACGACCAGCACGGCACCTGCCGCTCACCCGCGATGCCGCCCGACGTGCTGATGGGCCTGGACCGAGCCACGCCGTGCCTGCTCATACCCGACCCGAACGGCCCCGGCCAGGCACGCATGCTGGAGACCGCGCTCCGCGGCTACCTGGGCGCCATCGGCCCGCCCGTGCCCCTGACCGCCGCCGCGGCGTCACTGCGGTGGGCGGCCGAGGCGCTGGAGCTGTCCGGGCGCGGCGTGCTGCCGCGCGGCCTGCTGCACTGCGCGGACCACATGGCGACGCTGATCGTGTTCAAGGACGAGGAGCTGGTCGACGCGCTGGCGGAGGTACGCCTGGCGCCACTGGCCCACCTGCGGCCCACGCAGCAGGACCGGCTGGCGGAGACGCTGCTGGCCTGGCTGCGATACGGCCGGGGGGCGGGTGAGGTGGCGGCTCGGCTGCACGTGCATCCGCAGACGGTCCGTTACCGGTTGCGGCAGCTGGAGGAGCTCTACGGCGAGCAGCTCGCCGATCCGGACATCCGCTTCGAGCTGGAGATCGTGCTCCGGGCCCGGCGGGCCGCCCTCGACTCTCGATCCACGTCATGAACGGAAGAGTCTGAGGCGGTCCTCGCCGACGCGCTCGCGGAGGGCGCCGTCCTCGATGCCGAGGTCCTGCTCGGGGGCCAGTGCGAGCACGCCGACCTTGCCGACGTGCTGGTTCAGGCCCCGAGGCTGAGGGGCGTCTCCATCTACATGTCCAGCGGCACGAACAGCTTCATGGGCCCTCTGGACCCGCCCGGCTCCCCCTGGCACCCGGCCCACCTGGGCGAACCCATCTCCGCCTACACGGTCAAGGCCCTGAGCAAGCGCCTGAACAGCCTGGGCATCCAGCACACCCTGAACCTGTACGGCAACGGCACCCACACCTGGCCGTACTGGATCAGGGAGTTCAAGAACTCGTACCCCATGATCTTGACCGCCCTGGGCCTGCCGGGCGGCGGCGCGCCCAAGCTGGACACGACGGATCGCCAGGGCGACTGGCAGCTGGCCAACCCCCGGCCCTGACGGTGAGATCCCCCTGTCCGCAAGGGGTACAGCGATTTTCCGGACACCAATAAAACGGACATAAGGCCGATGTTCCTGGGTATTCACGCCCGAAAACCGAACCACTGCGGCGAATGTGGCGTTCTAAGATCTCACGGTGGCGCATACTGGAGTAGATGAAGCCACCCAGCGCCGCGACCCGGCGCCACCTGCCCACCAGCCCCTTCAAGCCCCCGCCTCCGGCCCCGCCGGTCGAGCAGTTCAGCATGCACGACCAGGTGTCCCACGACCGCTACGGTCTCGGTCGGGTCATCGGCGTCGAGGACGAGGCCGTCCTCATCGACTTCGGATCACGACAGGAACGCATCACGACTCCATACGCCAAGCTGATCAAACTCTGAAACCGCCTGGCACTACCTGAAGCGGACAGCGTTCGCCAGAGGGCGCTGTCGGCGTGTGTTGACGTGTGTTATCGGGCCCGGCCCTGTAAGTATGGTCACCGCCTTAAGGCGCTCCGCGCCGATGGAGCTCGGGCGGTGATAGTGGGGACACGTCCCCACACCTCCGGCGAGGCGACCTTCCGGCCCCTCGTGCTCCCCGGGCCCAAGCCGTCTGGCCAGTTGGTGCTGTCGGAAATCTGCCTGCGGCGTGTGCCCCAGGGCGGCGAGCCACGACCATTCTCCTCATCGTGCGACTTGCCCTTGACGTATGGGTCAAGGGTTAGGGTCGCGACGCCATAAGGGCCCCCTGCCCACCGCTGAGGAGCGTCGCATGCCCGCCCTACCCCGCACGTCCCGCGAAGCCTTGCCCCGAACGTCCGGCGAGGCTCTGCCCCGCATGTCCCGGGAAGTCCGGCTCGCCGGCCTGCCCGACGGCCTGCCGAGGCCGGAGCACTTCGAGGTCGTCGAGACCCCACTGCCCGTGCCGGAAGAAGGCCAGGTACTGGTCCGCAATCGCTTCTTCCACGTCTTCGCGTCGCTCCGTACCCTGATCGGCGGAGGGGTGAAGGGCGCGCCGTTCCCTCCGCTCCTCCCCGGTGACACCCTGTTCGGGGCGGCGATCGGTGAGGTCGTGTCAGCGCCTGCGGACAGCGGGCTGCGCCCCGGCGAGCTGGTCTCGCACTGGCTCGGGTGGCGCGAGTACGCGGCCGTGGCCGCGGCCCAGTGCACCCCGCTGGGTGACACGCTGCCCGACCCTGCCGCGCACCTGGCCCAGGGCTGGACGGCGTACGCCGCGTTGACCCAGGGCGCCGAGGTACGGCCGGGCGACACCGTGTTCGTCTCCGGCGGCGCCGGCGCGGTCGGCTCGCTGGCCGGGCAGATCGCCCGGCTGCTCGGCGCGGGCCAGGTGATCGGCAGCACCGGCTCGCGGGAGAAGGCGGAGCGGCTGGTGTCCGAGCTGGGGTACGACGCCGCCGTGATCCGTGGCGCGGCGCCCATCGACGAGCAGCTGGCCAAGATCGCGCCAGGCGGCATCGACGTCCTCCTGGACAACGTCGGCGGCGAACAGCTCCAGGCGGCGGTGGCCGCGGCCCGGCCCGGGGCACGCTTCGTCCTGGTCGGCGCACTGTCCGGCCAGCTGTCGGCACACGGCACCGGTACGACGGCGCCGGTCGAACTGGACACCTACCAGCTCATCCTCAAGGGCATCGCCATGCGTGGCTTCAGCGCCCCGGACGACGCGCGGGCGCGATCACAATGGACCGAGCGCTTCGGCGGCTGGCTGCGCTCCGGCGAGATCACCTTCCCGCACGTACGCGTGCCGGGCATCGAACAGGCTCCCCAGGCGTTGCACGAGATGATCGGCGGACGGCATCTCGGAGCCGTCGTCGTAGAGCTGTAGTCATCTCTGGAGGACTGATGCGGATCGGCGACGCGGCGGCAGCGGCGGGCACGACGCCCCGGGCACTGCGCTTCTACGAGCAGCGCGGGCTGCTGCCCCCGGCGCCGCGCACGATGACCGGGCAGCGGGAGTACGGGCCCCGTGACGTGGCGCTGGTGCGGATCATCCGTGAGCTGCTGTCACTGGGGCTGACCGTCGAGGACGTACGCAGCTGCGCCGAACGCCTCCACCTTCTGGAGGGCGAAGCGTTGCCGCCGTACGGCAGTACTGGCTGCACCCAGGGCACCGGAGTCGTCCAGCGCCGGCTCACCGCCCTGGACGAGGAGATCTCCCGCCTGACGGCACTGCGGGAGCGCCTCGCCGCCAGTGTCAGCACCAGCACGACGACCTGAGCGGGATCGGCACGACCGCCTGACCACCGCCCAGGTCGGCACGGTTACCTGATCTGACCTGATCAGGCGGTGTGCAGATAAACCTGCCCGAACACCTCGGACAGCTTCTTGAGGTCCGTGGCCGAGTCGACTTCCGGCGCCGACGGGTCGTAGATCGTGGCCAGCCGGGGACGGATCGAGGTCAGCTTCTTCAGCTGGTCCCAGGTGGCGTTCGCCGCCCACTTCTCGCCGTACAGCCTGCTGACCTGGCCCTGGTCGTTCTGCCAGCGGGACCAGAGGTTGATCGTCTCGGCGGCGTCGGCCTGGAGCGGCGTGGCGATGCGGTCGGTGATCGACTTGGCGGCCTGCTCGGCGGTCAGCTGCGGCGAGCCCACGGCGGCGAAGCCCGCGTCTTCCGCGGCGACCTGACCGTAGGCGTCCCAGGCGCGGGCCCTGACCTGGATCCACTGGTTGCGCTGGGCCTCGGTGGCGTCGATCTTCCAGGTGGTGTACTCGGTCGCCAGGTGCCCGCCGTCCAGGGCGAGCTGGTCGACGAGGCCCTTGGTGAGCCAGGCGCCGATCCGCTCGGGGTCGAGCAGCGGGTACTTCTTGGTCATCTCGCTCTTGCACGTGTCGTTGGCGCCGCAGCCGAGCACCGGCACCACCGTGTGCACGGCCAGCTTCTTGCCCGGCGCGAGGTTGCGGAGCGTGGTGGTGGCCTCCGTGACGAACTTGTCCATCTCGTCGGCCGTCTCGAACGTCTTGTTGAAGCCGAGCTGCGAGCTGAACCTGATCCCCACGGCCCCCTGCTGCGCCGCGACCGCGGCGACCTTCTTGGCCGCCTCGGCGAGCTTGCCCGCCTTCCAGTCGTCGGCCAGCTCCGCGTCGATCCAGACGCGCATCCCGGCCGCGGCGGCGGCCTTGACGGCCTGGCCACCGGCGGACTTCTCGGCCGCCTGGATCTCGGACTTGGACAGGCCCTCGGGGTTGACGAAGCACTCCTCGCCGGACTGGCACTCGGGCGAGCCGCCGTCCTCGGCGCCGTCGACATCGGGCGAGTCGACGTCGTGCAGCTCGCCGTCGCCCTCGGAGCCGTTGGGGCACTCGTTGCCGGGTTCGGTGCAGTCGACGGTGATCGGGTTCAGCGGGCCGGCTTCCTGCAGGTGCTCGCCGTCGTTGGAGAGCCAGAAGTTGGCGATGTCCCGCGCCTCGTCGGGGGTGGCCATCCAGCGGCACACGACGTACGCCGGGGTGTCGCCGGACATCAGGTCGTTGCAGCTGCGCGGATCGTCCTCCGACCAGGCTGGAACGCCTATGCCCAGCAGCGAGAGTGCCAATCCGATGACGAAAATCTTCCTCAGTCGCATGGCGCCTTACTCCAGGGGGTGATCGCGGACATATCGCACAATATCTGGATGATCAGCTACGTTCAATGAGATCCACTGCGTTCTTCACCCCGTGTTCCACCCGCAGTAGCCCTCCAAGTTGCGCCGCGTTTCCGCGATATTCCGGTACGGCCAGCAACCGCGCGGCCAACGACCGCCCGCTCAGCGCCCGAATCGGCAACAGCGGCGGCCCCACCCCCAACGCCGCCACCCGGCGACCCCAGAACGGTGGCGGCGACGTCTGGGGGCAGCGGGACGGCGGTCAGGTCGGGGCGCGGCGGGAGAGTGGCTCCGCCGGGGTCAGGCGGGAATGTGGTCGGGTCGGGGTGCGGCGGGAGGGCGACTCTGTCCGAGTCGGGCGGCAGGCGCCAGTAGCCGGTCAGGTGGACGTAGTCAGGCCAGTCGTGCGGCCTGGGCACCACCAGCGGGCTCACCCCGCACAGCACCGGCACCCGATCCCGCCGGTCGGCCGCGAACGGGCTCCCCCGCAACGGTCGCAGCCCCAGCACCTGCCCGCGCAGGCGGTTCATCATGCGGCCCAGCATCAGCCAGCCGAGCCGCTCGACCACGGCGAAGCTGGCCCGGTTGCCGACCCTGCCCAGGGTCCGGCGCGGGATCAGCGGGTTCGGGAACTCGCCGGTCGGCTCGCTGGGCTGGAACTGCAGGATCCCGTACGGCATGCCGTACCTCTCGTGGAGATGCCTGCCCATGGCGCCGAGCGCGGGCGCGAGGACCAGGTCGGCGTCCGCGCAGGCGTCGTCCACCTGGGCGACGAGTTCCGCGGCGAGGGGCTCGAGAACGGCCCTGAAGCCCCGCACGAACCCCAGCGGCACGAACCGCAGGGCAGCGAAACGCTCACCTACGGCCAGAGGTGCGAAGCGCTCGGGCGCCACGAGCGTGGCCTCGTGCCCACGCGCGGCCAACCCCTGGGCCAGCGCCACGCACGGCTGAGTGTCCCCCCGCGACCCCAACGCCAGCACCGCAACTCTCACGTCCAGCCCGCCCTCACGCGCTGCTCACCGTCTGGGCCGACCATCTCACGGCCGATCTGCTCATGGCAGTGTCAGCAAGGCGATCAACGCGCCCAGCAGTACGAGGGCCGCTGTATGAGCCGTCCTTGTGGAATGCAACCGGGACCGGGTGGCGGGCTGGACGGGGGCGACGGGGGCGACGGTCACATGTCCACCTCCGCCCAGGTCCAGCCGGGGCCGTCGGGGTTCGCCCTGACGACCCTGGTACGTCCGGTGGTGACCTTCTCCCACGTCGGCCGCCGCGTACCAGCGGCACGCCCGGAACCAGGGGCGCCCGGGTCGTCTGGATCGGCCCCCGTACCGGCGTCGGCCGGGCTTTGGGGGGTCGGGCGGGCAGTGACCGGTGGCCGTTTGGAGGCTGCGGGCTCGGCGGCGCTGTAGGGACGCTTTCTGATGGGGGGTGCGGCAGGGCGCGGCGTAGGGAGCGCGGCGGGGCGCGGGGTGGGGAGGGCGGCGGGGCGCGGGGTGGGGAGGGCGGCAGGGGGGTCGTGTTCGGCGGATACCGGTATGGGGTCGGTGTCCACTCCGAAGATGGCTGGGCGGCCGTTGACGGTCACCGCCGCCGTTGTGCCGGGGCCGTCCTCCGCCCAGCACCAGCCGGGGCCGTCCGGATTGGGCTTGATCGCCCTCCCAGGACGCGGGCCGCTCGCCGTCTCGGGGCGCCGAGCCCCGCCGCCGTCCGTACTCGCCGACGCGGCGCCCTGGGATGGCGCCGGTGGGGAGACCGCGGCCGGGGAAAGCGGCCGTCCAGCAGGCGGCCGTCCGGCAAGCCCCCGTTCAGCAGGCGGCCGTCCAGCAGGCGGCTGTCCGGCAAGCCCCAGTTCAGCAGGCGGCTGAGCCGAAGGAGGCCCTTCCGGGGGCGGAGGCCCCTCGCGGAACTCGATCCGTCGATGGACCCCCCGCAGCACCCCCGGCAGCCACCAGTTGGCCCCGCCCAGCAGCCGCATCGTCGCCGGCACCAGCAGTGCCCGCACCAGCGTCGCGTCGACCACGATCGCCACGAACATGCCCACCCCGAGCAGCTTCACGATCGTGATCCCGGCCGTCGAGAACGCCCCGATCACCACCAGCAGCAACAGTGCCGCACTGGTGATGACCCCGCCGGTCCGCTGCAGCCCCGTCGCCACCGCGGCCGTGTTGTCGCCCGTTCGCAGCCACTCCGCCCGTACCCGCGACAGCAGGAACAGCTCGTAGTCCATCGACAGCCCGAACACCACCGCCAGGATCAGTACCGTCACCGTGGCCTCGATGGTCCCCGTGGACGTGAAGTGCAGCCACGGCGCCAGGTGACCGTCCTGGAAGGCCCAGACGATCACGCCGAACGAGGCCCCGATCGACAGGACGTTCATGAGCAGGGCCTTGATCGGCAGTACGACGGAGCCGAAGGCGGCGAACAGGAGCAGGAACGTGACCCCGCCCACCACCAGCGCCATCCACGGCAGCCTGGACAGGAGGCTCGACAGGAGGTCCATCTGGGCCGCCGTCGGGCCGCCCACGACGATCCGCCGGATGTTCGGCTCCGGGGCCATGGATCTGATCAGGGTCACCAGGTGCTGGGCCTGGGCCGACATGGGGTCGTAGGAGTAGCGGACCGCCAGCCGTACCGCGCCGTTGGGCTGGGAGAGGCCGGCCAGGTCGACGCCCGTGACGCCGGGCAGCTCGCGCAGGCGCTCGGCGAGGGGCTTGGCGTCGGTGGGGTCGATCGCGGTGACGGCGCTGATCGGGGTGTAGCCCTGGCCGAGGGGGCCGACGGCGGCGGGGCGGGTGGTGAAGGAGCGTTCGATGAGGGCGTGGACGTCGATCGTGGCCATCGAGTTCTTGGCGAAGTCGCGGTCCACGGTCTCGGCGACGCGGCGGCTCTCGGCGGCGGCGGGCAGGACGCGGTGGTCGACGTTGCCGAACCGTACGTGGGCGAACGGCCCGGCCAGCGCGAGCAGTACGGAGGTGACCGCGACCAGGTAGAGCACCGGCCGTCTCATGACGCTGGAGGCGATCGCGTGCCACAGGCCGGAACCCACGCGGGCCGAGCCGAAGTCGGGGGTGATGCGGATGGCGTCCACGCGGGGACCGAGGATGGACAGCGCGGCGGGCAGGACGACCAGCGCCGCGACCATGGCCACCAGCACCACGGCCGCCGCGCCCAGCCCGATCGAGCGCAGGAACATCTGCGGGAACAGCAGCAGCCCCAGCAGCGAGGTCGCCACCGTCAAACCGGAGAAGGCGACGGTACGTCCGGCGGTCGCCATGGTACGCACCACGGCCTCCTGGGTCGGGGCGCCGGCCCTGATCTGCTCACGGAAGGCGTTCAGCACGAAGAGCGAGTAGTCGACGGCCAGCCCGAGGCCGAGCATGGTGACGACGTTCAGCGAGAAGACCGAGACCTCTGTCACCTCGGTCAGCAGCCTGAGCAGCACGAGCGCGCCGAGCACCGCGAAGAGCCCGACGAGGAGCGGGAGCCCGGCGGCCACCACGCTGCCGAACACCACCACGAGCAGCACCAGCAGCACCGGCATCGAGATCGCCTCGGCGCGCGCCAGATCGGCGGCCGTCTGGTCGTTCAGCTCCTTCAGGAGCGGCACCGAGCCGCCCACCTGGACCTGGAGGTTCGCGACGGGCAGCCGGTCCTTGATCGCGGCGTACGCCGCCTGCTTGGCGCCTTTCAGGGTGATCAGGGCGTAGGTGGCGTGTTCGTCGGTGGACATCAGCTCCTTGGCGCCGGTGGTCCAGTAGGTGGCCAGCTTGCGAACGTACTGGGCGGGCAGGGCGCGCAGGGAGTCGTGTACGGCCTTCTTGAAGCGCGCGTCGCGCACCTTGACCCGCGGGTGCCGGTAGAGGACGACCACGTCGGGCGTGTTGCCGCTGTACCAGGCGTCGTTCCAGTGGGCGGCGGTGGTCGAGTCGGCGGCCGGGTCGGCGAAGCCGCCGTCGGCCATCCGGCCGAACAGCTGCAGCCCGAAGGGCGCGACCAGGACGGCCGCCACCAGGCTCAGCACCAGCAGCGTCCACCGGCCGCGGTGGATCAGGCGCCCCGCTGTCTCAAACAACGGCCACGCGCTCGATCAGTGCCTCGGGCATGCCCGGGTCCCCTCGCCGACTACAGGGACCTAGAAAATTACGGCAGAAGGGAGCTTCGATTCTTGCCAAACGCCTGCACATTCCGTTTCCGGTCTTGTCAGCGGCGTGACAAGCACGGAGATATTCAGACGACAGCAGATGCGGTGAACCATCACAATGGTCAGCGTTTGGGGAATTAGGGGGCTCACCACATGCACGGCTATCTTCACGATCTCGGGCTGCTCCGAGATCGGCGGTTCACGCTGCTGCTGATCGCGCGCACCATCTCGGTGCTGGGCACCTCCTTCGCCCCCGTGGCACTCGCCTTCGGCATCCTCGCCCTGCCCGGCGCGGACGCCACCACGCTGTCCGTGGTGCTCACCGCCGAAGCGCTGCCGATGATCGTGTTCATGCTGTTCGCCGGGGTGATCGCGGACCGGTTCCCCCGGCACCGGGTGATGATGGTCAGCGAGTTCATGAGCGCGCTGGCCTTCTTCGCCCTGGCCGCGATGATGCTGTCGGGTTGGACTCCGCTCCCCGCGATGGCGAGCGCCGCGGCGGCCAGCGGGGTGGCGATAGCGATGCTGTTCCCCTCGCTGACCGGCATCATCCCCGAGGTCGTGCCCGCCGACCGGCTGCAGACCGGCAACGCGCTGCTCGGCCTGGGCGCCAACAGTTCGCGGGTGGCGGGCGCGGTGCTGGGCGGCGGCGCGGTCGTGCTGTTCGGCAGCGGGTGGGCGCTGGCCGTGAGCGGCCTGATGTTCACGGTGGCCGGGGTGCTGATCGCGGCGCTGCGCCTCACGCCCGCCGAGCGCGACGCGGCGGCCGAGCATTCGATGCTGGCCGACCTGCGTGACGGGTGGCGCGAGTTCAGCACCCGGCAGTGGATCTGGGTGGTGGTCGCGCAGTTCTCCGTGCTCGTGATGGGGCTCCAGGCGGGTCACGGGGTGCTCGGGCCACTGATCGCCAAGGAGAGCCTGGGCGGGCCCGCGGCCTGGTCGGCCTTCCTGGCCGGCGAGGCGGCCGGCACGATCGTGGGGGTGATCGTCTCGCTGCGCGTCCGGCCCAGGCGGCCGATCCTGGTCGGGACGCTGCTCTGCCTGCCGACCGCTCTGCCGTACGTGCTGCTGGGCACCGGCGCGCCGCTGTGGGCGATCGTGGCGGGCGCGTTCGTGCTGGGCGTCTGCTTCGACGTGTTCGGTGTGCTGTGGCAGACGACCATGCAGCGCGAGGTGCCGCCGGAGTCGCTGTCGCGGGTCAGCTCGTACGACGCGCTGGGCTCGCTGATGTTCGGCCCGATCGGGCTCATGCTGGCCGGGCCGGTGGCGAGCCTGGTCGGCACCCGGACGGCGCTGCTGGGCTGCGCCGCGCTCGTCGTGCTGTCCACGCTGGCCGCGCTGCTGTCTCCCGGCGTGCGTCAACTACGCGCTCCCGATCCGGTCGCCGAGAGCGTACCCGGCTGAGAAGCGCGTTCAGACGACGATCAGCGTCACCACGACGCCCGCGCAGTTGCCCGCCACGCAGATGCGGATGGGCACCTCGGACACTCCCGCGGCCTCCGGGATGCCGCCGATGTGCCCGTCGGGGCCGATCGTGACACCCGCCGGCAGCTTGCCGTGGTCGGTCACGGAGAACGTGGGCGGCACGCCGGTGGGCCCGCCCGAGATCCCGATCTGGTCGTCGTAGCGGTTGCCCGTCCTGCCGGGGAAGGCCAGCTGACTCGGCTGCCAGGGCACGTTCCGCAGCACGACGACCGTGACCTGCTGATCGACGCAGTCCTGGCCACGGCACAGGCGGACGGGCGTGGCGAAGGTGCCGGGACGCTGGGGCACGCCGTGCAGCCGGCCCGCGTCGTCCAAGGTCACGCCCGGTGCCAGGGCGGCGGCGCGGATGGTGAGGCCGTCCTGGAACGGCAGCAGGCGATGGTCCACCTCGATGCCCTGCGTGACGTAGAAGACGTCCTCGACGAGCCGCTTGGTCGGGGGATCCATGTGCTGGGCGGGCAGGTCCCTCGACATGGCCACGGTGTGCATGTCGGCCGAGGGCAGCGTGGGGAGCAACGCACACAGACTCAACCCGGCAACGACGAATGCCCATGTTTGCCGCATTCCACCCCCTGTTCGTCTCCTCGATACGTACCCCACCAGCGCGTAGCGTTACTCCTGGCTCACGCATAGATAATCGGTTCATGGCCGCTGAATCCGCCCAGACCCTGGAACGCGGGCTCCGCCTGCTGAGGCTGCTCGCCGACGGCAAGGGCGGGCGGACGCCCACCGAGCTGAGCACCGAGCTGTCGCTGTCCCGCCCGGTGGTCTACCGGCTGGTGACCACACTGCTGAGCGAGGGGTTCGTCCGCCGGGACGCCGAGGGGCGGGTGCACCTCGGGTTCGGCGTGCTCGTGCTGGCCCAGGCCGTACAACCGCTGCTGCGCGCGGCGGCACTGCCCACGCTGCGGCGGCTGGCCGAGGACGTGGGCGCGACCGCGCACCTGACCGTGGCCGAGGGCGACGACGGCCTGGCCGTGGCGGTGGTGGAGCCGTCGTGGACGGACATGCACGTGGCCTACCGGGAGGGGTCGCGTCACTCCCTGCTGCTGGGCGCCGCCGGGCGGGCGATCCTGGCGCTGCGCGAGGGACGGGCCGACTATCTGGTGACGGAGGGGCAGTTGCAGGAGGGCGCGCGGGGGATCGCCGCGCCAGTGTCCGGGCTGCCGTGGCTGGAGGCGTCGGTCGGCGTGGTGACGTTCGGGCCGCTCAGCGAGTCGGCCGGACCGCGCGTGGTCGAGGCCGCCGCCGAGCTGTCCGGCGCGCTGGGTTGACATCCCCTAGCCGATGGCGGACGGTAGTTGCATATAGAGGACACACACGTCCGATAATCGGACGCCTTGGAGGCGATGATGCCTTACTACCGCGTCGTTGGCGAGGTGCCCCGCAAGCGGCACACGCAGTTCAGGCGGCCCGACGGCGGCCTCTACGCCGAGGAGCTGATGGGCGAGGAAGGCTTCTCGTCGGATTCCTCGCTGCTCTACCACCGCTATCTGCCGACCGCGATCGTCAAGGCCGAGGCCGTCACGCCGCCGGCCGACACGCGCCTGGAGCCGAACCTGCCGCTGTCGCCGCGCCACTTCCGCACCCAGGACCTACGCGGCGCGGGCGACCTGGTGACGGGCCGGATGCAGCTGGCGGGCAACGCCGACGTCCGATTGTCGTACGCCACCAGCGACCGCCCCAGCGAGCTCTACCGCAACTCCATGGGCGACGAGTGCGTGTACGTCCAGGACGGCCGCGCCCGCTTCGAGTCGACGTACGGCGTCATCGAAGCCGGCGCGGGCGACTACATCGTCATCCCGACCGGCACGATCCACCGCTGGGTGCCCGACGGGCCGGTCAACGTGCTGGCCATCGAGGCGTCCGGGCACATCAGGCCGCCCAAGCGCTACCTGTCGCAGTACGGGCAGTTCCTGGAGCACGCGCCCTACTGCGAGCGCGACCTGCGCAGCCCGGCCGAGCCCTTCGTCGTCGAGGGCGAGGAGGTCCCGGTGCTGGTCCGTACCCGGGGCGGGCTGACCCGGCTGGTCTACCGCAACCACCCGTTCGACGTGGTCGGCTGGGACGGCTACCTGTACCCGTTCGCGTTCAACATCAATGACTTCGAGCCGATCGTGAAGAAGACGCACGCGCCGCCGCCGGTCCACCAGACGTTCGAGGGGCCGGGGTTCGTGATCTGCTCGTTCTGCCCTCGGCCGCTGGACTTCCACCCCGAGTCCGTACCGATCCCCTACAACCACCACAACGTCGACTCCGACGAGTTCATGTTCTACGTGGGCGGCGACTACTCGGCCCGTAAGGGCTCCGGCATCGACGTCGGCTCGATCTCGCTGCACCCGGCCGGCTTCACGCACGGGCCGCAGCCCGGGGCGGTGGAGGCGGTCATCGACGCGGTCAGCCGCGGCATCACGACCACCAGCGAGATGGCCGTGATGATCGACACCTTCCGCCCGCTCGACCTCGGCCAGGCCGCACTGACCTGCGAGGACCCCGGCTACGCCTGGACCTGGGCCCGATGAACCTCTACCTCGCGCTGGTCGACGACGCGGGCCTGTTCCCGCCGACCTCCCTGCACATGTCGGAGGCGCTGGCCCGCCACCAGCGCGACCAGGAGCGGGGCTCCCAGGTGCTCACCCATCGCTTCCTCTGTCCCACCAGCCGCCTGGACGGGCTGCGGCGCGAGGAGGCCGTGCCGCGCCGCATCGGTCTGATCGTCGACACGCCGGACATCCCGCCGTTCGACGACCTGCCCGTGGACTCGGTCGAGCTGCGCGCGGACGCCCTCGCCCAGCTGCCCGACGGCGGCCTGCCACCGGGCGTGCGGCTGTTCGTCGAGGTACCCCTCGGGAAGTACGTCGCCGACGTGCCCAAGGGTGCCGCGCTCAAAGTGCGCTGCGGTGGCCTGACCGCCGACGCCTTCCCGTCGGTTGAGCATCTCGCGGCGTTCATCCGGTTCTGCGCGGAGCACGACCTCCGGTTCAAGGCCACCGCCGGACTGCACCACGCCGTACGCCATTTCGACCCCACGCTCGGCGTCGACCGGCACGGCTTCCTCAACCTGCTGCTGGCCGTCTGCGAGGCGGTGGACCAGCGCGACCCCGCGCCCGTGCTGCGCACCACCGACGTGGGCCACCTCGTACGGCTGGCCCGCGCCGTGTCCGAGGAGACGGCGAAGCGGGCCAGGGCGCTGCTGGTGAGCTACGGCTCGTGCAGCACCAGCGCCCCGCTGGACGACCTGCGCGCGCTGGGACTGATCGAGGAGGACGCGTGAGCACGGAGGAGGACGCGTGAGCACGGAGGAGGACGCGTTGAGCACGGAGGAGGACGCGTGAGCATCGAGGAGGACGCGTGAGCTGGGGAGTGGACAATCTGCCCTACGGGGTGTTCTCGCGGCGCGGCGAGCGGCCACGCGTCGGCGTGCGCTACGGCGACCGGGTGCTCGACCTGGCCGCCGCGCTGCACGACGAGGTGTTCGCGGCGCCCAGCCTGAACCCCTTCATGGCCAGGGGCCGCACCGCCTGGCACGACACCAGGACGCTGATCGCCAACAAGCTCACCTCCGACCTCGCGATCACCGAGCCGCACCTGATCCCGCTCGACCAGGTGCGGCTGCACATGCCCTTCGAGGTGGCCGACTACGTCGACTTCTACTGCTCGCTGGAGCACGCCACCAATCTCGGCAGGATGTTCCGGCCCGGCACCGAAGGACTGCTGCCCAACTGGCGGCACCTGCCGGTCGGCTACCACGGCAGGTCGGGCACGGTCGTGGTCTCGGGCACCCCGATCGACCGGCCGCACGGCCAGCTCGGGGCCGGGCGGTTCGGGCCGTCCGCCAAGCTCGACCTAGAGGCCGAGCTGGGTTTCGTGATCGGCGTACCGTCCGAGCTCGGCTCGCCGGCCGGGGCCTTCGAGGATCACGTGTTCGGGGTGACACTGGTCAACGACTGGAGCGCGCGCGACATCCAGGCGTGGGAGTACGTGCCGCTCGGGCCGTTCCTGGGCAAGTCGTTCGCCACCTCGATCTCGCCGTGGATCACGCCGCTGGAGGCGCTGCCCCGGTTGGCCGGCCGCGTACAGGATCCCGAGCCGCTCGACTATCTGCGCAGGAGGGACGACTGGGGGCTGGACATCTCGGTCGAGGTGTCGCTCAACGGCGAGGTCGTGTCCCGCCCGCCGTACTCGGGCATGTACTGGACGCCGGACCAGATGCTCGCCCACATGACGGCGAACGGCGCGTCCCTGCGGACCGGCGACCTGTTCGCGAGCGGCACGATCTCCGGCGAGCAGCGCGACGAACGCGGCTCGCTCATCGAGCTGACCTGGAACGGCAGCGATCCGATCAAACTCGCCGACGGCGAGACCAGGACATTCCTGGAGGACGGCGACACGGTGACGATCCGAGCCACGGCCGGCGGCCGGTCATTGGGGGAGGTTTCCGGAACAATCCGATAGATGACTTGGCGTGCTCATTCAGTGACTCTCCGCTAACCTGGGTATCCCCTTCCCCGGAAAGCAGGATTGAGATGCGACGCGCCGCGGCCATCTTTCTCGTTGCCCTACTCCTGACCGCCGGCTGCTGCCCGGTGACCGCCGACCGCCCGGCGCCCACGCCACCCGTCGTTCAGGTCTCCCCCGCCTTCGACACCCGGCGCGCCCGGACGGACCAGGGCCTGGTCGTCCAGGCGCGGGGCGGCAGGCTCAACCAGGTGATCGCCTACGTGGCGGGCGCGCTGGTGCCGGGCAAGCTGGACGCGTCGCGTACGACCTGGCGCTCCTCCTGGACGCTGGCCCCCGGGGCCGAATACACGGTGACCGCCACCGCGGCGGGCGCGGCCGGCCCGGCGACGGTGGCCATGGGCCGCTTCCGCACCCGCGCCGCCAACCGTTCCTTCCAGATCGCCGCCATCACCCCGCTGCCCGGCGAGACCGTCGGGGTCGGCATGCCGATCATCATGGACTTCGACACCCCGGTGCGGGACAAGGCGGCCGTGGAGCGGGCGCTGGAGATCGAGCCGGCCGTCGAGGGCGCGTGGCGCTGGGTGAGCGACACCCGGGCGATCTACCGCACCCGCGCGTTCTGGACGCCGAAGCAGCAGGTCACGGTCACGGCCCACCTGACCGGCGTACGCATGGCGCCGGGCGTCTACGGCCTGACCGACCGCACGTTCGCCTTCAAGGTGGGCCGCGAGCAGACGACCTCGATCGACACCCGGACCCACCAGATGGTCGTCAGGCGCGGCGACCGCGTCGCGCAGCGCATGGCCATCAGCGCGGGCATGGCCACCACCCGCGAATACACCACGACCAGCGGCGTCCACCTGACCATGGACAAGGGCGACCCGGTCCGCATGATCTCGCCCGGCCGCAAGAAGGGCGAGCCCGGCTTCTACGACGTGATGATCGACCACGCCGTGCGCATCTCCAACAGCGGCGAATACGTCCACGCCAAGAACAACCTCTGGGCCCAGGGCCACGCGAACGTCAGCCACGGCTGCGTCAACGCCCGCCCCGACCAGGCGGCCTGGTTCTTCGACACCTCGCTGCGCGGCGACCCGGTGACGATCACCGGCACCTCCCGCGAGCTCGCGTGGGACAACGGCTGGGGGTTCTGGCAACTGCCGTGGGACAAGTGGCGCCAGGGCAGTGCCTTGTACGACCCCGCGGCCCTGCCACAGCAATGATTCCGGCATTACGGTAGAAGGGGGAACCAGGCGAGTACACAGGCCCGTTATTCCAATAGGAGGGCCGGAGCATGGATGAATGGATCATCTGGATAATCCTGGCAGTCGTCCTCGGCGTGGCGGAGATCTTCACCGTCACCGCGGCGCTCGGGCTGCTCGGCGCGGCCGCTCTCCTCAGCGCGGCGACCGCCGCCATCGGGCTGCCCGTCCCCCTGCAACTGCTGGTCTTCGCCCTGTCTTCCACGGCCGGTCTGATCGTGATCCGGCCGATCGCCATGCGCCACATCCGGCAGCCACAGCTGCAGCGCTTCGGCGTGGAAGCACTGGTCGGCAGGCAGGCATACGTATTGTCGGAGGTCACCGGCAGGGACGGCAGAGTACGCATCGGCGGCGAGGAGTGGTCCGCGCGCGCCTATGACGAGACCCTGGTGATCCCCACGGGGGCGACCGTCGATGTCATCGAGATCGAGGGCGCCACAGCCCTCGTCTATCCCCGGGAGTGACCATGGATCCGCTGTTGGTGGTCGGACTGCTCGTCATACTCTTCGCGGTGTTCACGGTGCTCAAGGCCGTGCGGATCGTGCCCCAGGCACGCGCCCGCAACGTCGAGCGCCTCGGCCGCTACAACCGTACGCTCAAGCCCGGACTCAACTTCGTCATCCCGTACATCGACCGCGTCTACCCGATGATCGACCTGCGCGAGCAGGTCGTGACCTTCCGCCCGCAACCGGTCATCACCGAGGACAACCTGGTCGTCGAGATCGACAACGTCATCTACTTCCAGGTCACCGATCCCCGGGCGGCGGCCTACGAGATCGCCAACTATCTCCAGGCGATAGAGCAGCTCACCGTCACCACCATGCGTAACGTCATCGGCGCCATGGACCTGGAGAAGACGCTCACCTCCCGCGACCACATCAACAGCCAGTTGCGCGGCGTGCTCGACGAGGCCACCGGCAAGTGGGGCATCCGCGTCAACCGCGTGGAGGTCAAGGCGATCGACCCGCCGAAGACCATCAAGGACGCGATGGAGAAGCAGATGCGGGCCGAGCGGGACAAGCGGGCGGCCGTCCTCAACGCGGAGGGCCAGCGCCAGTCGCAGATCCTCACCGCCGAGGGCGACAAGCAGAGCGCCATCCTGCGCGCCGAAGGCCAGCGCACCGCCGCCATCCTGGAGGCCGAGGGCCAGTCGCGGGCCATCGACCAGGTCTTCCAGGCGGTCCACCGCAACGACCCCGACCCCCAACTGCTCGCCTACCAGTATCTGCAGATGCTGCCGCAGCTCGCGCAGAGTCCCGGCAACACGTTCTGGGTGATTCCCAGCGAGGTCACCTCGGCGCTGCAGGGCGTGTCCAAGGCGTTCACCGAAGCGCTGCCCCGGTCGGCTGCGACGCGCGAGGAGGCGCCGGGCAGCTCGGCGGCGGACGAGGAGGTCGCCAGGGCCTCGGAAGCGGCGGCCGAAGCCGTGGCAAACGCCCAGGAAGCCGAGAGCCCCAACGGGCCGCGCCAGCTCACGCAAGGGGTTGAGGACCCGTCGGTCGCGTTCGCCGACCTGGAGAAGAAGCACCAGGAACGCTGACCGACCAAGACGCCCGCCTGGCCGGAGTGACCGGTCAAAGGTGCCCGCCCGGCCAGTACGACCGGCCAGAGGTGCCCGCCACGCTCACCCCGGCGGGCACCGGCCAGGCGGCCCTGGTCTCGGACTTGTCGCCCACCCCGCCGGGCACCGGTCAGGCAACTCTGGCCCCGGATTTGGCGCCGGACTTGGCCCCGGAGCTGGGTTCGGGCTTGGCCCCGGAGCTGGGTTCGGGCTTCGGTTCGGACTTGGGTTCGTTCGGGAGGGGACGGCAGGCCATTTCCAGCAGGTCCCGCACCTGAGACTCCCGGTGCAGAGCACCTGCTCGGCAGGCCAACTTGACCGTAGCGTCAGCCAGTGCGATTTCCCGGTTGCCCGGCGGAATGTCATCGCCCAACTCGATACGCAGCCATTCGGAGATCTCCGCCCACGAGTAGAGGCTGATGTTGTCGGCCTCGATGAGTGGCTCGGGAAAGCCGCCGGGCCCGCGCTGTCCGCTGGCGAGTTGGCGCAGGCTGGCCTGTGTGCGCCCCCCGTGACGCCGGGCAGCGTCACCGAGCGTCACCGCATCGCCTTGCCCCACGCCGACGGCCCACAACTCGTTGACCTTACTGACCTGGATGAGCACAGACGTGATCGTCTCCAAGAGACTCTCCCCCTCGCGCTCGCACATGAGGTAGACGGTGCCATCCGGCCCCCCGGCCACAGCGCAGTCATCCAGACCTGCTTCGTAGAGAGCGTCCGTCTCTTCGTCGTTGGGCGCCCGGTTCAGCATGATGCGGAAGCTCCAGGTCTTCATGAGTCCTCCTCGGTCGTGCCGCATTCAGCATGCTCGTAAGCCCATTCGAGAATGCCTTTCGCATGGTTTCCGGCATTGCGTGGGGTCGACCACACTTTGTAGGGCATAGCGCCACATGAGCACTCGACCCAGCCCCAGCGATGCCCGTTGTGGTCTTCGACCACGGTCAATGTCTGGATCTTGCGCAGCCTCCTGAAGACCGCGTTGATCTCGTTGTGTTGATGTCTTCCTCGCCCAACCATGTTCTAACTGTGCAACAGTGTTGCACAGTTAGAACGGCTTTTCCAAGCCAGGAACCCCAACTCCGCACGGCGCAGCCTGGGAGTGGCAGGCCCACCCGGTTGCGCAGGGTCGTGCATAACCTCGAAGACATCGCGATGCTCGCTGGCGTCAGCACGGACTACTACATCCGCCTGGAGCAGGGCCGGGACAGGCATCCGTCGGCGCAGGTGCTCGAGGCGCTGGCGGTCGCGCTGACCCTGGAGGAGGACGCCGTCGCGCACCTGCACGAGCTGGCCCGCCCACGGCCGCGGCGCAGGCGGCGGGCCGGGCGGGTCAGCCCTTCATCAGCGGATGCTTCCTCAGCACCGCATGACCGCCTATCTGGAATGACCGCGTACGGCCGACGCCCCCGTCAAAGCCGCCGGCCGTTCCGCGGCCTCCGTTCCGCGTGCGCTCAGTGCGACAGTGGCGCGTCCGTGGTGTCGACCAGCGTGCAGTCGGCGACCGGGCCCTCGGCGACGCGCGCCCAGATGCCCGCCACGACGCCACCGTTGACCTCACTGACGCTGAACTCCAGCACCCCCGTCTGTCCCTCCTTGATGACGCTCGGATCGATGGTGAAGCCCTCCTCCTTCGGGGGCCAGACCACGAGCTGCACGTCCTTCGGCAGGAAGTGCGCGGCGCGGGGCTGCGGACTGCACTTCTTGCCCCGGGGGATGTAGGTCACCACCACGTCGATCCCCTTGGCGCGCAGGTCCGCCTGGAGCTTGTCGGCGTCCTTCACTTCGTTGATCTTGACGTTGACGGTGCCGTCGGGGTTGTCGGCGATGGCGTACGCGGGGGTGCCGCCGAACAGCAGCGGGATCGCCACGGCCGCCGCGGCGGCCAGGCCCAGCGCGGGCGCCAGGACGATGGGCCGCAGCAGGCGCCGCTTCGGCTTGTCTATCTCGGTCATCACGAACTCCTTGAGCAGTCGGTGACGGCCCTCGGGAAGATCGCGGTCGTATGGCCAGCTCATCGGATCTCCTCCTTTGCGGGGCCTTGGTCACCTACTACCTGTCGGGGCGCGGGCGGCGGTTCCGCGAGTTGGCCGAGTTTCTGACGCGCTCGTGACAACCGGGACCGTACCGTGCCCACGGGGACGCCGAGCGCCTCGGCCGCCTCCGCGTAGCCGAGCCCGGACCAGACGCAGAGCGCGAACACGTCCTGCTCCTGGCGGCGCAGCGAGTCGTAGGCCGCGCGGACGGCGGCCAGCCGCCCGGCGTCGTCGATCCGGCCCACGATCTCGTCGGCGAAGTCCGGCACGCTCTCGCCTCTGGGCATCCTGGCCAGCGCGTCGTCGTGCCTGCGGGCGGCCCGGCGGGCGTTGCGGGCCACGTTCGTGGCGATGCCGAGCAGCCATGGCCGCAGCGAGCCGCCCTCGGCGTCGATCCGGCCGCGTAACCTCCACGCTTCGAGGAAGGTCAGCGCCATCACGTCCTCGGCCGCGGACCAGTTCGCGGTCAGGCGGAAGGCATGGTTGTACACGGCCTTCGCGTAGTCGTCGAAGAGCTGCGCGAAGGCCGCCTTGTCCCCGGCGCGTATCAGGGCACGTATCGACATATCCACATAGAGGGACTGTCCGCCCGCGCGTCAGAGTTCCAGCTGTCCCCGGTCGAAGTACGCCGCCAGGTCCGGGTCGAGCGGCGGGACGTCGTACGGCATGCCGCCGTCGCGCAGCGACATCGTGGCCATGTAACCGGCGGCGACGCTCATCCGGGCGGCCACCGGGGAGGTGTCGGTGACCCCGCCGTTCCGGACGAATCCGCAGAACTCCCGCATGATGTCCGCGTCGGCACCACCGTGCGAGCCGGTGGCGTCGGGCACCCGGTACGCGATGTCACCGTCCCCCCGGTAGCCCGACGGCCCGGTGTTCCAGACCTTGACCGTGTCGCCGGGGCCGTCGCCGAAGTTCTCCAGCCGGCCCTCCGTGCCGATGACCGTGTAGTTGCGCACGTAGTCGGGGGTGAAGTGGCACTGCTGGTAGGCGGCGATGACGCCGTTGTCGAGGCGCATGTTCATCACCGACACGTCCTCGACGTCGACGACGTGGTTGAGGTCGGCGCGGCTGGTGGGCGGCCACTCGTACTCGCTCAGCCAGCCCGCCGGCCGGGGCGAGCCCGGCTCGCGGCGCGGCAGGTCGCCGTAGAGCATGAGGTCGCCGAGGGCGTTCACCCTGGTCGTGTAGCCGCCGGCCAGCCAGTGGATCACGTCGAGGTCGTGCGCGGCCTTCTGCAGGAGCAGGCCCGTGGTCCGGGTGCGGTCGGCGTGCCAGTCCTTGAAGTAGTAGTCGCCGCCGTAGGACACGAAGTGGCGCACCCAGACCGTCTTCGGCTCGCCGATGACGCCCTGCTGGATGATGTCGCGCATCAGCCGGACCACGCCCATGTGGCGCATGTTGTGCCCCACGTACAGCCGGGTCCCGGTACGCCGCGCCGCGCGCAAGATGTTGTCGCAGCCCTCCACGGTGATGGCCAGCGGCTTCTCCAGGTAGACGGCCTTGCCGGCCTCCAGGCAGTCGATCGCGACGCGCTCGTGCGTGTCGTCGGGCGTCAGCACGATGACCGCGTCGAGGTCGTCGCGGTCGAGCAGCCGGCGGTAGTCCTCGGTCAGGAACTCCGCGTCGAAGTGCCCGGCCTGGCTCTTGAGTACCGCGGGGTCGGAGTCGCAGAGCGCGGTCACGACCGAGCCCTGACCTGGCCGATGGGCGTAGCGGGCCAGGTTCGCGCGCAGGCCGAGGCCGATGACTCCGATGCGCAGGTCTTCCACTCCAGTGACGATGTCCACGTCTTGAGAGGCTAGCGCTCGTTTATGCAAAAAACCACCGCGAATAGTGCGACATCGGGCACGCCCTCCGTGGGCGAACGGCGCGAGATCGGGCATGCCCCCTGAGGGCGTGCAGGCGGGCGTGAAGGGGAGCTGTGGGGGCACTTAAGAATCCCTCGATGGACACCTCCCTCAGAGAGCGGGCACAGTGCGTTAGGTTCGGGGACACAGGGGAGAGTGGAGTCATGAAAGCGCTGGTCAAGGATCGAGCCGAGCCCGGATTGCGGCTGGCCGACGTGCCGGAGCCCACACCGGGTCCGGGCGAGGTGCTGATCCGAGTGCTACGTACCGGCATCTGCGGCACCGACCTCCACATCCGGAAATATGACGATTGGGCGCGGCAAACTCTGAAGCTTCCGCTGATCGTGGGGCATGAGTTCTCCGGGCACGTGGTCGAGGTCGCGCACGGCGTCGAGGACATCTCCGTCGGCGACCTGGTGAGCGGCGAGGGGCACATCGTCTGCGGAAAGTGCCGCAACTGCATGGCCGGGCGCCGCCATCTGTGCCGCAACACCATCGGACTCGGCGTCAACAGGGACGGCGCCTTCGCCGAATACGTCACGCTGCCCGCCTCCAACGTGTGGGTGCACCGGGTGCCGGTTCATCCCGACGTGGCGGCCATCTTCGATCCGTTCGGCAACGCCGTACACACCGCGCTGTCGTTCCCGCTGGTCGGCGAGGACGTGCTGGTCACGGGCGCGGGCCCGATCGGGCTGATGGCGGCGGCGGTGGCCACGCACGTGGGCGCGCGCAACGTGGTGATCACCGACGTCAGCGAGGAACGGCTGAACCTGGCCGGCAAGGTCGGCGTCTCACTGGCCCTGAACGTCGCGCGGACCTCGATCGCCGACGGCATCACGCGGCTCGGCATGCGCGAGGGCTTCGACGTCGGGCTGGAGATGTCCGGGAACCCACGGGCCGTCCGCGACATGATCGCGAACATGACGCACGGCGGGAAGATCGCGATGCTCGGGCTGCCCGCCGAGGAGTTCGCCATCGACTGGGCCACGGTGGTGACCTCGATGCTCACCATCAAGGGCATCTACGGCCGCGAGATGTTCGAGACCTGGTACAACATGTCGGTGCTGCTGGAGAAGGGCCTCGACCTGTCTCCGGTGATCACCGACCGCTACCCGTACGGCGAGTTCGACGCCGCCTTCGACACGGCCGCCAGCGGCCGCACGGGCAAGGTCATCCTGGATTGGAGCGCTTGATGTTCACGAACGTACGCGATCAGCTGCGTGCGACGCTCGACGAGATCACCGAGGCGGGGCTGCACAAGCCCGAGCGGGTGATCACCACGCCGCAGAGCTCGCAGGTGGGCGTGGCCGGGCGACAGGTGCTGAACTTCTGCGCCAACAACTACCTCGGCCTGGCCGACCACCCCGCGGTGATCGCGGCCGCCAAGGAGGCGCTCGACCGCTGGGGCTTCGGGATGGCCTCGGTACGGTTCATCTGCGGCACCCAGGAAGTGCACAAGGAGCTCGAAGGCCGCCTTTCACACTTCCTCGGCCAGGAGGACTCCGTCCTCTACAGCTCGTGCTTCGACGCGAACGGCGGCGTCTTCGAGACGCTGCTCGACGCGCAGGACGCGGTGATCTCCGACGCCCTGAACCACGCGAGCATCATCGACGGCATCCGGCTGTCGAAGGCCCGGCGCTACCGCTACGCCAACCGCGACATGGCCGAGCTGGAGGCCAGGCTGAAGGAGGCGTCCGACGCGCGGCGGCGGCTGATCGTGACCGACGGCGTGTTCTCCATGGACGGTTATCTGGCGCCGCTGGCCGACATCTGCGACCTGGCCGAACGCTACGACGCGATGGTCATGGTCGACGACTCCCACGCCGTGGGCTTCGTCGGGCCGACCGGACGCGGCACGCCCGAGTTGCACGGCGTCACCGACCGGGTGGACATCATCACCGGCACCCTGGGCAAGGCGCTCGGCGGGGCCAGCGGCGGCTACGTCGCGGCGCGCAAGGAGATCTGCGAGCTGCTGCGCCAGCGCTCCCGCCCGTACCTGTTCTCCAACTCGCTCGCCCCGGTCATCGCCTCGGCCTCGCTGCGCATTCTCGACCTGCTGGAGACCTCCAGCGAGGCGCGCGAGCAACTGCGCGCCAACACCGCCCGCTTCCGCGCCAAGATGGCCGAGGCCGGGTTCGACATCCTGCCCGGCGACCATCCGATCACCCCGGTGATGATCGGCGACGCCGCCGAGGCCGGGGCCATGGCCGAGCGGCTGCTGGAGCTCGGGGTGTACGTGATCGGCTTCTCCTACCCGGTCGTACCCCACGGCCAGGCCCGGATCCGGGTCCAGCTGTCGGCGGCCCACTCCGCCGAGGACGTGGACCGCGCGGTCGACGCCTTCATCAAGGCCCGCCCGCCCCGCTGACCCCGCCCGGTGCGGACGCTGAGTATTCTCGCTGCGTGATAGACACGCGGCGGTTGCGTACGCTGCGCGCGGTGGCCGACCACGGCACGGTCACCGCCGCGGCCGCCGCCTTGCACCTCACCCCGTCGGCCGTGTCCCAGCAGCTCCTGGCGCTGGAACACGAGGTGGGACACCGGCTGTTCACCCGCGACGCGCGCGGCGTGCGCCTGACCGCCGTCGGCCAGATCATGCTGACCCACGCCAACGAGGTGCTCGCCCAGCTCGAACGCGCCGAGGCCGAGGTCGCCGCCTACACCACGGGCGCCGCGGGCGAGGTGACCGTCGCCTGCTTCGCCACCGCGATCAGCGCCGTGCTCTCCCCCGCCATCACGTCCCTCCGCACCGACTCGCCAGGGCTGCGGGTACGGGTGCTCGACGCCGAGGGCGACCACAGCCTGTCCATGCTGCTCGACGACCGGGCCGACCTGGCCATCGCGGTCGAATACCGAGGCGCCCCCGACGCGGCCGACCCTCGCCTGCACCGGTCCGCCCTGTACGCGGAGCCGTTCGACCTGGTCCTCCCGCAGGACCACCCCCTGACTAGCTCCGGCGCCCCCTCGGTCGGGCTCGGCGATCTCGCCGGCGAGACGTGGATCGGCCCCTATCCCGGCAATCCCGTCCACGACGTGATCACGTTCGCCTGCGAGCAGGCCGGCTTCTCGCCGGACTTCGCACACTGCTCCGACGACTTCCGCGCCGTGGTGGCGCTGGTCGGCGCCGGTGCGGGCGTGGCGCTCGTGCCCAGACTGGCGCTTCGTGACATGGTGCTGCCCGGGGTGGCGGTACGCCGCACGCCGGGTCCCGAGCGACGCGTCTTCGCGGCCGTACGCCGTGGCGCCGAGACCCACCCTCTTCTCCGCCCCTTGCTCGACACCCTGCACACGATCGCGGGCTCCCTCGGAAACGGGTGACACTGACATATGAGGCCAGGCATGCCGTACCAGAAGTTATTCGGCCTGCCTGGGGTGACTGCGCAGGCTGTGCTCGGGTTCCTGGCCCAGCTCACCCAGCAGGTCGCGCCGGTGGGGATCGTGCTGGTGGTGCAGGCGTCGAGCGGCTCGCTCGTGCTGGCGGGGCTGGCCGCGGCGGCGTTAGGCGTCGGCGCGGGGATGGCCCGGCCGGTCCAGGGGCGCCTCATCGACCGTCGGGGGCCGCGCGGGGTGCTGGCCGTCAGCGCGTCAGCGCACGTCACGGCCCTGATAGCGCTGGTGGTCGGCGCCGGGTCCGGCTGGCCGGGGTGGACGATCGTGGCGCTGGCCTGGACGGCGGGGGCCGGGTTGCCGCCGATCTCGGTGACGATGCGCATCGAGTGGGGCGGCCGGATGGCCGCGGAGGGACGTACCGCCGCCTACAGCCTGGTGTATCTGGTGCAGGAGCTGGCCATCCTCACCGGTCCGCTGCTGTTCGGGCTGCTGATCGCGCTGGTGTCGGCGTCAGTGGGGCTGGGCGTGGTGGCCGCCGCCGCGGGGGCAGGCACGCTGGCCTTCTCGCGGGCGCTGCGGATCACCGCTCCCTCGCTGTCGGCGGGCCGGGGCCGGGTGTTCCGGCATGTCGGCATGCGACTGCTGCTCGGCGTGGTCGTCCTGCTCGGCGGGGCCATAGGGGCGCTGGACGTCGGGGTGCCCGCTCTCGCGGTGGCCCAGGGCATTCCGGCCGCGACGGGCCTGCTGGTGGCGGCGCTGGCGCTGGGCGGCGTCGCCGGCGCGGCCGTCTACGGCGCCCGCCAGTGGACCGCCGCGCCCGCCCGCAGGCTGAGCGGGCTGGTCCTGGTCTTCGGTCTCGCGTTGGCGCCGCTGGTGCTGGTGTCCTCGCTGCCGCTGTTCTGGGTGGTGCTCTTCGTCGGGGGCCTCATGCTGAACCCCGCGCTGACGACCACGTCCCTGCTGGTGGACGAGTTCGCGCCACGGGCGCAGGCGGAGGCGTTCGGGTGGGTGTCGACGGCGGCGAGCATGGGGGCCGCAGTGGGGTCGGGAGTGGCGGGGGTGGTGGGGCAGCAGTTCGGGCCGTCGTTGCCGTTTCTGGTGGCCGCCGGTTTCGCCTGCCTGGCCGCGGTCCTGTCGAGCCTCCTCCTCGGGCCCGTCGGCCGCCCCTGACCGGTTCTGAGCACGTAGGGGGCCCGTCAGGCGCGGGCGCGGGTGATCGCCTCGGTGAAGCGGGCGTGCCTGGCCAGTTCGCCCTCCACCGGATCGAGTACGTAGTCGGCGCCCACCTGCGCGATGGCCGCCCGCAGCGCCTTCGCCACGCGCCGCGCCCGGCGGTGCCCACCCGCCCAGGCCGCCAGCCGGGACAGCAGCGCGATCGCCACCCCGGCCAGCGCACCCCCGCCCAGCAGCACTGTGGGCCACGGCACCACACCCACCGTCGGCAGGGGCGGCTGGGGCAGGCGCAGGTAGTCCATGCCGAACAGCGCTCCCAGCCAGAGCCCACCGGCCACCATGACGGCGAACACCAGCCACTGCAGCACCCCCACCGCCCGCCACCACCTCGGCCGCCGGGTCGCCCCGAGCGAGGTGGTCGCCACCGCCCGGTCCACGGCGTCGGCCAGGTCCCCGGCCCGCGACCGCGCCGCCTGCCGCACCGCCGCCGCCCACACCCCCGCCAGGTCACTCGCCGCCGCCTCACCGACGTCCCTGAGAGCGGTCTCGACCTGAGCCTTCTGTACGGCCGAAGCAGCCGGTACGGACGTGCGGCCGACGATCTCCCGGTCGGCCGGCTTGACCGCGCTGCTCGCACCGATGCGCAGCCTGCGCAACGGGTCGGGCCGGAAGCGCCGGACCCACTTGGTGACGGGCCAGCCGGTGGCGACCACGGCCCGATGCCGGTGCCCCTTGCTGACGGCCGCCACGACCAGCGGCACCCCGGCGGCCTCGGACAACGCGTCGGTGAGCGGCGTCCCCAGGCCCGCCAGCGCGCCACCCGGCGTACCGGAGCCACCTGCCACCGCGCCACCCGGCGTACCGGAGCCGGGGGACGGGTCGGCCAGCCGGTCGGCGGCGGCGGAGACGTCGGCGGACAGGCGGGCGGACCAGGAGCGGCGCTCGGCCACCCGCTTGGCCAGCAGCTCGCGCAGGTCGGCCAGGCCCGCGCCGGTGCGCGCGGAGACGCCGAGGATGGGCACCCCGGTCAGCCCGTCGTCGTCCAGGAGGCGGCGCAGGTCGCCCAGGCACCGGTCCACCGCGTGGGGCGGCAGGCGGTCGATCTGGTTGAGCACCACCACCATCACCTCCCGGTGCCCGGACAGCGGGCGCAGGTAGCGCTCGTGCACCGCCGCGTCGGCGTACTTCTGCGGGTCCAGCACCCACACCAGCAGATCCACGAGCTCCACCAGCCGGTCGACCTCCAGGCGGTGCGCCAGCCTGATGGAGTCATGATCGGGGAGGTCTAGCAGGATAAGTCCGGAAAAATCAGCATCAGCGACCGGAGTCGCCCGGCCGGGCGGGGCAGGCACAGCGGACCCAGCGGGCGCGACGGACCCAGCGGGCGCGACGGACCCAGCGGGCGCGACGGACCCAGCGGGCGCGGCGGGCTCGACTGCGGCCTGTGGGGTGTGCCGTCGGGGAATCTCCAGCCAGTCGAGCAGCGGACCCGCGCCCGTCCCGTCCCACAGCGCCGCCTGCGCGGTCGAGGTGGTCGGCCGGGTGACGCCCACGGCCGCCAGCTCATCTCCGGCCAGCGCGTTGAACAGCGACGACTTCCCGCTCCCCGTGGCCCCGGCCAGTGCCGCCACGGTGTGGTCGACCGACAGGCTCCGGCGCGTCCCGGCCCGCTCCGCCACCGCCCGCGCGTCGGACACCACGTCGGCCGGCAGCCGCCCCTCGGCCAGCTCGGCCGCCTCCAGCAGCGCGGCCAGCCGGGAGTCCAGCGAAGGCCCCTCCTTGCGGCGCAGCAGCTTCACGACCCCTCACCTTCGGCGATACCTTCGATGGCACCGTCACCGACGCCTTCACCAGCGCCTTCACCAACTCCTTCACCGACGCCTTCACCGACGTCGATCGGCGCCGGGCCCGACGGCAGCTCGGCGCGATGGGTACGGACCGATTGAGCGGCCTCCCGCAGGGCGTCCGCCGCCCCGGCCGGTGGCTCGACCTCCGCCAGCAGCGCGGTGAACCGCCCCGCCTCCTCCTCCAGCAGCACCCGCACCCGCTCCCGCAGATCGTCCCGCGCCTGAATGGTCAGCGTCCGCACCGCCTGATCGCCGAACACCGCCTCCAGCAGCTTCTGTGACAGCACGCTCGTGCCGCCCGCGATCCCCACCTCGATGCCCGTCAGCCCACCTGTGGAGGCGAAAACGGCCAGCATCAGCAGCAGCCCGGCCCCGTTCACGCCGAAGGAGGCGATCCTGGCCGTGGTCCGCTTCTCGGCGCCCTCGTGGCGTACGAGGTCGAGAACGTATTCCTGCCACCCCCGCACCGCCGCCGAGGCCCGCTTGCCCAGGTCGGGGGAGGTCCGGCCGAGCCGGGCCGCGTCCACCGCGCCGACGCGGGCGATGATCCCGGGCCCGCCGGGAGCGGCCGACCAGCCCTCCAGGCTGCGCTCGGCGGCCCCGTCGGCGGCGCCTCTGATCAGCGTCTCGACGCCGCTCTCCAGCGCGTCACGCAGCGACGCGGCGGGCGCCTGCCCGGTGAAGAACCCGGCGATGCGGTCACGCAGCCAGCCGACCCGGCTCTCCAGCGATCGCATCAGGTCGCCGGTGCCGATGAAGTCCTGCCAGCGGGCCAGCACCTCGCCGCGCAGCAGCGACCCGTCGCGCATGCCCTCGTCGAAGTCGGCCAGCCCGCCCGCGTAGGCCCCCGACACGATGGACCGCAGCCCGTCGAACCCGGCCTGCTGCCGCGTGACGGCGTCGGCCAGCAGCGGCACCCGCGTGACCAGGCTGTCGAGCGCCCCGGACAGCGTCTGCCGGACGACCCGGGACCGTTCGGCCGCGTCGGCGGCCAGCTCGGACAGCCAGGCGGAGATCGGCGAGACCAGCTCGGCGGGCAGCCGCGCCTTCTCCGACGGCAGCGCCGCCTCGGGCACGGTGAACAGCCGGGTGCCGTCGAGACCGTTCTCAACCAGCAGGCGTTCGAGGTCGCGGGTGACGGGCTCGACGGCCTCGGCGGGCACGCGGTCGAGCACGAGGGCCAGCGCCGTGCTGCGTTCGCGCGCGGAGCGCAGGAAGCTCCACGGCACCTCGTCGGCGTAGCGGGCGGCGGTGGTGACGAACAGCCACAGGTCGGCGGCGGCCAGCAGTTGGGCGGCCAGCTCGCGGTTCGCGGTCACCACCGAGTCGATGTCGGGCGCGTCCAGCAGCGCCAGCCCGGCGCCGAGCGACGCGGAGGTGACCACCCGCAGCGCCCCGACTGCGGATCCGGCAGTGGAACCGGCAGCGGAACCGGCAGCGGAACCGGTGGCGGAACCGGTGGCGCGGGACAGGCCCGGGAGCACGTTCTGGCCCATGAACCACTCGCGGTCGGCCGGGCTCACCACCAGCGTCGGCACCAGCGTGGTGGGCCGCAGCACGCCCGGCTCGGCGACGTCGGCCCCGACCAGCGAGTTGACCAGGGTCGACTTGCCCGCGCCGGTGGAGCCGCCGACCACGGCCAGCAGCGGCGCGTCGATGGCCCGCAGCCTGGGCAGCAGGTAGTCGTCGAGCTGGCCGGTCAGCTCCTTGAGCGCGCGGCGGTCGTCGGCGGCCGGGCCGATCTCGAGCGGGAACAGCTCGCGATCGAGCCGGTGGCGCAACCCCTCCAACGCGCCCAGCAGATCCATAGGACCACGCTAGCCCGCCGGGGGCTCCCGCAGCACATATCCGACGCTGCGCAGCGTGTGGATGAGCCTGGGCTCGACGTCGTCGACCTTGCGCCGCAGGTAGGAGACGTACGACTCGACCACGCCGGCGTCGCCGCCGAAGTCGTAGTTCCACACGTGGTCGAGGATCTGCGCCTTGGACAGCACTCGGCCGGCGTTGGACATGAAGTAGTGCAGCAGCTTGAACTCGGTCGGCGACAGCCGTACCTGCCGCCCGTTACGCCAGACCTCGCGGGCCTCCTCGTCCAGCTCCAGGTCGGCGACCTGGAGGCGGCTCGCGGGGGTGTTCTCCCCTCGGGTACGGCGGAGCACCGCGCGGATCCTGGCCTGGACCTCCTCCAGACTGAACGGCTTGGTCACGTAGTCGTCGCCCACGCCCAGCCCGACGATCTTGTCCTCGGTGTTGTCGCGGGCGGTCAGGAAGAGCACCGGTACGCCGATCCGCCTGGCCACCTCGAACCCGTCGAGATCGGGCAGCATGACGTCGAGCACGACCAGGTCCGGATTGGTCCGCTCGGCCACCTCCACGGCCTCGTAGCCGTCGGCGGCGGTCAGCACCTCGAAGCCGGAGAAGCGCAGACTCGCGGACAGCAGGTCTCGGATGCTGGGCTCGTCGTCCACCACCATGATCAGCGCCTCGGGTCTAGTCACCTACTCAGAGTGACTCAGGAGGCTGAGGAATAGCTGAACGCTCACTCCAAGGCGAGTGGGAGTTCGACCCGGAAGGTGGAGCCCGAGCCCGGCGCGCTGTCCAGCAGCACCGTGCCGCCGTGCGCCCGTACCAGCGCCTGCACGATGGCCAGGCCGAGCCCGCTGCCCCGGTCCTCGCCCGAACGGTGCCGCGATCTGGCCGAGTCGGCCCGGTAGAACCGCTCGAACACCCGCTCGACCTGCTCGGGCGTGAGGCCGGGCCCCTTGTCGCCCACTTCCAGGAACGCCTTGTCGGCCCCTGCTCCCACTCGCACCGTCACCGGAGTGCCCGGCTCGGTGTGGGTCAGGGCGTTGGTCATGAGGTTGGTGACCACCTGGCGCAGGCGTACCTCGTCGCCGGAGACGATCAGGGCCGCGCCGCCGACGACGTCCAGGCTGATCACCCGGTCGGGCGCCAGGATGCGCGCGTCGTGCACCGCGTCGGCGGCCAGCGCCAGCATGTCGACCGGCCGCATGCGCAGCGGCCGCTGCTGGTCGACGCGGGCGAGCAGCAGCAGGTCGTCCACGAGCAGGCTCATCCTGCCCGCGGCCTTCTCCACGCGCTGCATCAGCTCGACGGCGTCGGCCTTCTGGTTCTGCCTGGCGTACTCGGCGAAGCCGCGGATCGAGGTGAGCGGGGTGCGCAGCTCGTGCGAGGCGTCGCCGATGAACTGGCGCATCCGGTCCTCGGAGCGGCGGGCCGCCGCCTCGGACGCGGATCGGGCGGTGAACGCGGCCTCGATCTGCGCGAGCATCCCGTTGAGCGACAGGGCCAGGCGGCCCACCTCCGTACGCGGGTCGCCGGCCGGCACCCGGCGGCCGAGCTCGCCCCCAGCGATGGCCTCGGCCGTACTCTCGATCTCGGCCAGCGGACGCATGCTCCGCCGGACCATCGCGACGCCCACGACGGCGAGGATGAGCAGGATGCCGCCGCCGCCCAGCAGTTCGATGAGGCCGAGCCGCCGGGTGATGTCCCTGACCTCCTCCAGGTCCGCGGCGATCACGTAATCGCCCACCACCGTCGAGGTCTGCAGCACCCGCCACTCGCCGTCGCCGCTGACCGCCCGCGTCGTGTAGAGGTTGGCTCCCGGCGTGGGCGACAGCAGCGGCCTCGGCCGCGCGTCGACGTCGCGGTCGCCGAACACCGGCGCGAGCTCCCCGCCCGGCGGCTTCACCAGCACAATCGTGTCGGACTCGATCAACGCCATCTTGTCGTTGATCTCTTTGCCCCGATCGCGCTTCTCCTGGTCGTGCTTGAGCTTGTTCTCCACGCGTATGGCCAGGAGCTGGATCTGGCTGTCGACCCGGTTCATCAGGTAGCCGTGCAGCACGGAGACGCTCACCACGCCGATGAAGGTCAGCCCGACGCCGAGCAGCGCCAGCATCGCGGCGATGAGCTTGATCCTGAGCGGCAGGCCGCGCATCACGGACTCGGCGGCAGCCGCAGGACGTATCCGACACCGCGCAGCGTGTGAATGAGCCGCGGGTTGCGGTTGTCGATCTTTCGGCGGAGCACCGACACGTAGGACTCAACGATCCCGACCTCACCCCTGAAGTCGTAGTCCCAGACGTGGTCGAGGATCTGCGGCTTCGACAGCACCCGGCCCGCGTTCGTCATGAAGTAGCGCAGCAGCTTGAACTCGGTCGGCGACAGCGATACGGCGTTGCCGCCGCGCCACACCTCGTGGCTCTCCTCGTCCAGCTCGATGTCGGCGAACGTCAGCCTGGGCGGCGGCGCCGGCGACTCCCCGCTGGTACGGCGGAGCACCGCGTGGATCCTGGCGACCACCTCTTCGAGGCTGAACGGCTTGGTGACGTAGTCGTCGCCGCCGATCGTCAGCCCGCGGATCTTGTCCTCGGTCTCGTCGCGCGCGGTCAGGAAGACCACGGGCACGTGCACACCCCCGCCGCGCAGCCGCCGGACGATCTCGAAACCGTCGAGGTCGGGCAGCATGACGTCAAGGACGACCAGGTCAGGACGGTGCCGTTGGACGGCGGTGACGGCGTCGAGGCCGCTCTTGGCCGTACACACGTCGAAACCCGCGAACCTCAGGCTCGCGGCGAGGAGTTCGAGGATGTTGGGGTCGTCCTCGACGATCAGCAGTCGCGCTTCCATCATCTCCAAGGATGCCCTCACCGAACGAGTGCTGGGACAATTCCGGAGATGTGCCGAGCAATCGCCAGACTGGAGGTCGCCGCGGGGGACGGCGCGTTGCGCACCAGAACGACCCTGCCGTCCACGTCCACGGCGAAGTCGTCGACCAGCCGGCCGTCCTTGGCCACGGCCTGGGCACGTACCCCACCCTCGGTTCGCCGCAGGTCGGAGGCGGTGAGCTCGGGCACGTAGCGGCGCGCGGCCCGGACGAAGGCCCCCTTGACCAGCGAGCCGTGAACCTCCTTGAGACCGGTACGCCAGTGCTGCCGGGCCATGCGCAGCGTGCCCGGCCAGCGCAGAATCTGCCAGGAATTACGAAGGTTGTATCCCCGATAGCCCTCATAGGCGAGCGCGAGCACCGCGTTCGGCCCGACCAGCACCTCTCCGTCGATGTGCCTGGTCAGGTGGACGCCGAGGAACGGGTACCGGGGGTCGGGCACCGGGTAGATCAGGCCGCGCACCAGGTCCCTGGCCGCTCCGTCGAGCGCGTAGTACTCGCCTCTGAACGGCACGATCCTGATGTCGCCCGGCCGGCCCGCCATCCGGGCCACCGCGTCGGTGCCCAGCCCGGCGCAGATCACCAGCCGGTCGAAGGCGAACCGCCGCCCCGCGGCCAGCACCTCGACGCTCCCGGCGCTCTCCCTGATCGCTTTGACCGGGTGTGCCAGCCGTACCGAACCGCCCAGCTCGGCCACGTCGAGCGCCAACCGGCGTGCGACGGCGGGGAAGTCGGCGATCGCGGTGTGCGGCGAGTGGACCGCGCCGACGCCGACGGTGTGCGGCTCGATCTCGCGCAGGCCGAGCGCGTCCAACTCGGTGATGCCGGGTACGCCGTTCGCCCTGGCCCGCTCCGCCAGCGCCGCGAGCCGCGGCCGCTCCGCGCTGGTACAGGCCACGACCAGCTTCCCGACCTCCTCGTACGGCAGGTGGTGCTGGGCGCAGTACTCCTTGAGCAGCGCCACGCCCTCACGGCAGAGCCTGGCCTTGAGCGAGCCCGGCGGGTAGTAGATGCCCGCGTGGACGACGCCGCTGTTGTGTCCGGTTTGATGCGCGCCGACGCGGTCCTCCTTTTCGAGGACCGTCACCTCGGCACCTCTCGTGGTGGCGAGCTCGCGGGCGACCGCCAGGCCGACGATGCCGGCCCCGATGACACCGATCTTCTCTGTCACAGCGCCAGTTTGCCGATTCTGCCGGGATCCAGGTGGCCTTCAGCGGTCAACCACCGCAATGTATCCGAAACGGTGTCTTCGACCGGGCGCAGGGCGAGGCCGAGGTCCTTGAGCGCGGGGCCGTCGTCGGTGGGGACCAGGGTGAGCATGAAGTCGGCCGCGTCACGGGTGAGGGGGTAGTCGATGGGCGCCAGCCGCTTGAGCCCGTCGAGTGTCGCGGCCATCCCGCGCAGCAGGCCACCGGGCATCCGGTAGGTCCGGCCCGCCCGTCCCGTCACCTCCGCGCATATGTCGGCCAACTGCCTCCAGGTCAGGAAATGTCCCCCAAGCAGGTAGCGGCGGTCCCGGCGGCCGGGCGTGAAACAGCGGGCCAGCGCGACGGCCAGATCCCGGACGTCCAGCACGCCCACCCCGCCCGGCACGATCGGCCAGCCCCACCGCAGGCCCGCGCGGAGCCCCTCGTTGAGCGCGTCGAGTGTCGGCTGGCCCGGCCCGATGATGCCGCCCGGATAGACGATGGTCACGCCGCCGAGCTCCCTGGCGTACCGCTCGCCCTCGACCTTGGACCGGCCGTAGGCGTTCCTGGGGCTGGCCAGCGGGCTGCCGGCGGTGATGAGCGGCTCGGCGGGCGGCACGAACACCGCGATCGTGCAGACATGCACGATCGGATCCAGCCCCAGCTCGGCGGCCTGCCCGAGCACGTTGCGCAGCCCGACGACATTGGAGCCGCGCAGGTCCGCCCCGTGGCCGGTGACGCCCATGTCGGCGGCGGCGTGCAGCACCGCGTCACACCCCTCAAGAGCGGCCCGTACGGCCGGCGCGTCACGGATGTCCCCCTGGCGGATCACCCAGTCCCCGGCCCCCAGCACCCGACGCACTTTTTCCGGATTTCTCGCCAAAAGGCATGGCTCATGACCGGCCGCGATCAGGGCTGTGACCGCGTGCGAGCCGACGAACCCCGAGGCACCGCTGACCAGGACGCGCATGCCAAGGAAGCTAGCGCTTACTTGGGCGATCCAGCACGTCAGCGGCCTGGAAGGCGAGTGGTGACCTCCTGGAGTATCCAACCGTTGCCGTCAGGGTCGCTGAAGGAGGCGAACGAGCCGTAGCTCTGGCGGTCCGGTTCCGGGCCGGCCACCCGCCCCTCGGTCCCGGCGCGGTGGAACACCCCGCCCGCGTCGTGGAACACCTCACCCACGTCGACCCCGCGCTCGGCGAGCTCGGACCGGGCCGCCTCGATGTCGTCGACGATCAGGTGCAGGCCCTGCGTCGAGCCCGGCGCGGCGGAGCTGACCCCGCTGCCGAAGATGATCGAGCACGGCGAGCCGGGCGGGGTCAGCTGCACCACCCGGAAGTCCGCGCCGACGGCGACGTCGGCGTCCTCCCGCCACCCGAGCGCCTTGTAGAAGTCCTTGGTCCGGTCGACATCGGCGACCGGCACCACCACGACCTCAAGCTTCATGTCCACGGCGGCGGATCCTCCCCGTTCGATCCCCGGTGGCCGGTGCCTGCCCCCGGAGCTGCTGTCATGGCATGGGGGGTCGTTCTCTCCACATTCGCGCACGTCAGCGGCGAAGTCCAGGAGCGGCGGCTTCAACGATCGGCAGGCGGTCGTCCAGCTTTCAGTCAGGTTCGCGTAGCGGCCCGGTGGTTGCCTCTGACCCTGCCGGAGCGGCTCAGCCCAGGTAGAAGTCCCTGCGCGCCGCCACGAACGCCTCGATCGTCTGGGCGGGTACGCCCGTGAGGCGTTCGACGTCGTCGGACGCGCGGTCGTAGCGGTTCTCGCGGTGCAGCCGGGCCATGGTGGCGATGTGCCCCTCGGTGTGCGGCGGCAGGCCCGCCATCGCGAGCACCTCGGCCCGCCATCGGTCCAGGGGCACGTCCACATAGGCCACCGGACGCCCCAACGCCCGTGAGAACTCCTCCGCCAGCTCCGTCATGTCGACCGTACGTGGCCCGGTCAGCTCGTAGACGTGCCCGACATGCGGAGCCGGATCGCGGAGCACGGTGGCGACCACCCGGGCGACGTCGTCCACGGCGATCGGCGACGTGCGCCCGGTGCCGAACGGCAGCTCGATCGTGCCGTTCTCCCGGATCGAACGCGCCGCCAGCGTGGTGAAGAGCGGATTGTCCAGGAACGCCGTGGGCCGGATGTGCACCACCGGCAGACCCGACCAGTTCAGCACCTGCTCCGCCAGCCAGTGCAGCCGCTGCTGGTGCGACTGGGAGGTGCTGATGGCGGTCATCTGCGACACCGTCATCTGTGACATGTCGACCAGTCCGGTCAGATCCCCGTACTCCCGCGCCACGGTGGCCACCACGGTCGCCGCCAGCAGGTGGTCCGGCGACACGGGCATCCCGAAGTACATCGGTCCGACGCCCTCCAGCGCGGGCGCGACGCTCTCGGGCCGGGTCAGATCGCCGAGGACCACCTCCGCGCCGAGCGCACGCAACTCAGCCGCCCGATCATCGTCGTGGCGCACCATCGCCCGCACCGGTACGTCCTGCGCGCGCAGCTGCTCGAGGACCGTGCGGCCCACTCCACCGACCCCGGCGATGAGAACAAGATTGCTGGCGACCATCGACCGGCCTCCTTCCTATTTCAGCATTACCCCAGGTAAAGCTACCTCTTCGCCAACAAATCGAACGTGAGTACGATGGTGTCATGTATCTGCCGCCAGAGTGGCCGCCCGAGGTCCGGCCACCCAGCGTCCCCGACTGGGAGACCTCGGCAGTGGCCTGGCTGCTCGACGCCGTTCCCCCGGACTACAGGGCCTACGAAGTCTTGAAACGACATCCGATCGCCCTGGCGAGGATGGCTGTCCACCACGTGAATGCATCTGTCGAAGCGGCAAGGGCGGGGTACCGAAGCGCAGCTGTAGATCTCAAAGGTCATCTCCCTCCTCATGCCGTCGAGGCGGTGCTCGACGTCTATCGCGAGGAGGGGCCGCGTCTGGTCCGCCTGGCCCGCTCCGTCACCGTCGTCGAGCAAGCCTTGCGCGGCGATATGTTCACCGCGACCATGCGCAACTTCCGATGACGTAGCGACGTGCCCATCTCGGGGCACCGGGTCTTCCCGCTATGCCTCGCGGTGACTCCCCGTGGACTTCTGTGCGATGTCTCGCATACGTGTGACGTGGGGATTCCAAGGCCGGTCCGTGGGGCCAGTGAGCACGAGCCGACGGCCGAGTCTCGGTTCGAGCTCGACCATGATGAGGGTGTCGGGGAGCATGGTAGCGGCAAGCGAAGGCATGATCGCGACGCCGAGGTGTGCTTCGACCATGGCGAGGAGGGTGCTGACGTCGTGGACCCTCTGCGCGGGGGCGTAGCCGGCGCCGGTCATGAGGTGCAGTTGCTTGATCTGGGGCTCGCAGCCGCTGGAGGTCACCAGGAGCGGATCCGCCAGAAGGTCCTCGAGTTCGATGCGCCCGCTGGCCGCCAGCGGGTGATCCCGTCGGAGCACAGCCCGGAAGTCGTCGCTGGCCAGCAGCAGACCGCCCGCTGGGAACGGGTCGGGATCGATGAGCACGGCGGCGTCGACGGCCCCGGTCGCCAGCCATTCCTCGAGCTCGGCATCGCCGCCTTCGAAGAGCCGGATGTCGACCCCGGGGATCTCCGTACGCCATAGGGCGAACAGTTCGGGAATGAGCCGGTGGGAGACGGTCGGCGGTGCCGCCACCCGGACGAAGCCGGTGGCGTCCTTTTCGTTGTGGGTCTCGATGGCGGCTTCCATGGCGCGTGCCGCCGCGAGCACGCTGCGAGCGTGGGGGAGGACGACCTCGCCGAACATGGTCGCGGTGATGGCGGGGGAACGGCGCACCAGCGGGGCTCCGCTGGCGCGTTCGAACGCGGCGAGTGTGTGGGAGACGGCTGACTGGCTCATCCGGAGGTGGTCGGCTGCCGCACCGAAGCCACCGTGGTCGATCACGGCCGTGAACACCTCCAGCTGGCGCAGGGTGATGCCCATGTACCTACCTCATGAGTAGATGAAGTCGATTTATTTGCTTCATCTCGGGAGCTTACCGAGACTGAGCGGGTGAGGGCACGATCAGCGGCGGCATGCGTTCACAAGACGACTCGAAACGAGGAGAACTAGCGTGAACGGCATCGCCGGCGGAACCTGGGCATGGGCCCGTCTGGGCGTACTCGCCCTGCTGTGGGGATCGACATTCCTCTGGATCAAACTGGCCCTGACCGCGCTGTCTCCTGCCCAGCTCACCTTCGCCCGCTGCGTACTCGGGGCGCTCACCTTGTTGGCGTTGTGCCTTGGGGCGCGTCAGCGCCTCCCCCATGGGCGCAAGATCTGGGGACACCTTTTCGTTGCCGCCTTCTTCTGCAACGCCTTGCCCTTCTTCCTCTTCAGTATCGGTGAGCAGAGCGTTGACTCCGGGGTGGCCGGCGTGCTGAACGCGACGACTCCGCTGTGGTCGCTGCTGATCGGGATCGTCATCGGCACCGAACGCGGAGTCCATCCGGTCCGCCTGGGCGGGCTGCTTCTCGGGTTCGCGGGAGTCGTGGTGATCTTCGCTCCATGGCAGCACGCCGGCCCTGTCGGCTGGGGAGCGTTCGCCATCGTCGTCGCGGCGGCCAGCTATGCCATCGGCTTCGTCTACATGGGACGCAACCTCGTGGGGAAGGGTGCCGCCACGATCTCCCTCTCCACGGCTCAGCTCTTCGCGGCGACGGCGCTGACGGCGCTGACCTTGCCGGCCGATGGCCTGGCGCCGATCCAGGCCGACCAGCGAGGCTTGATCGCCGTCGTCATCCTGGGGGTCCTCGCCACCGGAATCACCTTCCACCTCACGTTCCGGATCATCGCGGACGAAGGCGCGACCAATGCCGCGACAGTCGGCTACCTGCTGCCGGTGGTCTCGGTGGTGCTGGGGGCCATTGTGCTGGACGAGGGTTTCAGTGTCCGGGTCGCGGCCGGAATGGTCGTCGTACTCATCGGTGTCGGCATGACGCGTCGACGGAATCCGGCCGTCGAAACCTCGCGGACTACGAAAGAAGAGGACGTCCTTCAGTGACGACAGTGACAGTGAGCACCTCCCCGGCGGTGTCGCTGCGAGCGGACGCCATCGTGATCGGTGTCGCCAAAGGCCCTCAGGGGCCGGTGCTCGCACCCGGAGCCGAGACAGTGGCCAAGGTTTTCGACGGTGCGTGGCCCGAGATCCTCGGCATGCTCGGCATGACCGGTGCTGAAGGCGAGGTGGTCAAGCTGCCGTCCCCCGACGGCGTCGAGGCCGACATGGTCCTCGCGGTCGGCCTCGGCGACGCCGTCAACAGCGGCGCGTACGATACCGAGAAACTGCGCGAGGCCGCAGGTGCGGCCGCCCGAAGCTTGGCCGGCGCCGGGAAAGCCGCCCTGGCCCTTCCTGTCGAGACCGCAGAAGCCGCGGAGGCGATAGCCCTGGGCGGTCTGCTCGGCGCGTACGCCTTCACCGCGTACCGCACACCCGGCAACGCCAAGGCCCCTGTCGGTGAGCTGACAATCCTCACCGATCACCGGGGTTACCCGAGCGCGGAGGTCGCGGCACAGCGCGCCACTGTGATCGGCCGGGAGCTGAACCGTTGCCGGGACCTCATCAACATGCCGGCGAACGACCTGTCCCCGGAGAGTTTCGCCGCCATCGTGCGGGCAGTCGGTGAGGAGTACCGGCTTGAGGTCGAGGTCCTCGACGACAAGGCGCTCACGCAAAGCTCGTTCGGCGGCATCCTAGGTGTCGGTCAGGGGTCAGCCAACCCACCGCGCCTGGTGAAGATCGCCTACAACCACCCGGAAGCGAAGACCAACCTGGCCTTCGTGGGCAAGGGCATCACCTACGACTCGGGCGGCATCTCGTTGAAGCCGGTCGGCTCCAACGAGATCATGAAACGCGACATGTCCGGCGCCGCCGCCGTGTTCGCAGCCGTGGCGGCCGTATCCCGGCTCAGCCTGCGGATCAACATCACCGGCTGGCTGGCGCTGGCCGAGAACATGCCGTCAGGGTCCGCCACCCGCCCCGGCGACGTGCTGCGGATGTACGGCGGCAAGACCGTCGAGGTGCTCAACACCGACGCCGAGGGACGGGTGGTGCTCGCCGACGCCCTGGTACGCGCGGGCGAGGACAAGCCTGACGCCATCGTGGACGTGGCCACCCTGACCGCGGCCATGAGAATGGCGCTGGGCAACCGCATCTTCGGCGTGATGTCCAACAACGACATTTTCCGCGACCGAATCCTCAACGCCGCCAGGCGGGCCGGCGAGCAGGCCTGGCCGCTGCCGCTGCCTGCCCAGCTGCGCAAGAGTTTGGACTCCCGTGTGGCCGACATCGCCAACACCGGCGAGCGGATGGGAGGCGGCCTGGTGGCCGGCCTGTTCCTCAGGGAGTTCGTGCCGGACGGCACCGCATGGGCTCACCTGGACATCGCCGGACCGGCCTTCCACGAGGGCGCCCCCTACGGCTACACCCCCGAGGGCGGTACCGGATCCGCAGTGCGAACCCTGGTTCAGCTGGCGGAGGACATCGCGGGCGATCGCAAGCCGGCCGGCAGATGACAATCCACGAATGGGGACCGAAGACCGTATGACCCTTCTCGACTCCACCGCACCCTTCGGCCACTACTCACTGGCCACGGTCACGCCGGACGGCACCATCTGGGTATCCGCGCAGCTTCCAGTGGGCAGCGGCATCTCTTCCCATTCCCCCGTTTCACGGCAGGCACGACAGGCATTGTCGAATGTCTTGTCGATCGTCGAATCCTTCGGAGGCAGGATCGAGTCCGTTGCCAAGGTCAACCTCTACCTGACGGACATCTCTGACTGGGACGCGGTCGACGCCGTCTTCGCTGAGGTGTTCGGCGAACATCGCCCAGCGCGGACCGTGCTCCAAGTCGGCGGGTTGCACCATGGCTTTCGCGTAGCGGCAGACGCTGTCTCCTGGCGAACACCATGATGACTCCCGATCGAATGGGCGGCCGGCTATGAGGATTCTCTACCAGATCGATGCCTTCACTCTCACCCCGTTCACCGGCAATGCGGCCGGTGTGGTGCTGACGGCACAGGGCATGACGGACGCCGAAATGCTTGCGATCGCGCGCGAGCTCAACAACTCCGAGACGGCGTTCGTGTTGCCCCCGGATGGTTCTGACCATGATGTACGAGTCCGCTTCTTCACCCCGACGACAGAGGTTCCGACTTGTGGGCACGCCACCGTGGGGGCACACTTCGCCCGAGCCGTAGAGTACGACTTGCCGTCGTGCTCATTGGTGCAGAAGACGGGCACTGGGCTGCTCCAGCGGGTGGAAGTCCATCGGGACGGCGACCGGGTGCGGATCGGGATGCACCAAGGTGCGGCCAGCTTCGGCCCCGAGCTGGACCGCCACCAGGTGGACAGGCTCCTGCGAGGTCTGGGCGCCGGTGCCGGCGACCTCGCCGGCAACGGTCCGGTCCAGGTCGTTTCGACCGGGCACTCCAAAGTGTTGATGGAACTGCGTGACCGCGCCGCGGTGGACGCCTTGAGGCCGGATCCCGCCGCGTTGACGGAGCTCAGCCATGAAGTGGGCAGCAACGGCTTCTTCGTTTTCTCCCGTGCCACCGGCGACGCCGGTCTGCTCACCTGGTCGAGGATGTTCGCACCCGCGATCGGCATCATCGAGGACCCGGTAACCGGCAATGGGCACGGCCCGCTCGGCGCGTATCTGGTGCGGCACGGCATCGTCCCGGCGCCCGGCGGACGACTCACCTTCACCGGGAGACAGGGAGCAGCGATGGGACGGCCCGGCGATGTACGCGTTCATGTCAAAACCCAGTCCGACGACAGTCTCCTGGTATCCATCACAGGCGATGCGGCAACGGCATTCAGGGCCGAGCTGCACAGTCCCCTGCCGGACGGGGCCCAGCGGACACCGCGTTGAACCGCTGCCTGCACCGGGGATGCGGGAACGGCGTTAGAAGCGGCGCGTTTACTCCATGACCCGGATGGCGCCGGACACCTCCGGTGGCCGCCGTACCTACCGGGTGCGGCGGGCGATCGCCGCGATGATGCCGCTGGCGCCCGCGGCGGCGGCCAGCCAGATCAGGACGTCCCGCGCGCTGAGCCCCTCGGCCGCCGCCACCGGCCGGGCGGACGGCGACGCGGTCGTCTTCGGTCGGTGGGTCGGCGAGCTGGACGGGCCGGCGGCCGGTAGCGCGGCCGCGGGCAGCGCCACCTGGTAGACCGGGCTGCGAACACCTTCCGAGCCGGTCAGCAGGCCCTTGCCATCGCGCGTGTAGGCGATGGACTCGGCCTGTTTCAGCTCCGGCATCGACACCCTGGCGATCGACTCCCCCGAGGGCCGGAAGACCGTGGCCGAGAAGTACGTACGGATCACGTACGAGCTGCCGTCGGGCGCGTACGCGGCGTCCGTCGCCATGATCGGGGCCGTGCCCACCTTGCGGAGCACGTTGACCCGGTCGGTCCTGAGCTTCTTGGGCGCCTGGTACACCGACCCGGAGAACTCCTTCGACACCACGAAGAGCCGCCCGGTCACCGGGTTGACCATGATGCCCTCGGCGTTCCTGGCGCCGTCCGCGTAGCGGAACCGGTAGCGGACCGCCGGCAGGGTGGCGTCCCGCAGGCTCTCCGGCTCCATGACCTTGTAGACGGAGACATTCGGCCAAGCCCCGTCCAAGTTGTCGCCGATATCGGCGAACCACAGCACCCCACGCCCCGTGGCGGGATCCTTGCTCGCGGCCATCGCCTCCCAGTCACGAGCCTGCGCCCCCTGAACCCGGTACGTCGCCCGGGTCCGCCCATCCGAACCCACCGCGTAGAACGTCGGCGCCGCCGAGCTGTCATTGTGCGTGTAGAAGACGCCTTCCTTCGTCGGCGACACGGCAAGCCCGCTCGACTCGGTGATCCGCGCGTCCTTGAACGTGAACAGTTTCTTCTCGCCGTCATCGGCGAAGGCCGCATTGGCCGGAACGAATACGACGAAGACCGCGATAACCCCGGCGGCCGTACGAATCACAACATCCCCCACCCCGCCATCATGCCCCAACGGACGCCGCGCCCACGGTAGCGCTGTGCCGGTGAAATCCGGAGCCCTGCAGCACGACCAGCACTCCGTTGGTCACCGCCATGAGCCACCACAACCCGACGAGCCCCCAGGCCGCGGCCACGGGTGCGGCCACGGCCACCATCACCCCGTAACCGACGGCGAAGTAGATCAGGCTGGCGCCCGACCGCTTGAGCGCGGTGAGCCCGATGCCCTGAACCGCCTGCGCCCCGTCGGCCGTCGAGGCCAGCAGCATCAGCGGCAGCAGCGCCGCGACCCGCTCTCGTACGCTCGCGTCATCGCTGAACAGCACCAGCGCCGAGTCGCCGAACCCGAGCAGCACGGCCGCGGCGACGGCCGTCCCCGCCAGGGCGAGCAGGGCCGCGGCCCGGTTGGCCCGGCGCGCCTCCGTCGCGTCCCGGGCCCTGGCCACCTCGGGCACCGACGCCTGCGCCACGGAGATCGAGGCCAGCATGATGAACCCGGTGAGCGTGCTCAGCACCGCATGCGCGGCCACGTCACGGATGCCGGTCGTGCTCGCGGCGAAGGTGACGACCCCGAGGCCGCCGAACTTGATCAGGACCGTCCCGGCCAGCGGGATGCTCACCCGGCCCAGCCGGACGATCTCCCTGATCCGCGGCCGGCCCTGGCCGACGCGCGTCCCGAGGGCGCGGCGCAGGCAGAGGTTCGAGACGAGCACACCCGCGACCCCCGACAGCAGCCAGGCGACGCCCACGCCGGTCAGGCCGAGCGGCGGCACCAGAGCGACCGTGCCGCCGATCATCGCGGCACTGGCCGCCAGGCTGGACCAGAGGACCTGGCGGCTGCGGCCGAGCGCCACGAGCACGGTGTTGGCCCCACCACCCGAGGCGAACACCAGCAGGTAGAGCGCCAGAAGCCAGGACAGCGGCCCCAGCTCGGCCACGACCTCGGCGGGTACCCCGGTGGCGCGAGCGAGCAGGGGCACGCACAGCACCGCGAGCGCGCCGACCGTACCCACCAGCAGGGTGAGCCAGCGCGCGTCACGCAGGATCGGCACGGCCGCCGCGGGCGAGTCCTTGTACGGCGCGACGAAGGGCGCGAGCCCGCGAAGAGCGCCCACGACAGCGGCGGAGGCGGGGTTCAGGACGGCCGACATGACCGCGAAGGCGGCCAGCGTGACGGTGGCGTGCCTGCCGAGCACGGAAGTGACCACCAGTGTGCCGACCGTAGTGGCGATCATGGAGAGGAACAGGGGCACCGCCGCGCGAAGGAGGCCCGAGTTCACCCGGCCGACCCTACTAGCCCGGAGCGCACCCCAGGCATTCCGGCGGACCCCAACCTGGAGCACACTCCAGGCATTCCCACCCCCTACTAGCCTGGAGTGCGCTCCAGGTATTTAGGGTGGAGTCATGGATTATGTGAACCTCGGACGCAGTGGCCTCCGGGTCAGTCCACTCTGCCTCGGCACCATGAACTTCGGCCCGCTGACCACGGAGGAAGACTCCTTCGCGATCATGGACAGGGCTCATGAGCTGGGCATCAACTTCTTCGACACGGCCAACGTGTACGGCTGGAAGCAGGGCGAGGGGATCACCGAGCAGATCGTCGGCCGTTGGTTCGCCAAGGGCGGAGGTCGCCGGGAGAAGACGGTCATCGCGACCAAGCTCTACGGCGCGATGGGCGACTGGCCCAACGAGAACCTGCTGTCCGCGCTGAACATCCGCCGGGCCTGCGACGCCTCGCTCAAGCGCATGCAGACCGACTACATCGACATCTACCAGGCCCACCACGTCGACCGGAACACGCCGTTCGACGAGTTCTGGGAGGCCATGGACGTCCTGAAGCAGCAGGGCAAGATCCTGTACGTGGGCTCGTCCAACTTCGCGGGCTGGCACATCGCCAAGGCCCAGGAGTCCGCGGCCCGGCGCAACTCGATCGGGCTGGTGAGCGAGCAGAGCCACTACAACCTGCTCACCCGTGCGGTCGAGCTGGAGGTGCTGCCCGCCAGCCAGGAGTACGGCCTCGGCGTGATCCCGTGGAGCCCGCTGGCCGGCGGCCTGCTCGGCGGCGTGCTGCGCAAGATCGACAAGGGCCGGTCGGCCGCCGACCGCATGGTCACGGAGCTCGAGAAGCACCGCGACAAGATCGAGCAGTACGAGAAGTTCTGCGACGAACTCGGCGAGGACCCCGCGTACGTGGCGCTGGCCTGGCTCCTGAAGCAGCCCGCGGTCACCGCGCCGATCATCGGCCCGCGCACGCAGGAGCAGCTCGACGGCAGCCTGCGCACGCTGGAGATCGAACTGGACGAGCAGGCGCTGGCCCGTCTCGACGAGATCTTCCCCGGACACCGTCCGGCGCCGGAGGACTACGCCTGGTAACTCAGGCCAGCAGGGCGCCGAGCACGACGATCAGCAGCAGGAGGCCGAGCACGACGGGCAGCAGCCAAGGGCGAGGACGGTCCACGTTCTGGAGCCTAATCGCGCCCGATGGGTGCCAGATCCCATTGTGCGAGTGACTCGTACCTCATCTGCGCTCCCTGATGGCTGCGTACGAGATGGACGGCTTTCGCCCGCCATGTCGAGCCGCTGAATTCCGACAGCGACTCGACGAGCGGGCGGAGGTCCATCTCCGTCTTCGCCCGCGCGAGCGTCAGATGCGGGTGGAAGCGTTTCTCGTCGGTCTGTACGGCCCCCGCCCGGCGGGCGCCCGCTCTGACCGACTCCGACAGCCGGATCATCGAGTCACCGGAGAGCCCGGCCCAGAACACCCTGGCCCGGTGGGCGGACGAGAACGCCCCGAACCCGGAGAAGGCCAGGTCCAGGCAGGCATGCCGACCCACGGCACGGGCCAGCCGCACCTGCAGCTCCGGCAGGACGTGCTCGGGCACCTCGCCGAAGAAGCCCAGCGTGATGTGCCAGGTGGCGCGGTCCGGCCAGCGCAGGCCCGGCACCTGCCCGACGTGCGGCGCGATGGCGCGCTCGATCTCGTCGAGCACCTCTTCGGGCGGCATCAGTGCCGCGAATAACCTCATGCCACCCGATTCTGCAACGTGCTCAGGCGATCGCCAGCACCGGCTCGCCCACAACACGGGCGCTGATCAGCCTCGTCAGCATCACCGCGACGCCGGTGCCGACCAGCACCAGCAGCCCGGAGAGCAGGACGCCCGTCCTGGGTCCGCCCAGCTCCGACAGCCAGCCGACCAGCGGGGCGCCGATGGGCGCGCCACCGGTGAAGACGAGCATGTAGATGCCCATGACGCGGCCGCGCATGTCCGGCGCGGTGGCGAGCTGGACGCTCGCGTTCGCGGCCGTGTTGATCGTGATCAGCGCGATGCCGGTGGGGATCAGCAGCAGCAGGTACACCGGGTAGACCGGGGCCAGCCCGGTGGCCATCTGGAACAGCCCGAACCCGATGGCCCCGGCGATCAGCATCCGGCGGGACGGACGGGCCCGGCGGGCGGCGAGCAGCGCCCCGCCCAGCGCGCCGACGGCGAACATGCTGGAGGCCAGGCCGAACGACGAGGCGCCGGCCTTGAAGACCTCGCGGGCCATGAGCGCGATCGACATCGAGAACGACTGGGAGAACATCGACACGAACCCGATCAGCAGCACCGGCATCAGCAGCTCTTCGCGATGCAGCACGTAGCGCAGCCCTTCGCGGAGCTGGCCCTTGGCTCTCGGCACCGGAACGGAGAGGTTCAGCTCCGACTTCCGCATGAAGATCAGGCTGGAGATCACGCCGGCGAACGTCACCGCGTTGATCAGGAAGAGCGGTCCCGTGCCCCCGAACAGGAAGATCAGCACACCGGCGATCGCCGGTCCCACGACGCGGGCCAGGTTGAAGATGGAGCTGTTGAGCGCGATCGCGTTGGACAGATCCCGGCGGCCCACCATCTCGACCACGAACGCCTGCCTGGTCGGCACCTCGACGCAGGAGATCACACCCAGCGTGAACGCCATCACGTAGACGTGCCACACCTGGGCACTGCCCGTCATCGTCAGTACGCCGATGACCAGGGCGAGCACGGCCATGAGCGACTGCGCCACGATGAGGATCGGCCGCTTGGGATAGCGGTCGGCCAGCACGCCGCCGAAGAGCCCGAACAGCAGCATCGGCAGGAACTGCAGCGCGGTCGCCGTGCCGAGGGCCGCCGCGCTGCCATGGGTCAGATCGAGCACCAGCCAGTCCTGGGCGGTGCGTTGCAGCCAGCCGCCGACGTTGGACACCGCGCCACCGGCTGCGAACATGCGGTAGTTACGTACCTGGAGTGACCGGAACATCCCGGTCTTGGGTTCTTCAGGCTCTAGATCCTGCTGAGTTTCTCCAGAATCGGCGCCGCCTGCCTGAGGATCGACCGCTCCTCCGCGGTCAGCTCCCTCAAGCGCTGGCTCAGCCAGGCTTCCTTGAGACGTCGTTCCTCCTTCAGCAGTTTCTGCGCGGCCTCGGTCACGGTCACGGTCACCTGTCGCCGGTCGGTCGGGTGCGGTGTACGGGACACCAGACCGCGTTCCTCTAGCGCGGCGATCACGCGAGTCATCGAGGGGGGTTGCACCTTCTCGAGCTCGGCCAATTCGCCGGGGGTTATCGCGGAATGCCGTTCCACCGCGGCGAGCGTCGCGAACTGCGTGGGAGTCAGCGAGTGCGCCGCCGCTTGTCGTCGTAGCCGCCTGGTCAGCCGCGCCAGCGACACGCGCAGGGCTGTGGCCAGGCCTGCGTCGCTGCGCAGGTTTATCTGGGACTGGTTCTTGGTTAGCATGAGTCATTACCTTTGCTAACTATAGGGCATTCCACGATATTTCCCTACCTCATTTCTTGTCTCACTCCTTGATACCCCGAGGCCGCCTCCCATGCGAAGACGGCCTCACCAGGCATCAGACCCCGAAAAGTACCCTGATCGGGCCGAGCGCGAAGTAGATCACGAACAGGCCCATGACCACCCACAGCAGCGGGTGGATCTCCCGTACCTTGCCACGGGCGATCTTGATCAGCACGTAGCTGATGAAGCCGGCGCCGATGCCGTTCGAGATCGAGTAGGTGAACGGCATGACCACGATGGTGAGGAACGCCGGGATGGCGATCTCGTAGTCGGTGAAGTCGATCTCACGGATCGAGGTCATCATCAGGAAGCCCACCACGATCAGCGCGGGCGCGGCCGCCTCGTACGGCACGACCGTGACCAGCGGCGCGAAGAAGATCGCCACCAGGAAGAGCAGGCCGGTGACCACGCTGGCCAGGCCGGTCCGCGCGCCCTCTCCGACCCCCGCGGCCGACTCGATGTAGGTGGTGTTCGACGAGACCGAGCCCGCGCCGCCGGCCGCCGCGCCGAGCGAGTCGACGAGCAGGATCTCCCGGGTACGCGGCAGCATCCCGTTGGCGTCGACCAGACCGGCCTGGCGGCCGACCCCGACGATGGTGCCCATCGTGTCGAAGAAGTCGGTGATGAGCAGCGTGAAGACGAACAGCACGGCCAGGATCACCGAGACCCGGCTGAACGCGCCGAACGGGTCGAACTCCTTGAACAGCACCAGCGGGTTGTGGAAGCCGATGATCTGGTCCGGCAGGGTGGGCACGTTCAGCATCCAGCCGCCGGGGTTCTTGTCGGAGACCTGGCCGGCCTTCGCGATCGCCTCCACGATGATCGCCAGCACGGTGGTGCCGACGATGCCGATCAGGATCGCGCCCTTGACCTTGCGGGCCACCAGTGCCGCCGTCACGAGCAGTCCGACGACGAAGACGAAGATCGGCCAGGAGGTCAGGGTGTTGTGGATGCCCATCTCCAGCGGCGGCCCCGCGGGCACCCGGCGTACGAAGCCGGCGTCCACGAAGCCGATCAGCGCGATGAACAACCCGATGCCGACGCTGATGGCGGTCTTGAGCTGGGCCGGGATGGCGTTGAACACCGCCACCCGGAAACCGGTCAACACCAGGATGCCGATGATGACGCCTTCCAGGAAGACCAGCCCCATGGCCTCCTCCCAGCTCATCACCGAGGCGATGTTGAAGGTCACGAAGGCGTTGAGCCCCAGCCCGGCCGCCATGGCGAAGGGCACCCGGCCGATCACCCCCATGAGGATGGTCAGCACGCCCGCCACGAACGCCGTGCCCGCCGCCACGAGGGGCAGGTTGGGCGAGGAGCCGTCGCCGATGAACTGCTCCTGGACATCCTTGCCGTTGGCGATGATGATCGGATTCAGCACGACGATGTAGGCCATCGTGAAGAACGTGGCCAGCCCGCCGCGGATCTCACGGGAGATCGTCGAGCCTCGTGCGGAGATTGCGAAGAACCTGTCGATACCACTACTTGTGTCACTCACGGGCGAACAGTGACAGTTTGCGTCATCTGCGAAAAGTGGCGGTGATCGGATCGAGACCCGATTGGAAGCTAGGCTGGATCCTGTGAAGCAGGAATGGCGTCCCGACCCGGAGCCGATCGAGACCAACGACGTCGCGGCGGTCGCCGTGGGCACGCTCGCATGGGCGCTCGCGCTGGTCGCGCTACTGATCTTCCGCCCGGCCGCCGAGCAGTCCTGGTGGATCTGGACCTGCGTCGCCGGGGTCGGGCTCGGGCTGCTCGGCCTCTGGTACGTGCACAGGCGGGCGTCCCAGAGCTGACATTCGTCACCTCCAGCCGATCCCCGAAGTCACTGGAAAGTGCTGTTTTACCCCACTACCTGGGAAAAGGGCGGCTGATCATGCTGGAGGCATGAAGAAGACGTCATTCCCCTCGCTCTTGTGCGCGGTGACCCTCGCGAGCGCCGCCCTCGCGGGCTGCGGGTCGGCGGAGCAGCCCGCCAAGCCGACGGCGAGTACCGCGGCATCGAAGCCCGCCCAGACGGCGAAGGACTCCGGCATCGTCGCCTGGAGCCCGTGCACCGGCCTGACCGGCCCCGACGGCAAGCCCGTCGCGTCCGACCCGGGCGTCGAATGCGGCAAGCTCGCGGTGCCGCTCGACTACGCCAAACGGGACGGCGAGCAGATCGACCTGGCGTTGATCCGCGTCAAAGCCTCCGGCGACAGGCTCGGCTCGCTGGTGTTCAACTTCGGCGGCCCCGGCGGCTCGGGGGTCGACCTGCTGTCCATGACCGCCAAGATGTTCGCCGGCGTGGGCGCCGGCTATGACCTGGTCAGCTTCGACCCGCGCGGCGTCGAGCGCAGCGCACCCGTCAAGTGCGGCAGCGTCGAGAAGTGGATCTCCCTGGACCCCGCGAGCGACGAGATGGACCAGGCCGCCAAGGAGTTCGGGGCCTCCTGCGCCAAGGACTCCGGCAAGCTCCTGCCCCACGTCGGCACCGTGAACGCCGCGCGCGACCTCGACCGCATCCGCGCCGCGCTGGGCGACGAGCGGCTCAACTACTTCGGCATGTCGTACGGCACCCACCTCGGCGCCGTGTACGCCACCCAGTACCCCAAGAACGTCGGCCGGTTCGTCCTCGACGGCGCCCTCGACCCGACCGTCACCTTCGCCGAGCGCGCGACGACGCAGGCGGCCGGCTTCAAGCAGGCCTTCGAGGCGTTCGCCGCCGACTGCGTGAAGCAGGGCTGCGACCTCGGCGCCGACCCCGCCGCCGTACGGAAGAGCATCGAGACGCTGCTGTACGGCCTGCGGGACAAGCCCCTCAAGGTGGCCGACCGGGAGCTCACGAAGGGCCTGGCGGACACCGGCGTCATGGCCGCCCTCTACTCCAAGCTCAGCTGGCCGATGCTGGAGCAGGCAGCCGCCGCCGCGACCAAGGGGGACGGCACGCGGTTGCTCGCCCTGGCCGACTCCTACAACGGCCGCAAGCCCGACGGGACGTACTCGACGCTGATGACCAGCGTCCTGGCGATCGACTGCGTGGACAGCGCCGAACGACCGGGCCCCGCCGAGATCGACCAGGTCGAACGGGAGACCGCCAAGATCTTCCCGCTCATGCGCAACGGAGGGCTCGGCTCGATCTGCGCGCACTGGCCGGCGCCCGGCAGCGACGAGTCCAAGAAGATCGACGCCACCGGCTCCGCCCCCATCCTCGTGATCGGCGGCAAGGGCGATCCCGCCACGCCGTACGCGTGGGCGCCCAAGCTCGCCGCGCAGCTCAAGACCGGAGTCCTGGTGACGTACGAGGGCGAGGGGCACGGCGCCTACATGAGCGGCAGCAGCTGCGTCAGCCGCCTGGTCGACGCCTACTTCCTCACCGGCAAGACCCCGGGCCAGAACGCCACCTGCCCGGCGGCGTGAACCCACACGACGCTACGGGCAGGTCAGCGCTACCGGACAGGTCAGCGCTACAGGACAGGCCAGCGCTACGGGCCGCTCAGCGCTACCGGACAGGTCAGCGCTACAGCAGGTCGGCGGTACAGGCAGGTCGGCGCTACGACAGGTCGGCCTCGGCCAGCAGGAGCGGCACGGCCGTGGGGTCGTGCAGCAGCGCGGCCACCGCGAGCCGGTCGTTCCACTGGCCCGTCGCCCAGGCCAGGCCGCGCGCCAGGCCGTCGAGCCCCGTGCAGTGCACCGAGCCCTCGAAGAAGCGCCACGTGCAGGCGACGCCGTCGACCAGCAGCTTCTCGTGCTCGACGTAGGTATCGGGAGCCGTCGGGAGCAGGGAGCGCACCTCTGGCGGCACGGGGCGGGTCTCACCCTCGGACGTGACCTCGCCCTGGGCCAGCTCGCCGGCCAGCGGCAGGTCGAGCAGCTCGGACAGCGACTCGGCCAGGTCGTAGGGGGCCAGCACCAGAGGCCGGTCGGTGACGAGCTGGAGCAGGTCGGGGGCCTCCACCACGACGGCGTCGTCGGCCGCGGCCACCACGATGTCGCCACCGAGCACGGCGCGCACCCGGGCGGGCGGCGCCACCCGCGCGGGCTCGACGGCCGCCAGCGCGATCCACAGGGCCCGCAACTGGGCCCGGTCGACCTCGATGGACTCGTCGGCCATCAGGTCGAGGAGTTCTTCGGGCCCGCCGTGGCCGGCGAGCAGCTCGGCCAGCGTGGTGCGTACGCCGAGCATCCCCAGCGCCACCGGGTCGAGCCCGCCGGGCGCGTCACCATAGAGGCCCTGGAGCAGCGGGTCGGCACCGGGCAGCCGCAGCTCCCGGGGCCGTCGCCCGTCCAGCACGGCGTGGTTGGCCAGCCACCATGCCGTGTAGGACGGCACCTCGACGCCCTCGACCCGCAGCGGGTGCAGCGCGGCACGCAGCGGCGGCCTGGTCAGCAGCGCCAGCGCGGCGGGCCAGTCGGCGACCAGCTCCAGGTCGCGCACCGCGACGAACTCCGGCACCACGGGCGGCACGTCCAGCTCAGGCAGCAGGTCGAGCACGTGGTCGAGCCAGTCGTCCTCGCCGTCGAGGTCGTGGTCGCAGTCGTCGTGGTCGAGCAGCACATCGGAGTCGTGCGCCACGGCGAACCCGTCGAGCACGCCCGCGGCTTCGAGCACCCGGGAGCCGTAGGTCTCCACCAGCTCCGGCGCGACCACGCCGAGGTGCGTGTCGGGCTCCAGCAGCCCGGCCAGCGCGCCGTCGGCCAGCATCAGCTCGCCCGCCGCGTAGAGCTCGCCGTCGCTGCCGCGCAGCGCCAGCTCGGCCAGCCACGGCGCCTCGCCCGGCACCAGCGAGGCGGCCTCCACCAGGGAGAGCACGGCTCGCGCCACGGGCTCGGAGTCCGCGCTGTCGAGGGACTGGGCCACGGCGGCCTTGGTGATGGGGTCTTCGAGGATCGTCCGCGGCGTGGCCTCGGCGGCGCCCAGGCGCAGCAGCGCCGCGTGCGCCGCTTCCGGGTGCACGATCCGCAGCCCCAGAGGCGTCAGGTCGAGCCCGTCGCGGGCCGAGGCCAGGCGGGTGCCGCCCAGGTCGAGGATGAGGGTGCCGCGCGGGCCACGGACCAGACGGCCGTCGGCCAGCGGCACCGGCAGCGCGCCCAGCGACTCGGGGTCGTCGGCCGGCAGCACCTCGTAGAGCGAGCGCCACCACGACGGCTCCCGCGCCTCGACCGCCTCACCGGACAGCAGGTCGACGACCTCGGCCAGCTCGACCCGGCGCACACCCAGCGAGCCCATCGCCGGGTGCCGGGCGGGCCACCCGGCGGGCAGCAGGCCAGGGACGAAGTCGGCGATCGCGGCCAGCAGGTCACCCGACCCGGCGACCACGGCCGCCTCCTGGCCGGCGACGATCCAACCGTCCTCATGCGGCTCCCTGGCCGGGTGCTCGACCTGCCACTCGGCGTCGGGCTCGTAGACCTCGGCCTCGGCGAACGACGGCGTCTGCACGGCCGGAGCGGGCGCGGACAGGGCCGGGAGCAGCGGGGTGGCGGGCAGGCGCCGCAGGATGGCCCGCCGGATCCGGGCGTCGAGCTCGCCCTTGCCCATCAGGGATGGGACGAGGTCGAGGAGCTTGGGTGTGCGCGGCAGCTCGCCGAGCAGCCTGACGTAGGCGTCGGCGGCCCGCTCGACCAGGAAGTCGGTCAGCGGCCCCTTGGCCACGTGCCGCCGGTCGGTGGCCATCGGGAACGAGGCGATGAGCAGGGCCGGCAGATCGAGCGGCTCGTCACTGGGCGTCGGCGCGTGCACCACCGGCGGCACCCCGGCGGGCAGCGGGCCGGGCTCCGGGAGCTCCGGGCCGGCGACGGGCACGGCCCAGCGCAGCGACCAGTAGGGCCGGGCGCGCTCTTCGGTGGGCCGGTCGGCGAACAGGGCCGCCACCTCGTCGGGCGCGAACTCGCCCGACTCCGAAACCAGGTGCCACCCGTCGGCCGACACCTGGCGCTCCGAGCCGTCGAGGTCGATCTCGATGCTCGTCAGCGCGGGCATGCCGAGCAGCAGCGCCGGGCTGGTCTCGGCCAGCATGCGCCGGACCGCCGTGACCGACGCGGCGTCGCGCAGCGGCAGGCGTACGAGCGTGTCGAAGCCCTGCGGGACGTCGAGCGGCTCGGCCTCGAACGGCAGGCGCAGCAGCGGGACATGGCCGCCGCGCGAACCGAGCTCGGCGGCGAGCTCCGGCACCGAGGCCACCACGGCGGCCGTCTCCGCGCGCGACCAGCGGACGGCGCCCGTCTCGCGCGAGCAGATCGACGGCTCATCGCAGACCGACACGACCGCTGCGAACCCGACGCCGAACCGGCCGGCGGCGCCCGCTTCGTCCCGCTTGCCGGAGACGCGCAGCGTCGACAGCCCCTCGACGCCGGTCGCGTCGAGCGGGGCGCCCGTGTTGGCGGCGGTCAGGACGTCGTCGCGCAACGTCAGCCGGAGCACCCCTGGCACGCCCGCGCCCAACGCCGCGTCAGCGGCGTTCTGGGCGAGCTCCACGATGAGCCGGTCGCGGTAGCCGCCGAGGGCGAAGTCCTCCTCGGCGTTGGCGTCCTCACGGAATCGGGCGGTCGAGGCCGTCCACGCGGCGAGCACGGCGGCCCGCGTCCGGTCGGTGCCAAAGGTGTCGGTCATCTGTCACGATCCTGGTCGCTGGTGGGGCGGGCTCCGGCACATGTCCGGGGTCCGCCGATGGGGGGCCACCGTAGGCTAGCGGCCCTCACCGACATTCGCGGTCAGGAGTGGCCGAGCTCCTCGGTGGCCGATCCGTCGACGGATCCGGCCTCCTCTTCCATCAGGTCGAAGCCCATGTCGTCGAGGATGGGCATGGCCTGCTCGACGGACGGCGGCATGACCGCGGCCTCCGAGTGGGCCCCGCAGCCGTGGTCGGCGGCGACCACCTTGCCGTCGTCTGGGGCGTACTCATTGGCGCAGACCCCGAACACCTGCCGGAGCCCACCCGCGAGTGGCCAGTAGAAACCACAGGTGGAGCACTGCGCGGGAGCGGCGTGTGCGATCGGCGTATGCGGCCCGTGCTCGCCCGAGTGCCAGCGTCTGGCAGCGCGGTCCTTGCCGATGGCCGAGAGCACACGGGCCCGGCCCAGGCCGTACTCGAAAATCGTCTGATGGTCGGTCTCGTCGTCGGTCTTGACGAAACCTGGCTCCAGCCGGTCGTCGTCCTCCGAGGTCGGCAGCAGGTCGCCGACGCCCAGGTCACCGGGGCGCAGGCGCTCGCTCCAGGGCAGCCACTCGGGCGCGAGCAACGCCCCCGAGCCGGGCAGCAGGACGGCTTCGCTCACCGTGACGTTCTTCGCCCGTGAGGCGCGGGTCACGGTGATGGCCCAGCGCCAGCCGCGGTAGGCCCGGTCGAGACAGGCGAAGTAATGGGTGACGATGCGGTCGCCCTCGCCCTCGTAACCGAGGTGCTCGCCCGGCTCGCCCGGCCGCGCGAGCTCCTCCGCGGCGGCGCGCGCCAGGTCCACCGCGGCGACGCACGCCTGGTCGGGCGGGGAGACGCGGGTCCGGGTGCGGGTCATCTGTCCGCCTCCGCCGCAAGGTGCTGTTCGCTCACACTTTCATTCTCACCCATGACCGGACCTGAAGGTGCCCACACCGCCCATCCCGGACCCACTGACAGCACATCAACAGTCCCGACCCCGAACGATCCGCCGCCGTCGGCGAACGACGATCGAGGAGCACGGGCACCAGACCTGAAGGTGCCCACACCGCCCATCCCGGACCCACTGACAGCACATCAACAGCCCCGACCCCGAACGATCCGCCGCCGTCGGCGAACGACGATCGAGGAGGACGGGCACCAGACCTGAAGGTGCCCACACCGCCCATCCCGGACCCACAGGCGACACATCGGTGGGCCCGTTCACGGGCGATCCGTCGCCGTTCGCGAGCGACGATCGGGTAAGACTGGTAAGCGTGCAAGGAGGCTGGGACACGGCTCGCGAGGTCACGCGGCGCGTGGGGCGAGGCGTCGCCGACGCGGGCCGTGCCACCGCGCGCGCCGGCCGGGCCACCCTGCGGGCGGGAAAGGCGACCGCCGGTGGCACCGCGCGGGCGGGCAAGGCCACGGCCAGAGGGGCGCAGAAGGTCGGCAGGGGCGCACGGAAGGTCGGGAAGGCGACCCGCCGTCTCACCCACGCCGACGGCGCCGACCGCACCGGGCTGGGCCGCCTGATCGAGCTCACCGCCGGCCACAGCGGCGGCGACGCGCTGGTCACGGTCGCGCTGGCGAGCACCGTCTTCTTCGGTGTGCCCGTCGGCGAGGCCCGCGGGCCCGTGGCGCTCTACCTGGTCATCACGATGCTGCCGTTCGCGCTGCTGGCGCCGTTCGTGGGGCCGATCCTCGACCGGTTCAGGTCGGGCCGCCGCTATGTCATGGCGGGCACGCTGTTCGGCCGCGGCCTGCTGTGCTTCGCGATGGCCGCCGCCGTGGGGCCCGGCGACCTGCCGACGCTGTTCGTCGGGGCGTTGGGCGTGCTGGTGCTGTCGAAGGCGTACAACGTGTCACGCGCGGCGATCATGCCGAGCGTGCTGCCCGCCGACATCACGCTGGTCTCGGCCAACGCGCGGGTGGCGCTGTTCTCGCTGATCTCGGCGGGCGTGATGGTGCCGGTCGCCGCGGGCCTGACCGCGTGGCTGGGCAGCGCCGCGGTCCTGCGTACGGCCATGGTCGCCTTCCTCCTGATCGGCGTCCTCGCCGTACGGCTGCCGCGACACGTCGACTCGCCCGAGCTGGAAGAGGAGGAAGGCAGGCCGCTCCGCTGGCGGACCCTCCTGAACGTGGGCCCGGCGGTGGCCGAGGCGGTCTGGGCGAACGTGGCCATCCGCCTGTTCTCCGGCTTCCTGCTGTTCTTCCTGCTGTTCCTGGTGCAGGACAAGGGCGTGCCGTGGCTGGCCACGCCCGACCCGTTCTTCGACATCCCGAAGACGATCGCGCTGCTCGCGGCCGCGGCCGGGCTGGGCGGCCTGATCGGCGCGGTGGTCGCGAACTGGACCCGCAACCACTCACCGCACCTCATCACGCTGCTGACGCTGGCCGTGACCGGCGCGACCACGATCGCCACCGCGGTGTTCTTCGGCCTCTGGACCGCGGTCGCGATCTCGCTCGTCACGGCGTTCGCGCAGGAGCTCGGCAAGCTCGCGCTCGACGCGATCGTGCAGCGGGAGATCGGCGAGGAGGTGCGCTCGTCCACGTTCGGGGTGGTCGAGGCGGTGTTGCAGCTCGCCTGGGTGTTCGGCGGGCTGATCGGGCTGCTGCTGTCGCTGGCCGAGAGCAGCGCGGCGGGGCTGGTCACGCTGGCCGTGGCGCTGACCGGCACGTTCGGCTGGCTGATCGTGCGCCGCCGCAAGCGGATCCGCGCCGCCACACGCGAACCCAAGACCGCCGAGGATCAAGGTGCGTGGGACACCGAGGATCGACACGCCGACCGGCGGGATCAGCGCGTCGACACCCTCGACTCGACCAAGCCGCTGACGAACCCCAACGGCTAGGCGTCGAGGTCGTCCGCCACCGCTCTGAGCACCTGCGCGATCTTCTTCGCGTGCGCCGCGTCAGGGTGCTTGCCCCGCTGGTAGGAGGTCGAGACGTCGTCGAGGAGCTTGATCAGATCCTCCACGATGACGACCAGTTCGTCCGGCTTCTTGCGCTTGGCCTTGGGCTTGGGCTTGGCCAGCGTCGGCGGCTGCTCGAGGATCCGCACCGACAGGGCCTGCTGGCCGCGCCGTCCCTCGGCCACGCCGAACTCGACCTTCTGGCCGGGCTTGAGCGGGCCGGCACCTGTGGGTAGCGCGGAGGAATGCACGAAGACCTCACCACCGTCGTCGCGGGTGAGGAAACCGAAACCCTTGTCGGCGTCGTACCACTTGACCTTGCCACTCGGCACAGGAGGAACCTCGTTCAAACAGTCGTAAAAAGGCGAATGGATGTAGGTTATGCCCCGCGAGGCTCCGGGGCGACCAGGAAAATTCCGGCATTTACCGGAGTTGCCCACTCGAACGCCATCCAGCGAACCAGTCGGCGAATTCCGTCAGGTCGCCAAGCGCCACATCGGCTCCGTGATCACGTAGTTCGCCCAGCGTGTAAGGGCCGGTCGCGACTCCCACGCTGACGGCTCCCCCGGCCCGCGCGGCCTCGATGTCCGCCACATGGTCACCAACATAGGCTCCGGCGCCGAAGCGCGTAAGGGCCGTACCCTTGGCCGCCCCGAAGACCGACCCGACCACCTCGTCCACGGCGAGCCCGAGCGCCTTCACGGTGCTGGCCGCGTCGCGCGGGTTCTTGCCGGTCACGACGATGATCCTGCCCCCCTGCGCGCGTACGGCCTCGACGGCCTCCACCGCTCCGGCCATGGCCGTGTGCACGGGGACGCCCAACTCCGGATAGATCTCCCTGAACAGGATCACGGCTTCCGGGATCGCCTCCAGCGGCAGCCAGTTCGCCAACTCCTGTTCGAGTGGCGGGCCGAGCCTCGTGATGATCGCCTTGCTGTCGATGACCACGCCGAGGCGCGCCGAAAGCTCGTCGTAGACGGCCGCGATGCCCGACCGTGTGTCCGCCAATGTCATGTCCAGGTCGAAACCCACCGATGTCCGCACAAGGTGAAGGATGCCAAACGCGTCCGCATTACGGGTAACAGCCCTTGTTGTGGGACCGTGAGAGTGGGAAGAAAGGAATTACTTATCGGGAGGAGTGGCCGTGACCGAGCCCCCCAAACCGCCGGAAGCGGGAGATCGGCTGGTCGCCGCCGCCAACCGGCCCAGCCCGCCCGAACCGCCCGCCCGGAACCTCTCCCTCAGTCAGCCCCGGCCGCACCGGCCGGCGCTGCCCCGGCAGGTGACCGGGCCGGTCAGGGTGTGGCGGGGCGTGGTGGTGTTCCTGGCCGCCGCCGTCCGGCTGGCGTCCAGGCTGGCCGCGCTGATCCTGGTGCTGTACGCGATCTTCACGGTGTTCCGGGCCAACCCGGCCAACATCTGGTACCAGTTCGTCGAATCGCTCGCCTCGCCGCTGTCGGTGGGCCTGGCCAACCTGTTCCAGCTCGCCGACGTACGGTGGACGACGCTGGTCAACTACGGGCTCGCGGCGCTGGTGTGGCTGATCGTCGGCTCGGTCGTCGCGGGGTTGATCCGGCGCGCCGCGCCGTGACGGCTACGCTCCATCACGGAGGTATCAGGACAGAATGACCAGATCGACGCGTGAGCGGATCATCGACGAAGCCCTGCGGCTCTTCGCGGAGCGGGGCTACTCCGCCACCTCGGTGGCCGAGATCGAGGCCGCCTCAGGGCTCTCCCCGGGCGCCGGAGGGCTCTACCGGCACTTCAAGTCGAAGTACGAGGTGCTCGCCGCGGCGATCAACGAGCATGCCGCCCGTACCCGCACGCAGGTGGCCGAGAGCCTGGCCCAGCTGGGCGACATGGAGACCTCGGCCGACCTGGAGATGCGGCTGTCGCACCTGTGCCGCGCCGGGCTGGCCAAGGTACGCGAGGAGTCGGAGCTGACCCGGGTGTTCTTCCGGGACCTGAGCCAGTTCCCCGAGCTGGTGGCGGTGGTGCGCGAAGGACTGCTGCAGCCCATGTTCGACGCCATCACGACCTGGTTCCGCGCCCAGCCCGAATACGAGGACGCCAAGGTCGACTGGAACGGCATCGCGGCGGTGCTCGGCGGCTCCGTGGTGCACTACCGGCTGTTCCAGGAGACGGTCGGCGAGGTGCCGGGACACGCGGAGAAGGACCAGTTCGTCACCGCCTGGGTACGCCTGGCCATGGGCCTCCTGCCGAGCCCCGCCCCGGTCAGTTGATCTCCACCAGCCGGTAAGCCAGCCAGACCACGCCCAGAGCCGTGCCGATCATGAACGTCACACCGCTGACGTCGAAGAACTGCACCACGAACGCCTGCACCCCCGGCTCCGCGCCCACCCGCAGGCCACCGACGAGCGCGCCACCGATCGTGTAGCCGGCCAGGGGCGCGCCGATCCCGATCAGCCGATCGCGCAGCGCCCAGCCCTCCGAGAACGCCACCAGCAGCGCCCCCAACGCCCACACCAGCACCGGCACCCGGAAGATCGCGACGGCCGGCAGGTCGAACGGGACCAGCAGCGCGGCCACCACCAGGATCACCATCGCCGCGATCTCGCGCGGGTATTCCTTGACGATGGTGGTGGCGTCCCGTCCGCGGGTGGCCATCGGGTTCGCCCCGGACATGGCCGCCTGCCGCAGCCGCGCGAACGGCAGACCGCGCAGGGGCCGGGGGGCCAGCCGGTCCTCCGCGAGGCGCCGGCCCAGCTGGACTCCCGCGGACGGCGCCACGTCGTCGACGATCTTGGGGAAGAACGGCGTCGCCCCACCAGCCCCCGCGACCCGTTCCGCCTTGGCCACGGCACCCGGCGTCACGGTTCCCCGTGCGGCCCCGGGCGCGGCCGTGGGCGCCGTTCCCGGCCGGGTTCCGGACGGGGCACCGGGCGCGCCGCCCGGCTCCGCCTCGGCCAGCCTGCGGGCCTCGCGTTCGACCAGCGCCACCGGGTCGCCGAACCGGGCGAGCACCTTGACCACCTGGCGTGGGTTCTGGCTGCCCTGCCGTTCGACCTCGATCCTGGCCCGTAACCGCTTGGCGAAGTCGAGCCGCTGGTCGGATCTGAGCACGCCATGAGCCGCGTCGGCGGCTGCGCTGACGTAGTTGAGTATGAGCTGGTCCGCTCGCTCAATCACGTGAGCCATGCTGCCCCAATCGGGGTGGACATACCATGGCAACGATGGAGTTCACGGAGTGGATCAGGGGGCGCACCGACGAACAGCTGCGGGCGCTCGTCTCCGCGCGCCCCGAGTTGATCACTCCGGTGCCCGCACATCTGGAGGGCCTCGCCGTACGCGCGGGCAGCCCCTCGGCGATCGGCCGCGCGCTCGACCGGCTCGACCGCTTCACACTCGCCGTGCTCGAAACGCTGACGGTCGTCGAAACGCCGGCCGTCGTCGAGACACCGGCCACCGGAGCGCGGGCCGAGGCGCCGGACGTACCACCGAAGTCCGTCACGAAGGCGGCCCTGCGCGCGCTCGTCGGCGGGGCGCTCGCGGCGGGCAAGCCGGAGCCCGCGCTGTCGGCGGCGATCGAGCACCTGCGCGACCTGGCCCTCGTCTACGGCCCCGACTCCGCCCTCGCCCTGGCCCCCGGCGTGCGGAAGGTGCTCGACGATCCGGCGGGGCTCGGCCCCCCTGCGGTGGAGGCGTTCCGGCACCACGCGCCCGAGCAGCTGGCGGAGATGGCCGACGACATCGCGCCGGGCACCACGGGCTCGGGCAAGGAACGCCTGGCCGCCGCCCTGGCCCGGCCCGGCAAACTGATCGAGGAGGTCTCGCCCGAGGCCAGGGCGGCGCTCGACCAGCTCACCTGGGGGCCGCCGACGGGCCGGGTGCCCAACGCCAGACGTGAGGTGCGGGTCGCCTCCGCCCGCTCGCCCATCGACCAGCTGCTCGCCCGCGGGCTGCTGGCGGCGACGGGTGAGGAGAGCGTGGCCCTGCCTCGGGAGGTCGGCCTCCATCTGCGTAACGGCCTGGTACACCGGGACCTGTACGCCGTACCTCCCGCGCTGGAAGGCGCCGCGCGGGACCAGAAGCTGGCCGACCGGACGGCGGCGGGGCAGGCGTTCACGTTCGTGCGGACGGTCGAGGACCTGTGCGAGCGGTGGAGCGCCGAACCACCGGGCGTGCTGCGTACCGGCGGGCTGGGCGTACGGGATCTGAAGCGCACCGCGACCGAGCTGGACGTGCCGGAGTGGGCCGCCGCGCTGATCGTGGAGGTCGCGCACGCGGCCGGGCTGATCGCGGCGGGCGGCAACGTCGACGGCGAGTGGCTGCCGACCACCGGCTACGACCTGTGGCGGGTCCGGCCGACCGCCGACCGGTGGGCCGCGCTGGCGATCACCTGGCTGCACACCGACCGCGTCCCCGGCCTGGTCGGCGAGCGCGACGACCGGGATCGGCCGCTCAACGCGCTGCACACCGAGCTACGCCGCTCCTCCGCGCCGGGTGTGCGGTCGGCGGCGCTGGGCGTGCTCGCGTCGGCGCCCGGCCTGGCGCCGACGCGCGCGTCCGTGTTCGACCGGCTGGCGTGGGAGCAGCCGCGCCGCCGCGGGCCGCTGCGCGAGCAGCTGACGGAGTTCGCGCTGCGGGAGGCCGAGCAGGTCGGCGTCACCGGGCTCGGCGTGCTGTCGGGACACGGCCGGGCGCTGCTGTCCGGCGAGGACACCGCCTCGGTGCTGGCCCCGCTGCTGCCCGAGCCGGTCGATCATGTGCTGCTCCAGGCCGACCTGACCGCCGTCGCGCCCGGACCGCTCACCAGCGAGCTGAACCGCTGGATGACGCTGGCCGCCGACGTCGAGTCCAAGGGGGGCGCGACCGTCTACCGGTTCGGCGAGGGCTCGGTCCGCCGCGCGCTCGACGCGGGTCAGGGGGCCGAGGAGCTGCTGGCCATGCTGGAGCGCCACTCGGCGACGCCGGTCCCGCAGGCGCTGTCCTACCTGATCGCCGACGTGGCCCGCCGGCACGGGCGCATCAGGGTCGGCACCGCCAGCGCCTACATCCGCTGCGACGACCCGGCTCTGCTCGACCAGATCACCGCCGACCGGCGCTCGGCCGCGCTGCGCCTGCGCAGGCTGGCTCCCACGGTCATCGCCTCCCGCTCCTCACGGGCCGCGCTGGTCGACGCGCTGCGTGCGATGGGGTACGCCCCGGTGGCCGAGTCGCTCGACGGCGACGTGATCATCTCCGAGCTCGACAGGAAGCGCACCGAGGGCCTGCCGCCGGCCCGGTCCGTACCCTCGCCCAACGGTCTCGACGCCGAGGTCACGGCCGCCGCCGTACGCGCGCTGCGGGCGGGCGACGCCGCCCACCTGACCCGGCGCGAGCCTGCCGACGCCCCCAGCGGGCAGATCCCGCGCGGCCCGGCGACCGCCACGATCTCCGCGCTGCAGGAGGCCATCAGGCAGGGCGTACGCGTGTGGATCGGCTACCTCGACTCCCAGGGCAACGCCACCTCGCGCATCCTGGAGCCGGCCCGGATGGAGGGCGGCTACCTCACGGCGTACGACGAGACCAGGGCCGCCGTCCACCGCTTCGCGCTCCATCGCATCACCGGGGTCGCCGACCTGTCTTGACGTCAAGTGTTGATCAGGCGAGGTTGGGACCGTGAGCGAGCTGACGTTGGGCCGGTTGGCCGAGGAGTCTTGGAACAGGTTCGACGACTTCGACGCGGTCTACTACGAAGGGGTCTGGCACCGGAGCCACGCGCTGGCCGAGCGGGCCCGCAAGGTCTGCGGCGGGCTGGTCGAGGCGGGGGTACGCCCCGGCGACCGGGTGGTGGTGATGATGGCGAACTCACCCGAGGTCGGCCTGATCTACGAGGCGATCTGGGCGGCCGGAGCGGTGGTGACGCCCGTGGTGTTCCTGGTGGGACCGGCGGAGCTGCGGCACATCCTGGACGACAGCGGCGCCACCGCCCTCGTCACCTCGCCCGAGCTGGTGGAGACGGTCCAGGCCACCGACCCCCAGATCCCGATATTTGTGGACACGGGGGAGCTGGAGCGGGCGGCCGAGCGGGGGCCCGTCGAGCGGGACGCCACCGATCTGGCGGCTCTCATGTACACCGGAGGCACCACCGGCATGGCCAAGGGCGTCATGCTGAGCCATCGCGGCCTCTGGCAGGTGGCCAAGGACGCCTACGACATGTCCCACCAAGAGGGGAAAAATCGCGCAATAGTGCCGGTGCCCCTCTCCCACTCGTACGGGCTGATCATCACGGTCGCCGGGATGCACGCCACAGAGCCGCAGCAGGCGGTGCTGATGCGCTGGTTCGACCCGAAGGCCTTCCTTGAGCTGGCCGCCGCGCGGCGCGCCCAGTACGGAGCGGTGGTGCCCGCCATGCTGCAGATGCTCCTGGCCGAGCCGCTGGAGTCTCATCCCCTGCCCGACCTGGCCTTCCTCACCTGCGGCGCGGCGCCGCTCGGCCGGGAGACGCTGACGGAGTTCGAGCGCCGGATGCCCGGCGTGCAGGTCCTCGAAGGCTACGGGATGACCGAGACCAGCGCCGTGACCACGTTCAACCCGCCGGGGCGGCGCCGGATCGGCAGCGTCGGCCTGCCGCTGCCCGGCTACACGATCACGATCCGCGACTCCTCCGGCGACCAGGCCGAGCCGGGGGACGTCGGGGAGATCTGCGTCAGCGGCGACTCGCTGATGCTCGGCTACTGGGGCGAGCACCCCGCGGACCCCACCGGCACCGCGCTGGTCGAAGGTGAGCTGCGTACCGGCGACATCGGCTGCGTGGACGACGACGGCTACCTGTACATCGTCGACCGGAAGAAGGACCTCATCATCCGCGGCGGGTTCAACGTCTTCCCGCGCGACGTCGAGGACGCGCTCAACGAGCACCCCGACGTGGTGATGTCCGGCGTCGTGGGCCGCCCGGACCCGCGCGTGGGCGAGGAGGTCGTGGCCTTCGTCCAGCTCAGGCCGGGCGGCACGGCCACCGCCGAGGAGCTGATGACCTGGGCTCGTGACCGGGTCGGCCGGGTGAAGTATCCCCGGGAGGTGCTGTTCGTCGACTCGATCCCGGTCACGAGCGTGCTCAAGCTCGACCGCAAGGCGCTGCGGTCGAGGCTCGGCTAGTTGCTAGTCGTTCTCGTCGATGGCGCCCATGGACCCCGACTTGATGTTCTTGAGCTCGCCCAGCGCCTGCCCACCGGAGTCATAGGCGGTCACCTTGCTCAGCACGGCCGGGCGGATGAAATGCCGCTTGTCGGCGTACACCCGCGATCGGCCGATGTAGAAGCCGTTCCGTACGTTGGCCGTCATCTTCCGCCCGTCCGCCCATTCGACCTCCACCCGGGTCGCCTGGGGAGCGACCCGACCGGCCACCACCAGGAAGGACGGGTCGCCGTCCCGGCCCGGGTTGATCTCCGACTGCATCTGGATGCTGTAGGTGTCGACGCTGAGTGCCCCGCGCAGGGCCAGCTTGCCGGGCGGATCGACGCCCCAGTAGGAGAAGATCGGGTCCGTCGGGTAGCTGACCAGCCGGATGGCCGGCGTGCACAGCACGAACCCCTTGCGGCTGCCGACCAGCCGCGTCACCCCCAGTTTGTCCTTGGCCTCCACGAGCCAGCGGTAGTCCTTGACGGTCCCGTACTGGGGCAGCCGCCGGTCACCGTCCATGTTGTACACCGGGCTGCCCTTGGGCATGCAGTCCTCCACGGTCGCGAACTGCGCGATCGTGTTGCGTGGCAGGCCGGGGATGTCCCGGACGTACGCGGTGGCGGGCGGGTCCGTCGCGGACCTCGTCGCACGCGCCGTGGGTTCTGTGCTCGCGGTGGGTTCTGGGTTCGCGGTGGGCTCCGTGCTCGCCGTCGGCGGGCTCGCGGGGGAGACCGCCAGCTGCTCATGCGCCCGTAGCGCCACCACCCCGATGGCCACCACACAGGCCGCCGCCGCCAGGGCCAGCCCCCATCTCGGCCCCCGCAACCGTGCCCGCCTCCGTAGGGCACGTGACAGAAGCAGCTCGGGATCCACGGGCCGTGCCCGGTCGGCCAGCCTGCTCAGGGCCTCCGTGACCGCGCGTTCATCGACTGTCATCTCAGGCCTCCAGACGGACGGTCTCGCCCACCAGCTCGCGCAGCCGCTTCACGGCCTGGTGGGTCTGGCTGCGTACGGTGCCGATCGAGCACCCCATGATCCTGGCGACGTCGGACTCCGGCAGATCCTCGAAGTAACGCAGGACCAGCACGGCCCGCTTCTTCGCGGGCAGCCGGCGCAGGGCCTGTTCGAGCGTGAGCCGGTCGTCGACCCGCGCGGTGCCGTCGCCCGCGATCCGCTCGGGCAGCGTCTCGACCACCCGCTCGCGCCCCCAGCGCGGGCTACGCCACCGCCCGACCTGCTCGTGGTACATGACCCGGCGAACGTACGCCTCCGGATCGCCCCTGATGCTCCGCCATCGGTCCGCGGTTCTGGCCAGCGCGCTCTGGAGTAGATCCTCCGCGGCGTGCTGGTCGCCGGTGAGCACGTACGCCAGGCGAATGAGGCTGTCCGATCGCGTCGTGACGAACGCCGTGAAGACTCGTAGGTCGTCCGGGTGCAACTCGCCTCCCTGCTCTGGGTCTCGATCTCTAAAGACGTGTGAGAGGGTCCAGATCTATGGCGAGACAGCAGACCCGGCAGGGCGCGTGGCCATTCCGTGATAAATGTTGACCTGTCAGGAGGTGGCATGAGCCAAGAAGGTCCATCGGGCGAATATCCGTACCAGCCCTACGGCGCACCCTACGGCCAGCAGCCGCCGCCACAGCACGGTTACGGCTATGGCTACGGCTATCCCCCGCCACCTCGGCCGTCCGAGGGGCCGAGGGCCACCGCCATCGTCGCGCTGGTGCTCAATCTGCTCTCGATCGTCAGCTGTTGCAACATCCTGGCGATCCCCGGCGCCATTCTCGCGGGCATGGCGCTCGGCCGGTCGAGCACCCAGCCGGCCGGCGCCAAGAACCTGCTCGTATGGAGCTGGACACTGCTCGGCGTAGGCTTCGCGCTGACGTTCGGCACCTTCCTCTTCCTCGGCCTCAACGGCTACCTCGACGACTGATTACCTGTTCGGGGACTGTTCTTGCCGTCTGATGTGTTGGATAGGCGTCAACCGTAGAAGGGATGTCCGTGAACGACGGCCCGCTCATCGTCCAGTCGGACAAGACGCTGCTCCTCGAGGTCGATCATGAGAAGGCAGGCGAGTGCCGCAAGGCCATCGCGCCGTTCGCCGAGCTCGAGCGCGCCCCCGAACACGTGCACACCTACCGCGTCACCCCGCTGGCGCTGTGGAACGCGCGCGCGGCCGGGCACGACGCCGAGCAGGTCATCGACGCGCTGATCGGTTTCAGCCGCTATCCGGTGCCCCACGCGCTGCTCGTGGACATCGCCGAGACCATGGCCAGATACGGCCGGCTCAAGCTGGAGAAGGACCCGGCCAACGGGCTGATCCTGACCTCCACCGACCGGGCCGTGCTCGAAGAGGTGCTGCGGTCCAAGAAGATCCAGCCCATGCTGGGCGAACGGCTCAGCGGCGACTCCGTGGCCGTGCACCCGAGTGACCGCGGCAACGTCAAGCAGGCGCTGCTCAAGCTGGGCTGGCCCGCCGAGGACCTCGCGGGCTACGTCGACGGCGAGCACCACAAGATCGAGCTGCTCCAGGACGGCTGGAGCCTGCGGCCCTACCAGCAGGACGCGGCCGACGCCTTCTGGCACGGCGGCTCCGGCGTGGTCGTGCTGCCCTGCGGGGCGGGCAAGACCATCGTCGGCGCGGCCGCGATGGCACACGCCCAGGCCACCACGCTGATCCTGGTCACCAACACGGTGAGCGCGCACCAGTGGAAGCAGGAGCTGCTCAAGCGCACCACGCTGACCGAGGACGAGATCGGCGAATACTCCGGCAGCAAGAAGGAGATCCGCCCGGTCACCATCGCCACCTACCAGGTGATGACGACCCGGCGGAAGGGTGTCTACAGCCACCTGGAGCTGTTCGACGCGCGCGACTGGGGTCTGGTCGTCTACGACGAGGTGCACCTGCTGCCCGCGCCGATCTTCCGGATGACCGCCGACCTGCAGGCCCGCAGGCGCGTCGGGCTGACCGCGACGCTGGTGCGCGAGGACGGCCGCGAGGGCGACGTGTTCTCGCTGATCGGCCCCAAGCGTTACGACGCGCCCTGGAAGGAGATGGAGAACCAGGGCTGGATCGCCCCCGCCGACTGCGTGGAGGTCCGGGTCACGCTGACGGACGAGGAGCGGCTGGCGTACGCGATGGCCGAGTCGGAGGAGCGCTACCGCTTCTGCGCCACCACGCCGTCCAAGACCCACGTGACCGAGGCGCTGGTCCGCCGGCACCTGGGCGAGCAGGTGCTGGTCATCGGCCAGTACATCGACCAGCTGGACGAGCTGGGCGAGCACCTGAACGCTCCGGTGATCAAGGGCGAGACCAGGATCAAGGAGCGCGAGCGGCTCTACCAGGCCTTCCGCGACAAGGAGATCCAGGTCCTGGTCGTGTCCAAGGTGGCGAACTTCTCCATCGACCTGCCCGAGGCGGCCGTGGCCATCCAGGTGTCCGGCACGTTCGGGTCGCGTCAGGAGGAGGCGCAGCGGCTCGGCCGGGTGCTGCGGCCCAAGGCCGACGGCGGCGGCGCCCGCTTCTACACGGTGGTCAGCAGGGACACGGTCGACCAGGAGTTCGCGGCGCACCGCCAGCGGTTCCTGGCCGAGCAGGGTTACGCGTACCAGATCATCGACGCCGACGACGTGCACGGCGGCGTCTAGCACCAAGGTCATACAGAGCGAGGCCCGGCCGCTCACCCTCCGAGCGGCCAGGCTTCGACGTCGTCACGTCCACGAGACTCCGCGGGTTGTCGACAATCGAACCACCCCCCTCACCAGCGTGCTACGCCGCTGCGCGCCTCAATCAGCCAGCGACATACCCCCATGATCCGGCAAATGCACCTGAAATGCCCGAATTCTCGGCTATTGGCAGGTTGTCGTTATCTGGCTAGCAGGCCGCCCAGGAAGAGCACTCCTTCGGCGGCGATCCAGGCGGCTACACCCACGCCCATGAACCGGCTGAACACGCGTGGATCGCTCCTGGCGGAGGGGACCAGCCAGGCACCGGCCGTACAGCAGGCGGCGGCCACGGCGAACAGCGCCGACATCGCCGAGACCGAGTCGAGCCGCTGCGAGCAGCCCACCGCGGACTCGTCCCCCGCGCAGAACGCCTCCAGCCCCCACCCCGCGAACACCGACAATGCCCACAACGCCGCCAGCAGGAAACTCGCCACTGTCGGGATGATCGGGGAGAAACCAAACCGTACGCGTGCCACGGTCCCTCTCTACCCCGGCTAAATACTTTGGAAGCCTGCCAGACGCACCACTAAACTGGTCGATTCGCTGCCTTGACCACCTCCGTTACTTCGACCAGGGAGGCACTTTCGCATGCCCGCACACCAGCTGGCCCCCGACATACCCGCCGACGTACTCGCGGCCGAGCAGTCCCATCTGGCCGAGTCGAGAGCCGCGCTCCAGGCCATGCGACTGCACGCCCAGTCGCTGTCGGCCGACGCGGCCGGCGACTGGGTGTCTCAGCAGATCCTGCAGTCGCTGCTCGACAAGCGGGTGGCGGCGCTGGCCGACCACCCCGACACCCCGCTGTTCTTCGGCCGCCTCGACCGCTCGGCGGACGACGACCTGCCCCCCACGATCTACGTCGGCCGCCGCCACGTGCACGACGGCAACAGCCGCCCGCTGGTGATCGACTGGCGCGCGCCGGTGTCCCGGGCCTTCTATCAGGCCAGCCCCGCCGATCCGATGAGCATCGCGCGGCGGCGCCGGTTCGGCTATCACGGCGGCGCGCTGACCGCGTTCGAGGACGAGCCGCTCGGCGAGGGCGGCGACATCGGGTCGTCGAAGATCCTGACCGACGAGATCGAGCGCCCGCGCACCGGCCCGATGCGGGACATCGTCGCCACGATCCAGCCGGACCAGGACGAGATCGTCCGCGCCACGCTCACCCAGACCGTCTGCGTACAGGGCGCGCCGGGCACCGGTAAGACCGCCGTCGGCCTGCACCGGGCCGCCTACCTGCTCTTCACCCACCGCGAGCGGCTGGCCAGGTCGGGTGTCATGATCGTCGGCCCCAACCGCGCCTTCCTGTCCTACATCTCCTCCGTGCTCCCCGCGCTCGGCGAGGTCAAGGTCGACCAGACCACGGTGGCGGGCCTGCTCGGCGAGCACGCCACGCCGGAGGATCCGATGGTGTCGGCGCTGAAGGGCGACGCCCGCATGGCCGCCGTGCTGGAGCGGGCGCTGTGGCTGCACATCGTGAAGCCTGAAGAGGGCGTCGTCTACAGCAAGGGTGCCTACCGCTTCCGGGTGGCCGACTACGAGGTACGCGAGATCGTCGCCTCACTGCGCGGCACCACCCGCTACGGGCCCGGCCGGGCGGCGCTGGCGCAGCGGCTCGCGCACATGGTGCTGGTACGCATGGAGCAGCGCGGAGAGTCGCCCGACGACCGGGTGCAGGACGCCGTGGCCAGGTCCAAGCCGGTCAAGCAGCTCGTCGACGCGGTCTGGCCCAAACTGGTGCCGCAGCAGGTCCTCTTCAAGCTCCTCTCGGACTCCGAATTCCTGACAAAAGCCGCCAAAGACGATTTGTCGCCTGACGAGCAGCAAATGTTGCTATGGCAGAAACCGTACCGAGGCTGGAAGTCCGCGAAGTGGTCGGCGGCCGACGCCGCGCTGCTCGACGAGCTCGGCGACCTGATCGAACGCACGCCCTCGCTCGGCCACCTGGTCGTCGACGAGGCGCAGGACCTGTCGGAGATGCAGCTGCGCGCGCTCGGCCGGCGCTGCCGCAACGGCTCGGCCACCGTCCTCGGCGACCTCGCCCAGGGCACCACCCCGTGGTCCACCAGCTCGTGGGAGACCGTGCTCAAGCACCTGGGCCAGGACGAGGGCGAAGTCACCGAACTGACGCTGGGCTTCCGCGTGCCGCGCGAGGTGCTCGACTACGCCGCCCGCCTGCTGCCGTCGATCGCCCCGGCGCTGGCTCCGCCGCGGTCGTTGCGTCCCGGCGTGGGCTCGCTGACGGTCCGACCAGGCGGCGCGGTAGCCGACGCCGCGCTCGAGGCCATGGCCCGGGAGGGCTCGATCGGCGTGATCGTGCCCGACGCACTGGTGGCGGAGGTGTCGCGGCAGCTCGACGGGCTGGCCCACGCCGTGCTCGACTCCGACACGACCGAAGAGCACCGGCTGCTGATCGTCCCGGCGACGCTGGCCAAGGGCCTGGAGTACGACCACGTGATCGTCGTCGAGCCGGCCGACATCGTGGCGGCCGAGCCCCGCGGCCTGGCCAGGCTGTACGTGGTGCTCACCCGTGCGGTCACCTCGCTCACCGTCCTGCACGGAAAGGCACTGCCGGCCCAGTTGTCCGCCCAACCGGCCGTATGACCGCGCGACCGGCCGCAGTGACCGCTGGCTGACCCGCGAGCGGGCACGTCGCCTCCCAAGACGGACGCACTCCTGGACGCACTCCTAGGATGGCTGGAGTAGTGGAGGATCTCTACCAAGGAGGACGCCGTGCCCGCACCGCTGCCACACGAACACCTGCCCTCGGTCCCCGCACTCACGGTCCAGAGCGACGACATCGCGGACGGGGAGAGGCTGGGGGACCTCCACGTCTTCAACGGCTGGGGCATGACCGGACAGAACCTGTCGCCCCACCTCCAGTGGTCCGGCGCCCCGGCCGAGACGCAGAGCTACGCCGTGACCTGCTACGACCCCGACGCGCCCACGGGCAGCGGGTTCTGGCACTGGGTGCTCTTCGACCTGCCGGCCGCCGTCACCGAGCTGCCCACGGGCGCCGGCACCGCCCCCGAGTTCAAGGGCCTGCCCGCGGGGGCCACGCACGCGCGCAACGACTACAACAGCAAGGACTACGGCGGCGCCGCTCCCCCGCCCGGCGACCCGCACCGCTACGTCTTCACGGTGCACGCGCTGGGCGTGGCCGAGCTGGGCGTCGACAGTGACGCCAGCCCGGCGGTGGTCGGCTTCAACATCACCGCCAACACGCTCGCGCGCGGCCACATCGTCGCCCACTTCGGCGTCTGATGGGGGGAGCCGTCGCAGGGGTGAAGATACGGCACGGCGGGCTTGACGACGTGCCCGCCGTGCTCGACTTCTGGCTGCTGGCCGCCGAGGGCACCGACCGGCGCGACTCGCCCGACAAGGTGGTGGCGCTGATCGAGCGCGACCCGGAGGCCCTGCTCATCGCCGAGCTCGACGGGGAGCTGGTGGGCACGCTCATCGCGGGCTGGGACGGCTGGCGGGCGCACCTCTATCGCCTCGCCGTCCACCCGGCCCACCGCCGCAAGGGCATCGCCACGACGCTCCTGGCCGCGGCCGAGTCCCGCTTCGCCGCCTTCGGCGCCTTCCGCGCCGATGCCATGGTGCTGGACGACAACCTCTCCGCCCATGGGGTGTGGGCCGCCGCCGGCTACGCGCTCCAGCCCACGTGGTCGCGCTGGGTCAAGCCCCTTAAATGATCATACGTACGGCTCTTCACCCCAGAAAAACAGACCGGCCCGGACAACGTGCGTCCGAGCCGGTCTGGTGAGAAGAGACCTGGAAGTCTCTGGTGAGAGACCTAGAAGTCCATGTCTCCGCCGCCGGGCATGCCAGCGGGAGCGGCAGGGTTCTTCTCGGGCTTCTCGGCGATGACCGCCTCGGTGGTGAGGA
>NZ_JBFAIF010000011.1:0-325180 GCF_040654555.1 Nonomuraea sp. NPDC050680 | reverse complement strand
CCCGGTGCGCTTAGCAGCGCACGCCGGGTTCGGGAGGCGGTTCGGGGAGACCCACCAGTGGCAACACCGGCAGGGCGCCCCGGACCGACCTCACTGTGTGTGTCAACGGCCGATTGCGTGTCGCCGCTGGTGGCCGGATTGAGGTCCCCAGCCAAGTGACGTTGACTACTTCTTGGTGAGGGATCCCGGGCCGCGTTTGCGGGCTTGGCGCATGCGGAAGGACTCGCCCTCGGTGACCACGACGATGCTGTGGATGGTGGCCTTCAAATCGGCCGGCCCCACGTACCGATAGGTGCGCCTCCGGTCATTCATGCGAGCCAACCTAAGGCAGTTCCGCGACAAGCCCCATGGCGATCAGAGCGGGAAGCCTCACCGGACCAGCCCAGAAAGTAGAGCCTGCCATGTGGCCTGTCCCCCTCGTGTACTCATGCGGTGCGTCTCGAAGGCCTTCCCAGAGACTGGGTCGGTGCGCCGGAGGAACGTTTGGCCGCCCGTGGCGCACAGTTCGTAGACGACGTCATCGCAGTGGCGGGTCCAGAGGAGTGCCCTACGCCGTGGCTCGTTTCGTGCCTTGAGCCAAACCAGGTGTGTGCAGTTCGGTTGCGGCTCGGGGAGGTGCGGGGATAGGCAGTCGCTCATGTGGCTGGGTTCGCGGGGGTGAGTGGGATGAGCGCCCAGACGGTGCGGCCAGCGTCGTCGCCGTGTACGCCCCAGCGGGTGGTCAGGGTCTCCACCAGGTGCAGGCCGCGCCCGTTCTGGTCCTCGTCTTCGGCCTGGTGTAGGTGCGGGGTGGCGGGGCCGCCTTCGTCGAGGACGGCGAGGATCAGGAGGGTGCTGCCTGCGTGCAGGGTTACGCCGAATCGACCGCCAGGTAGCCCACTGCGGGTGTGGCGGATGGCGTTGGTGGCGAGCTCGGAGACGATCAGTTGCACTGTGTCTGTTTCGGGGCGGTCTCCCAGGTAGCTGCTGACGAACTGGCGCGCCTCGCGGATCTGGCTCCTTGTGCCGGGGAAGTTGCGACACCATCGGTAGATTTCTGCGGGGTTGTTGAGCGCTGGGGACATCGCGGTTTCCTCGCGTTCGTGCAGGTCAAAGCACTTCCAATCGCCATTGATACTTAAAGTACTGGTGCTATACTTCAAGTACAAGCGACTTGGTGTACTTGCGCCGCACAATAAGTACTGGTCGACTAAAGAAGCCGGACCCCAGACGTCGGCGGCGACCCAGGAGGGTGCACATGTTCGGACTAATGGTCCGTTTCACCTGTAAGGACGAGGCGAGCGCTACGACGTTCGACACCCTCGTCGGTGAGACAATCGAGGCGATCCGCCGGCACGAGCCGGGAACGATCGTGTACGCCTCGCACCGGGTGGACGGTCAGCCGCTGCAGCGGATCTTCTACGAGCTGTACCAGGACCGCGACGCCTTCGACGCCCACGAGCAGACCGAGCACACCAGGCGCTTCCTGGCAGCTCGCGACGAGCTGCTGGCCTCGGTTGAAGTTGACTGGCTAGACCTGCTGAGCGGGAAGGGCACGACGTCGTGAGCATGGAGTATCAGCGGGCGCTTGGACGGCGTATCGCTCAAGAGCGCAAACGGCGTGGCCTGTCGCAGGCCGAGTTGGCCCGGCTGGTCGATCGGTCGGTGGCGTGGATCTCGCAGGTGGAGCGGGGCGTGCGCAAGGTCGATCGCATGTCCGTGCTGGAGAAAGTCGCCGAGACGCTGGATGTGCCGCTGTCGGAACTGGCCGCCGAAGCGCCCGTGGTCGCCGCCACCAATGAGGAGATGCCGGGAACGGCCGGGCTGCGACTGGTGTTGTCCGGCTCTCACTCCTTGCAGGCTACGTTGCACGCCACGCCGGTGCCGGCCATCGATCAACTCAAGCCGCAGGTAGATCACGCGTGGGAGCTGACGCATCAGAGCCGGTATGTCGAGCTGACCGAGTTGCTGCGCGGCCTGGTGCCCACTTTGGAGAGCGCGGTGCGATCCGCGCCCGCCGAACGCCAGGCCGAGTTGTTCGAACTGCTGGCGGTGACCTATCAGGCATGCGCGGCATCGCTGGCCAAGCTGGGCGAGCCGGATGCGGCGTGGATCGCGGCGGATCGGGCCATCAGCGCGGCCGAGAGGGCAGGCAACCCGTTGCTGATGGCGGCGGGGGCGTTCCGGCTGGGGTTCGTGTTCCTGGGGGCACGTCACTTCGATCAGGTGGAGGAGACGGCCCGTACGGCTGCTGAGGCGCTGTGGTTCCTGACCGATCAAGGCAGCATGGAGGCAATGTCGCTGTGGGGCGGGCTGACCTTGCAGCGGGCGGTGGCGGCCGCGCGGCTCAATCAGGCCGACATGGCCTATGAACACCTGTCACGAGCCCGTGAGATGGCGGCGCGGGTCGGCGAGGGGCGCAACGACTACAACACCGAGTTCGGCCCGGCCAACGTGGCACTGCATGAGGTGGCCGTGGCGGTGGAAGTGGGCGACGCCGGTCACGCCCTGCGCGTCGGAGCCGCGGTGGAAACCTCGTCACTGTCGGCGGAGCGACGGGCGCGGCTGGCCATAGATCTGGCGCGGGCGCATGCGCAGCGTCGTCAGGTTGATGAGGCAGTGACGCAACTCCTCGAAGCTGAAAGCATCACGCCTGAACAGGTCCGTAACCATCGGATCGTCCGCCAGCTCACCTCCGACCTGTTGTCGATGCAAGATCAGGCTTCACCCGAGCTGCGGGAATTGGCTGAGCGGGTGGGGGCGTAATCGTCTAACGAATCGGCGAAGCGGGTTTTGGCTGGGGGTTTGGGGGGCTGCGCCCCCCAATGCCACAGCCCGAGCCCCAGGCGCGAAGCGCCCCAACGAGGACCACGCCTGTGAAGCCGGGGGCTTGGGGGGTCGCACCCCCCAATGTCACGGCCTGAGCCCCCGCGAAGACGATGCTTGTGGGCTATTTGAGAAGCTGCCGGGCCATCACCATGCGCTGGATCTGGTTGGTGCCCTCATAAATTTGGGTGATCTTGGCATCGCGCATCATTCGCTCCACCGGGTAGTCGCGTGTGTACCCGTACCCGCCCAGCAGTTGCACCGCGTCCGTGGTGATCTCCATTGCCGCGTCCGAGGCCGCGCACTTCGCGGCGCTCGACAAGAACGTGAGGTCCTTCTGTGGCTGGCCATGCATGGCCAGTTCGGACTTGGCCGCCGCGTGGTACGTCAGCTGCCGGGCCGCCTCCAGCTTCATCGCCATGTCCGCGACCATGAACTGCAGCCCCTGGAAGTCCGCGATCGGCCGGCCGAACTGCTTGCGCTCCTTGATGTACCCGATGGCGTAGTCCAGCGCCCCCTGAGCGATGCCCAGGGCCTGGGCGGCGATGGTGATGCGGGTGTGGTCGAGGGTCGCCAGGGCGGTCTTGAAGCCGGTGCCCGGGTCGCCGATCATGCGGGAGGCGGGGATGCGGACGTTCTCCAGGATCACCTGGCGGGTGGGCGAGCCCTTGATCCCCAGCTTCTTCTCCTTTGGCCCGAAAGAGACGCCTTCGTCGGATTTTTCCACGATAAAAGCGGAAATGCCGCGAGGGCCGGCCGATTGGTCCGTGACCGCCATCAGCGTGTAGTACTCCGAGACGCCCGCATTGGTGATCCACATTTTTGTGCCGTTGAGCACGTAGTGGTCGCCGTCCAGCACCGCCCGGGTGCGCATGGCCGCGGCGTCCGAGCCCGCCTCCCCCTCAGAGAGCGCGTACGAGAACATCGCGTCCCCACGGGCCACCGGCGCCAGGTAACGGGTCTTGAGGTCGGCCGAGGCCGACAGCAGCAGGGGGACCGTGCCGAGTTTGTTCACCGCCGGGATGAGCGAGGACGACGCGCAGGCGCGGGCCACCTCCTCGATCACGATCACCGTGGCCAGCGCGTCCGCCCCGGCGCCCCCGTATTCTTCCGGGACGTGAACGGCGTGCAGGTCAGCCGCCACGAGCGCCTTGTAGACGTCCCAGGGGAACTCCTCGGTCTCGTCCGTCTCCGCGGCGCGCGGGGCGATCTTCTCGTCGGCGAGGGCTCGAATCGTCTCCCGGAGCATGTCGTGCTCTTCGGCGGGCGCGTACAAAGGGAAGTCCATGGCGAAATACTAGGACGTCCGACCATCTTGTTACTAGGCGGTACAGTTTGCGGAAACGCCCAGGTGGCACAGAACGAGGTAGCGCGGGCCGGTAACATGCCTGGCACTCGAAAGGAGCTCTCTCGTGCCATATCGCCTCACGGTGATCGGGACCGGATACCTGGGCATCACGCATGCGTCCTGCATGGCGGATCTCGGATTCGACGTCCTGGGCCTTGATATAGACGCCGACAAGGTTCGCCGGCTCAACAGCGGTGAGCTCCCGATCCACGAACCGGGGCTCGAACCCGTTCTCCGTCGTGGACTCGACTCCGGTCGCCTGCGCTTCACCACGTCCTACGAGGAGGCGGCGGCCTTCGGCGACGTGCACTTCGTCTGTGTGGGCACGCCGCAGAAGCGCGGCGAGTACGCCGCCGACGTCTCCTACATGGACAACGCCATCGAGTCGCTGGCCCCCCACCTCGACCGCGAGTGCCTGGTGGTGGGCAAGTCGACGGTGCCGGTGGGCACCGCCGAGCGGCTCGCCGACAAGCTGGCCCGGCTCGCCCCCGCCGGGGCCGAGGTCGAGCTCGCCTGGAACCCCGAGTTCCTGCGTGAGGGCTATGCCGTCGAGGACACGCTCAAGCCCGACCGCATCGTGATCGGCGTGCGTTCCGAGCGGGCGGAGAAGGTGCTGCGCGACGTCTACCAACCGCTCGGGGAGATCCCGATGGTGGTCACCGACTTCGCGACGTCCGAGCTGGTCAAGACGGCCGCCAACGCGTTCCTCGCCACCAAGATCTCCTTCATCAACGCGATGGCCGAGGTCTGCGAGGCCGCCCACGCCGACGTCACGCAGCTGTCGGAGGCGCTGTCGTACGACGACCGCATCGGCGGCCGGTTCCTCAACGCCGGGCTCGGGTTCGGCGGCGGCTGCCTGCCCAAGGACATCCGCGCGTTCATGGCGCGGGCGGGCGAACTGGGGGCGGACCAGGCGCTGACGTTCCTGCGCGAGGTCGACGCGATCAACATGCGCCGCCGCGCCCGCATGGTGGACCTGGCGCGCGAGCTGGCGGGCGGTTCCTTCCACGGTTGTACGGTCGGCGTGCTCGGCGCCGCCTTCAAGCCGAACTCCGACGACATCCGCGACTCCCCCGCCCTCGACGTGGCCGTCACGATTGGCCAGCAGGGCGGCCAGGTGACCGTGTACGACCCGATCGCGCTGGACAACGCCCGAAAGGCACATCCCGAGCTGCACTACGGCGGATCGGCTCTGGAGGCCGTCCGAGGGGCACATGTGGTGCTGCTGCTCACGGAGTGGCCGGAATTCGTCGACCTGGACCCGGAGGAGCTCGGCCAGGTGGTCGCGGCCCGCCGCATCGTCGACGGCCGCAACGCTCTGAACACCGAAACCTGGCGCTCAGCGGGCTGGCACTACCGCGCCCTCGGCCGCCCCTAAAGCACCAATACCCCTGTAGCACCAATACCCCCGCTAAAGCACTGATACCCGCCCGGCCGGCCGAAGGGCAGCTGCCCAACGGCCGGCCGGCGGGCACTAACCGCTCAGCCGAGCCACTTCCGCGCGGAGGCGTTCGCCCTTGGCGTGGGCCTGTTCCTTCAGCTCGCCCTGGAACTTCTCCATGCGTCCCCGCAGCTCAGGGTCCGACACCGCCAAGATGCGTACGGCCAGCAGACCCGCGTTACGCGCCCCGCCCACGGCCACAGTGGCCACCGGCACCCCGGCCGGCATCTGGACGATCGACAGCAGCGAATCCATCCCGTCCAGGTACTTCAGGGGCACCGGCACCCCGATCACGGGCAGCGGCGTCACCGAGGCCAGCATCCCCGGCAAGTGGGCCGCGCCCCCCGCCCCGGCAATGATGACCTGGACGCCGCGCGCCGCGGCCTGACGGCCGTATTCGATCATCTCCGTCGGCATCCGGTGCGCGGAGACCACGTCGGCCTCGAACGGTACGCCGAACTCCGCCACCGCCTCAGCCGCGGCCTTCATCACCGGCCAGTCGGAGTCACTGCCCATCACAATGCCGATCATCGCGATGCCCCCCATGCCCACAGAGATCTCACGTGTACTCCCCAGTGGTCAGGTAGACGGCGGCGTGCCTGGCACGGGCGCGTACGGTCTCGAGGTCGTCACCCACAGCGGTCACATGGCCGATCTTGCGGCCGGGCCGGACCTCTTTGCCGTAGAAGTGCAGTTTGATGCCGGGATCGTGGGCCATCACGTGCTCGTACCGCTTGAACAGGTCAGGGTCGTCGCCGCCGAGCAGATTGGCCATGACGACGACGGGCGCGCTCATCGACGGCGAGCCGAGCGGCAGGTCGAGCACGGCCCGCAGGTGCTGCTCGAACTGCGACGTGCGGGAGCCGTCGATCGTCCAGTGGCCGCTGTTGTGCGGCCGCATGGCCAGCTCGTTGACCAGCAGCCCGTCGGCCGTCTGGAACATCTCCACGGCCAGCAGCCCGGTCACGCCCAGCTCGTGCGCGATCTGCAGGGCGATCCGCTGGGCCTCGGCGGCCTCCTCCGGGTCGAGGCCGGGGGCGGGCGCGAGCACCTCGACGCAGATCCCGTCCTGCTGCACGGTCTCCACGACCGGGTAGCTGACGCCCTGTCCGTGGGGCGAGCGGGCCACGAGTACGGCCAGCTCCCGCTCGAACGGCACGAACGCCTCGGCCATCAGCGGCACGCCACCGCTCAGGGCCTCCTCGACCTCGGCAGGGGTCCGGCAGACCCAGACCCCGCGGCCGTCGTAGCCGCCCCTGATCGCCTTCAGCACGACCGGCCAGCCGTGCTCGGCGGCGAAGGCCGACACCTCCTTGACGCCCTCAGCGCCGGACGCCGAGACGCCCTCGGCAGCGGAGGCCGAGACACCATCGGCGGCGCCGCCCGACACGCGGGTCCAGGCCGGGCAGGGCGCGCCGAACGAGGTCAGCCGCTCGCGCATCACGGCCTTGTCCTGGGCGTGCACCAGCGCGTCGGCCCCTGGCCGAACCGCGTAGCCGTCGGCGGCCAGCGCCCTGATGTGCTCGGTCGGCACATGCTCGTGGTCGAACGTGATCGCGTGACAGCCCGTGGCGAATTCGCGCAGGTCGGCCAGCTCACGGTAGTCGCCGAGCCGCGTGTCGACGATGACCCTGGCGGCGCTCTCGTCAGAGGTGTTGGCCAGCACCCGCAACTCGACGCCCAGCGCGATGGCGGACTGCTGCGTCATCCTGGCCAGCTGGCCGGCGCCGACCATGCCGACGACCGGCCCGATAGGACTGTTTGCACTCACGCCAGCTGAGCTTACCCAACCTGCTCAGGCGGGGCCGCGCCGCACGCCGACCGTGGTCAGGCCCCGCGCCGCCTTGATGACGCCGGCCAGCACGATGATCTCGGCGTCCTTCTTCAGCGGGTGGGCCAAGACTGACGCGCCCGCCTTCGGGCGCTGCCGGTAGACGACGCGCAGCGCGTCGAAGACGAGCATGGTGTCGGCCGACAGGGGGATGGCCATCGTGGGCTGTTCGGGCAGCTCGACGTCGATGTCGAGCCGGTCCGGCCGGACCCGCCCGGGCAGCCCGGCCAGCTCGTCCCGCAGGGCTCGTACCGGATCCCCTGGTGGGAAGCGCACGCCCGCCACCCCGGCCGGGTCGGTGAGGTAGGTGAGGTGGCGCTGCGCCACCACCCGGGCCTGGCTGATCAGCCCCGCGTCGGGGGTGATGGTGGTCGGCGTCTCCGGCGGCGCCCCGCGCGCGGGGATGGGGCCCGCGCCGAGCCGCCAGCGTCCGCCCTCGCGCAGGAACACGAAGTACGCCGGCGACGGCTTGCTCGCCAGGGCCGCGAACCAGTCGCCGTCGCCGGGCAGGAAGAAGACGGGGTCGCTGTAGAGAGCCGGGCGGCCGTTCCGGGTGCCCTCACAGGCACGACCGCCCAGCGTCCTCTCCACCCACGTGGTCAGGTCGGCGACGGCGGCGCAGTCCCGCCGCTTCCATGCCTGGTCGAGCTGGCCGAGCAGCTGGAACGCCTGTTCGGCCGTCGCCGTGTCGACGCCGTGGGCGGCCGCCGGAGCGGAGGTCGGACCCTCGGGAGGCGCCACCGTGGCGACGCCTGCGGTGCCGCAACCGGCGGCCATGACGGTCAGGCCGACGAGCAGGACGAGCAGTCGAAGCGGCACAGGTGAACCCCGAGGGTCGTGGCCGTCTGCGACGGCGGTCCGTCTGAGCCCATCGCCGGTACGTACCGGCGATCTGCCACCGCAGCGTAACGCTCCCGATTCGTAATTGTCGGGCATAAGGCGATATTTGTAAGCGTGTTGATAGGGGTGGGATGTCATCCGCCATGGCCCACCACCAGCCTGACGGCCGGTACGCTGAAGTGGTCATGACCTGATTTGCGCCACGACCGGGAAGGGCCGAGTTGCAGACGTGAACTTCGCCAAGGGGCTCTACCAGCGGTTCTCGTCTCTCCTGCATGAGCTGACGAAGTTCGGGACCATCGGCATCATCGCCTTCGTGGTCGACACCGGCACGCTCAACCTCTTCCGAGGGGCCTTCGGCATGGGCCCCATGACCTCCAAGGTCCTGGCCACGATCATCTCAGCGACGGTCGCCTACCTGGGCAACCGCTTCTGGACCTTCCGACACCGCGAGCAGAGCGGCCTGCGCCGCGAATACTTCCTGTTCTTCCTGCTCAACGGCATCGCCCTGCTCTTCGGGCTGCTGGCGATCGGTTTCACCCAGTACACCCTCCGCCTGGAGAGCCTGCTCGCCTTCAACATCGCGAACATCGTGGGCGTCGCTCTCGGCACGCTGTTCCGCTACTGGTCGTACAAGAAGTGGGTGTTCCTGGAGGCCACCGAGCCCATCCCCGCGGAGCTGCCCGGGGTCAAGCAGGACCGCTGACCACGCGGGTCCGGTCGTTCTCCTCGGCGTGGCGCAGGAAGATGGCGAACGTCGCCGGACGGCGCCGTACCAGCTCCAGACGACCGCCGTCGGCGGCGGCCAGCGCGCGGGCCAGGGTCAGCCCCAGGCCGGTGCCCCCAGCCCCGCTGACGTTGCGTTCGAAGACCTTGGGGGCGATGTCGTCGGCGATGCCGGGGCCCTCGTCGGACACCTCGGTCACCACGTAGTTGTCGCCACTGGTCGTGGTGACGGTGACGGTGCCGCCGCCGTGCCGCAGGGAGTTCTCCAGCAGTGAGGCGATGACCTGGCCGAACCCGCCGGTGGTGGCCAGCGCCCTGAGCCCGCGCGAGCCTTCGAGCAGCAGCGAGCGGCCCTCGCCGCGGAAGACCGGCTCCCACTCGGTGACCTGCTGGACCAGGACCTCGTCGATGCCGACGGGCTTGGCCTGGGCGTGCCGCTGGCGGCGGGCGGCGGCCAGCAGCTCGTCGATCACGGCGGTGAGCCGCTCGGCCTGCACGATGGCCGCCTCCCCCTCCTCACGGACCACCTCCGGCTCCTCGCAGGCGGCCACGATCTCCTCCAGGCGCATGGTGAGGCCGGTCAGCGGGGTGCGGAGCTGGTGGGAGGCGTCGGTGGCGAACTCGCGTTCTCTGGTGAGCAGGTCGGAGATGCGGGTGGCGCTGCGGTCCAGCACCTGAGCCACCCGGTCGAGCTCGGGTATGCCGTAGCGATGTTTGCTGGGCCGGGCGTCCCCGGACCCGAGCCGGTCGGCGATCTTCGCCAGGTCCTGCAAGGGCAGCGTCAAGCGGCGTGACTGCACGATGGCCAGGCCGACCGCCACCGCCAGAGCCGCGACGGCCAGGGCCACGATCAGGAGCAGGCGTGCTCGAACATCCTGCTCCACCTGGTCCCGGTCGCGGCTCACCCGGACATAGATCCCGTTCTCGGACTGGGCGTCCGCGGTCATCTCGTGGCCGGGCGGCGGTGGGGCGCCGACGATGGTCGCCTTGGGCTGGGTGGCGCGCTCGTAGATCTGGATATAGCGGTCGGGGTACTTCTGTTTGAGTTGCTGAGGATCGAGAGGTGTGTCCTGGATTCGGGCGTACTCGACCTCCCCCACCAGGCGCGTCGCCTCCGCCCTGAGCTCCTGGGCCGCCTCGTCGACGATCAGACGGCTGACCACGATGCCCAGGGGGACCCCCAGCAGCAGGACCGCGATGACCGCGACGAGCAGGGTGGATGTGAGCAGGCGGCGGCGCATCTCCTACTCGCGTTCGAAGCGGAAGCCGACTCCTCGGACGGTGGTGATGTAGCGAGGCTTGGCCGCGTCGTCGCCCAGCTTGCGGCGCAGCCAGGAGATGTGCATGTCCAGGGTCTTGGTGGAGCCCCACCAGTTCGTGTCCCACACCTCCCGCATGATCTGCTCGCGGGTGACGACCTTGCCCGCGTCGCGGACGAGCACGCGCAGCAGGTCGAATTCCTTGGTCGTAAGATGCAGCTCCTTCTCTCCCATCCAGGCTCGGCGGGAGTCGGCGTCGATGCGGACGCCCTGCACCACCGGCGTCTCCGAGGTGCCCCGGCGCAGCAGCGCACGCACCCTGGCGAGCAGCTCGGCGAGCCGGAACGGCTTGGTGACGTAGTCGTCGGCGCCGGCGTCGAGGCCGACGACGGTGTCGACCTCGTCGACGCGGGCGGTGAGTATCAGGACCGGAGTGCCGTGCCCTTCGGCGCGGATCCGGCGCGCGACCTCCAGCCCATCCATCTCTGGCAGGCCGAGGTCAAGAACGATGAGGTCGATGCCACCCGACAGGGCCCTTTCCAGGGCCTGCGGGCCGTCGGGGCTCACCTCAACCTGATAGCCCTCGCGGCGCAGCGCACGCGCGAGCGGCTCGGAAATCGAGGTGTCATCCTCGGCGAGAAGTACGCAGGTCATAAAGCGATCGTAGGACCTTAGGCGATCGTTTCCCGGTCACAGCGCGCGGTTTGACTCGTCGTTGACCTATCCATTGACCTGGGCAAACACAGATAAATGTCGGTTAGTCCCGCTTAAATTACCGCACTTGCCGGAGACAAAGGCGATTCCCGATCTTGCAGAATCGCAAAACCTTCTGTGCCGCCCGGCGTGTCGCGAAAACGCGCGCGCCCGCCGGGAGTACCGGCGGGCGCGCGTGGGACGGCTCGGTGGAGACTCACTCATCCGAGGAGGGCGGTTCGGCGTAGCGGGCCAGGTAGAGCTGCTCGCCCAGTGCCCCGATCAAGGACAGCTCGGTCTCCAGGTAGTCGATGTGGAGCTCCTCGTCCGCGAGGATGTCCTCGAAGATCCGCGCGGAGGTCGCGTCGCCCTTCTCCCGCATGAGCTGGATGCCCGGCCGCAGCCGGGTCACGACCGACAGCTCCACCTCCAGGTCGGCCCGCAACTGCTCCTCGACCGTCTGTCCGATGTGCAGGGTGCCGAGGCGCTGGTAGTTGGGCAGCCCCTCAAGGAAAAGGATGCGATCGGTGAGGCGCTCGGCGTGGCGCATCTCATCGAATGATTCGGCTCGGGTGTGCTCCGCGAGCTTGGTGTAGCCCCAGTTCTGCTGCATCTTGGCGTGCAGGAAATACTGGTTGATCGCGGTCAGCTCAGCGGTGAGCTGCTCGTTGAGCAGCTCTATGATCTGGATGTCGCCCTGCATGAACGGGCTCCTCGTGCTATGCGGTTGCGAGTTCCTCAGACCGCTTCAGGATCGCACATATCTTCCTGACACAAGTCGCGCAGTCGCCCCCTGCGCCCGTGGTGTCGCGGATCTGCTTGGCGCTCCTCGCACCCGCGGCAATGCAGTCGTGGACCTCGTTCTCGGTCACGGCACGACAGACACAGACGTACATGCGGAGAAAAGCCTCTCGCGACGAAGGGACACCAAAGGTTAGGCACACCTAAGGTAACTCACTTCGGTAAGGCTTGCCTATGTTAGGTAGGACACAGATCAGTGACCCCGGGCGATCCACTCCTCCAGGTGCGGCGCCTCGGCCCCGATCGACGTCGAGTCGCCGTGGCCGGTGTGCACGACCGTCTCGCCCGGCAGCCCCAGCAGCCGCCGGGCGATCGAGTCGACGATGGTGTCGAACGACGAGAACGACCGGCCGGTCGCGCCGGGGCCGCCCTTGAACAGCGTGTCGCCGCTGAACAGGACGCCCAGGTCGGGGGCGTACAGGCAGACCGCGCCGGGCGCGTGGCCAGGGGTGTGGAGCACCTCCAGCGCGATCCCGCCGACCCCGATCTTCTCGCCGTCGGCCAGGGGTTCGTACGGCACCTCCTGGCCGTACACCTGGTCCCAGAGGACCTGGTCGGCGGGGTGCAGCCGGATCGGCGCCCCGGTCAGCTCGGCGAGCTCCTGAGCGGCGTTGATGTGGTCGTTGTGCGCGTGCGTGCAGATGACGGCCTTGACCGTCCGCTCGCCGACGCGGTCGGCGATGGCCCGCGCGTCGTGCGCCGCGTCGATGACGACCACCTCGCGGGCGTCGCCGACCAGCCAGACGTTGTTGTCGACGTCCCACGTGCCGCCGTCGAGCGAGAACGTCCCCGAGGTGATGACTCTGTCGATCATCTAGAGGACCACCACCGAGCGCAGTACCTCGCCGCGGTGCATCTTGGCGAAGGCCTCCTCGACCTCGTCCAGCGCGATGGTCTCCGACACGAACTTGTCGAGCGGCAGCCGCCCCTGCAGGAACAGGTCGATCAGCATGGGGAAGTCGCGCGAGGGCAGGCAGTCGCCGTACCACGAGGACTTGAGCGAGCCGCCGCGCCCGAACACGTCGAGCAGCGGCAGCTCCAGCGCCATCTCGGGCGTCGGCACGCCGACGAGCACGACGGTGCCGGCCAGGTCGCGGGCGTAGAACGCCTGCTTGTACGTCTCCGGACGGCCGACGGCCTCGATGACCACGTCGGCGCCGAAGCCGCCGGTGAGGTCGCGGATCGCCTCGACCGGGTCGTTCGCCCGCGAGTTGACCGTGTCGGTGGCGCCGAAGCCGCGGGCCCACTCGAGCTTGTTGTCGTCCACGTCGACCGCGATGACCTTCGCGGCGCCGGCGAGCGAGGCGCCCAGGATCGCGGCGTCGCCCACGCCACCGCAGCCGATGACGGCGACCGTGTCGCCCCTGGAGACGTTGCCCGTGTTGAGCGCGGCCCCCAGCCCGGCCATGACACCGCAGCCGAGCAGCCCGGCCACCTCGGCGGGCGCGTCGGCGGAGACCTTGGTGCACTGCCCCGCGGCGACCAGCGTCTTGCCCAGGAACGCGCCGATGCCCAGCGCGGGCGAGAGCTCGGTGCCGTCGGCCAGCGTCATCTTCTGGGCGGCGTTGTGGGTGTTGAAGCAGTACCACGGGCGCCCGCGCAGGCAGGCCCGGCACTGGCCGCACACGGCCCGCCAGTTGAGGATCACGAAGTCGCCGGGCTCGACCCCGGTGACGCCCTCGCCCACCGCCTCGACCACGCCTGCGGCCTCGTGCCCGAGCAGGAACGGGAAGTCGTCGTTGATGCCGCCCTCCCGATAGTGCAGGTCCGTATGGCAGACCCCACAGGCCTTGACGGTCACCACCGCCTCCCCTGGTCCGGGGTCGGGCACGAGCACCGTCTCGACCGACACTTCCTGGCCCTTACCTCGGGCGATGACTCCCTGCACTTCGTACGGCATGGCAGCCATCTTGTGTCAAGGGGATGATCTCCGCAAGGCGTAGGGCTGCACCATCCCGATCCCCCGCGCCGGCCTGCGCCGGATCCTGCGGAGCTCGAAGCCGGTGTCGCCGTCGAGACCCTCGGCCAGTTCGGCGTCCACGACGATGGTGCCGGCCCGGGCGATGGCAGTAAGCCGGGCGGCCAGATTCACGGTGGTGCCGAAGACGTCGCCCAGCATGGGCAGGACCGGCCCATAGGCCAGGCCGATGCGCAGGTCGCCCGGCTCCACCAGGTCGAGCGCGATCGCCGCCGCGTCGGCCGGGGTCTGGGCGGTGAACAGGACCTCGTCGCCGAGCGTCTTGACCAGCCGGCCGCCATGCGCCGCCACCACGTCGGAGGCCCGCGCCTCGAACCCTTCGACCAGCTCGGCCAGCTCCCGCTCGTCGAGCTCGCGGGCGCGCCGGGTGAAGGAGACGAGGTCGGCGAAGCCCACCGCGATCGACACGCGGGCGGGGATGTTCTCCTCGTCGAGGTCGGCGACGGACAGCAGCCGGGTGCCCGCGGCGGCCAGCTGGGCCCGCCAGACGTGGATCAGTACCTGCTCGAAGTCGGGCAATAGCTGCCGGGCGGTGTCGAGCACCCGGCCGAGGTCGTCGTCGGAGGGCCGCTCGCCGGGCGGCAGCATCGCGCCGATCATGATCTCGGCCTGCCACTGGGCCAGCCTGGCCGTGGTCTGGCCGAGCGCGCGGGCCATCCGGATGACGGTCGGCTCGTCGAGCAGGCCGCCGTCGAGCATCCCGCTCACCCGCCGCAGCGCGTCGACGTCACCGTCGGAGAAGGCCACCGCGTCGTCGGCGAGCGAGGCGAAGCCCAGCGCCCGCCAGATGCGCTCGGCCAGCGCCGGCGACACGCCGGCCTCGGCCGACACCTCCGCCTTGGTGTGACGGGCGGGCATGCCGACCAGCAGCCGGTCGATCTCCTCAGCGGTGGGTCTGTTCAATGGCCGTCGATGTCTCCGTCGGAAGCGTCCTCCAGAAGGCGGAACAGGTCGGTCCTGACGTCCTGGATGTGGGGGATGTCGCGCAGGGCGATCTGCCCCCGGTCCCCCGCCGACTCGACGGTGAGCGTGCCGCAGCCGAGGATGCGCTCGAAGAAGGTCTGGTCGGAGCTGACCGTGTTGACCTTGGCCATCGGGATCTCGTCCGTCGACTTGTTGAGCACGCCCGTGCTGATCGTGAAGCGGTGGGTGGTGAGCACGTAGCCGGTGTTCTTCCACTGCAGGTACGGCACGAACGACCAGACCGTCAGCAGGAGCACGGCGACGATGCCGACGGCGATCCTGGCGTAGTTGGCGTACTCGAAGCTGCCGGGGATGAGGAAGAGCGCCACGCCCGAGGCGGCGACGATCAGCACGAGCGCGATGAAGGGCACCACGAGCCGCTTCCAGTGCGGGTGGAACGACCTGATGCGTCGCTCACCCTGCGTCAAGTGGTGGTCGGGGAGGGTCATGGGCAAATGGTGTCACCTCCGCGCCCCCGGGGCTACGAGGACGCGCGAACGTGGACGACGTCGCCCGCGCTCAATGTGTGCCGCTGGCCGTGGGAGGTCACCTGGAGGTGTCCGGCCTGGTCGATGCCGGTCGCCTGGCCGGTCAGCACCTGGTCGCCGGGCAGCTCGATCCGTACCTCCCGGCCGATGGTGGCGCTCGAGGCCTGGTAGGCGGCGCGCAGGCCGCACGCGTCGGCGTCGCCGCCCGCCTCGGACCAGTCGCGGTAGTGCCTTTCGACCTCCCTGAGCACGGCCCTGAGCAGCGGATCCCGGTCCACGCACGCGGCCTGCTCGATGGCCAGCGAGGTGGCCGTCTCCACGGGGAGTTCCTCGGGCTTGAGCGAGACGTTCAGGCCCATCCCGATGACCACGGCGTCCTCTGCCCGCTCGGCCAGGATCCCGGCCAGCTTGCGCTCACCGATCAGCAGGTCGTTCGGCCACTTGAGCCGTACGTCCACCTCGGCCAGCCGGCGCACGGCCGAGGCCGCCGCCACGCCGTACAGCAGCGCCAGCCACCCCTGCGCGGCGACGGGCACCCGCGGGCGGAGCAGCACGGAGACGGTCAGGCCGGAGCGCGGCGGCGCGGTCCAGGTGCGGCCCAGCCTGCCCCGGCCGGCCACCTGCGACTCGGCGACCAGGATCCGGCCTTCCTCGGCGCCCTGTCTCGCGGTCTCGGCGAGGTCGGCGTTGGTCGAGCCGGTGCTCTCGACGACGCTCACGCCGGTCCACAGGCTGCCGGGGCGTACGAGGGCGCGGTTGAGCGACGCCTCGGACAGAGGCGGGCGGTCGAGGTCGGAGTAGCGCGAGTCCGGCATTCCTCCATCTTCGCGCAAGCTCGACTGTCCTCTGGCGCCCCACACGGGTGAAGATGGGGAGATGAGCAGACGTCTGGATCCGCGTAACTGGGCCTCGTGGCGGCCGTTCGGTCTCGGGTTGCGCAAGCCGAACAACTATCTGGAGCTGCTGAAGGCGTTTCGATCGGTCAAGGGCAACAGGCATTACGCCTGGCGGATTCTCCAGCAGGGCACGTGCGACGGGTGCGCACTGGGCACGCGGGGCATGCGCGACTGGACGATGGACGAGATCCACCTGTGCAACATCCGGCTGCGGCTGCTGCCGCTGAACACGATGCCGGCGCTCGACGTCTCACTGCTGGGCGACGTCTCCGGGCTGGCCGGTAAGAAGAGCGCCGAGCTGCGGGAGCTGGGGCGGCTTCCGTACCCCATGCTCCGGCGGGCGGGAGAGCCGGGCTTCCGGCGGATCTCGTGGGACGAGGCGCTGGGAGTGGCCGCCGACGGGCTGCGGGACGCGCGCTTCGGCACCTACCTGACCAGCCGTGGCATGCCGAACGAGAACTACTACGTGGCGCAGAAGGCGGTCCGCGCGCTGGGCACCAACAGCGTGGACAACGCGGCGCGCATCTGCCACTCCCCCTCGACCGTCGCGCTCAAGCAGACGATCGGCGCGGCGGCCACCACCTGCTCCTACACCGACTGGATCGGCTCCGACCTGATCGTCTTCATCGGGTCGAACCCGTCCAACAACCAGCCCGTGGCGATGAAGTACCTCTATCACGCCAAGAAGGCCGGCACCCGTGTGGCCATGGTCAACGCCTACCGCGAGCCCGGCATGGACCGCTACTGGGTGCCGTCGAACGCCGAGTCGGCGGTGTTCGGGACGAAGATCACCGATGAGTTCTTCGGCGTGAACGTGGGCGGCGACATCGGCTTCCTCAACGGCGTGCTCAAGCACCTGATCGAGAACGACTGGGTGGACAAGGCGTTCGTCGACCAGCGGACCTCCGGTTTCGCGGAGGTACGTCAGGCGCTGGCGGACCAGTCCTGGGAGGCCCTGGAGGCGCTGTCCGGGTCGACCCGCGACGAGATGCTCCGGCTGGCCCGGCTGCTCGGCGAGGCGAAGTCGGCGGTGCTGGTCTGGTCGATGGGCATCACGCAGCACGCCTTCGGCGAGGACAACGTCCGCTCGATCGTGAACCTGGCCCTGGCGCGCGGGTTCCTGGGGCGCGACAACTGCGGGCTGATGCCGATCCGCGGGCACAGCGGGGTGCAGGGCGGGGCCGAGATGGGCGCGTACGCCACCGGCCTGCCGGGCGGCCTGCCGATCACGCCAGAAAACGCCGCCAAATTTACCGATATTTGGGGATTTGAGGTGCCGACGGCGCCGGGTCTGACCGCGACCGACATGATCGACGCGGCCCACTCGGGCGACCTGGACGCGCTCATCTCCTCGGGCGGCAACTTCCTGGAGGTGCTGCCCGATCCCGGCTACTGCCGGGAGGCGCTGGCCCGGCTCAAGCTCCGGGTGCACATCGACATCGTGCTGTCCTCGCAGATGCTGGTGCCCTCCGAGGGCGACGTGCTGCTGCTGCCCGCACAGACCCGCTACGAGATGACCGGCGGGGTGACCGAGACCTCCACCGAGCGCCGGATCATCTTCTCGCCCGAGATCGAGGGCCCCCGGATCGGCGAGGCGTGGCCGGAGTGGAAGATCTTCGGCGAACTGGCCGCCCACACAAACCCCGAAATTTCGGCAAAAGTCCGCTTCACCGGGACCTCGCGGATCCGCGAGGAGATCGAGCAGGCGGTGCCGTTCTACCAGGGCATTTCCGGCCTCAAGGCTTTCGGGGACAACGTCCAGTACGGCGGGCGCCACCTGTTCGCCGACGGCCGCTTCAACACCCCTGACGGGCGGGGCGTGTTCTCCGCCGTCGAGCCGCCCGCGCTGGAGCGCCCCGACGGCACGTTCATGGTGGCCACGCGGCGCGGCAAGCAGTTCAACAGCATGGTCCACGAGCGCCTGGACGGCTTCAACGGCGCGATGCGCGAGGCCGTACTGATGAGCCCCTATGACGCCGACCGCCTCGGCCTGCCCGACGGCACGCCGGTCGAGCTGCGGTCGGGCGAGCGTACGTACAAGGGCAAGATCCTCCGGGCCCCCCTGATGCCCGGCAATCTGCAGATCCACTGGCCGGAGGGCAACGTACTCCTCGACGAGACCAGACGCTCCCCTCAGGCCAGGATCCCGGACTACAACGCACTCGTCACCGTGCGGCGGCTATGACCGACCGGCTGACCCGCGTGGGTCCCACCACCCGCATCCGCGTCCGCGAGCTGTCCGGCTCCACGGTCCGCGACCGGCGCGACGACCTGGCCACCGAGGAGCCGCTGGAGATCCGCCTCACCGCGCTGGACGGGACGCGCAAGACCGTCGCCATCACCATGCGCACCCCCGGCCACGACTTCGAGCTGGCCGCCGGGTTCCTGCACGGCGAGGGCCTGGTCAAGCCCGGCGGCATCGCGGCCATCGCGTACTGCACCGACGAGGACCTCCCGCCGGAGGCCCGCTACAACACGGTCACCGTACGCCTGCACGGCCCGATCCCCGACCTGCCCACGCTGGACCGCCACTTCCTCACCTCCAGCGCCTGCGGCGTGTGCGGCTCGGCCAGCCTCGACGACCTGCACGACCGCTGCGCGCCGCTCCCCCGCGGCACCCTCGAACTCACCCCCGAGATCCTGTACGGCCTGCCGGACGCGCTGCGGGCGGCCCAGGGGGTGTTCGGCAAGACGGGGGGCCTGCACGCGGCCGGGCTGTTCCGGCCCGACGGGACGCTGGTGGCGCTCAGGGAGGACGTGGGCCGGCACAACGCGGTGGACAAACTGGTCGGCTGGGCATCACTCGGCCAGCGACTCCCCCTGGCCGAACACGTACTGATGGTCAGCGGCCGGGCCAGCTACGAGATCATGCAGAAGGCGCTGGCCGCGGGCGTGCCCGCGGTGTGCGCCGTGTCGGCCCCCTCGTCGCTGGCCGTGGACCTGGCCAGGGAGTTCGGCATGACGCTCGTCGGGTTCCTGCGCGGGCAGCGGTGCAACGTGTACGCGGGACAGGAGCGGATATTGGCGGAATGAAGCGTTCCGTTCTGCTATAGTTGGAACAGAACAACCCGTTCCGACAAGGAGCCCGCGATGAGCGTTCACCCCTTCCGCATCGACATCCCCCAGGCCGACCTCGACGACCTGCGGACCCGCCTCGCCATGACCCGCTTCACCGATGAGATCGCGGACGCCGACCAAGGGGTGGGCGTGGAGCGGGTACGCCGCCTGGTCGGCCGCTGGCTCGACGGCTTCGACTGGCGGGCCCAGGAGGCCAGGCTCAACGCCTACCCGCAGTTCACCACGGAGATCGACGGGCAGAACATCCACTTCATCCATGCCCGCTCGGCCAACCCCGACGCCCTGCCCCTGATCCTGACCCACGGCTGGCCCGGCTCGATCGTCGAATACCTCAACGCCATCGAACCGCTGTCGCGGCACTTCCACCTCGTCGTGCCGTCACTCCCCGGCTACGGCTTCTCCGGCCCGACCACCGAGCTGGGCTGGAACAACCAGCGCATCGCCAGGGCCTGGGCCGAGCTGATGTCCCGCCTGGGCTACGACCGCTTTGGCGCGGTGGGCAACGACGCGGGCTCGATGATCTCCCCCGAGATCGGCCGGCTCGCCCCCGAGCACGTCGTCGGCGTCCATGTGACGCAGCTGTTCTCCTTCCCCTCCGGTGACCCGGCCGAGTTCGCGAACCTGAGCGAGGAGGACCAGGCCGGGCTGGCCGTACTCGACTGGTTCTGGAAGGAGAAGGGCGCCTTCAACGTCCTGCAGTCGCAGCAGCCGCAGACGCTCGCCCACGCCATCACCGACTCACCCGCCGGGCTGGTGGGCTGGCTCGCCCAGCTCTTCGACGAGGACCTCGACGACGACTTCGTGCTGACCAACGCGGCGATCCACTGGTTCACCGGCACCGCCGGCTCGGCCTTGCGCCTGTACTGGGAGAACGCCCGCGCCGAGACCCCGACGGAGCCCACCACCGTACCGACCGCGCTGGCCATGGCGGAGGGCGACTTCAAATCCATCCGCGCCTTCGCCGAGCGCGACCACACCGGCATCGTCTCCTGGAAGACCCTCGCCGCCCCGGCCCACGGCCACTACACGGCCCACACCGCCACAGAAGCCATCACCACCGACATCAGAGCCTTCTTCGACGGCCTCCGCTGAAGCTTTCGGCAATGTGAGCTTTCAGGAAACTGAGCTTTCAGCAGGCCGAGCTTTCGGCAAACCAGGAGCGGCGCGGTCAGACTCCTTCGACCGGGCCGCTCACTTACGTATATGTTCCGTGCAGCATCGCGCCACATCCACGCGTATCTGGTCGAACGATCGGTTGCGGCCCACCGGCCTGCCCAGAACGCCGAGCTTCGCCGCCTGGTCGAGGATCTCAGGAGCATCGGACTCGCGGTAGCGGCGGCCGGCCCCACTGACCTCATTCATCAAGATCTTCTTAGGGTCCGGGAGCCGCCCTGTGTCCTTGCCCTTGTGCTTGGCGGGGAGAGACCAGGACGCGGCGATGGCCGACAACGCATCGGGGAAGAGCAGCAGCAAGGCTTCGATCTCCGACACCGCGAGGGCGTAGTGGACGTTACCGAGGGCGGATTCGAGTGCCTTCTGGACGCGTTCGCGGATGATCGGATAGGCGTCGCTATCGGTGTTGTCGAGGTCCTCGTGGACGAACACGCATGCCACGCTGGTGTCATCCCGTACAGCCCGCGCCCGCACCTTGCTCGCCAGGGTTTCGGCACGGGCGGCGAGGTTCGGCCCACTGGCCTGGTGCAGCCGCACCTTGTCGTTGATCTCCACAATCCGGCCCGCCATCTGCGGACAAAACTCCTCAAGGAGCACACGGAGGGCGAGACGGTCGTTCCTGTCCTCTCCCGCTACGACCACGACCGGCTTCTTCGTGGGCCGGACACGGGTGCCTCCCCGCCGGCTCACAGATCACCACCCAGCACGCCGGAAAACCACAGCTCGCCAAGCGGGAGTCCTTCGCTGGCCCGGACGATCTCCTCGACCTTGACCGTGGAGATGGCCGGGATCAGCGAGGAACCGTCGTCGCCACGCTCGCAGATGACGATCTCCTCGGGTTTGAGCCGGTCGGCGAGAGCGGGAGAGTGGGTGGCGATGATGAACTGGGTCTTCTCGCTCGCCTCCCGGACCCGTTCCACCAGCAGTTCGAGCGCCTGTGGGTGAAGACCATGGTCGATCTCCTCAACACAGGTCAGCGCGGGTGGAGCGGGGTCGTACAGCATGGCCAGGAGACCGAGCAGGCGGATGGTTCCGTAGGAGGCGTCGAGCAGGGAGGTGGGTTCGCGCAGACCGCGCTCCCTGAGTACGACCACGACCGAGTGAGCCCCCCCGGACGGATACTCGAAATCGAGGGATTCGACTTGAGGAAGCGCCTCCACGGCATCGGCCTGGAGCCGACTCCAGGCATCCTCATCCGAGTTTCGGAGGGCGAGAAGGAACGCCGCGAGATTGGCGGCATTGTCGGCGATCGGTTCTTGCCCGCCACGATGCACCCGTGATGGCAGGCTCGCTTTGGAGACGTCGACGTCGAAGACCCTGAAGGCCCGCAGCATGTCCGCCACGAGGGTGGGCGCCATGCTGAACTTCTTTTCCGCCAGTCGTGGGAGTGTGGAAAGTCCGCTGCTCAGGGGCTGGATGCCGACCTCGTCCGACTTCCGGTCGGCGGTGTCGACCCCGAGCGGTGGCCATTCGGAGCGACTCTCGAACTCGCCTTCGCCGACGGTCCGTAGCTGAGCCTTCGCCCTCGTCCCTTCCACTGTGATGGTCCGCAACCGATGCTGCACGTCGGCGGACCTGAAAACCTCCTCCCTGGCGAGAGGAGTATTTGTGATCTTCAATACGTATTCGTCGGGAGCCCCTGCCAAAGAGGTAGACCATGCTCCTTTGATCCCGATGAGGAGATGGCCAGGCCGCTCGGCACCGCCCCTGAACACCAGCTCATCGAAGCCACCGCGGGCAGCCAGTACAGGCTCCAGGTCGGTTCTGACGATGTCGGCCAGAAAGTCGAAGACCTTCAGCACATTCGTCTTACCCGCGCCATTCGGCCCGACCAGCACGTTGACGGGCCCGAGGGGCATGGTGATCTGTCGCAGACTGCGAAAGTTCTCCACCCGTAGTTCGGAAAGCCGCTGCTCCGCCATGCTGGTCATCTTCTCATCCGGGAGGCGTCTCAACCGGTGTTCTGCAGGCCCGCCGCCACCCCGTTGACCGAGAGCAAAAGCAGCGTCGAGAGGCGTTCGCGTTCGTGGTCCGACAGGGTGCCGGTGCGCATGGCCGTCAACGCTCGTAGCTGCAGGTGCGACAGCGCGTCCACGTACGGGTCGCGGAGCTGGACGGCGCGGGAGAGGACCTTGCGGTTCTCCAGGAGGCGGGTGTGGCCGGTGACGCGCAGCACCAGGCTGCGGGTCCGGTCGTACTCCTCCATGACCTGGCGGCCGAAGTCGTGGCGGCCGCCGAGTGCCAGGTAGCGTTCGGCGATCGACCTGTCGGTCTTGGCCAGGGACATCTCCGCGTTGTCGAGCATCGCGTTGAACAGCGGCCACTCGGCGTAGGCCGCCTTCAGCTCGTCGAGTGAGGCCACCGCGGCCAGGCCGGTGCCCAGGCCGTACCAGCCGGGCAGGTTGACCCGGGTCTGGGCCCAGGCGAAGACCCAGGGGATGGCGCGCAGGTCGTCGAGCGAGCGCGGGGCGCCGAGGCCGCGGCGGGCGGGGCGGGAGCCGAGGCGCAGGGAGCCGATCTCCTCCAGCGGGCTGACCAGGGCGAACCACTCCGGGAAGCCGGGGGCTTCGGTGAGCGAGCGGTAGGCCTGCTCCGAGGCCGTGGCCACCTGCTCGGCGAGCGAGCGGAAGCGGTCGGCCGCGGCGGCGGTGCGGGAGCCGACCGTGGGTGAGGAAGCCATCAGCACCGCGTTCGTGACCTGCTCCAGGTGGCGGCGGGCGATGGCGATGTGGCCATAGCGGGCGAAGATGACCTCGCCCTGCTCGGTGACCTTGAAGCGGCCGGCGACCGAGCCGGGCGCCTGGGCGAGCACCGCGCGGTTGGCCGGGCCGCCGCCACGGCCGAGCGCACCGCCGCGGCCGTGGAACATGCGCAGCTTCACCTCGTGCTTCAGCGCCCAGGCGGTCAGCTGCTCCTGGGCCTCGTACAGGCGCAGTGTCGCGGCGGCCGGGCCGAGCTCCTTGGCCGAGTCGGAGTAGCCGAGCATGATCTCCATGCGCCTGCCGTTGGCGGCCAGCCGCTCGCGCATCGCCGGCAGCTCCAGCATGCCGGACAGCACGTCCGGGGAGTTGGCCAGGTCCTGGCCCGACTCGAACAGCGGCACCACGTCAAGCACGGGCGCGCGCTTGCCGAGCGCGTGCTCGGCCAGCTCGTAGACGGCGGCGATGTCGTCGGCGGAGCGGGTGAAGGAGACGACGTAGCGGGAGCAGGCCGTGATGCCGAACCGCTCCTGGATCCAGGCGATCACCCGGATCGTGGCCAGCACCTCCTCGGTGCGCTCCGACAGCTCGCCGCCCGCCCTGATCTCCTCCAGCGCGGCCGCGTGCACCTGGGAGTGCTGGCGTACCTCCAGCTCGGCCAGGTGGAAGCCGAACGTCTCGACCTGCCAGATGAGCTGCTGCAGCTCCCCGTACGCCTGACGCGCGGCATTGCCGGACAGCGACTCCTGAGCCAGGCGCAGGTCGGCGAGCAGCTCGGCCGGCGCGCGGTAGGCGAGGTCGAGGTCGCGGCGGAGGGTGGCGGCGATGCGGGCGGCCACGAACATCAGCCACTGCCGGTGCGGCTCGCGCGGCGAGCGGGTGGCCATCTCCGAGACCACCTCGGGATGGGCGTCGACGGCCGCGGCCAGCGCCGCCCTGAGCTCCGGCGACGGCGGCGCGAACTGCTCGGCCGCGGTGAGCGTGCGGGCGATGCGGGTGCAGGCCGTCTCCAGGGCGGTCAGCACGTGGTCGGACTGGATCTGGACGGTCTCGCGGGTGACCTTGGCGGTCACGTTGGGGTTGCCGTCGCGGTCGCCGCCGATCCAGCTGCCGTAGCGGATGAAGGGCCGGGCCAGCGGCGGGCGGGTGCCGGTGCCGTCGCCGAGCGCCGCGTCGAGCGAGCGGTAGACCTGCGGCACCATGCGGAACAGCGTCTCGTCGAAGGCGGCCATGGCCGTGCGTACCTCGTCGAGCGGGTCGAGCTTGGTGGAGCGCAGCTGGGCCGTACGCCACAGCAGGTCGATCTCCTCCAGCAGCCGCCGGCGGCTCTCGGCGCGCTCGGAGGCGCCGCGCCCGGCGGCGTTGTACTCGCTGAGCTGGCCGCTGACCCGCTGGATCGCGGTGACGACCGCGCGGCGGCGCGCCTCTGTCGGGTGGGCGGTCAGGACCGGGTGCAGCTCCAGCCCCTCGACCAGCTCGGCGACGCGCTCGTGTCCCAGCTCGTGTACGGCCTGCGCCAGCGACTCCCGCTCGACCCGGCCCTCGGTGTCACGTTCGCGCAGGATGCGGATGCGGTAGTGCTCCTCGGCCAGGTTGGCCAGATGGAAGTAACAGGTGAACGCGCGGGCGATCTGCACGGCCCGGTCGATCTCCCACTGCGCGACCATGGCGGTGATCTCGTCACCGGTGACCTCGCCCCTGCGGGCGGCGATCACGGCCTTGCGCAGGCGTTCGACGTCGGCCAACAGGTCCTCGCCGCCCTGCTCGGCGATCACCTGTCCGAGCAGCTTGCCGAGCAACCGCACGTCATTGCGCAGCTCATCGGGCATCTCGGTGACCGCGGCACTGCGACGCTCAATCCCCTGGTCAATCATGCTTCCACGGTATCCACAAGCGTGGAATGTCCGGAAGGCGGTCTCACGTATTGGACTAGACCAATGGTCAGGTGGGCCGCGACACCGCGGCGAGCAGCTCGGGGAGCCGGGGGAAGCCGATCTTCGCACCGAGCCGCCGGCCCAGCACCTCGGCCAGCAGCCCGTAGAACGGCGCGAGCACGGACACCCAGAGCAATCCGAAGAGCAGCGGCACCACGAACGGCAGCGCCAGGAGGGAGATGCCCAGCAGCGCGCCCAGACCGGAGACGAACGCCTGGCCGCCCTGACCGGGCGCGGCCCCGCTGAAGGCGTTCATCCGTTCGGGCATGGTGTAGGGAATGACGACGCTGGTCACGGAGCCGACGCCGAACCCGGTCCCGAGCGCGCCCAGGCCGATGAGCACCGCCGGGACGATCGACTCCGGGTGGCCGGCGAACAGCCCGGCAGCGACGGCGATCACCGCGAGCAGCGGCGCCGCGACCAGCGCGCCGGCCAGGTGGCGCCCGGCCAGGTCGGTGCTGAGGCCGCGCTCCGAGCCCATGGTCACGGCGTTCATCCAGAGCGAGCGGCCGTCGATGCCGAACGAGTTGGCCGACTGCAGGGCGATCATCATCCCGGCCGACGCGGTGAGCAGGATCGGCATCGACGGCCCGACCTCTCCGGAACGGGTGACCGAGAAGCCCAGCACGAGGGCCACCAGGACGGAGGAGAACCAGCCGACCCGGTAGCGGGGCTCGCGCCTGATGTACTTGAGCTCCTTGGTGACCACGGCGGCCAGCGGCCCACTCGGCACGAACCGGTCGACCAGGCCGCTCCCCCTGCGTACGGAGGCCGCGCGGGTGGAGGAGTCGGGTGTGACCAGGGCCCGGCTCAGCGCCTTGATCCACAGCCAGCCGACCACCACCACCACGAGGGCCACGACGACGAGCTCGGCCAGCCCGGTCAGGCCGCCGTCTGCCATCGCGTGCGCGGCCAGGCCCGAGGGCGTCCACCTGAGCAGGGCCGAGACTTGGCGCAGCATCCCCGCCGGGTCGCCGATGTTGCTGTTGAGCAGCAGGTTCGGCAGCTGTGCGAGCAGCACGACGAAGATCGCGGCCACGGCCAGCACGTCCCGGCCGCGCCTGGTGCGCATCGCGCTGGACAGGGCCGTGGTGACCAGCCGGGAGGCGACCAGGCAGAGCGCGAACTGCAGGAGCACGGCGACGATCCCGACCAGGACGCCGCCGACGCCGGTGGCGAGCCCCACCAGGGCGCCCGCCGTGACGATCAGCGTGGCCAGCGGCCAGACGCCGGTGGCGGAGGCGGTGAACATGCCGACCGCGAGCCGGGAGGTGGGTAGCGGGAACAGCGACAGCCGCGCCGGGTCGAGCGTGTCGTCCAGGCCGAACGCCAGCAGCGGCACGACCATCCAGCCGATGAGCATGACCGAGAACACCACGACGACGATCGACGCCGCGACGTCGTGCGGCGCCAGCCGGAGCAGGCTCATCAGCAGGAAGCCGATGACGCTCACGAACACGGACATGATGAGGGTGAAAATGAAGCCGAGCTTGCGCTGTATGTCGCCGCGGAGGTTGCCGACCAGCAACCGGAGCTTGAGCTGGGCGAAGAGCGCGACAGTATTCACGCCGGCTCCTCTCCCCGCCCGTGCTCTTCTCGCCCAAGCTCTTCTCGCCCGTGCTCTCCCCGCCCAAGCTCTTCTCGCCCGTACTCCCCCCGCCCGAGCTTGCCCCGCCCGAGCCAGGTCAGGCCGGAGTCGCCGTTGTCGCGCGGCCCGCCGACCAGCTCCAGGAATGCCTGGTTGAGGCTGCGGCCGGCGCGTACCTTCTCCAGCGGGCCCTGGGCCACGATGTGCCCCGCGCTCATCACCGACACCCAGTCGCACAGCCGCTCGACGAGGTCCATCACGTGGCTGGAGAAGATCACGGTCGAGCCCGACGCGGTGAAGCGCCGGAGCACCTCGGTGAGGGTGTTGGCGCTGACCGGATCGACGCCCTCGAACGGCTCGTCGAGGAAGAGCACGGAGGGGTTGTGCAGCAGCGCCGCCGCCAGGCCGATCTTCTTGCGCATGCCGGTGGAGTAGTCGACGACGAGCTTGTCGGCGGCGTCTGCCAGGTCCATCACCTGCAGCAGCTCGCCGGTGCGCTGCTCGACGTCGGCCTTGGCGATGCCGCGCAGCCTGCCGTTGTAGAGGAGTAACTCGCGGCCCGACAGGCGTTCGAACAGCCGCAGCCCCTCGGGCAGCACGCCGATGCGGGCCTTGACCTCGATGGGGTCGCGCCACACGTTGAAGCCGTCGATCTCGGCCTGGCCTCCGTCGGGGCGGAGCAGCCCGGTGATCATGCTCAGGGATGTCGTCTTGCCGGCGCCGTTGGGGCCGACGAGCCCGGCGAAGCTGCCTGCCGGGACCACGAGGTCGATGCCGGCCACCGCGATCTGCGGGCCGTATCGCTTGAACAGGCCGTGCGTGTGAACCGCCTCCGTCATGGATCCACTGTAGGAGCCGGGTTAATGTTGCGCGCATGACTGCTGCCGAGGCCGTACCGGACCCGCCGGATATCCACACCACCGCCGGGAAGATCGCCGACCTCGAACGCCGGCTCGACGAGGCGGTCCACGCCGGCTCGGCGGCGGCGGTGGCCAAGCAGCGCGCCAAGGGCAGGATGACCGCGCGGGAGCGGGTGCTGGCGCTGCTCGACGAGGACTCGTTCGTGGAGTTCGACGAGTTCGCCAGGCACCGGTCCACGATGTTCGGGCTGGAGAGCAGGCGACCGTACGGCGACGGCGTGATCACCGGCCACGGCACGATCGACGGGCGCCAGGTGTGCGTGTTCTCGCAGGACGCGACCGTGTTCGGCGGCTCGCTCGGCGAGGTCTACGGCGAGAAGATCGTCAAGGTGCTCGACCTGGCGCTGAAGACCGGCTGCCCGATCATCGGCATCAACGAGGGCGGCGGCGCCCGCATCCAGGAGGGCGTGGTCGCGCTCGGCCTCTACGCCGAGATCTTCAAGCGCAACGTGCATGCCTCGGGCGTGATCCCGCAGATCTCGCTCATCATGGGCGCCGCAGCCGGCGGGCACGTCTACTCCCCCGCGCTGACCGACTTTGTGGTGATGGTCGACCAGACGTCGCAGATGTTCATCACCGGGCCCGACGTGATCAAGACGGTGACCGGCGAGGAGGTCACGTTCGAGGAGCTCGGCGGCGCGCACACGCACAACACCAAGTCGGGCGTGGCCCACTACCAGGCCACCGACGAGAGCGACGCGCTCGACTACGTCAAGGCGCTGCTGTCCTACCTGCCCTCCAACAACCTGGACGAGGCGCCGGTGTTCGAGAGCGCCGGTGACCTGGAGCCCGATCCCGAGCTCGACCTGCTGATCCCGGACTCGGCGAACCAGCCCTACGACATGCACCGGGTGATCGAGCACGTGCTCGACGACGGTGAGTTCCTGGAGGTCCACGCGCTGTTCGCGCCCAATGTGGTGGTCGGGTACGGCCGGGCCGACGGGCAGGCGGTAGGCGTGGTGGCCAACCAGCCCATGCATTTCGCGGGGTGTCTGGATATCAACGCCTCCGAGAAGGCAGCCCGCTTTATTCGAACATGTGATGCTTTTAATATCCCGATCCTGACTTTTGTTGATGTCCCGGGATTCCTCCCAGGGACCGATCAGGAATGGAACGGAATCATCCGCCGCGGCGCCAAGCTCCTCTACGCCTACGCCGAGGCGACCGTGCCACTGGTGACGGTCATCACCCGCAAGGCGTACGGTGGGGCGTACGACGTCATGGGGTCCAAGCACCTGGGCGCGGACGTCAACCTGGCGTGGCCCACGGCGCAGATCGCGGTCATGGGCGCGCAGGGTGCCGTCAACATCCTCTACCGGCGCGAGCTCTCCGCGGCGGGCGACGATGCCGACGCCGAGCGGGCCAGGCTGGTGACCGAATATGAGGACACGCTGGCCAACCCGTACATCGCGGCCGAGCGCGGCTACGTCGACGCGGTGATCAGACCCGCCGAGACACGGGCTCAGGTCGTCAGGGCGCTACGGGCGCTACGGAACAAGCGGGCCTCGCTGCCGCCGAAGAAGCATGGGAACATCCCGCTATGAGCGCCTATCTGCGGATTGTTCGTGGTGACGCCACGCCGGAGGAGCTCGCCGCCCTCGTGGCCGTTCTCGCCATCCGGCAGGCCGCGCCGGAGCCGGCGGTCGTACCGCGAAGTCAAACATGGCGAAACCCGGCGAGAGCGATGCGTAAGGCAGTCGTACCGGGGAAGTCGAGTTGGCGGATGAGCGCCCTTCCCTAGATAGATCCCGGGAATCGGGTGTCAAGTTCTCGTGGAGTTGGGACTATCTAGAGAAAGTAGGCGTATATAGTCAGCCGATCAACTAACCGCGGCCTGGAGGACACATGGCCATCCCAGACCTCATGCCGCATGCTGTGGCAGCGAAGTACGCCGTCCTGGTGGACGTCGGTTATCTCTATGCTGCCGCAGGCGAAGTGCTGCTGGGCGCCAAGGAGCGCAAAGAATATCGAGTTGCCGCCGACGAGCTGATCCAGAGTCTACAGAAACATGCGCTGGAACGTATATCTGGCGAACTGCTGCGGATCTATTGGTATGACGCCGCTCGCGACCGTGTGCCGACCGTCGATCAGCGGGTCATCGCCCAGTTGCCCTGGGTCAAGGTACGGCTTGGCAACCTGAACGCCCGTGGCCAGCAGAAGGGCGTGGACGCGCAGATCAGGAGCGACCTGGAGGCCCTGGCCCGGCATCATGCGGTGACTGACACGATCTTGCTCGCCGGGGACGAGGACATGGTCCCCGCGGTGGAGGCGGCGCAGGCGTACGGGGTGCGCATCCACCTGTGGGGCGTCGAGCCGCCGTACGGCACCAACCAGGCCGAACGGCTGGTTTGGGAGTCGGACACCGTGGAAGTGATCACTGCTGAATTCCTGAGGCCCTTTTTCAGTCGTTCTCCGCAACCCGTTCCGGTCGCGCCGCCGGTGGCCGCTCCATCGCCCGCGCAGGTGTTCGCCGGGCGCGCGCCCGTCAAACCGCACGTCAAGCCCGGCCAGGTGGCCAAGCTCGGGCCCAGCCGGCCACGCGTCGAGGACGTGGGCGAACACGTGGCACAGAAGTGGATACTCACGCGTGGCCGCGACAACATCCGCGACCTGCTGCCGGGGCCGATCCTGCCGACGGTCATCGACACCGAGCTGCTCATCGAGGCGGAGAAGGAGCTCGGCCACTCGTTGCGGCCCTTCCCCGAGGCGCGGGTGTGGCTGCGCGACGGGTTCTGGGCGCGCGTCTACCGGGAGTTCGACCTGGGTGTGGGCGTCTCGTCGAAGTGACATCTCGGGCAACCCACTGAAGCGACGTCCGATTTCCGCTGGTCGGCGGGTTTGACCTGCTGACCAGCGATTTAACGATCAGGTCCGATTCCCGCCAGTCGATGGGCCGGGCGAACGCATACGCTCGGTGTCATGTCACCACTTGAGCTCGACTTCGACTCCTGCTACCGGGCGGTCGCCGCCCGGGACGCCCGATTCGACGGGCGCTTCTACACGGCGGTGACCTCGACGCGGATCTACTGCCGCCCGATCTGCCCGGCTCGCACCCCGGCCTCGCGCAACGTGCGGTTCTACCGGCACGCGGCGTCGGCGGAGGCGGCTGGCTTCCGCCCGTGCAAGCGCTGCCGCCCGGAGCTCTCCCCCGGCGATCCGGGATGGGACCTGCGCGGTGACCTCATCGGGCGGGCGCTGCGGCTGATCGACGACGGCGCCGCCGACGAGCGCGGAGTGGCGGGGCTGGCCACGCGGCTGCACATCACCGAGCGGCACCTGCACCGGCTGTTCGTGGCCGAGCTGGGCGTGGGGCCGCTGGCGGTGGCCAGGACCAAGCGGCTGCTGCTGGCCAAGCAGCTGCTGACCGAGACGCGGCTGCCGGTCACCGAGGTGGCGTTCGCGGCCGGGTTCGGGAGTGTGCGGCAGTTCAACGCGACGATGCGGGAGACCTACGGGTTCACGCCCAGCGAGCTCCGCGCGACCGCGGGCGGCCCTTCAGGCCCCTCCGTCTCGGCGCCGCCGACGGTCGAGGTCGTGGCCGGACCCGCGACCCTCCGGTTGCGCCTGCACCGGCGGGAGCCGTACGACATCGCGGGCGTGTTCTCCTTCCTGACCTCGCGCGCGATCCCCGGCCTGGAGGTGGCGAGCCCGGCGTCCTACATCCGGGCCGTCCCCGGCGGGACGATCACGCTCACCCCCGAGCCCGGTCACATCGCGCTCGACGTCGCCGTGGACGACACCCGGCAGCTGGCCCGCATCGTGGCCCGCTGCCGCCGCCTGCTCGACCTCGACGCCGACCCCGACGCCATCGCGGCCGCGCTGGGCGAGACCTCCCTGCGCCCGCTCATCGAATCCCGGCCCGGCCTGCGGGTGCCGGGCACGTTCGACGGCTTCGAGCTGGCCGTACGCGCCGTCGTGGGTCAGCAGATCTCCGTCGCGGGTGCCCGCACCCTGCTCGGCCGGATCGTCTCGCGGGCCGGGCGGCTCACCGAGCGCCCCGGGCTGACCCACCTGTTCCCCACTGCCGAGGAGTTGCTCGCGGCGGACCTCACGGGGCTGGGGCTCACCAACCGTCGCGTCGCGACGCTCAAGGAGCTGGCCATCGCCGTCTCCGAGGGCCGGATCGACCTCGACGGCGGCCAGGATCCGGGCGAGGCCATGGCCGAGCTGCTCGACGTTCCCGGCATCGGCCCCTGGACCGCCAGCTATGTCGCGCTGCGCGCGCTGCGCGACCCCGACGCCTGGCCCATCGGCGACCTGGTGCTCAAGAAGCGCATGGCCTGCCTGGGCATTCCCGACGACCACATCGAACGGTGGCGGCCCTGGCGGGCCTACGCCGCCCTGCATCTCTGGAGTTCCTCATGATCGACGCCCAAGTCATGCCGACCCCGATCGGCTCGCTGTCCCTGCTGTGCCGCGACGGCGTACTGGTCGCGGCCGGCTTCACCGCCGACCCCTCGGACATGTTCGTCCGGCTGTCGCCCGCGCTGCAGGCCGAAGGGCTGGACGTGGTCGACGACCTGGGCGCCGCCGCGCAGGCCGTACGCGACTACCTGGACGGCGACCTGCCGGCCTTGGACGCCATCCCGGTCGAGCAGCCGGGCACGGCCACCCGCAAGCGCCTCCACCAGGCGCTCCGCGAGGTCAAGCCGGGCACCACGGTGTCGTACGCCGAGCTGGCCGAACGCGCCGGCATGCCCAGGACGGCGGCCCGCGCGGCCGGGTCTGCCTGCTCCCAGAACCTCATCGCCCCCTTCGTCCCCTGCCACCGTGTGCTGCCCGGTTCGGGTGGCTATGGCGGCTACTACTACGGCGTACCGGTCAAGGAGTGGCTGCTCGCCCACGAGTCCGGCCGGCTCTAGCAACTCCCCGTCATGGCGCGGCAGCGCTCTGTACGATTGGGTGGATGGCCGGAGCACACGAATACAGGGGCGAGCCGGGGCGGACGCCGGCTCAGTTGATCCTCGGATTTCTGGACGCACGTGACATCTCGGTGCCCGAGGAGGCTCGGGCGCGCATCCGCACATGCACAGACCAGAGCCTCCTCGACCGATGGACCGTCAGGGCCGTGACCGCGCTGAGCGTGGACGAGCTGTTCGGCTGAGCCGAAACCACGGGGCCCGGTGGCGTTGCTGATACGGGGCCGGCTGGACCTGGCGGCGGCCCGGTGGCGTTGCTGATACGGGGCCGGCTGGACCTGGCGGCGGCCCGGTGGCGGTGTCAGGTGGCCGGGACGAGTTGGCGGCGGGCCTGCACGCCGGCGAGTCCCGCCACCGCCAGCCCGGTCAGCCCGAGCAGCGCGGCGGTCCAGGCCGGAGCCGTGTAGCCGAAGCCCGCGTCGATGGTCAGCCCCGCCACGAACGACCCGATCGCGTTACCCAGGTTGAAGGCGCCGATGTTGGCCGCGGAGGCGAGCGTCGGCGCACCCGCGGCGGCGTCCAGGACCCGGGTCTGCAGCGGCGGCACGGTCGCGAAGGCGGCCACCCCGAACAGCGTGATCGTCACGATGAACGCGACCTGGTTCCCCGCCACCAGCGCGAGGACCACGCCCAGCAGCGTGAGCAGGGCAACCGAGCCGTAGATGCTCGGCATGACGGCGCGGTCGGCGAGCCGGCCGCCGATCAGGTTGCCGACGACGAGCCCCACCCCGAACACGGCCATGACGACCGGCACGGCACCAGGAGAGAATCCGCCGACACTCGTCATGATCGGCGAGATGAAGGTGATCACCGCGAACACCGGCGCGAACCCGAACACGGTCATGGCCAGCGCCAGCCATACACCGCCCTTGCGGAAGGTCGCCAGCTCGCGCAGCATCCCACCGCCCGCGGGCCGCGGTTGGGCCGGCACCAGGGCGAGCACGCCGATCAGCCCGGCGACGCCGATGGCCACCACGACCCAGAACGTCGCCCGCCAGCCGAACGCCTGCCCGATCCAGGTGCCGAGCGGCACTCCGAGCACGTTCGCCAGGGTCAGGCCGGTGAACATGAGCGCGATGGCGCTGGCCCGCTTCTGCGGAGCGACCAGGTCCGCGGCCACCACGGATCCGATGCCGAAGTAGGCACCGTGCGCGAACGCCGACAGGAACCGGCCGACCATGAGCACGCCGTACGAGGGCGCGAGGGCGGAGAGCAGGTTGCCCACGATGAACAGCGCCATCAGCGACAGCAGCATGGTCTTGCGGGACAACCGGCCGCCGAGCATGGTCAGCGGCGGTCCGCCGATGGCCACGCCCAGGGCGTACCCGGACACGAGCAGGCCGGCGGCGGGGATCGTGACGGCGAAGTCCGCGGCCAGCTCCGGCAGCAGCCCATTGATGATGAACTCGGTGGTGCCGATGCCGAAGGCGCTGATCGCGAGGGCGAACAGGGCGAGTGGCATAGAATACTCCTCAGACGACGTTAGTCAGCGTAGACATTATTTGCACGCGCCGACTAACCGACCATACAACCTTGTCTGGGAAGGTGTCACATGCCGCTGGCCGATGACGCAGTCGAGGCGCGCGCCCAGGGCTGGCGCACGCTCGCCGCGCTGCACGCCAGGATCGAGGACCGGCTGGAGCGGGCCCTGCAGAAAGAGCACGAGCTGAGCGTGAGCGAATACACCGTGCTCGACGTGCTGGGCCGCCAGGACGGCTGGCACATGCGCATGCAGCAGCTCGCCCGCGCGGTCGTGCTGAGCCAGAGCGCCACCACCCGCCTGGTGACACGGCTGGAGAACCGTGGGCTGCTGTCCCGCTACCTGTGCGAGGACGACCGCAGGGGCATCTACACCGAGGTCACCCCGGCCGGCCGCGAGCTGCTCGCCCAGGCCGGCCCCACGCACGACACCGTGCTCAAGGAGGTGCTGGCGGAGGCGGCGGAGCTGCCGGAGCTCGCCCCGCTCGCCGCCGTCATCGCCTGAGGCAGCCGTCAAGGCGCCCATCAAGGCGCCGTGAAAGAGACCGTCTACGGTCTGACGTTGCTCTGTACCTCACCCACCGGCACGTCGCGGGTCACCCCCACCTCGACCGGCGCGAACTGGACCGGCACCGCCTGGCCCACCACGGTCACCGGCCACACGGTCGTCACGGTCAGCTGGTAGACCTGCCGCGGCTGGTCGATCGACGAGCGCAGATACTGCACGCCACAGGTGAACGCGGCCCCCTTGGCGTACGGCTTGCCGGTGGCCCCGCACTGCTCGCGTACCTCGGCCCGGTCCTTGCCGGTGCCCGCGTCGATCTTGATGTCCTGGAGCGTGGCGACCACGGTCGCGCTCATGACGCCGGGCAGCGTCGCGGTCGCCGTACGCCGAGGCTGACCGATGCCTTCCAGCCACACGAACGTCGGCAGGTTGACGAAGCTCTTGGCGTCCGGGCTCAGCTTGACCGTCGGCTGGGGCACGGTGATCGCCGCCCGCGCGATCTCGGCCAGCTGCGCGATGGTGATGCCGGAGGGCGGCGTCTCGTTCGGCGGTACGAAGACGAACAGGTCCAGCCCGGCCCAGCAGGTGGCGCCGTTGGGGTCGGACGCGTCGTAGGCGGGCGTCCACCAGTTCCCCGGTTGCCCCTTCTTGTCCTTGAACTGCTGGACGAACTTATTGAAACTGTCCTCGTCGGCCTTCACCCTGGCGAACTGGGTCTTCGAGTCCGTCTGGAACTTGAGCATCTCATCGGCGCTGAGCCCCGGCTCGTACCAGCAGGGCCGTTTGATCCGGTAGCCGTCGCGCTTGCCGCCTTTGCCCACGTCGCCGGTGACCTCGACGTTGGAGTGCCTGAGTTCGACGAACGCCGTTGTGTCGTGCTGGCCCGTCCTGACCTCCGTGGTGGATTGGGGGGCGGGCGTGGGCGAGGCCAGCAGGAGCGAGCCTGCCATGAGCACCGGGATCAGGGGATTCATCAGGTGCACCCTTCTTTGTCCTGGCGGAATTCCCTGATCCGCCACACACCGTCGTCGCCGCGATGCGCGAGCACGGTTTGGAGGTAAGGAGCGCGCACCCAGTCGGGCTGGGGCGCGACCGCCTTGCCGGTGGGCGTGGAGACGAGGCGTACGCCCCGCTCGTCCACGCAGGTGTCGACCTGGGCACCCTTGCCCATGACCGACGTGATCCGCAGTCTGTAGAGACGCGCGACGCCGCGCGCCGACTCCTGCCGGTCGGCGAACCCGCGCGCCCATTCGCCGGCCTGCGGAATCACCGACGGCTCGACATGACGCAGATAGCCGGTGTCGCCGGTGACGACCGCCTTCCACCGCTCCACGTAGTAGTCGGCGAAGAGCCGCTGCAGCGCGCCGGCCGACGTCCCCTTCTCCACCTTGACCTTCAGCTCGTCGCCGACATCGACCGTCTTGCCCTGGACGGGCGTGGGAGCGGGCGCCGCGGCGGTCTCACCGGTCTCGCCGGTGGCGGGTGTCGCCACGCCGCCGGGGGTGTACGGCCGGTCGGGCGGGCCGCAGCCCGACGCGAGCAGGAGCGCCAGCATTACCGCCATCCGCCTCATGCCGTCGACTCCCTCACTATGTGGATGCGCCACGACGGCAGCAGCTCGTCGATCAGCGCCTCGGTCTCGGGCGCCATCCCGCCGCCATAGGGGTGGGACGACGAGCGCCTGGTCAGCCCCTCGACGACCGTCCGGAGCCGCAGGACGTCCCCGGTGGCGTGCGTGGCCCGCAGCAGGTCGCGCCAGAGCCCCTCGTCGTCGGTGGCGAGCAGCAGGGCCGCGCGTACGGCCGCGACCGCGGCGTCCGGCTCGCCGTGCGCCAGCCGGAGCTCGCACAGCCGGTGGGCGGCGTCGGCGACCCCGGCCGCGACGTCGTACTCCAGGTCGTCGCCCGCCAGCCAGGCGTATCTCCCGAGCGGGCGACCGCTCAGCAACGGGCCTCTGACCAGGCCGAGCGCCTTCTCCAGGAGTACGGTCCGCGCCGTGGGGTCGCCGTGCGAGCGGCGGACCAGCTCGCGGAAGAGTGCCCAGTCGGTGCGTACCGCGGGCCCCAGCCGCAGCCTGCCCGCCTCGTCGACGTGCAGGTGCTCGCGGCCCAGCCAGTCGACGACCCTGGCGATCGTGGCGTCCCTGACCATGGGCTGCACGCCGCGCGGCCACAGGACGCCGCCGAGCACGACGGGGTGTACGCCGCCGGGATGCGTGGCCAGGTAGACCAGTAGCTCGGTGGCCAGCGCCATCCGCCCCTCTTCGAGCGGGTCGCGGCCGACGATCTCGATGGGGCCGAGCATCCTGACCTCCACCGCGGGTGGCGCCAGCTCCACCAGCGGCTCCGCCTCGGGCACCGCCTCGCCGTCGAGTCGCTCCGCCGTACGGAAGAGGTCGATCAGCGCCTGGTAGTGGCGGCGCGGCAGCAGTTGGGCGGTCACCTCGAAGCCCAGCTCGGCGATCTTCGCCTTGCCGTCCTCGGTGATCTCCAGGGTCCAGGTGGCGTGCGGTACGTCGCCCGTCACCACGTATCCGGCGGTGTCCTTGCGGGCGAGCAGCGCCAGGCGGCGCGCCTCCTCGTGGGTGGGCGCCACGGCGGACAGCAGGTAGTGGGCGTCGCGCGGGCTGCCGGTGACGCGCCCGGTGAGCACCTCCTGGCGCGGGGCGGCGGTGGCCTCCAGCTCGGGCAGTACCTCGGCCAGGCTGCCCACGGCCCTGATCCGCTCAGGCGCGATCGCCGTCAGCTCGTCGCCGAAGCCGACGAGCGTGATGCGCATCCGGTCGGACCAGCGGTTGGTCGCCAGCTCCACGGCCAGCGCCGCGAGCGCCGCGGTGGTCTGCGGGCCGCGGATGTTGATCAGGCCCTGCGCCGCCTCCAGGTCGATCAGCACCCGGCCGCTCTCGTCGGCGCCGAGCGAGACCAGCCCCGGGTACGGGGCGCCGCCGGGCTGCTCCTCCAGCAGGCGGCCCTCGTGCGCGGCCAGCCGCCACACCTGGCCGCCGTCCTGAGCCGTCCACGGCGCGGGCGCGTCGCCGTCAGGCGGGTGGATCCACAGGTCGAGGTTGCGTGGCGACAGGTGCGCGGCGTAGACGGTCGGCGGGGTGCGGCCCTGCGTGGCCAGCTCGGCGCCGAGCAGCCTGAGCCCGATGTCGAGGATGCGCGTGCCCGGCGCGTCGGCGCCCAGCCGCAGCGCGACCTCAGCCTTGGCCGCGTCGTCGCGCGGCCGGACGATACGGCGGCCGAACGCGCGCCGCCACAGCTGCTCGCGCCGCCGCCTGGCCAGCACGACCAGCAGACCGGCCGCGGCCAGCGACGCGGCGGCCAGGTAGTCGGTCAGGTCCACGCCGGGGCTCTGCACGACGGGCTGCTCGGCTCCGGTCTCGTGTCGCGCGTGCGCCGGCCCCTGCTTGACGCTGGAGGTCTGGCGCGCCTCGTCGGCGACCCGCTGGTGTTCGCCATGAGACCCCGCCGGGTGCTGCTTCAGCGTCTGGGCCCGCGCCTGGTTCACCGGCACGACGTGCGCGTGGCGCGCGTCGTCCGGCATGTCGAGCACCCAGCCCGGCCTGATCAGGTCGGCCATCCGCAGGCGGGTGCCGTCGGGCTGCTCCTTGTGCTGGTTGAGCCGGTAGATCTCCGGATATCGGCGCCCGTCACCCAGGCACTTCTCGGCGATCTCCCACAGGCTCTCGTGGTGCCGGCCGTGGGGCGGCTGGACCACGTACACCTTCTTGGTGGCATGCGCCTCCACCGGCTGCTCCACGATCGGCGCGGAGTAGGCGACCGTCGTCATGGGCGGCGCGGTGGGCGGCGGCGCCGCCAGCTTGACGAGGGGTACGACCATGGCCCCGGCGGTGAACAGCACCAGCACGGCCGAGACGAGCCTGTTGGCCAGCGCCTGGGACCCGCCGGAGAGCGGCACCCGGGCGGGCATGCCCACCCTGCGTACGCCCGCGTAGACCTCGACGATCACGCATGAGAAGAACTGCAGCCAGGCCAGCCACACGAACAGCACCAGGACGGCCGTGATCGTGCTCGGCCCGACGTGGCTGTTGAGCACGTCGAGATCGAGCAGTTCGGGAGAGATCGGCGGCCCGACGAACGTGAGCAGCGCGTACGGCACACCGCCGACGATCGCCACGAGCACCGCCAGCGCGCCGAGGCCGGCCAGCACGTCGCCCACGCTCCGCCTGGCCGGGATGCGCACGGGCGTCTGCCCGGGCCCGTGCGGCCGGCCCGCTGGACGCGCGGGGTCTCGCGTCGGCATCGGCTCTCCCTTCTCCGTGTTCAGGGTCCTGCGTGGTGGTGCTCTGATCCATCGGGTGAGCGGAATCGGTCTGGCTCACCTGGCCTGCGGCCCGGCCGTGGCCTCGCCCTCCATCTCGGTGCCGGGGAAGCCGATGGCCTGCAGGAAGAAGGCCGTCCACCGCACCTTCACGGCGACGGTCACGCTGTCCTGTCCCTGCGCGACGGTGCATGTGCCCCTGGTCACGTCGGCGCTGCCCGCCGCCGCGATCACCTCGTCGGCCCGGTCGCACACCTGGCCGTCGCCGAGCAGCCGGATCTCGCCCGTCTCGTGGAGATGGTCGGCGTCGATCTGGTCGGCGCCCGCCCGCGCGGCCTGCTCGGCGACGTCGGCGGCCCGCAGCCGCGCGTTGATCGCCCCGCCGCCGTCGACGAGCAGCCCCGCCAGCAGGAACACCGCCACGGAGAACAGCACGGTGAAGACCGACATCGACCCGCGGTCGCGACGGCTCACGTGATCGCGACGGCTCACGCGGTCACGGCGGCTCATTCGGTTCTCCTGAACTGTTCCAGGGGCACCACCGAGGTTCCGGTCATCCGCTTGGTGCCGGAGAACCCCAGGAAGCTGAGGTCCAGCTCGCAGGTGACCTCGGCCTGCACCTGGCCGCCCTCCTCCCACTTGGAGCCGGCGAGGGACACCGCCGGGCTCTGGCACCGCCCGTCGAGCGCGGCCTTGACGTTCCTGTCGGCCGCCTCGCCCGCGTCGCCGAACGACCGCCGCACCGAGGCGGCCCGAGCCGCGTCCCGCGCCGCGCCGTTGACCTCGCCCTGCGCCTCGACCAGCCGGCCCGCCCCCGCCAGGAACATCAGGAACAGCAGGAAGACGGGCGCCAGCATGACCGTCTCCACGGCCATCGAGCCGCGCTCACGCCGCCGGTTCTGGCTCATCCGCAGTCGTCTCCCCCGTCGTCCGGGCGGAAGCACTCGACGGGACCGCCCGAGGTGGCCGTGATCGTGAACGTGAGCTCCGGAAGGAGCGGGATGACCTGTACGGCGCTGCCGGTCACGGTGACGAAGCGCTCGTCGGGATCCTTCTCCGCGGTCGTGACCGCGGCGTTCGAGAGCAGGCGGGGGCCGATGGCACGGACGATGTCGGTGGCCTTGGTGGAGGCCGCGCCCTCCCAGTCGCCCGAGTCGAAGGGGGCCGACCTGGCCACCCTGGCGCCTTCCTTGGCGGCCGCCTCGGCCACCTGACGGCCGTGGAACCAGAGCGCCACCTGCACGATGAGCAGCACGACCGCCAGGATGACCGGCATCAGCAGGGCGAGCTCGATCACCGAGGCGCCGCGGTCGCGCCGTCCGCTCCCTCGTGTTCGGCGGCGCCGCCCCGGGAGCCGGTCTGGTCGCCGAGGGTGCCCGCGCGGGCGCCGGGCACCTGTCACGTGCGCCCGCCGGTCTGGCCGAAGCTGGTTTGGAGGTCGGCCTGCTTCCCCTCGACCAGCTGCTTGATCAGCGTGGCCAGGCCGAGGGCGACACCGGCGATGATCGCGGAGATGATCACCCACTCGACCGCCGAGGCGCCCCGGCTGGGGGCGGTGCGGGCGCGCTGGATACGTACGCCGAGGTATGCCTGCAGGTAGATGACCCAGGGATGATTCATTAGGACCCCAACATCTTCATAGCGGCGGGATAACTGAGAAAGATCACAAAGCCCGCGCAGAGCAGCAACTGGGCGACGAGCATCGACTGGGAGCGCTCACCGGCGCGGCCCTCGATCTCGGCCAGCTCGCGGCGGCGCAGCGTGGCGGCCCTCGCGGTCAGGGAGGCGCGGACCTTGGCGCCGTCGTCGGCGACCAGGCCGAGCGCGGCGGACAGGTCGCGCAGCTCGTCGACGTTGATCTCCTCGCCGAGCTGGCCGAGCGCCTGCCAGGGGGTGATGCCGACGATCCTGGCGCCGGCCAGCGCCTCGCGGATGCGCGACATCGCCCAGTTGGGCTGGTCACCGCTGACCGAGACCGCCATCATCAGCGCCTCGGGCACGCCGCGCCCGCCCGCGAGGTTCATCGAGACCAGGTCGAGGAAGGCGCCGACGACGTGCCGGAAGTCGCGCCTCTTCGCCGCCGCGTCGCGTCGTACCTGAACGTCGGGCAGGAAGAAGAAGACCAGCGACACGAGTACGGCCGCCCAGAACGGAATGGTCAGGGACGTACCCCACTCCATCAGCACCAGCCAGCCGAGCAGCACCGGGAACGCCAGCAGCCCGGCCGACGCGAGCAGCGCCTTCGTGGCCAGGTAGCCCTCGAACGACCGCCCGACCAGCGCCAGGTCGGCCTTGACCGACCGGACCTCCCAGCCCCGCGCCTGGTAGAGGCGGGCCAGCCGGACGCCCAGACCGCGGCGGAAGGCGGAGACCTCCTCGTCGGGCAGGGCAAGCTGGATACGCGGCGCGTCGGCGTCCTCGCGGACGGCCTCGATCGCGAGCAGCCGCGACACGAGGCCGGGGCGGGCCGGGAACAACGCCCGGAGCAGCAGGAACAGGCCGAGGCCCAGCACGCAGCCGGCCAGCACACCCTCAACCATGACCGCCCCCTCTCTCCGTGACCGCCCTCTCCGTGACCGCCCTCTCCGTGACCGCCCTCTCCGTGACCGTCCTATCCATGGCCGTCCTATCCATGGCCGTCTCCTACGAGCAGGCGGGTGGGCTTGTCGAACCGGGCGAGCCGCCGCATCCAGGCGAATCCGGCGCCGAACAGCCCCGCCACGACCGCCAGCACGGCCTGGCCGAGCAGGCCGCGGTATTCGCTGACGTAGGAGGGGTTGAAGACGACGAGCAGCCCGGCGAAGACCAGCGCGGTGATCACCACGATCTGGACGCTGCGCCTGGTGGCCCGGCGTTCGGCCTCGACGCGGCGGCGCATGTCGAGCTCCTCGCGGGCGGACACGGCCAGCGCCCCGAGCACGTCGCGCAGGCCGGGGCCACGCAGCTTGGAGTTGAGTATCAGTGCGGCCACCACCAGGTCGGCCGAGGGATCGTCGAGCTCGTCGGCGAAGAGCGCGAGCGCCTCCGGCAGCGCCATGCGGGTGTGGAGGCGGTCGACCAGGGCGCGCAGGTGCGGTTTGAGCGTGGGCGCGGCGGCCCTGATCGACGACGGGATGGCCTGTTCGAGCCCGGCCGCGCCGGCGATCGTGTCACGCAGCGACTCCGTCCAGGCGGCCAGCCCTTCGAGGCGGCGCATGGCGGCTCGTTCCTCGGCGGCGCCGCCCGACAGGCCGCGCCAGGCGAACACCAGCAGCACCGTGCCCACCGCCGCGACCGCCCAGCCGGTCACGACCAGCACCAGGGTGGCGGCCACCGCGGCGATGGCGGTGCGGGTGGTGAGCGTCTTGAGCAGCTCGCGCTTGGGGCGGGCGGGCCGGACGCGCATGCCGTACAGGGAGAGGAAGAACAGGAACAGCCCACCGCCGACAAGCGCGCCGGCGAGCAGGGCGAGGGGATCGAGGTCGATCACAGCCAGCCTCCGGGGTTGTATCCGTGGGCGGCGAGCTCCTCCAGGCAGGAGACGGGGGCGTGGGGCAGGGCGGCGCCGTCGGGGCCCGGGATGAACACCTCGCTCGACAGGACGCGGCCGTCGCAGCCGTTGACCTCGCGGATGCTGGAGACGTAGCGGCGCAACGTGCCGCCACGGCTGTAGTCGTTGCGCTTCTCGACGAAGACCACGAAGTCGATCGCGCCCGCGATGAGCATGTGGGTGGCGTCGATCGGCAGCCGTTCGCGGGCCTGCAGGGCGTAGGTGGAGATGCGGTTGAACACCTCCATGCTGGAGTTCGCGTGGATGGTGGACAGGGAGCCGTCGTTGCCCTGGGTCATCGCGTTGAGCATCGTGACGATCTCGTCGCCGAGCACCTCGCCGACGATCACCCGGCTGGGGTTCATCCGGAGCGACCTCCTGACCAGCTCGGCCATGCTGATCTCGCCCTGACCCTCGGAGTTGGGCAGGCGCTGCTCGAAGGCGACGACGTTGGGGTGGAGCTCGGGGAACTGGTCGAGGCCGAGCTCCAGGGCGCGTTCGACGGTGATCAGGCGCTCGTGGTGCGGGATCTCGTTGGCCAGGGCTCTGAGCAGGGTGGTCTTACCGGCGTTCGTGGAGCCGGCGATCATGATGTTCTTGCGGGCGCCGACCGCCGCGCTGAGGAACCTGCCCACCTCCGGGCTCAACGTGCCGTTGCCCACGAGGTCCGACATGAACACCTTGCCCAGACGGGCGCGGCGGATCGAGACGGCCGGCCTGAGCGTGACGTCCATGACGGCGCTCAGCCGCGAGCCGTCGGGCAAGCGCAGGTCGAGCTGTGGGTTGGCGGTGTCGAACGGCCTGCTCGACAGCCCCGAGTAGGCCGCCAGGATCTGGATCAGCTCGATGAGCTCGTCGTCGGACTCGGCGACCGGCTCCCGCATGAGCTCCTGGCCGTCGGCGTAGCTGACGAAGACGCGGTCGCAGCCGTTGATGTCGATGTTCTCGACCTCGGTGTCGTCGAGCAGCGGCTGGAGGCGGCCCACGCCGAACAGCGCGGCGTGGATCCCGGCGGCCAGCGCCTCCTCCTCCTCGACCGTGGGAGGAGTGCGGCCCAGGCCGATCTCGCTGCGCGCGTGCTCCTCCAGGACCTGGGAGATCAGCGCTCTGGCGAACTGGCGCTCGTCTTCGCCGGTCATCGAGACCAGGCCATTGACCTGGTCGAGACGGCGCTGGTGGGCCAGGCGGTCGCCGACTTCTTGGCGGAAGCGCTTGACCAGGGAGTGATCGATCACGGGCTGCTCACTCTCGCGAGGACGCGTGTCGTACTCCCGGTTGTACGTAGCGGACCTCTCGCGAGGTTGAACGCCATACCGAAATTCATAGATTGCTCACCAGCCGTCCCGCGAGATCGCGCGCCGTACGGATGAGCAGACAGCGGTCGAGGCGCCCGCCCCACTGGCCGCGCAGCAGCTCAGCGCCCTTGGGATCGTGCGCGAGGCCGTGGACGAACTTGACGCTCGGACCGACGATCCTGCGTACGTCGTCGATCGAGGAGCGGTAGTTGCGCGGGTCGGCGATCACGACCACGCCGTGGGCCTTGGTGATGGACAGGCGTTCGCGCAGGTGGGCGACGTGGTCGAGGGTGGCCCTGGTCAGCAGCACGACCTGCTCGGCCTGCGCCATCAGGTCACCGAGCTGCGGATGGCCGCCGAGCCGGCCGCAGTCGGCGATCACGTCGGCATCCGGGATGGCGGCCAGCGCCCTGCCCAGCGGACCCCACAGCCAGGGCAGCCCGGCCGCCTGCTCGCCGTGGGTGAGCCCGGCCAGCACGTCGAGGCCGCCGACGATCTTCTGGGTGTGCTGGTGGATCTGCGCGGGCTCCAGGCCGCGCCGGGCGGTCGCGGCCAGCGTGAGCAGGCCCTTGCCCGGGTTGAGCACACCGCCGTCGGCCGCGGGCAGCCGGTAGGCGAGATCGCCGCCCGCGGGGTCGCATTCGGCGAGGAGCACGGGACGCGGCCACACCGCCGCGAGGGCCGTCGCGGCAGTGGTCACACCAGGCGCGCCCTTGTCGGCGGCCAGTACGATCAGCGCCACGTCAACTTACTCCGGGCAGGTCGGCCACGGCGATCTCACCGCTGGAGGCGTATTGGACGATGGTCTTCGCCGCCGGGGCGTCGACGATCACGGTGATCAGGATGGATCCGCCGGCTCTGCCGCCGTCGCTGACGCTCTCGACGAGCGCGCTCTGTGCGAGGACGCGGCTTTCCGCCTGGTCGGTGCGGGCGGGGACGTACACGACCTGGACCCGATGGCTTCTGTCCAGGCCCGCTGGGAACTGTCCCGGTTTCAGGGAGAGGCCCACCTTGGCCTTGCCGGGCACCAGCTCGCTGCTGGCTCTGACGCCCATGTTGTGGGTCAGCAGGGTGCCGGGCACGATCGTGACGGCCGCGAAGCTCTTCACCACCTCGCCCCTCTGTGACCAGGAGACGTAGTCGAGACCGGTGTTGGCGATCTGCACCTCTTCGAGCGCGGCCAGGGTGAACTGCTGCCCGGCGCCGATCTGCTGGGTGACCCTGATCGCCGAGACGCGGTCGCCGCTGCGCAGCACGAGCATCGTCGTGGCGAGCGCGCCGCCGAGGATCAGGAGCACGGCGAGGGCGGCCAGGGCGGGTTTGCGTTCGCGGGGTGGCACGGGGAGCTTGCGCGAGGCAGGGCCGGACAACCCCGCCGTGTTGACGGCAGGCTTTTCACTGGTCCTCATGGGTGGGGGGCTCCCATTGTGAATTGTCGAATTCACGCCATTATGTGCACCCGTCGGTGGTGGCGGGGCTGGAATGCGAGGAACCATGCTCGTTTCGCAGGTGGCTTGGTGTCAACAAGAAATAATCAATGCCTATTGTTTACAGTGAGTTGACCTGGGTGGTTTTTCAGGATAAGCGCGGCGATGGTGGGACAGATCGGGGTTCTGGCGAACCCTGACCTCGCTGACGTGGGCCGATCCCCGATGCCTCTTTTTTCACACCATTCCCATCCTTAACATGCGATGGCGCCTACGCCCTAAATGGGCAGCCAAATCATCTACTTTCCACAGGCCGTAATTACCGTCCGCGGTTATCCACAGGTCGGCCCATCCATGCCATTGCCGCCAACCGCGGGACCTACCCTTTGTTCTGGCGTTACCTTTGCGCCCAGGCCCGATCGAGGAGACGGCACATGCGGATCATGCTCACCGTGCTCGGCGAGCAAGGCGATCGTGACGTTGTGATCGAGGGTGACAACGGCGCCACGGTGGCGAGGGTGAGTGAAGCCCTCAGCGGTCAGGCGCCGCTGGCCGAGGTCGTCCGCCTGCCCAGGGCGCGCGCCCCCTACGGCATGTCGGCGGCCGAGCCCGGCGCCCGCCCCTCTGCGCGGCACACCCGGCCCGGCGGATCGTCCGAAGCCGGCCGGTTCGACGCGCCCCACCCACCTGACGTCTCGGGCGGCCGCGATCCTGATCGACGTGACATCCCGGGCAGCCGCGATCCTGATCGGCGTGACGTCGGCGGCGCGTCCATCCGGGATCGGGGCGACGGGTTCGGCCGGGTGGGCTCCGTGCTCTGGCGCAACGGGCGGCCGCTCGACCCGCGCGCCATGGCCGGGGCGGTGCTGCGCGACGGCGACAAGGTCACGCTCGACGCTCACCTCGCCCGCGCCACGATCATCGAGGAGCCCGGCGGCGTGGCCGAGGTGCGGGTGGTGGGCGGACCGGCCGCGGGCGCCGTTCACCGTCTGGGCCTGGGCGTGCACGTCATCGGATCCGACCCGATGTGCGCGATGACCGTCGCCGATCCGTCCCTCGCCCCCGAGGCCGCCATCCTGCGCGTGACCCCCGACACGATCACGGTCGAGCCGGCCCGGAGCCGGACGCCCCAACAGGCGCAGCGCCTCAAGCTCAAGGGCCGGTGGGCCGACGAGGTCGCCGAGCTCACCGCCCGGGTCGCCGAGCGCGAGGCGGCGGAGGCGGAGCCCGTCCACTACGAGCCGCCCGAGCTGGCCGCCCAGCCACTCACCGAAGCCGTCGACTGGGCCGAGCACACGCTGCTGACCTGCGGCTCATCGGTGTTCACGCTGACCGCGATCGAGCCGCAGGACGCGCACCTGGCACCCCTCCCGGAAGGCGGCGTCGCCTACAACCGGCCGCCGCGGCTGCGCAGGCCGGAGCCCGAGCGCACCTTCGAACGCCCCCTGGAGCCCAGCCGCGCCGAGGGGATGCGCCTGCAACTGCTGGCCGCGCTCCTGCCCGCGGTGATGGGCGTCACGCTGGCCTACGTCATGCGGCAGCCCTACTACCTGCTCATCGCCCTGATGACCCCTCTCATCATGATCGGGCAGTGGTGGAGTGACCGCCGCCACGGCAAGAAGCAGCACAGGAAGGCCGCCAAGAAATACAAAGAGCGCCTGGAGGCGTACGAGCTGGCGGTCGAGCAGGCCAGGGCCGAGGACGAGCTGATCCGCCGATCCGACGCGCCCGACCCGGCGCAGGTGCTGCTCACCGCCACCGGCCCGCGCAGACGGCTGTGGGAGCGCCGCATCCACGATCCCGACGCGCTGCGGCTCAGGGTCGGGCTGGCCGACCTGCCGGCCAACCTGGAGCTGTCCGAGGAGAAGGGCGGCGCGATCTCCCCGCCGATCTGCCGGTCCGTGCCGGTGGCGCTGGCCATGCGCCGGCTCGGAGTGGCGGGAGTCACCGGCCCGCGCGACACCGCGACCGGCCTGACCGGCTGGCTGATCGGCCAGGCGGCGACCCTGCACAGCCCCCGTGACCTGGCCATCGTGGTCCTGTCCGCGCACGCCGACGGCGAGCGTCGCTGGGGCTGGGTCCGCTGGCTGCCGCACTGCGCCCCGCGCGGCGGCGAGGACTGCGTGGCCCTGGTCGGCACCGACCCGGAGTCCGCCGCCCACCGCGTCGCCGAGCTGGCCGCCCTCATCGACGAACGCCAGAACACCGCCATCCCCGAGCTCGGCAAGATCCCCACCGGCTGGGACGACCTGGGCGGCCCGGAGGCACCGGCTCTGACCTCCTATGACGTACGCCCCTACGACGTCCTCGTCGTGCTCGACGGCGCCCAGGTCCTGCGCGGTCTGCCCGGCATGCCGCAGATCCTGCGCCAGGGCCCCCGCTCGGGGGTCTTCACCCTCGCCATCGACGACGACCAGAGCCTGCTCCCCGAGGAGTGCGCCACCGTCGCCGCGTGCGCCGCGGACGGTCAGGTGCGCCTCCTCGGCGGCGGTCTGGAGATCATCGGCCCGGTTCTGGCCGACCTGGTCTCACCGTCGTGGTGCGACCGCGTGGCCAGGGCGCTCGGCCCGATCCGTGACGTGAGCAGGGACGACCCGGCCGGCCACCTCCCCGAGGCGGTCCGCCTCCTCGACCTCCTGAGCCTGCCCGCCCCCTCCGGCCACGACCTCGCCACCCGCTGGCACGGCCACGGGTCCACGAAGGCGGTCATCGGCATCGGCCCGGACGGCCCGTTCTCCGTCGACCTGAGGGTGGACGGTCCGCACGGCCTGATCGCCGGCACCACGGGCGCGGGCAAGTCGGAGCTGCTGCAGACGCTCATCTGCTCGCTGGCGGTGGCCAACCGGCCGGACCAGCTGACGTTCGTGCTGGTCGACTACAAGGGCGGGGCCGCGTTCAAGGAGTGCGTACGGCTGCCGCACACGGTCGGCATGGTCAGCGACCTCGACGGCCACCTGACGCAGCGGGCCCTCGACTCCCTGGCCGCCGAGATCCGGCGCCGCGAACGCCTGCTGCTGGCCGCGGGCGCCAAGGACATCGACGACTACACCGGCGAGCCGCTGCCCAGGCTCGTGCTGATCATCGACGAGTTCGCGGCCCTGGTGGCCGAGCTGCCCGACTTCGTCAACGGCCTGGTCGACATCGCCCGCAGGGGCCGTTCGCTCGGCATCCACCTGATCCTGGCCACCCAGCGGCCGGCCGGCGTGGTCACGGCCGACATCCAGGCCAACACCTCGCTGCGGATCGCGCTCCGGGTCACCGAGCCCGCCGAATCCTCCGACGTCATCGACCTGCCGGACGCGGCGCACATCTCCAAGTCGACGCCTGGCCGGTGTTACGTGAAGTCAGGGGTGGGGGCGGCGGCGGCCGTACAGACCGCCCGGGTGGGAGGCAGGAGCCCGGTGGCGAGCGCGTCACTCAGAGCCGACGCGACGGGCGCGGGCGCGACACTCGGCCCTGGCGCGACGCTCGGCCCGGCCGCCACGCTCGACCCCGGCCGCTTGGCGGGCGGCGGCGGCCTAGCGGGTGTGGGCGGCTTGGCGGGCGGTGGCGGCCTGGCGGGCAGAGGTAGCTTGGCAGGTGCGAGCGGCCTGGCGGGTGCGGGCGGTCGGCTGCGGGTGGTCGACGTGGACTGGCGGTCCTTGGGCAGAGCGCTGCCGCCGCTCCCGGAGCCGCCGGAGGGGTCGACGATCACCGATCTCACCGTCCTCGCCGACGCCCTCATCGAGGCCGCGCGCCTGACCGGCGTACCGGAGCAACCAAGCCCTTGGCTGGAGCCGCTGCCCTCGGCCGTGACCCTCGACGAAGTCACCGCCGCCCTGACGGTAGGGCCGTCGGGGACCTTCGCCGAAGTCAGGCCGCTGGCCTTCGGGATGATCGATCGACCCTGGGCGCAGGATCGGCGCCCGCTGGCGCTGGACCTGGCCCAGGGCGGCCACCTGCTCATCGCGGGAGCGGCCCGCAGCGGCAGGTCCACCGCGCTACGAACGATCGCGGGCGCCATCGCCGCACAAGCCTCCCCGGCCGACGTCCACCTGCACGCCATCGACTGCGGATCGGGCGCGCTGCTCCCGCTGATGGCCATGCCGCACTGTGGCGCGGTCGTCACCCGCGACCAACTCGACCGCGTCGAACGCCTGCTGTCCCGCCTGCGCGCCGAGGTGGGCCGCCGTCAGCAACTGCTCGCCGAGGCCGGACACGCCTCACTGGCCGAATACCGCCAGGCGGGCCACCGCCTCCCCTGGCTGGTGCTCATGGTCGACCGCTGGGAGGGCTACGTGGCGGCCTTCGAGGGCTACGACTACGGCCGCCTCACGGAGTCGCTCCTGCAACTCCTCAGGGAGGGTCCGGCGGTGGGGCTGCGGGCGGTGGTGACGGGTGACCGTTCGTGCCTGCTCGGCCAGGTCTCCACGGTCTTCGACGACCGCCTCCTCCTCCGCCTGGCGGACCCGGCCGACTACGGGCTGGCCGGCCTGCCGATGAAGGGCCTGCCCGCCTCGATGCCCGCCGGCCGGGCCCTCTCGATCGGCGAACACGGCATCATCGAGAGCCAGATCGCCCTCCTGACCCACGACCCGTCGGGCCCCGCCCAGGTAGCCGCCCTCCAGTCCCTCGCCCGCGCCATGGCCCCGCTCCGCAGCGTCCCGACGTACGCATCTACTGCGGCACCCGCGAGAGGCACCCTTCAGCCCACTGCGACCGCCGCTGCGGCATCTGTGACAAACCTCCACGAAACCTTGGTGGGCGCCCTAGACGGCATCTCGGGCGGCATGTCGGACGGCACCTCGGGCGGCAATATCCCGGGTGGCACGTCGGACGGCACCTCGGGCGGCTCATCGGACGGCACTATCCCGGGTGGCACGCCAGGTGGCGACTTCCGGGGCGACTCGCCAGAGGGGTCGGGCGAAAGGGGTCGGTCGACTCGGCTGGGGCGCGGCGCCTGGCTCTGGGAGGGAGAGCCCCCGCTTCGGGTCGACGCGCTTCCCATGCGCATCACCGCCGGCCAGGCCATGGACCTGGAGCCGAACTTCACCCACCCTTCGCCGCTATGGGCACTGATCGGCGCAGGCGGGGACGCCCTGGCTCCGATGGGTCTGGACCTCCTCGCCCACGGCCCCGGCGCCGTCGTCGCCGGACCGGCCCGCTCCGGTCGCTCCTCGGTGCTGGTGACGGCCGCCAGGTCGCTCATCTCGTACGGCACGCCGGTCATCGCCATCGCTCCTCGGCGTAGCCCGCTACGTACGCTGGAGGGTGCCCTCGCCATCCTCGGCGGCGACGGAGCGGGGCTGCAGGAGCTGCTCGCCGACCGCGACCGCTATGTGGTGATCGTGGACGACGCCGAGCTGATCAACCCGGACTCCCCCCTCGGGCCGGTCCTGGAAGATGTCCTCCGATCAGGCCGGGACGGAGACCACGGCCTCATCATCGCGGGCGCGACAGGCGACCTGGCGACGGCCTACCGCGGCTTCGTCGCCGAAACCCGCAAGTCGCGCACCGGCGTACTCCTGTCGGTGCAGAGCCCGGCCGACGGCGACCTGTTCACGGTCCGTCTACCGCGCGGTGCCGTCGGAGGCCCACCGGGACGCGGCCTGCTGATCACCATGGGCAACACAACCCCCATCCAAGCGGCCATCTCGGACACCGGTCCGCCGTAGAACGGCCATATTGCACTGATCGGTCCAAAACGTGCTACCGTCGCGGCATGGCACGACCGAGGGAGTTTGAGGAGGAGCGGGCGATCGAGGCGGCCATGCGGGCATTCTGGAGCGCGGGCTACGAAGGGACCTCGACCCAGGACCTGTGCGAGGCCACCGGGCTGGGGCGGAGCAGCATCTACAACACGTTCAAGAGCAAGCATGATCTGTTCGACAAGGCCCTGCGGCGCTACATGGACAGCAAGACCGCCTGGCTGACGGAGATGCTCGAAGGGGATCTTCCGGTTCGGGAGAAGGTGCGGACTCTGTTGTGGCAGGCCGTCGATGTCGAGGCCGGGGATCCGATCGGGTGTCTGGTGGTCAACTCTCTGGTGGAGTTGGCGCCGCGAGATCCGGAGGTGGCCGAGCAGCTTCGGCGGGATGGTGAGCGGCGACTGGCGGCGCTCCGGGCGGCGTTTGAGCTCGGACAGAGCCGGGGCGAGTTGCCGGCCGATAAGGATCCGGTCGCACTGGCGCATTTCGTTGTCGCGGCGATCAGCGGCATGCGAGTGATGGCGCGCGGGGGTTCGGATCGGACGGCATTGGAGTCGGTCGCGAAGACCACGCTCCACGCGCTCCTCTGACGCCTCGACACGCCTCACGCGAGCAGCTGACACCCACCCCGGGCGCGCACCACACGAGCAGCCTGACACGGCCGAGCACACACCACACGAGCAGCCTGACGGAACCCCGACGCAATTACGCACGGGCAGCCCGATGCGGCGCCATGCGGGCAGCCCGATGCGGCGCCACACGGGCAGCCCAATACGGCGCCGCGTCAGGTTGCTCGCATGGCACCACGCGGGCCGCCTGGCGCGGCCCCCTGCGGGCAGTCTGGCGCGGCTGCTCGTGAGCAGGCCGGACGGTGGTCCATCGCTTCAGACGAGCACGCGTCATTTCGCGTCTCTTGATTTTGAACTGTTCTATCTAAAACTAGGAGAGATTCCCATGCCGTTGGCTGTGTACATCCTGGGGTTGTCGATTTTCGCCCAGGGCACTTCCGAGCTCTTGCTTGCGGGGCTGTTGCCCGAAATGGCGGCCGACCTGGGAGTGTCCGTTCCCCATGCGGGGTTGCTGATCTCCGGGTTCGCGCTCGGGATGCTGGTGGGGTCGCCGGTGCTGGCCGTGGTGACCCTGCGGTGGCCGCGTCGTACGGCGTTGCTGACGTTTCTGGCGATCTTTGCCCTTACGCATGTCGTCGGGGCGGTGACGCCGAGCTACGGAGTGCTGTTCGGGGCCCGGGTGGTGGGGGCGTTCGTGTACGCGGGCTTCTGGGCGGTGGCGGCGGTAACCGCCGTGGGGCTCGTTCCGGAGAGCGCGCGGGGTAAGGCCATGAGCATCGTGGCGGGCGGACTTACCGTGGCCACCATCGTGGGGCTTCCCGCGGGGACGGTCATCGGGCAGCAGTTCGGGTGGCGGGCGGCGTTCTGGGCGGTCACGGTGCTGTCGAGCCTGGCGGCGGTCGGAGTGGTGGCCACCATTCCCGGCGGGCGGCCCGAGCCGGGAAGCGTGCCGCAACTGGGGCAAGAGCTGCGGAACATGCTCAACTCACGGCTCTGGCTCTCGTACGGGACGACGGCGCTGGCGACCGGCGCGGTGCTGGTCACGTTCAGTTATCTCGGCGCGATGCTCATCGACACCACCGGACTGACGGCGGGGTGGGTTCCCGTGGTGCTGGGTTTGTACGGGGTGGGGTCGCTGATCGGCATCGGCCTGGGTGGACGTCATGCTGACGCGCGGCCTTTTACGACCTTGTATGTGGGCATAGCGGGAGTTGTTGTTATCTCGGCAGGTTTGGGGATTTTCGCCGGGATGCCGGGGATTGCCATCGGGCTGATCTTCCTGCTGGGGGCGTTCGGGTTCTCCACGAATCCGGCCCTGAACACACGGGTGTTCACCGTCGGCAAGGATGCTCCGACGCTGGCCGCTGCCACCAACTTCTCGGCCTTCAACGTCGGGATCACCGTGGGGCCGTGGGTGGGCGGGCTGGCGATCGGGGCGGGGTTCGGGTACCCGGTGGTGGCCTGGATCGGGGCCGGGCTTGGGCTCGCCGCGCTCGCGACCGTGGGGTTGTCAGCCGTACTGGACAAGAGGCTGCTGCGTACGAGTGTCCCGGCCGCCTGCGAAGCCCTCAGCCGATCCGGTCGCTGACGACGCCGCCGTCCGTCGTCTCGTCTAGCTTCCGGGACCGGAAGCGCCGATGGCGAGCGCTCTATGGAGGGGTGCCAGGCGATCTGGTCGCTGGCGACACCCTCCGTCGTCTCGTCGCGGAAGCCGTCAGCCGATGCGGTCGCTGACTACGCCGTCCATTTCGCCACACCACACGTCGTCGTCCTCGGTCAACCAGGTGCAGCCCTCACTGGTGTCGGAGCTGGCGCCGGACATGGGGCTGGACATGGGCATGAACGGCATGCCCATCCCGTTCCCGGTGCCTGCCTTGATCGCGGTTTGGGCGTTCGGCACGGCCGAGGCCATGCCGCCGCTACCCCCGGCACTCGTGAGAGGGCCGGATGAAGGCGAGGAGGAGTTCGGGGAGCTCGGGGAGTTGATGGTGTGGGGGCTGGTGCTTGTGGGGTTGGAGTTGGGGGTGGGGGTGTTGGCCGGGTTCCAGTCCGAGGGGCGCTGGAAGTCCTCTAGTTTGGTGGAGGTGGGGGCGGCCAAATCCTTGGTGGGGTCGGTCATGCCCTTCGTCGGGTCTGTCACGCCCTTGGTGGGGTCTGTGATGCCGCCCGGGGGGTTGGTCGCACCCTTTGTCGGATCCGTTGCCCCAGGGTCCGTGGCGCCCTTGGTGGGGTCCGTGGCGCCGTTGCTCGGGTCGGAGGTCTGCGTGTCGTTCGGGAGCTTGGGCGTGGGGGTGTCGACGCCGTTCCGGTTCGAGCCGTCAGAGTCGATGCCGCCGTTGTCGCCCGTGCCGCTGTTGTCACCCGTGCCGTTGTAGCCGCCCGGTCCGTTGTAGCCGTCTCCCGGTCCCCCCGGTCCCCCCGGTCCCCCCGGTCCCCCGGGGTTGGAGAAGTCCGTGTTCACCGGCTTGACGGGAGGGGGTACGACGGTGGGGTCCTTGATGTCCGGGATCTCTTTGTGGAAGGAGTCGGGCAACTGCTGGTAGGTCAGCGTGAGGTCGTCGTTCAGCAGGCGCAGGTGCTTGCCGGCGAGTTCGTCCTGGGAGCCCCATTCGACGCCTTTGTCCATGGTGCGATACCAGCCGGGGCTGGAGTCGTCGAAGGTGAAGGTGTTGTCGCTCCAGGCCAAGCCCGACTTGTCCATGAACTCCTGATGCTCAACGAGCCTGTCACCGAGTGACTGCAGCGGGCGGCCCATCCAGTTGAGCTTGTCCGACACTTCGCGGACCGTCGCGTGCAGCACCCGGAGGGCTTCCTGCGCCTCGACCGACGCCTTGCCCTCCCAGCACTTGGCCATCTCGACGTTGATCTGCTCGATGACCTTCTGAGCGCCGGCCAGGGTCGAGCAGGCGTCGAGGTAGGCGTTGCCCGCCTGTTTGACGGCCGTCGCGTCCAGCGACTTGATGAAGTTCTTGACCTCGGCGACGCTCCTGCCGTCGTCGTCCACATCAAGAGGTGGGCACGACGTCTTGATCATGTGCGTCTTCTTCTGGACCTTGAGCTTCTTGTCCTCGGCCATGGGGGCTCCTACACGTCCTTCGTGCCGACGTTGGCGATGTCCACGCGCTCGTAGTTGCCCGCGCCCGCGTTGATCAGCTCGATGGCGATCCGCGTCTTCTCAGCGATCTCGCGGTAGGCCTCGGTGAACTCTTTGTGGCCGTTCTGGACCGTGGCGACGAAGCTCTGCCCGCCTTCCCAGCGCTTGATCTGGTCGACGGCCACCTTCATGCCGACGAGGTTGGCCTTCATGTCCAGGTCGTTGACGGACCCGGGCTTGTCCCCGACGAACTTGGCGAACTCATCCGTGAGCTGCTCGGCGAGCTTTTTGAGCTTGCTGGCGCTGTACGTGACGCCCTCGCGCTCGGGATCGAGCCCAGCCCAATCCGACTCCAGGTGCCAACCCTGGGCCGGCGGCGGACTCAACTTATCGGGATCTGACACAGCACCCTCCCCGAACACTACTGGCAACGAAGTTTACTCGTATATCACGATCTCATGGCCTCATTTGCGACATAACCCCCACTACCCCCATAGGCAACACTTCTATGCTGTCCTCAGGCCGGATCGGAACGGAGTGGGATGCAGACCCGCAAGGATCTCTACCAGGCACATCGGCTCATGACCCAGCGCCTGGGCATGGCCCTGTTGCAGGGCGAGCCAGACCTGCCCGAGTCGCCGATGCGGCGGCACAACGTGGCGACGTTCGCCGGGATCATGGTCGGCGTACTCATCATCGCGGGATTCGGCATCTGGGGCATGCTCAAGCCGGGCGGCGCGACCAACCTGAGGGACGCCGGGCAGCTCATCGTCGAGGAGGAGACCGGCGCCGCCTACGTCTACAGCCAGCAGACCGGAAAGCTGCTGCCCGTGGCCAACTACGTCTCCGCCCGGCTCCTGCTGGACAGCGACGCCATCAAGGTCAAGACGGTGTCCGCGGAGTCGCTGGCCGGGTTCGCGCGCGGCGGGCAGGTGGGCATCGCGGGTGCTCCCGACTCGCTGCCCAAGCCCGAGCGGCTCATCAAGTCGCCCTGGTCGGCCTGCGTGGTGGAGGCGACCGACCCCTCCGGGGGGCGTAAGTCGTACGTGACGCTGGTGGGCGGGACCGACGTCGGCGGCGCACCCGCCGGAAACGACGCGTTGCTCGTCAACGACGGGCGGCAGAACTGGGCGCTCTGGGGCAACCAGCGCATGGCCGTGAGGAACGTGGACCGGCTCACCGACCAGACGCCCCGGCGGGTGCCGATCTCGTGGATCAACGCCATCGCCGAGGGGTCGGACTTCGCCGCGCCGCCGATCCTCCAGCGCGGCCGCACCATCCGTGGCCCCGGCGGCACGACGTTCAAGGTCGGGCAGGTCTTCAAGGTCGCGCCGGTCGCGGGCGCCCCCGCGCGCTGGTACGTCATGCTCGCGGACGGCCTCGCGCCGATCACCCAGACGCAGGCCACCCTGCTGATCCAGGATCCGGCCAGCCAGACGGCGTACGGCAAGCAGCACGTACGGGAGATCCTGATCGACGCGGCGAACGCCAACGCGGCGAAGGTCTCGGCCCAGCGGATCACCGGCGGCGGCATGCCGGCGACGATGCCGCGCTTCCAGGTGCCCGCCGGCTCGGCACCGCTGTGCATGGTCTACGCCAACACCGTGAAGGGGTCCGTGAAGGGCACGCTCACGGTCGGGAGCCGCATCGGCATCCCGACGCCGGGGTCGAGCGGCAACCCGGAGAGGTTCGACCAGGTGTTGCTGCCCCCGGGCGCGGCGGCCCTGGTGGGCCTGCTGCCCGGTGAGAACCAGCTCTCCAACGTGCAGCAGTTCTACCTGGTCACCGACCAGGGGAAGAAGTACCGGCTGGCCTCGCCCGACGTACTGACCAAGCTGGGCTACGACGCCGCGAACGTCGCCCCGCTACCTGCCCACCTCCTGCGGCTAATCCCCGAGGGGCCGACGCTCGACCCGGCGGCCGCCAGGACGCCGGTCTCGGACACCCCGGTCATCCGCCCAACAGGCTCCTAAACAGCAGGTTTCCTGGACGCAAATACTTGTAAACATTAGTATCAAAGGGGTAAATCGGGCTTTGTGATACGCGGGGGGCTCATGGTGGACAAGGCCGAGGGATATGAGGTCATACCGCCGGACCTGAAGAAGGCCATGGAGGTCTGCGCCAAGCAGGCCCCGATCGTCCGCAACGCCATGATCGCCTTCACGCCCGCGAAACTGAGCAAGAGCGACTTCGGCCTCGCGCCCGGCGCCGACGAGCTGGGCGCCGCGTACGTCGACGGCACCGCGGAGAACGACCACCGGGACAAGCGGTACGAGTCGGTCTACGGCTACCTCGGCGACCTGGCCGAGGCCCTGGAGTTCATCACCACGGCCCTTGAGGTCTCGGCGTACAACTACAAGGCCGCCCATCAGGCCAGCGACGTCGGAGGCACCAGATGAGCCAACACGGCAGCATGAATCCGCTCGAATGGGACTGGACGGCCTGGCACTTCGAGATCAACTGGGGCTCGCTGCTCAACCCCGCCCCACTGCTCGACACGATCAGGTCCATGTGGCGCGCGCTCCCCACGCTCATCGGCGGCGATGAGACCGAAGGACGGCTCAAGGCCGCCGCCGCGGCGCACGACAACCTCGCCTCCAACCTGAACAAGGTCTTCGAGGTCCTCGACGCGCGCGCCCATGGCCAGCACGACGGCTACGTCGACAAGATCGTGAAGGAGTGGAAGGGCAAGGCCGCCGACGACTTCAGGAAGGTCTGGGGCCTCGTACTCAGGCACGACAACCGCGTCGCTCTCATGAAGAGCTGCACGGAGATCGCCAACATCCTCAGGATGGTCGCCGACTCGGCCGCCCACACCAGGAAGGCCATCTACGAGCTGCTCAAGACGGCGATCATCTGGTACGCCGCCTTCTATGCCCTTCGATGGGCGGCCGGAGTTTGGGGCGGCTGGCTGGCGGCGGGAGCCGCCTACATGCGGACGACGAAGATCGTGCTTCTGGCGGCCCAGGTCCTCACCAGGTTCGCGTCCGTCCTGAGGATCTGCGCCGGCGCCCTCAAGGTCCTGCCCGTGGTCGGCCGGCTGAAGTGGGTGGCCAAGCTCGGTTCCGCGACGCGCACCGCCACGGCCATGACGAAGACGGAGCTGGCGGTCGCGAAGTTCAGGAAGTACTCGGCCTACGCCGACAAGTTCGCCGCCGCGAGCTTCAAGACCTACGCCAAGACCTCCGGCAGCGTGTACGGCGGGGTCATCGGCACGCAGATGGTGGGCCAGGGCATCAGCGGCCACAGCATCTTCAACCTCAGCCCCATGACCTTCACCCAGGCGGCCCGTATCACCACGGGCGCCACGCTGGCGGCCACCTTCGCCCCCATGTCCGGTTTCTTCGGCAAGGGGCTGGTCCAGGGCGGTACGGCGGCGAGTTGGGCGGCGGGGCTGACCAAGACGGGCGCCGCCGTCGGAGAGTCCGGCATGGCCTTCGGCGGTTTCGTCGCGATGCGGAACTGGACGTACGAGCAGATCAAGCACAAGCTCCCCGGAGCCAAGATCGCGGGGAAGCCGGGCAACTTCCACAAGCAGTTCTGGGGCGGCATCCCCACCTCCGCCTTTCGTGTGTGGCGGCCCCTGGCCACCAACCCGGACTACGGCGACCTGCCCAAGTCGGACGTGCCCGTCGCCAACGGCCACGCGACCCCGCCCGCACGGGTCGGCACGGCGAAGGTCGGCTACTGGCCGTTCGAACGCGGCTCGCTGTCCGACATCGCCCAGAAGGTGTACGGGGACCCGGGCCGGTGGCAGGAGATCTACGACGCCAACCGGGACATCATCGGTGACGACCCGCGCAAACTGGAGCGCGGGCAGGTGCTGCGGATCCCGCTGGACGAGTGAGCGTCAGGCCCGGGCCGCGCCGGGGCAGCTTCCCGCTGGACGAGTGAAGCGCCACGATGGGTGCGGGTCAGACCTGGGCTGTGCCGCCGGGCAGCTTCCCGGTCAGGGAGTCGTCCATCTTCACGGTGAGGCCGCCCATCTTCTCGTCGTACGTCATGCCGGCGTCGGAGAAGGGCGGCATGCCACCTGACTTCATCGCGCTCATCTCGGTGGGGATGGAAGCCTCCAGCATGGGGAAGAGCTTTCCGGTCATCTCGGTCTGCTGGGCGGACATGTAGAGGGCTCCGCCGAGGGCTGCGACGATGAGGCCCTGCTTGACGATCAGCTTCTTGATGGTCTGCAGGGTGAGGGAGCCCCGCACGGCCACCAGCACCTCGGCCATGGCCCTGGTGAACGGGGTGGCGGACGAGGCCAGCTTGTACAAACCATAGGCTGTCATCGCGGCGGCCACCAGCAGGGCCACCCCGGCGCCGACGTAGTAAGCCTTGGACGCCGAGTTGACGGCCTCCCCGGTGTCGTTACGCGTCTCCTTGAGGGTCTTGACCCCGTTCTTGAAGGCCGTGTGGATGCCCTCGAAGGTGTCGAAGGCCCCGCCATCCCACTTGCCCGAGGTCTTCAGCTGCTTCTTGAGGTGGTCCAGCCCGTCGGCCAGTTCGTCCAGTTCGGACATCAGTCCGGCGTGGTCGATGCTCTGCCAGGCCTTGGCGGCGTCCGCCATCGCCCCGGGGTTCGACACCAGCGTGCCGATGCCGGCGGCGACATAGAAGGCCCAGGGCTGCTGGATCACGAGGGCTGCGGCGGACGCCGTGCCCGCCGCCGTCAGGTAGAGGCCCGCGCCTAGCTCACTCATCTGGAATCCCGCCCGATCACTTCAGGCGCGATCTCATCGTCGCCGCCCCAGACGCCCTCGTCCTCGCCGAGCAGCGCGTTCTCGCGTTCCTTCTCGTTGTCGCCACCGGCCCCGGCACCGCCCATCGGCATCATCGGCATCATCGGCATGCCGGACATCCCGCTCGAACCGTTCAGACCTCGCAGACCAGCCGGTACGGCACCCGCACCCGTGCCTCCGCCGATGCCCGTGCCGAACCCGGTACCGGTGCCGGTGCCGCCGCCAGTGCCGACCCCCGGGCCGGTCCTGGTGGTGGAACCGTTCAGGTCCGGAGACAGGTTGCTGAGGTCCGGGTTCTTGACCTGCGGGGTGTTCAGCGAGTTGGGGTCGAACTGGGACAGCTTCGTCCCGTCGGGCAGCTTGCTGTCGATATCGGGCATCTTCTGGTCGGGCAGTTTCGGCTGGCCGTTGAGCGCCGAGTCGATACTCGGCACCTTCATGTCGGCCTGGTTCCCCAGGGAAGACGATGGCAGGTCCGTCTTGGGCAGGTCCGTCGAAGGGAGATCACTCGACGGCAGATCGGTCTTCGGGAGGTCGGTCTTCGGAAGATCCGTCGAGGGAAGGTCCGGCTTGGGCAGACCGGTGTCGGTCCCCGGCGGCTTGCCTATGCCGGACAGATCAGGCACTCCGGCGCCGCCGTTCGGCAGGCCGGGGTTGCCGAGGTTCCCGAGATTGCCGAGGCCTTTGGGCCCGCCGCCGAGGCTGTTCGGGTCGAAGTCGATGTTCTTGAGCTGGTCGCCGTTGGCATCATCGGCCGCCTGGTAGTTCTTGGATGCCTGCTTGAGCGCGGTCTTCCAGCTCTCCAGCGCCTTGCGCCCCTTGGCCAGCGCGTCCGCCTGACGTTCGATCGCCTTTTCGTGGACACTGCTGACGCCGAGGCCGACCACACCGAAATGCGGCCACTGTACACGAAGGTTCTCCGTCTTGCCCTCTAACGCGGAGATGATCCCAGCGTGGTTGTCTATCGACTCGCTGTTGCTGCTGAGCGCGCTGGCCTTGAATGAGACGCCGGGCGACATCGTCGGCAGCCGCCCGCCGTTCTGCAACTGCGCAAGCTGGGCCGCCTGGCTGGAGTTCTGCCCCGAGTCGCCCATCCCACTCCTTGTCGCGCGGTCAGCAGATGACCGGGTCGGTCACGTCGTGCGCTGAGTTCCAGTCGTCCTTGTCCGCGGGGAGCCAGGTCATCCGCTCGAAGTCGCCCTGGTCCTGGCCCCCGCCGGCGCCGGACATCGGCATGAACGGCATGCCGGACATGCCGTTCGCCGAGGTCCGCATGCCCGCCGCGAGCCCTTGGCCCGGGGCGCCCATGGCGCCGTTCGGCGAGCCGAGCACCGAGGGGACGCTGGGCGTGCCGGTGGGTGACAGGACACCCACCGGGTTGGGGGCGATGGTGCTCACCGGATTGCCGGTCGGGGTGATGCCGGTCGGGGTGATGACCGGCGTGGTCGGCGAGTAGGACGACACTTCCGTGCCGTTCGGGTCCAGGCCGCCCTTGGGGTTGTCGCTGCTGGTCTTGTCGTCCTGGCCGAGCACCGGCGGGACCGTCTGGTCCTGTTTGCCGGAGTCGCCGGTCTGCGAGGGATCCTGGCTGCCGGTGCCGTCGCCCGGCGTGGTGCCGCTCTGGTCTCCGGTGCCGTTGCCGTTCTGGTCGCCACCGTTCTGGTCGCTGCCGTTCTGGCCGTTACCGTCCTGGCCGTTGCCGGTGTCCGAGCCAGGCTTGCCGCCCGAGTCGGAGCCGTTCTGGTCACCGGAGCCCGGGCCGCCCGTGCTGCCGCCTCGCGAGCCGTCGGAGCCCGTACCACCGCTGCCTGTGGAGCCCGTGTCTCCGGAAGAACCGCTGTAGCCGTCCGGCGACCCGTTCCCGCCGTTCCCGTTCCCGCCGGCGTTGATGCCTTTGCCGGTCGGGTATCCGGGGTCGCGGTAAGAGCCCGTACCGCCCGTACCGCCCGGAATCGTGACGGCGGGCAGCTCATAGGACACGTCGTGCGGGACCTGCAGAGTGTAGAGATCAACGATCTTCTTGTTGAGCTCCTGCATCGCCTGCTGGGCTTCGCGGTCCGCGGCGGCCTTCGCGGCCTTCGCGTTGGCGGCTTCGTCCACCATGATCTCGGAGCTGGGGACGTCGCCTTGGGAGCTCTTGTTCGCCGAGATGCCCTCGACCTTCGCGATCGTCTCGGGAAGGTAGCCCGCGTACTGGCGCAGGGCGGAGCCCATCATCTCCAGCTTGGTGGACAGCTCGCCGCCGGAGGCGTGCAGCATCTGCAGCGCGTGGCGCGCCTTGCCGGCGTCGGGGCCCTTCCACACAGTGAGGATCTTGCCCGCGTGCTCTTCCAGCGCGTTGACGGCCGACTCGATCGCGCTCGACGCCTTCTCGTAGGCGAACCCGGCATCCTCGATCTGGGTGGGCTGGGTGTTGTTCAGCATCGTCAGGATCTCGTCCTTGGATGCGTCTACCGTCCCGCCCTCTGGCATCTTGTCGAACGACAGGATGACGACGACCTGCCTGCCGCCCTTGCCCTCGGCCATCAGCCCTTGCCCTCATTGGCCTTGTCACCGGCGCCATGGTTGGCGGCGCTCGCCTCGACGGCAGCGCACACGTCCTTGTAGGCGTCGACGAATTCCTTATAAACCTGCGCGAACTTCTTGCCGCCGCTGTTGGCGCCGACAGTCTGGCTGAAGGCGCTGGCATCGTGCCACGTACCGATCTGCGCCTCGGACAGCTGGCAGTGGTCCAGGATGCCGTTCACGGAGCCGTTGGTGTAGCCCTCCGCCGAGCCGGGTCCCGTCATACCGCCGAGGTACGACTTGAGCTCTTCGGCGATCGCCCGCATCTGGGTGGGGGAATGCTCCCGCCCCGGTCCCGAGTCGAACAGATCAGGATCGATGTACAGAGGGTCTTGCCCCTCCATTGCGTCCTTCTGGGTCATCCCCATCCCCCCACAGAAAAAGGAACCCGGCCGGCGCTTATAGGCACCGGCCGAGGGAGGCACGATCGCCGCAACGGACTTCTAGTCGGTCCAGATGCTGATGTTGCGCCGCTCAGCGTTCTCGTAGTTGCCCTTGGCGATGCTGACGGCCTTGGCCGCTTCGAACAGCTGCTTGCCCATCTCCACCTCGAGGGCGTCCCACTGGGCCTTCTTGCCGTCGAAGAACGTCTTCGCCTCACCCTCCCAGTCGGTGCCGAGGGTGGTCTTGACGTCGTTGTAGAGATCGTCCGTCACCCGGTCCAGCTCGGTGACGATCGACTTCAGCTGCTCGTACGCCGCTTCCATGTTGGGGAAGTGGGCGTAGGTGTAGTCCTCTGGGGTGAACGTGTCGGCCATGAGTGTCTCCGTCCTACTTACGTACTGGGGGGCTTAGCTCGACGCGTTGATCAGCGAGTCGATACGACCGCCGGCGCCCGCGGAGTTGAGTCCGCTGGAGACGTCCATGTTCTGCTGCGCGGCGGTGGAGTACACGCCGGCACCCATGTTCAGCTTGTCGTAGATGCTCTCGAGGATCTTGATGACTTGCTGGAAGTCGACATCCCAAGCGTCGAGCGCCTTGCCGAACTGCTGAGAGGCGCCGCCCTTCCAGCCCGCGGCCATCAGGTCGCCCTTGATGGTCTGCACCCGCTGGCGCATGCCCTCGATGTACTGGGCGGTGGTCTCACACTGGCCTGCGGCCTTGATGAGCTTCGTGGGCGCGGTACCCATAAGTGTTGCCATTGGACCTCCAGGTCAACAAGGTCTGGTTCTGTACGGCGGCGCCGTAGGTACGGTCAACCCGGGTACCCCCGCAAACAACATCAAATGGCATGCTAGCCCCCATCTGCCCCAGAAATAACAGATACTTAACATAACGGCTAGATCACCGTTAGGCGACTTTTAGGTAAACGCGCAGGTAGGCGGCCTGGCGATTTCTGACTTCGGCTACTGGCCTGGGGTCGCGGCTCGTCGTAAAGCTCACAACCTGTACGGCTCAGCCGCCTCACGGCTACGCTTTTGTCGCTTCTGTGTTGATTGCTGGGAGGGCGACAGGGTGGCCGAATTCGGGAGCATGGGGCGGCCGAGCATCGACAGCCTGCTCAATTGGAGCTCTTCCTCACCGCAGGACGGGCCGGGTGAGATCCAGGTGGGCACCGCGCTCCCCGGCTCGGTCGACGGCGCGACGACCGTCCTGACCGCGGGTGGCGGTGGCGGTGACTCTCCGCGGGCGGATCAGGCGGGTCCCGTCCACGATCCGTCGATCCCGCCCGACCAGGCAGGACCCGCCAACGACCAGATCCCGCCGGATCAGGTGGGGCCGGCCGACGGCCAGGGGGATCCGACGGTGGCCGAGATCCAGTCCGACCAGCTGAGCTTCGGGCCCGAGTCGGTGGGCGACGTGGCCGACGGCGAGCCCGGCTCGGTCGATCCGCAGGCCGCCGACGGAGACCCGGCGTGGGAGCCCTCGGACGCCGACGCGAGCGGCGACCCGGACAACCCCGACGCCTCGGACGACGCGACCGAGGACCCGGACGCCCCGCAGAGCCAGGACGACACCGGGAACCCGGACAATCCCAGCGACCAGGACGGCACTGACACCGGCGACCAGTCGAACACCGGTGACCAGGGCGACACCTCGGACCCGCAGCAGACCGACCCCGGCACCTCCGACGGCCAGCAGGACCCCTCCGGCTCCGAGACCGACCCCCAAGGCCAGACGGACCCGAACGGCCAGCAAGACCCCGCGGACCCGCAGACCGACCCGAACGGCCAGACCGACCCGAGCCAAACCGACCCGAGCCAGACCGATCCCGGCCAGACCGACCCCAGCCAGCCCGGCGGCCAGGACGACACGACCGTCCCCGAGACTCCCTCGACGGACCCGCCGGCCGATGGCGGCCCCGAAGACTCGAGCTCCAGCCTCCCGGAAACGCCCACCCCCGAAACGCCGAGCACCGACCTGCCGGCTGCCCCGACCCCGGAAACTCCCTCCGCTGAGACCCCCGGCACCGGAGGCGGCGACACGCCGTCCATCCCCTCCGGAGGCGGCGGTGGCGGAGGCGGCCAGGACCAGGGCGACGGCAAGACAGATGGCAAGGGGGGCAAGGGGGGCAAGGGGGGCAAGACAGGCGGCAAGGACACCGGCGGCACCGCGAAGGACGACAAACTCGCCGGAAGCGGGGTTAGCGGCGGCTGGCGCAAGGCCCGCCCCGAGGTCATGGAGAAGCTCGGCAAGAAGATCGGACCGAGTAAAGACGGCAACGGCGACACCCCGGGCGACCACATGGGCGCCGCGGAGAACACCGCCCGGAACATCGACATCGGTTTCCCGGGGTTCGGCCTGATGGGCGCGATGGCGTTCACCCCCGCGTACCACTCGGCCCGCTCGTCGGCCGCCGATTATCTCAAGAGCGCCAAGAACCAACTGGGCGCCTGGGACGAGCAGCTCCAGCAGGGAGCCGGCATCGTCCGTCAGGCCAACGACAAGAGCACCGCGAAGAATTGATCTCAGGGGCGACATGGATTTCTACTCGAACGGGACGACCTACTACTCCGTGGCGATGGGTCTGTGCCTCTATGGCGCGGTCCTGCCATCCAATCCCGCACTCAAAACGATGTGCAAGTTCGCCGGGACGATGATCGGCACGATGTACTCCAGCCCCAGCGACATCCGCGAAGCGGCCAGGAACACCCGCGGCATGACCACGACGGTCAACAACGCGGCGGCGTCCATCGACTCGGCCCTGGACACCATCGACCATGACGACTGGGAGAAGATGGCGCGGCCGGACGTCGACAGCGCGGTGAAGAAGTTCACCGCCGAGGCCAAGAAGAGCTCGCCATCCTACGAAGGGCTCGCGGGAGCGCTCGACCAGCTCGCCAAGCATTCCTTCCAGATGTCCGTGGCCGGCTTGTCCGTAGCCACAGTCCTGGTCGCCCTCTCCCATGCCAGCGCCGCGGGTAAGCTCTTCCCTCCCACCACCGTGGCGACGGAGCTCGCCACCAGCCTCTCTGGCGGGGCGGCGCTCGCCACACTGAGGTCAATCGCGGGCAGCGGCCTGCAGGTCTACCTGGCAGCTGCGGGCGTCGCCGGAGCGGCGGCCATGTACCTGAGCCAGAGCGCCTCGCAGAACATGAACAAGGCCGTCACGCCCACCGACCCCAAGTCGACGCCGGCGTTCGAGCAGGTCTACATCCCCAACCTGCCGAGGATCGGCAAGGACGGCCAGCCCCTCGGGATGAAGAAGGACGCCTAGACGACGCTCAGAGGTCCAGGCGGCGGCGGATGCGGTCGAGCTCGCCCATGACGTCCTCGAACGTCCGGTTGTAGGCGGACTCGGCCTCCTTGATCTTGTTCAGGGCGGCGTCGGGGTCCTCGACGTACTTCATCGGGTTGTCCTCGTCGCCGAACGCCTGGCCCATGGCCTCGGTGACCTGGTGCTGCAGGTCCGCGGTCGCGGCCTGGAGCTGCTCCTTGATGAGCTCGGCGAGCTCGCCCGAGCTCAGCCGCATCGCCTTGGGATGCAGCTGGAGCTCGCGCAGCCCCTCGCTGCCGTACGCGATCGTGACCAGGCCGTCGTCGTCCTGGGCCCGCCCGACGAGGTCGGTCATGTTCTTCTGGAGCTCTTCGATGCGGGCGAACTGCTCGTCCGCGCCCTTGAGAAGCTTCTCGATGTCGATGTTCGCGAAGTCCCCAAACTCCTGCATCTTCACTCCACTCTCACAACATTGTTAAATCGCGCAGCAACCTATCACCCGGACAAACCGCGCACCCAGGAATAGACCTCGAGAACGCCCAGCGCGAGCGGGAAGAGCTCGACGATCAGGATGACGTCCACGATGTCCGCCGCGCGGCCCCAGAACGGCGACGGCTTGCCCGTGGGCAGCCAGAGGCCGATGCCGACGGCGGTCAGTGCCAGCCACAACATGACGATCGCCACGGCCACGGCGCCGATGACGCCGGATTTCGGGCCGAGGGTCAGCGCGAGCAGGCCGAAGGCGGTCAGACCGACGGTGATCAGCCACAGCCGCTGGCGTACCCCGCGGAAGACCCGGGCCCGCATCATCAGCGTCAACCCGAGCGTCCCGGTCATGAGGGAGGCGATCCAGCCGCCGTACGTGGCCAGCAGCACCTCGGAGACCAGCGCCACCAGCCCGATCGCGATGATCATGCCGGTGGCGTAGCGCTGGGCGATGACGGTCCGCTCCTGGATGGCCGCGCTGTTCAGGCGCTGGTTGTCGGCCCGCAGTTCCTCGGCGGTGGTGGGCATGGCCGGGAGCGGCACCTTGGCCAGGCGGAACGACAGCGTGGGGACCAGCGGGCTCAACGCCAGCAGGATCGACACCGTCACCGCGGCCACTCCCGCGGGTGACGGTCCCCACACCATGACCACGGCCGCGCCTATCGCCCCGAAGGTCGTGGCGATGGCCGTACCGAGGAATCCCGGCACGCCGTCGGAGATCAGCGCGCCCGCGATGGTGGCCACCAGTGCGGTGCAGGCCAGCGCGGCCAGCAGGTGGGGAGCACCGATACCGGCCAGGGTGCCGCGGCTGGCCGGCGCGAACAGGCCCGCGATGAAGCCGTACGGCAGCGCCCCGTGCCCGATCAGGGCACCCGCCAGGGAGTCGCCCACCGCTCTCGACAGGGCCGCGCCGGTGGCCACGACCACCAGCGCCATCAGCCCGGCCACGACCGTGACGACCAGCGCGGGCGCTCCGGACAGCGCCAGGGCGAGCGCGCCCAGGACCAGCAGGCCGAGCGCGCCGCTCGCGCCCATCATCCGGGTGTGCTTGGTCTCCCAGGTGCCCGAGGAGTTCTTGACTCCGGTCGCGACCACGTCGGCCACGTCGTCGTACAGCGCGGGCGGCAGGATCGCCTCGCGCGGCCTCAGGTAGAGCACCTCGCCGTCGAGTATGCCCAGCGCGCCGAGGCTCTGGCCCAGGTCGAGCGGGGAGCCGCCGAGCCGCTGCAGCGTCCAGCCGGGCGCGGCGGCGGACTCGCCGCCCAGCTCGTCCAGGGCGCGCAGCAGGCCGGGCAGCACGTGCGGCAGCGGGATGTCGGCGGGCAGCGCCAGGTCGGCCTTGCGCCGCGGTCCCACGATCGTCACGTGGCACAGCGCGGGCAGCGGCACATGCACCTGGGCGAGCGAGCTCACCTGCATGGGTCCCTGCGGATGCGGGGGTCCCTGCAGGTGCGGCGGGCCTGGCAGGCGCGGGGGACCCTGCGGATACGGCCCCTGAACGGCCGGTCCGTGGACCATCGATCCCATGGCTGGACTCCGTCCCACAAGCATCATGGACAAGAGAGAACATATCGGGTCGCTTCTGGTAAGAAGGTCAGCAACCGATACGGAGGACCATCCCACGGTGAGCATTGTCGTTGTCCGGCGACCCGAACGCCGTCCCAGCCCCAAGCCGCCGCGCGGGGAGATCCTGCTCGAATCGCCCCCTGAGATCCCCGAGGTCCAGGGGCAGGGCTTCATGCTGGTGCTCACGTACCTGCCCATGGTGGCGGGCGCCGCGGCGATGGCCCTGATGTTCACCGCGGGCGGCAACTCCAACCCGATCATGTACGTGGCGAGCGGTATGTTCGCGGTCTCCATGCTCGGCATGACGCTGGGACAGATGGGCCGCCAGTCGGGCGAGCGCAAGCACAAGCTCAACGGGGCCCGCCGCGACTACTTCCGCTACCTGTCGCAGGTGCGCAAGAAGGTCAGGCGGGCCGCCAAGCAGCAGCGCGAGGCGCTGGAGTGGAGCGGCCCCGAGCCCGACGCGCTCTGGTGGATCGCGATGGGCCCCCGCCTGTGGGAACGCCGGCCGCGCGACGACGACTTCAGCACGGTACGGCTCGGCACCGGCGTACAGAAGCTGGCCATCCAGCTCATCCCGCCGGACTCCAAGCCGGTGGAGGACCTCGACGCGCTGTCGGCCGGCGCGCTGCGCAGGTTCGTCAGGGCGCACGCGACGGTGTCGGAGCTGCCCGTGGCGGTGGCGCTGGGCTCGTTCGCGCGCATCAAGCTCAGCGGCGACCCGGCGGCCATGCGGGAGCTGGTGCGGGCCATGATCGGCCAGATGGCGGTGTTCCACTCGCCGGACGACCTGCGGATCATGGTGTGCGCCGGCCAGGAGTGGATGGGCCACTGGGACTGGGTCAAGTGGCTGCCCCACGCGCTGCACCCCGACGAGGTCGACGCCGCCGGACCGGTACGGCTGATGGCCGAGAACATGAGCGAGCTGGACCGCCTGGTGGGCGCCGAGCTCAAGGAGCGGGCCAGGTTCCGGCCCGGCTCGCCCGCGGACGCCCTGCCGTACCACGTGCTCATCGTCGACGGCGGGCACGTGCCCCACGACTCGCAGCTCGGCACGGACGCCATCCAGGGCGTCACGGTGATCGACCTGTCCGGGGCCACGGGGCCGGTGGAGGAGAAGGCCATGCTGCGGCTGGAGATCCAGCCCGACGGCTTCCACATGATCAAGCTGGACCACGCCGGCAAGGAGCAGAAGACCCGGCTCGGCAACCCCGACAAGCTCGACTACCTGCGGGCGGAGGGGCTGGCCAGACAGCTCGCGCCGCTGCGCGCCTCGGCCACCAGCGGCGGCGAGGTCGAGGACGTGCTGGCGGTCAACACCACGCTGACCGACCTGCTCGGCATCGGCGACCCCACGCGGCTGGACCCGGCGCTGACCTGGCGGCCACGGGCGGGTCGTAACCGGCTGCGGGTGCCCATCGGCCTGGGCGCCGACGGCCGGATGGTCGAGCTGGACATCAAGGAGTCGGCGCAGGGCGGCATGGGCCCGCACGGCCTGGTCATCGGCGCCACCGGCTCCGGCAAGAGCGAGCTGCTGCGCACGCTGGTGCTCGGCCTGGCCGTCACCCACTCGTCGGAGATACTCAACTTCGTCCTGGTCGACTTCAAGGGCGGCGCCACCTTCCTCGGGCTCGACACGCTCACCCACGTCTCCGCGGTCATCACCAACCTGGAGGACGAGCTTCCGCTGGTCGACCGCATGTACGACGCGCTGCACGGTGAGATGGTGCGCCGTCAGGAGCTGCTGCGCTCGGCCGGCAACTACGCCTCGCTGCGGGACTACGAGCGGGCCCGCGAGCAGGGCGCCGCGCTCGCGCCGATGCCGACGCTCTTCGTCGTGCTGGACGAGTTCAGCGAGCTGCTGTCGGCCAAGCCGGAGTTCATCGAGCTGTTCGTGATGATCGGGCGGCTCGGCCGCTCGCTCGGCGTGCACCTGCTGCTGGCCTCCCAGCGGCTGGAGGAGGGCCGGCTGCGCGGCCTGGACACGCACCTGTCCTACCGGATCGGCCTGCGGACGTTCTCGGCCATGGAGAGCCGCGTCGTGCTCGGCGTGGCCGACGCCTACGAGCTGCCGTCCGCGCCGGGCAACGGCTTCCTCAAGTTCGACACGACCGGCATGACCCGGTTCAAGGCCGCGTACGTCTCCGGCCCCCACCAGAGCGACCCCCGTGGCACGGCGGCCGAGGGCGATGACACGACGATCCGCCAGGTCGTCGAGTACGGCCCCGGCTACGCGCCGCTCCCGGTCGTGGAGGAGCCGGCCAAGGAGGTCGCCAAGCCGGAGGAGGAGCGGGGGCCGCGGAGCAGCCTGCTGGACATCGTCGTCCAGCGTCTGGCCGGTCAGGGCCCCGCCGCGCACCGGATCTGGCTGCCGCCGCTCGGCGAGCCGCCGACACTCGCGCACCTGCTGCCGCCGCTGTCCGTGACTCCGGAGCTGGGCCTGTCCACGCCCGGCTGGGACGGCAGGGGTCGCCTCGCGGGGGTCGTGGGCATCATCGACAAGCCGTTCGAGCAGCGTCGCGACCCGTACTGGCTGGACCTGTCGGGCGCGGCCGGCCACGTCGGCGTCGCGGGCGGCACGCAGAGCGGCAAGAGCAACGTGCTGCGCACGCTGGTGACCAGCATGGCGCTCACGCACACGCCGCGCGAGGTGCAGTTCTACTGCCTGGACTTCGGCGGTGGCGCGCTGGCCGCCCTGGACGGCCTGCCGCACGTCGGCGGCGTGGCCACCCGCATGGACGCGGACCGGGTACGCCGGACCGTCGCGGAGATCGCCGCCATCCTCCAGCAGCGCGAGCGCGACTTCGCCGCGAGCGGCATCGACTCGATCGCCACCTACCGCCGTCTCGTGGCCGCCGGAGAGTACGAGGGCGACGGCTGGGGGGACATCTTCCTGCTGATCGACGGCTGGCTGACCATCCGCCAGGAGTTCGAGGCCCTGGAAGGGGTCATCACCGACATGGCGGCCCGAGGGCTCGGCTACGGCATCCACATCGTCGCCTCCACCAACAAGTGGTCGGAGTTCCGCGCGGGGATCAGGGACCTGTTCGGCACCCGGCTGGAGTTCAAGCTCGGTGACGCCTACGAGTCGGAGGTCAGCCGCAAGGCGGCGCTGGCCGTACCGGAAGGTGTGCCCGGACGCGGGCTGACCAAGGAGGGCATGCACTTCCTGTCCGCGCTGCCGCGCATCGACGGGGTGCGTGGCGCCGACGACCTCTCCGCCGGTGTGCGGTCGCTGGTGGAGGTCGTACGGGCCTCCTGGCAGGGTCCCGCCGCCCGCCCCGTGCGGCTGCTGCCGTCGCTGCTGCCCGCCGCGGCGCTGCCCGAACCCGCACTCACCGGGCCGAACCGGATCGCCATCGGCATCGACGAGGCCGCCCTGGCGCCGGTCGCGATCGACTTCGACGTGGACCCGCACTTCGTCGTGTTCGGCGACACCGAGTGCGGCAAGTCGAACGTGCTCAAGCTCATCATGGAGGGCCTGGTCGCCAGGAAGACGCCCAAGGAATGCATGATGATCGTGCTCGACTACCGGCGCGCCCTGCTCGACACCGCGGTCACCGAGCACCGCATCGGATACGCGGCCTCCAGCACCGCGGCGGCCGAGCTGATCCAGGACGCCCGCACCGCGCTGCTCAAGCGGCTGCCCCCGGCGGACCTCACGCCGGAGCAGCTCAGGGAGCGCAGCTGGTGGCAGGGCTCCGACCTGTACATCATCGTGGACGACTACGACCTCGTCGCCACCTCGAACAACCCGCTGGCGCCCCTGGCCGAGCTGCTGCCGCAGGCCCGCGACATCGGGCTGCACCTGATCATCTCCCGCCAGATGGGTGGCGCGAGCCGGTCCATGTTCGACCCGGCCGTCCAGCGGCTCAAGGAGATGGCCAGTCCGGCGCTGATCATGTCGGGCAACAAGGACGAGGGCGCGCTGTTCGGCAACGTACGGCCGCAGCCGCTCCCGCAGGGCCGCGGCTTCTACGTGGACCGGAGGTCGGGCGCGCGCCTGATCCAGACGGCCTTCCTGGACACGCCGTAGGTTGTCACCCGTGTCACATGTGCGCTACCGGCTGACCGGAACGTCCTTCCCCGGCACGGTGGACCTGACGGTCCGGGCCGACGGGCGGGCCCGGCTGGAGCACGCGCGAGCAGGCGGGGTCCGGGCCTGGACCGCCGAGCTGGACCCGGCCGTGTGGCCGTGGCTCCTGGACGCCCTGCGCTCGGCGCGCTTCCCTGACGTGGCGGCGCCCACGCCGCTGCCGGGCTCCGCACTGCGAGAGGTGACCGTGGTCACCACCGAGGTCGCGGGGTCCGCCGAAGGCGCCGAGAACGGTGATCGCGGTCCGGATGGTGACAGCGGTCCGGACGGTGGCAGCGGTCCGGATGGTGAGGGCGGTCCGGACGGTGGGCCGGCCGGGTCGTTGCTGTTCGGGTGGCGTGATGGCGGCGAGCTGGGGCTGGAGCCGGTCCTGCGGATACTCGACGCGCTGGTGTACCAGGTCGGCGATGGTGCCGTCAGGGAGACGGCGAACGAGTTGCCGCGGCTGGCCCACCGCTCCGCCCCGGACCGCGCGCTGCCGCCGCCGGATCCCGGCTCGCCGGCCGCCGCCGCTTTCGGGACCGTGGGCGGGCAACCGGCGTACGCGCTGTCCCGCCCCGGGCGCACTTTCAGCCTGTACGGCCTGCCGTACGGCGAGGACCTGGGCGCCGCCACCGTCACCGACGCGCCCACCCGGGCGGTCGCGCTCGGCACGGCCGGTGGCCGGGAGATCGTCGCCACCGGCGGCGACGACCTGGTCATCAGGGTCTGGGACACCGGCACCGGGCAGCAGCTCCACGCCACGACCGGCCACGGCGGCCCGGTCCTGGCACTGACCGCCTCCGGTGGGCTGATCTACACAGGCGGCGCCGACGGCGTGTTGCGCGTCTGGGACGCCGCGGGGTCGCTGGGCGAGCTGGCGGACCGGCACGAGAGCTCGATCAACGCGGTGTGCGTCGATGGCACGCTGCTGGTCACCGGCTCCGACGACGGGGCTGTGCGGCTCACCGACCTGTCAGACGGCCGCACCCTGCACTCGCTGCCCGGCCACACGGGCTGGGTGAACGCGGTCGCCGCCGCCGGCGGGCTCGTCGCGTCGGCGGGCTCCGACCGGTTGATCCGGCTCTGGGACGCGGGCACCGGGCAGGAGCTGCGCGTACTGGAGGGACACGAGGCGAGCGTGACCGGGCTGGCCTTCCTCAGCGTGGCGGGGCGCCCGGCGCTGGCATCCTGCGCGCTGGACGGCCGGGTCACCGTCCATGCCCCGCACACCGGAACGCTCCTGGCCACCTGGCACTCAGGCCGATGGACCGCCGCCATCACCACCGCACCGAAGCCACCGGCGCACACGGAACCCACCGCACCCGAGGGACCGGCCACCACCGCCACGCCGGAAGAGCGGGCCACCACCGGAGCCGGTGTCGTGTCGGAGTGGCTGGTGACCGCCGGTGATGGGGTCCGTGTCTGGGCGGCCGATGGCACTCCGGCGCGGGAGCTCACCGGCGCCGTCGCGGACGCGGTCGCCACCGATGGGGCGCTTGTGGCCGCCGGCTCCCCTGACGGCACGCCGTGGTTCTGGCGGCTGGCCGACGGCGGTTTCCTGCCCGAGACGTCCGCAGCCGCCGTCTCCGGGGACGGCGGCATCACGGCTCTGGCCTTCGACGGCGGCAGCCTGGTCTGCGGCACCGACAGTGGCACCGTCCGCGTACATCATCCGGTGGACGGCGTGATCGCGGTGCCGACGCCGCACACCGGTCAGGTGCTCGCGCTCGCCCTCGACGGCGACCTGCTGGTCTCGGGCGGCATGGACGGGACGGTCAGGACCTGGGAAGCGGTCTCGGGCCGGCCGCTGCGCCGCCTGACCGGCCATACGGCAGGCGTCACGTGCCTGACCACGGGCCGGGTCGGCGGCCGGGTCGTGATCGCGTCGAGCGGGTACGACCGAGTGGTCAGGACCTGGGACGCGACGACAGGCCGGCCGCTGTCGGTGGTGCACGGGCACCCGCTGCCGGTGTACGCGCTGGCGTTCGGCACGGTCGGCGGCCGGGCCGTACTCGCCGCCGGCAGCTATGACGGGCTGGTGCCGGTGCGCGACGCCGAGACGGGCGAGGACGTCGTCGTGCTCGAAGGCAACCCGGGCACGGTCCGGTGCCTGCGCTTCATCGGTCCCGAGGGTCTCGACGGCTCCGACCGTCCCGATGTGCTGGCCGTGGGCTGCGACGACGGCACCGTACGACTGTGGCGCCTGCCGGACGGCGAGCGGGTCGGCGAGACCCGGCTGGGTGACGTCCCACTCGCCCTGTCCAGCGATCTGTACGCGGTCACCCACAACGGGCTGAGCCGCCTGACGCCCCCACAATCGCAGTGACCCAGAACGGGCCGAACCGCCCCACGCCCAGTTCGGTCGAGGCGGCCTCGGCCGTCTACGGTGGGCCGAGCACGTCGTCCACGCCCAGCTGATCAAGGACCTTGAGCGCCAGCTCGACATATGACGCCTCATAGTGGAAGTCGAACGGCCTACTGCCAGGTGCCTCGTCGAGGTGTCCGATCGTCACACCGCGGTGTTCTGAAGGCACGAACTCCACCCGGACGAGCAGCACCGAGCCGTCCGGCAGCACGTACCTGCCGTCGACGAACCGGCTGAGAGCCGCCCGCACGCGCCTGCCGAAGTAGCCCATGTCCGCCCGCGACATGTCGGAACGGTAGGCGAACTTGACGGTGTACTCGGTAATGCGCCGTACCACTCCGCCGCTTGGTTCGAGGGTCAGGTCGCGACGCTCGATGGCCGCGACCCCCGGGTCACGTGCCCCCATGTTCACCGGCTGGACCTGCCTGCGCGCGGCCACCAGATCGGCCGGTTGGAAGGCGTGCGGTTTCCCCCCGTGCGGCGTGGCCCCCCAGTCGGTGATCGCCTCGCCCACCCTTCGCGCGTCCCCTGTCGGCCGCTCGCGCGCGGCTACGGCGTCCGGCTGGGGAACCGGTTCGGTCGAGGCGGCCTCGGCCGTCCGCGGTGGGCCGAGCACGTCGTCCACGCCCAGCTGATCGAGGACCTTGAGCGCCAGCTCGACGTGTGGCGCCTCGTAGGGGAAGTCGAACGGCCTACTGCCAGGTGCCTCGTCGCGATGTCCGATCGTCACACCGCGGTGTTCCGCAGGTACGAACTCCACCCGGACGAGCAGCACCGAGCCGTCCGGCAGCACGTATCTGCCGTTGACGAACCGGTCGAGACCTGCCCGCACGCGCGTGCCAAGGTGGCCCAGCGGCGACGTATCGGAACGGTAGGCGAACCTGACGGTGTACTCCGTGACGGGCCGCATCGCTCCGTCACGTGCCTCGACGGTCATGTCGCGACGCTCGATGGCCGCGACCCGTGGGTCACGTGCCCCCATGTTCACCGGCTGGGTCCGCTTGCGCGCGGCCACCAGATGGTCCGGTTGGAAGGTGTGCGGTTTCCCCCCGTGCGGCCTGGCCCCCCAGTCGGTGACCGCCTCGCCCACCCTTCGCGCGTCCCACGCCAGCCCCTTGTTGTGCGAGCCCGCATGCGGGGACTCCCCAGGAGCCTTGGGCGGCCCGGCTGGCTGCCCGGATCCCTGGTCGCCGTGCACCTGCTCCACGAGCCGGGCGAACTGGTCGCCGCCGAACGCGCCGTCCTGCCACTCCCCCGCCTGCTTGCTCCGCAGCTCGGTGGTGACGCGAGCGTGGTCGACCGACCCCTCGGCCAGAACGGGCGAGCGCTCCGCCGCGCGGCTGAACAAGGTGGCGGCGCGGCGGACGCCGGCCTCACTGGGTGGCTCGCCGAAGAACTCTCCGGCCGCCCTGTGCAGGACCTGAGGTCCCGTCTCACCCGGCTCCGGCCGCCCGCCAGCAGAAGTGAACCACTCCCGCAACCTCGACAGGCCCTCGATCATCCTCGCGTTGGCAGGACCGCCCAGCACCGCCTCGCTCCGCGCCCTGACCCAGGCTCCGTCGAGCGGCCCCAGCTCCGGCCTCCAGCCAAGGTGCGTCACCAGACCGGACAAGCGGTACAGATCTCGGATCGTCATGGCATCGGGGACGGCACCGTAGAGCGTGTGGCCGACGTCCCAGAGCGCGCGGACGTAGTCGAGATGGCGCTGGGCGACGCGGTCTCCGAACAGGGCGTGGGCACGGTCCAGCAACCGCACGTGGTCGATCAGGTCGCCGCTCCGGTGCGGGAAGTCGACGAGCAGGTCCCGCACGTGGTCGGGCAGACGCAGTTGGTCGGGCGTGTAGGCGGCCCGCGTCCACTCCTCGGCCGGCTGCCGGAAGCCGGCCTCCCCCTCGACGAACCGATGCGAGGCGGGCACCAGGTCGTGGAGGTGCACCATGTGGTGGTCGAGCGGCGCGACCAGCGGCGGGACCTCATGTCCCGCGTGGTCAAGCAGCACGAAGTTGTCCACTCCCACGCGGAGCGCGTCGCCCATCACATTGTCGCCCGGCTCCATGCCCCGGTCGGTGAGCGTTCTGCGGCCAGGCGCCTCGTAGTCGAGGTACTCGTCGGCCAGCCCGAGATGATGCCCCACCTCGTGCGCATGCACGTGCGCGTCGGTGTCCGCGTACCAGGTCAGCATGTCGGAGCGGCCACCGGCGGCGCGGAAGGTCACCACGTCGCGATCGCCGGGCCGCGCGTTGTGCACCTCCTGGCACTCCAGCCGGATGTGCAGCTGGCTGCCGTCGCTGAGCCGGTGCTGGTGGTTGTAGTACAGGTCCACACCGTCGAGCGCGTTGGACTTGAGCTGCATCACCTGGTCAGGGGTCATGCCGTCCGCGACCACGTACTTGATCTTGATGGTGAACTCGGTCACCCGCCGGACCTCGTCGCCGACGATCGCGAAGCGGCGCGCCTCCACGCGCGCGCTGGCATCGAGCGCCGGATGCTGCGGGTTACGGCTCTCGACCACCCATGGGGTCGCCTGCCGCCTGAGGTGGGCCCACTCGCTCGACCTGAGCGCCTGCCCCGGGTCGATGACGTTGGTCAGCACACCCCGGAGCCGCGCCATGACGGACTGGTCGTGAACCGGCAGGAGCGGAGTGCGGTAGTCGGGGTCGAACTCGAAACTACGTGCCGGGCGTGCCCGTATGCCGTCGCCCGTGTCGCTGGTCGACGAGTGCGGAGCGGGGTCCGGTGAGCGAGGCGGCGTCGCTCCCTCGAACGTCCGAGTCCGCTCCCCGAACGTCGGGCCCGCCGCCCGCGGCTCCACGATCACGGACCCGGGAGGCGCGTCCAGCACCGAGACCGTGCCGCTGGCGTTCTTCGCGATCTGCTCGAAGGCGAACCCGACGTCGTTGTACCAGTCGCTGTGCCCGAGCGCCCGGAACTCCGCCCGCAGCGCCTCGACGCGGGGCCGGAGCGCCTCGATGTCGGCCTTGCTGAGCGGGTTGGGCGCCCAGTCGGCCAGCTCGCCCTTGTCGCGGAAGAAGTGGCGGCTGAAGGGGCTGTTCGTGTCGGGTAACCGCCCGGTGAAGGCCTTGTCTCCGTCGTAGGCCTTGACTCTGCCGTCGGTGCCCTCCAGGAAGTCGTGCCGCAGGGAGAAGCGGTCGTGGTTGCCGGTCAGCGCGTCGAGCAGGCCGAGGAGGATCCCCTCGCGGGTGTTGTGCAGACGCGACAGATGCCACTTGCCATCGGGCTCGCGGTGGACCGGCACCTGCTTGCCGTCGACCCAGTCGATGAGCAGCCGTCGCTCGCCGACGATGTGGGTCGCGGCGACGTCGGCGCCGACCGCGCGGCCGAGCCGCGAGCTGAGATGGTCGCGGTCGCGCCGATCCGTCCCGGAGAACTCCTTGTCGACGGCGTGGCTGCCGTCGGCCAGCCTGACCTTCTCCACCTTCACCGTCTCGCCACCGGCGCCGGCCAGCCGTTCGCGCGCGACCACGCCGCGCCGGGCGCTCTCGCTGAACGTCGCGTGGTCCCTGAGCCGGACGGGTCCGGTCTCGCCCGGGCGCGCCCAGTTGATCAGCTGGTCGATGCTGCGCCGGAAGATGTTCCGCTCCTCCTGCGGGTGCGGCCGGGCGTGCTCACCGTCGGCCGGCGCACGAGGGTCACCGGCGTCGGCGAGCCTCGTCCGCCCGTTTCCCTCCGCGTCATCCGGCCCCGTGCCGTTCCGGGAGCCGGGGTCGCCCGGGTCGTCGAAGCGCGCGTGCTCGTCCAGCGGCCTGGGCCCGGGGTGGCCGCCGTCCGGGCTCCAGCTCGCCCAATGCGCGTCGGCGCCGCCCGCCACGCCCGACGACAGGCCCTTCAGCACCAGCAGCCAATCGACCGAGCCGTCACCGCTCCACAGCTCCGAGCCCAGCACGGCGCCCGCGTTCGCCACCCCTGACTGGCCCATCAGCATCCACAGCGACCGCGTGGGGAACGCCCACGCCAGCGCGGTCAGCAACCCGCCGGTCAGCGCTCCGGTGGCCGCCGACGAGCCCACCTGCCGCCAGTCCACCCCCTCCCGGCGCGACTGCGTCCCCTGGACCAGGAGATCCATCCCGCCGAGCAACCCGCCGAACAGCGCGATGTTGATCATCAGCCGGCGGGCGAACTGGCGCACCGTCCACCGCGCCGCCTGCGCGCGTACGCCGATCAGCCGCACCGTCAGGCCGCCCGCGGGCGACACCAGCGCCCACGTCAGCCACGCCAGCTGCACCACCAGCAGCAGTACGGCCAGCCGCATCATCCGCTTGGTGAACTGGACCTGCACGCCCAGTTCGTTGCACGCGAACGCCAGGTCCACCAGGGACTTCACCAGGGCCGCCTGGCGACCGCCCACCTCCCGGGACACCCTGCGGGTGAACGCCCGCAGTGCGGGCCCGTCCCACCCGTCGGCGTACAGCCGGATGCCTTCCCCGTCGGCCCCGGCGGCCACCCTCCGGGCCGCCTTCGCCAGCGCGTCGGCGAGCCGGAACAGACCGTCCTCATCGCCTTTGGGCCAGTCCGTTCCCAGTACCCAGCCCACCCACGGACGGACCCAAGCGGGCACGGGTACCCCATCGAGGACCACGAACGTCAGCCCCGAGTGTCGATCTCGGTTGCCTCGTATGTCTTGGCGTTGACGTGCATCCCGTCTCGGGTACCTTCCAGCTCGTCGATGTAGTCGTCGAAGTCCTTGAAGATGGCCTTCGTCCGGTTGGGGAAGCTCTTCTCGAACTCCGCGCCGTACTGGTCGTCACCCATAGGCCGGCCCTCGGCGGCGAACACCTGACGCAGTTCCTCACGCACCTCGCGCACGTGATCGGCCTCCTCCCGCGCCATTTCGGCCCCGCGCCGGATACCTGCCCAGCGCGCGGAGTAGCCCTCCAGCTGCCCCACCAGTTTCTCCTTCCTCAAGGACATCCTCGATAACTGTCCACTATGCTCATGTTTCGTGCACTTCGCAGCAATACGTCTGGGGGTCCCATGAGCGGCGGCTGGGTCGACGTGCACTTCCAGGCGCTCGAAGAATGCGGAAGACGGGCCCGCAAAGTGGCCAACATGCTCGACCTGGACGACGCGTTCGAGGGCACCAAGTCCACCGCGCCGACCGGGGGGACCTCGTCGAAGACCTTCGGTGACCTCAAGGACTCCGGTGACCTGGCCACGGACGTCGACAAGGTCTGGCGGGCGCTCAAGGACGAACTGCAGGCGGGCAAGAGCCGCCTGAACAACGTCGAGAAGGCCATCGACCAGGTGGAGACCAACCTGCGCAAGGCCTCGAAGGCCTCCGGCGGATGAGCGGCGTCGGCGATCTGCCCGGGGGTGGCCGGCTGGCCGCCCTCCTGGCCAAGGTGACCGGCAATCCGCAGGCGATCAGGAGCACCGCGAACGCGTGGCGGACGGCGGCCGGTCACGTCACCAGGTCGACCAACTCCCTGACCAAGTCGGTCGGCGAGGTGGACAAGGCCTGGCAGGGCGGCTCGGCCGACGCCTTCACCAAGCACATGGCCGCCTACCCGCGGGCGAGCACCGGTCTCAATGACGCGCTGTCGGCCTGCGCCGACGCCCTTGACAAGGCGGCCACCTCGCTGGAGGACGCCCACGGCAAGGTGAACGCCCTCTGCCAGGACGCGGTCGAACGCGCGGCGGAGTACAAGACCCAGTACGCGAAGCTGAACCCGAAAGCCACCGCCCAGGACGCCGAGGACGCTCTGGCCAAGACGACGATCGTCAGCGGCAACGTCACGAAGGCCGAGAAGCTGGTCGAGAAGGCCGAAGGCGACCTGGAGGACGCCAAGAAGGCGCTGGCCAAGGAGCTCGGCGCGGACGGCGAGTTCGGCTTCTTCACCAAGGTCCCCCAGCCGGACGGGGCCGACTTCGAGCCGGGCGACCACAAGGTCGAGTGGGTCAGGACACCGTTCGACGACAAGCGCACCTCGCTGGAGTCGGCGGCCGCCGCCGGTGGCAGCGACGGCGGCGGCGCGAGCGGTGGCGCCGGCTACGCCTACAGCGGCGGCGTCTCCTCGGCCGGCAACGCGCCGGCGCCCAAGGCCGAAGTGGTCGAGTGGATCAAGGAGGCCCTCCGGGTCATCAAGTCACCGGAGATGGCCGACACGCTGCGGGCCAGGGGGCTGCTGGACAAGATCCAGGATCTCGACCCGAACGACCCCAAGGTCATCCAACAGATCTGGACCATCATCTACAACGAGTCCGGGGGCAACCCGAGCGCCATCAACAACTGGGACATCAACGCCAAGAACGGCGTGCCATCGCAGGGACTGATGCAGACCATCCCGCCCACGTTCAACTCCAACAGCCTGCCCGGGCACAAGCAGATCCTGGAGCCGGTGGACAACATCATCGCCGGGGTCCTATACACGTACAAGCGGTATGGATCGCTTGACGGCCACCCGGGCCTCGCCTCAATGGCGCAGGGCGGCGGGTACCGCCCCTACTAAGTGGTCTCCTGGTTGGGCTCCACCCAGTCGAACTTGTCGGAGCCCGGAGGCAGCTGACCGGGCTTGGCCGGAGCCTGGAACGAGGGGAACTTGGCGGCGTTGATGGTCGCCTGCTCGAAGTCGATCGCGGCGGCGCCGTTCGGCGTGATGTAGCCGAACTGGTGCCCCTTCTTGATCACCGTGGACATGACGTCGCCCGCCCCGCGCAGACCCGACACCAGCGTCAAGGTCAGCACGGCCACCGCGCCGTTGGTGCCCGAGGCGATGAACTTCTCCAGCAGCCCGCCATACAGCTTGGTGTGGGGGAACGCCTGCAGTTGCTTGGCGAACATCAGCAGGGTGAGCGTGGTCACGCCCAGCGTGGCCAGCTTGACCCAGTAGCTCCGGTATCCGGCGGCCACCTCGTCGACCATGCCGCCGACGTCGCCGAGCACACCGCGCAGCGCGCCGATCTCCCGGTGGAAGACCCACACGACCCGCTCGAACTCCTGCTGGTCGAGGGCGATCCAGCCGCTGCGCGACGCGGCGACGAGCTGGGGCAGCAGTTGCTTGACCCCGTCGTCGAGCCGGTTGGAGATGCCGTTCTTCCAGTTCGCGGCCGCCTGCGCCATGCCCGGCTCGTTGGCGATGGCCGTACCCGCGACGATCACGGCGGGGACCAGCCAAGCCGAGATCCGGCCCAGCCGCTTGATCGACTCCAGCACCTTGGGCCCGATCGGCTCCGGCACCTGCGCAGGCGGCCCGAAGGTGGGCGGCTTGTAGGGGTTGTAGCCCGGGGTGTTGGGCGCGTTGTAGCCGGGATACCTGTAGGGCGAGTAGCCGGTGTTCGCGGTGGAGGGCGGGTTGTAGGCAGGGTGCCGCAGGTTGCCGTTATAGCTCATTTCGTTGTAACTCATTTGCGATACCGCACGGCGCTGGCCTTCTCGGCGGTGTGCCAGTTGCGCTCGCCCTGCGTGAGCGCCCCCGACCAGCTGTCGATCGTCTTCTCCGCCTCGCCCAGCGTGCTGTCGGCCCACCGGCACATGCCGTCGTAGGTGCCGCCCAGCACCATCTCCCCGAGTACGCCGAAGCCCGGGGCCTCGACCCCGACCGTGCCGACCAGGCTCCTGACGAAGGACAACGCCACCTTCAGCTCATCGTCCACCCGATCCCGCAGGTGACCGATGGCCGTGGAGGTGACGTAGATCTCCTGCCCCGGAGCAGCCGCTTTCATTGTCATATGTACAAATTCTTCCTGATGTCGGGTCTCGTCTCCTCGCTCTCATGGCAGTCTTAATGATCAGTTAGACGACTGGACGGCTCCCGATTGGCGTTCGTTAACCTGCTGCCGGTGGCGTGGGGCGCATGGATTCCATTGACCCCCGCCTCATGGAGCTCGACCGGCTCGTACAGGCCAGCGAACGGACGATGCGCGAGCTCGAGAACGCCACGCGGGAGCTACGTCAGCTGAGCGGCTCGGGCGAGAGCCGCGGCGGAGCGGTCTCCGCGCGCGTGGACGCCGACAGCAGGCTGGTCGACGTGCAGATCACCCACCGGGCCATGCGGCTGGATCCGGAAGAGCTGGGCCGCGAGGTGGTCGAGGCCGTACGCGCGGCCCAGGAGGACCACGAGCGGCAGGCCCGCGACCTGCTAGGGCTCGGGATGGTGCCCGGCGACCAGGATTTGCTGGGCACGTTCAAGCGCGATCTGGACGAGCTGCAGGACGCCTACGCCCGGGAGACCGGCGAACGGCTCGAAGGGATGCGCCGCACCCAGCGCGCCTGGGAGGACTGATCTCCAGACAGCGGCCGGAGCCGGTGAGGACCCCGGACAGTGGCCGGAGCCGGTGAGGACTTCCCCGGACAGCGGCGGGGCCGGTGAGGATCGCTCCTCACCGGCCCCGCTTTTCGCGCTGTCTCAGCCGCAGTTGCTGTATCCGGCGCTGGTGCTCCCGGAGCCCGCGCTGCCCGAGAACTTCACGCACTTGCCCTTGGCGGGCAGCTTGACCGGACCGGCGTAGTACTCGTAGCTGCCGGAGTCGGTCCTGCTCCCCCCGCCCTGCACGTCGAGGGTGGCGCTGACCGGGCTCTTCACACCCACGTTCGCGGTCTTCATGGTGACCACGCAGTTCTCACCGCTGCCGCTGTTGTAGAGCTGGTAGGTCACCCCGCCCGCGAATGAACCGCTGCGCTGCACGCTGAACCCGGATCCGCACACCTGCGTCGGCGTGTAGGGGTTCGTCTTGGGCGGCGTCGGCGTCGGCTTGGCGGTTGTCTTGGTGGGCGTCGGCTTGGGCGACTGAGTGGTCTTCGTCGGCGTCGGCTTGGGCGACTGAGTGGTCTTCGTCGGCGTCGGCTTGGGCGACTCGGTCGTCTTCGTCGGCTCCGGCTCCTTGGTCTTGCTCGGCTCCGGCGTCGGCTCCGGCTCCTTGGTCTTCGTCGGGGTCGGCGTCGGCTCCTGCTTCGACTCGGTCGGCGTCGGCGTCGGCGTGTGGCGCTTCCTGCCCTTGCGCTCGGTAGAGGCGCTCGCGGTGGGCTGCGTCGCCGTCGGCTGGGCGACGGGCTGCGTCACCGTCGGCTGGGTCACCGGCTGCGTGAGGATCGGCTGCGGTGTCGGGACCGTGCTGAACTCCGGCGCCGTGGGCGCCTGCGAGGGATAGTCGGTCGGCAGCACCAGCGGGACCACGTCGGTCGGGTCGGGGCTGGCCGACGCCCAGGGCACCGTCACGTCGGGCTGCGACTGCTGCGGATCGGGCTGGCCGGGTTGCTGCTGCTGCTGTTGCTGCGTGGAGGAGTCACCTCCACCACCGCCGATCGCCAGCGTGCCACCCTTCGTGGCCTGCGACGCGGAGTTGGAGACCGGCTCCAGCTTGGCGTAGTGACCGGCACCCCACAGCCCCACGCCGGACAGCAGCATGACGGCCGTGACCGCCGCGGCGAGCCCGATGGGGAACGACTTGCGCCGGGGAGCGGCCGCGCCGCCCTGGGCCGGTACCTGCCACACCTGCGGCGGCCCGCCGGGCGCCCCTTCCCAGGTGGGTCCCTGCTGCGGCACGGGCGGCGGACCCCACGTCTGTTGCGGGACCGGCACCCCTTCGAGCGGCTGCTGGTGCTCCACCGGCACCTGCAACGGCGGGAGCTGGATGGTCTGCGGCGGGAAGAGCTCGTCCTGGGGCGCCGGGATCGGCTCCGGCGGCGGCACGGTGGCGACGACGCCCACCCGCGGCGCGGCGGCCCCGCTCTTGTCCCCAAGGAGCTGCAGCAGCGCCGTGTAGGTGGTCGGCCGCTGCGCGACGTCCTTGGACAGCGCGGACAGGACCACCCGGCGCAGCGGCTCGGCCAGTGCGCCGACCTCGGGCTCCTCGTTGAGCACCGCCTGGGCGTCGTGCCCGAACGGCGGCTGCCCGGTCGCGGCGAAGACGATCGACGCGGCCCAGGCGAACACGTCGGCGTAGGGGCCGTAACCCAGGCCGCTGAGCTGCTCGGGCGAGCGGTAACCCAGCTCGCCGACGGCCTCACCGAGGTCGATGTCCGTCACGCGCGGGCCGTCGGCGGCGAGAAGCACGTTGTGCGGGGTGAGCCCGCGGTGCGTGACCCCGGCGAGGTGGACGGCGGTCAGGGCGGTCAGCACGCCCACGGCCACCCGCTCCAGGGTGTCGCCGTCGAGCGGCCCCTCGGCCGTCACCGTTTCGGCCAGGCTGCGGCCCTCGATGTGCTCGCGCACGATGTACGGCTGCTCGCCGTGCATGCCGGCGTCCAGAGTCCTGGCGACGTACACGCTCGAAATGCGCTGTACGCCCTTGAACCGCTCGGCGTCCTGCGGACCCGCGCCCGGAACGGCCGGGAGCAGCTTGATCACTCGGGTGGGTCCGTCCTCGGACTCCTTGCCGAGGTACGCGACTCCTCGCGGCCCCTCGTCCAGCCGTCCAAAGAGGGTGTGAGCGCCTAAACGCTCAGGATCACCCGGCTGCAGAGGGTGCATCTCTTTCCCTTCAAGTCAAAACGCGATCTGCAGTACATTCAACCAAACCTGTCACATTTGCATCAGTAGTTTCGGACGCAACCTGACATTTAACCGTCAGGACATCAGGCCGCCGGCCGACCGGGACGCCATCCGCGCCGGCGACCCAGCGGGACGAGCAAGGCGCAGGCCGCCCCCACGCCGGCGATGACCAGCGCGCCGACCATCACCAGGAGAGAGATGTTCGTCGCGTGCTCGTCGGGCGCCGGGACCTTGGCCACCACGTCGGCGGGCAGCGGCGAGGGCGGAGGCGCGGCGACCACCGGGGCGCCGGCCGGGTCGAAGGACAGCGTCGCGGTGACGGCGAGCAGCGGGTTGACCATCCCGGCTCCGGTGCCCGTGCCCACCGAGCCGTCGGCCGTGGCGGTGATGCGCTGGCGTACCTGCTCCTGGTCGAGCTTGGGGAAGCGGGAGCGGACGAGCGCGGCGACCCCGGCCACGTACGGCGCGGCGAAGCTGGTGCCCTCCAGGCCGCGCATGTAGCTCTTGCCCGTCCACGGGGCGGTGATGTCCACGCCCGGCCCGAGCACGCCGACCGGCGTGGCCGTGTTGGAGGAGTCGGCGCGACGGCCGTCGGTGCTGGCCGAGCCGACGGCGAGCACGCCGTCATAGGCCGCGGGGTAGGCGGGCTCGGGCGGCCCGTCCTCCTTGGTGATGTTGCCGGCGGCGGCCACGACCACGATGTCCCTGGACAGGGCGTACTGGATGACCGCCCTCAGATCGGGATGGTCGGCGGCCCGCACCGAGACGTTGATCACGTCCGCCTTGCGGTCCACCGCCTCCTTGATCCCCTTGACCAGGTCGGCGACCTCGCCCTCCTCGCTGTTGCTCTGCTTCACCGAGATGAGCTGGGCTTCGGGGGCGACGCCGTGGAAGGGGACCCCGGCGAGGTAGCGGCCGGCGATGATGCCCGCGACGGCGGTGCCGTGCCCCACGCAGTCGCGGTAGCCGGTGTGAGTGATGTCGATGAACTTGGAGATCTGGATCTGCGGGTGCTGGTAGTCGACGCCGCTGTCGACGACGGCGACCTTCACGCCCGCGCCCCGGGTGAGGCGCCACACGTTCTTGATGTCGAGCCTTCGCTGGGCCCACGGCTCGGTGCCGGGCAGCTGCGTCGTCCCCTTGCGCGGCTTGCACTCGACGGGCGCTCCCCGCTCCGCCTGCACCGCGGCGAGGGCGGGGGCCGAGGTGAGCTGCAGGGCGAGCACGCCCGCCGCGAGAGTCCGTCCGATCATGGCGGAAGAGCGTAGCTTGCCGACCTGAACGAAAGAAGCCCTGGTCGTCCTTGAACGAAAGAAGCCCCGGCGATCAGGCCGGGGCCCCTCCGCGAGAATCAGCGGGTCGCGGACTCGATGTTGCCCCGGTAGGTGTTGATCACCCGAGAGGCCTCCTGGAGCTCTTCCGCCATGCGCTGGAAGGCCGTCCGGTAGTTCTGCCAGGCCCCTTGGAAGCGCTCCGCTCCCGGGCCTGTCCAAGCGGTGCCGACCTTGGCGGCCTCGCGGTCCAGCGCGGTCATCGTGGTGCGCACCGCCTCGGACTGCTGAGTGAATTGGGTGGCCATCTGCTGCATTTCCCCGGGGTCGCCACCGAGCAGGCTCTGGCTCATGCATACCTCCTGGATCGACTGAAAGCGCCCTCAACATAGACGCGTCGTTCGCGCCTCGCTCCTGTTATGCCGAGCGGCTATGGTCTTCCAGAGGAATATTCGGATCTAAGGAGCAGCCGGCCATGCGCGAGGTTGTGGTCACCGGGGGTGGCACCGGGATCGGCTACGCGGTCGCGGCGGCGTTCGCCGCCGCGGGCGACCGGGTCACGATCACCGGGCGGCGCGAGCATGTGCTGAAGGAGGCCGCGTCCCGGCTCGGCGCCGACTTCCTGCCCTTCGACGCCGCGAGCCCCGCCGCCGTGAAGGTGGCGGCGAGCCGCCTGCCCGAGCGGGTCGACGTCCTGGTCAACAACGCGGGCGGCAACACCAACCTCGACCGGCGGCAGTCCGACGACCTGCTGGACGTGGCCGAGGGATGGCTGGCCAACCTCAACGCCAACCTGCTGTCCGCCGTGCTCGTCACGACCGCGCTGCTGCCGCGCTTCGCCAAGGGCGGGCGGATCATCACGATCGGCTCGATCGCCGCCCGCGGCACGGGCTCCGGCTCGTACGGCGCGGCCAAGGCGGCCGTCGAGGCGTGGACCGCCGACCTGGCCGCCCAGCTAGGCCCCCGGAGCGTCACCGCCAACGTGGTCTCCCCCGGCCTGGTGGTCGACACCGAGTTCTTCCGCGGCCGCCTGACCGAGGAGGGCATCAGGGCCCGCGTCGAGAACACCCGCAACGGCCGCCCCGGCACCCCATCTGACGTCGCCGACAGTGTTGTGTTCCTCGCCTCTCCGGGTGCGCGGCACCTGACGGGGCAGGTGCTCCATGTGAACGGCGGGGCGTACTTGGGTCGCTGAGAGGCGGCCGACAACGAGCACTTAAACTCCGTTCAGTGCTTGTGGAGGACGGGCCTTGTCGAGGAAGGGCGTCGGAAGGACGTAGGTCGGTGCAGAAGGTTCTGATCGCCAACCGGGGCGAGATCGCCGTCCGGATAGCCCGGGCATGCAAGGACGCCGGGATCGGCAGCGTGGCCGTCTACGCCGAGCAGGACCTCGACTCCCTGCACGCGAAGATCGCCGACGAGGCGTACGCGCTGGGCGGCCGGTCCCCCGCCGAGACCTACCTCGACATCGGCAAGCTGCTGGAGATCGCCCGGCGCTCCGGCGCCGACGCCGTGCACCCCGGTTACGGCTTCCTGGCCGAGAACGCCGGCTTCGCCCAGGCCGTCATCGACGCGGGCCTGATCTGGATCGGCCCGCCGCCCGCCGCCATCGCCGCGCTCGGCGACAAGGTCCAGGCCAGGCACATCGCGCAGAAGGTCGGCGCGCCGCTGGTCGCCGGCACCAAGGATCCGGTGTCGGGGGCGGCGGAGGTGGTCGCCTTCGCCGAGGAGCACGGGCTGCCCATCGCGATCAAGGCCGCCTATGGCGGCGGCGGCCGGGGCATCAAGGTCGCCCGCCGGCTGGAGGAGGTCGCCGAGCTCTACGACTCGGCCGTACGCGAGGCGACCGCCTCGTTCGGCCGCGGCGAGTGCTTCGTGGAGCGCTACCTCGACCGCCCCCGGCACGTCGAGACCCAGTGCCTGGCCGACCGCGACGGCAACGTGGTCGTGGTCGGCACCCGCGACTGCTCGCTCCAGCGCCGTCACCAGAAGCTGGTGGAGGAGGCGCCCGCGCCGTTCCTGTCCGAGTCGCAGGTCGAGACCCTCTACACCAGCTCCAAGGCGATCCTGCGCGAGGCCGGCTACGTCGGCGCGGGCACCTGCGAGTTCCTCGTCGGCCAGGACGGCACGATCTCCTTCCTCGAGGTCAACACCCGTCTTCAGGTCGAGCACCCGGTCAGCGAGGAGGTGTCGGGCCTCGACCTGGTCCGTGAGATGTTCCGCATCGCCGACGGCGGGACACTCGGCTACGCCGACCCGCGGCCGCGCGGCCACTCGATCGAGTTCCGGGTCAACGCCGAGGACGCCGGCCGTAACTTCCTACCCGCCCCGGGCACCCTCACCGTCATGCGCGCGCCGTCGGGTCCCGGGGTGCGGCTCGACTCGGGGTTCGAGGCCGGGATGACCGTGCCGCAGACGTTCGACTCGCTGGTGGCCAAGCTGATCGTGACCGGCCGTACGCGTACGGAGGCGCTGGAGCGCTCGCGCCGCGCGCTGGCCGAGTTCGAGATCGACGGCATGCCGACCGTCCTGCCCTTCCACCGCGCGGTCGTGTCGGACCCGGCCTTCACCGCCGAGCCGTTCGCCGTCCACACCCGGTGGATCGAGACCGAGTTCGACAACACGATCCCGCCCTACTCGGGCGACGGCTCCGCCGACGAGCCCGCCGCCCGGGAGTCGGTGACGGTCGAGGTCGGCGGCAAGCGCCTCGAAGTGATCCTTCCCTCCGGCCTCGGTACGACCGCCACAGGCTCCGCGCCGCCCGCGCCCAGGAAGTCCAGACGCGGCGGCGCGAACAAGCCCGCTGCGGGCGGCGACGCGCTGGTCAGCCCGATGCAGGGCACCATCGTCAAGGTCGTCGCGACCGACGGCGACACGGTGGCGGAGGGCGACGCGATCGTGGTGCTGGAGGCCATGAAGATGGAGCAGCCACTGACCGCGCACAAGGCGGGCACCGTCACGGGCCTGACCGCCGCGGTCGGGCAGACCGTCACGTCGGGCGCCACGATCTGCGAGATCAAGGACGCTTGACGATGCTTGAGGTCCCTTGAGGTCCCTTGAGGTCCCTTGAGGTCGCTTGATGTCGCTTGATGTCGCTTGATGTCGCTTGATGTCGCTTGATCGAGCCGGAGGCGTCAGGAACCTTGACCACGCCGCGCGCTCGACCGACTCCATACGGGTAACGTGCGCTGTAGAGGAACTTTGTCGAGTGCCCGTTCGTCATCCTGGGCGAAGGAGGCTTGCTGCCAATGACCCATTCGCTGCGCCGAGCAGGGGCCGCGATCGCGGCTCTGATCGCCGGTCTTTTCGTCGTCCTTGCGCTGTCCCCTGCCGCCAACGCGGCGGCCGCACCCCCTGACGCATCGAGCGTTGTGTCCTATTGGAAGGACAAGAAGGATCCGCTATTCGTGCAGTCGGGATCCCCGCTGACCTCGGACCAGCAGTCCGAGATCCGCGACACGTTGAAGGGTTCCAAGAGTGACATCTACGTCGCGGCCCTGCCCGACGGCACATTGACGACGGCCAACGCCAAGCAGTACCTCGACACCCTTGGCACGGCCACCGCGGCCGCCAAGAACGGGGGCCGGGTCACCGTGGCGGTGCTCGACGGCAACTCCCTGTTCGCGGAGTCCAACTTCGGCAAGGCCGGTCTCACCAACAAGCTGTCCCAGCTCGCGGTGCGTAACCACGACGACGTCGTGTCCGGCATGAATGACTTTGTCGAGCGCATCAACCTCGCCTCCGAGGGCAAGAAGGCCGCGCTCGACTCCGGCCCGGTGGGCGGCAGCGGCGGCGGCAGCGGCGCGCTGATCGCCCTGGGCGCGCTCGTCGTGGTCGGCGGCGGTGGCTACTTCGTCTACTCCAAGAACAAGAAGAAGAAGCAGGCCATCCAGGACGCCAAGGACCTGGCCGCGGTCAAGCAGACCGTGGAGGAGGACGTCACCAAGCTCGGCGAGGAGATCACCGCGCTGGACACCGACGTCGCGCTCTCCGGCCAGAGCGGCCAGCACATCACCGAGTGGCAGCAGGCGCTCGACTCCTACGAGAAGGCCAAGACGCAGCTCGCGGCGGTGCAGCGGGCCGACCAGGTTCGCGAGGTGACCCAGACGCTGGAGGACGGCCGCTACGCGCTGGCCGTGGTGAAGGCCAAGGTCGGCAACCAGCCGGTCCCCGAGCGGCGGGCGCCCTGCTTCTTCAACCCGCAGCACGGCCCGTCCGTACGTGACGTGCGCTGGGCGCCGCCCGGCGGCGCGGTGCGCGACGTACCCGCCTGCGCGAGCGACGCGGAGGCCGTGGAGCGCGGCTTCGACCCGCAGATGCGGGAGGTCATGGTCGACGGCCAGCGGCGTCCCTACTACGACGCGGGCCCGGCCTACCAGCCTTACGCCTACGGCTACTACGGCGGCTTCGGCGACGTCATGACCGGCATGTTCATCGGCACCATGATGGGCAGCATGCTCGGCGGCGGCTTCGGCGGCTACGGCGCCGGTTACTCCGAGGGCTTCTCCGACGGCGGTGGCGGCGGCGACTTCGGTGGCGGCGGCGACTTCGGCGGGGGCGGCGGCTTCGGCGACTTCGGTGGTGGCGGCGACTTCGGCGGTGGCGACTTCGGCGGCGGCGACTGGTAAAGCGACCAGCGAATGACCGGGCGCGTTCCCTTCGGGGGGCGCGCCCGGTTTCGTGGAAGCCCGGTCAGATCCCGATCTGCGCCTCAGGCTGCATCAACCGCCGGGCTGCCTCGGTGATGGATCCCGACAAAGACGGATAAACCGCGAAGGTGTGGGCCAGCTGATCCACCGTGAGCCGCTGCTGCACCGCCACCGACAGCGCCAGGATCAGCTCCGACGCCCGCGGCGCCACCACGACCCCGCCCAGCACGATCCCGGTGTGCGGACGGCAGAACAGCTTGACGAAGCCGTCGTTGAACCCCGACATCTTGGCGCGGGCATTGGTGGCCAGCGGCAGCTTGACCACGTTGGCCTCGATCTCGCCGGCCTCGATCGAGCGCTGTGCCACCCCGACCGCGGCGATCTCCGGATCGGTGAAGATGTTGGAGGCCACCGTGGCCAGCCGGAGCGGCTGGACAGCCTCGCCCAGCGCGTGCCAGACCCCGATGCGGCCCTGCATGGCGGCGACCGAGGCGAGCATGAGCACGCCGGTGCAGTCACCCGCCGCGTAGACGCCCGGCGCGGAGGTGCGCGAGACCTTGTCGACCTTGATGAAGCCGTTCCTGTCGAGCTGGACCCCGGCCTCCTCCAGGCCGATGCCGCCCGTGTTGGGCACCATGCCGACCGTCATCAGCGCGTGGGAGCCCTCGGCCGTGCGGCCGTCTTCGAGCGTGACCACGACACCGTCGGCGGTCCGCTTGACGGAGGCGGCGCGTGAGCGGCCCATGACGTTCATGCCGCGGCGCCGGTAGACCTCTTCGAGCACCTCGGCGCCGTCGGCGTCCTCGTTGGGCATCATCCGGTCGCGGCTGGAGACCAGCGTGACCTCGGCGCCCAGCGAGCGGTAGGCGCCCGCGAACTCGGCACCCGTCACCCCGGAACCGACCACGATCAGGTGCTCGGGCAGCGCGTCGAGGTCATAAAGCTGGCGCCAGGTCAGGACGCGCTCGCCGTCGGGCTCGGCCCCCGGCAGGATGCGCGGCGTCGCGCCGGTCGCCACGATGACCACGTCGGCCTTGATCGCGCGGTCGCCCGCCTTGACCAACTGCGGGTCGACCAGCCGCCCGCGGGCCTTGATGATCTCGACGCCCTCGGCGGCGACCCGGGTCTCGATGTCGGCCGACTGGGCCTGCGCCAGCTCCTTGACCCGCTTGTTGACCAGCGGCAGATCGACGCTCGCCACGCCGACGTCGCCATCGAGCCCGCCGGTGAATCCGACGCCCAGCGAGGGGGCGTCGAGCAGGGCCTGTTTACGCACGGAGGTGGCGATGAGCGTCTTGGACGGCACGCAGTCGGTCAGCACGCAGGCACCGCCAGGCCCGTCCTGTTCGACCATGGTGACCTGCGCGCCTAGCTGCGCCGCCACCAGAGCCGCCTCGTAGCCGCCTGGTCCGCCACCGATGATCACGATCCTCGTCACGTCCCTATTGTCCCGCATGGCGCGCGCTGACGACGAACGGGGCGGCCGGTCGCGCGCTACTCTTATCTGCTGTGCCTGTATACGCGGCCTACGGCAGCAACATGGACCCCGAGCAGATGGCCATGCGCGCCCCTCATTCCCCGATCCGGGGCGTGGGCTGGCTGCAGGGTTGGCGCCTGACGTTCGGCGGCGAATACTTCGGTTGGGAGGGCGCGCTCTCCACCATCGTCGAAGACCCCGACGAGCACGTCTTCGTGGTCCTCTACGACGTGCCCGAGTTGGACGCCAACTCGCTCGACCAGTGGGAGGGCGCGGTCCGCGGCCTCTACCACAAGGTGCGGCTGCGGGTGCAGACGCTCGACGGCGAGCAGGTGGCCTGGTTCTACGTGCTCGACGGCTACGAGGGCGGCCTGCCCTCCGCCCGCTACCTGGGCATCCTGGCCGACGCCGCCGAGCGGGCGGGCGCCCCCGACGACTACGTCAAGGAGTTGCGGGGACGCCCCTGCAAATCGATCGGCGACTAGCTCAGCGGCTGGTCCTTGGTCTCCTTCAGCGCGAAGACGTACACCAGCGTGGAGACCAGGGCGAGCGCCGACATGTACCACGGGAAGAGCCCCGCGTTGCCCGCGTCCTTCAGCGCCGTGCCGATGAGCGGCGCGGTGCCGCCGAAGATGGCGACGGTCAGCGAGTACGGGAAGCCCGCCCCCGCCGCCCGCACCCGGGTCGGGAACAACTCGGAGTTGACCGCGGCCGAGACCGAGGTGAAGCAGCCGAGGAAGATCATGCCGAGGCACTGGATGAACAGCAGGCTGGAGAACGAGTTCGTCAGCATGCCGAGCAGCGGCACCGGCAGGATCGTGAACGCCAGGCCGAAGGTGATCAGCATGGGCCGGCGCCCGACCCGGTCCGACAGCATGCCGAGCAGCGGCTGCAGGATCATGAAGAAGACCAGCGAGATCGTGCTGACTGTGAGCGACTGGCCCTTGTCGAAGCCCACGTTCTGCTGGGCGTAGGTCGGCAGGAAGGTCGTCCAGGTGTAGTAGGCGACCGTGCCCGCCACGGTGATGCCGACGATCATGGCGGCCTTGGTCGGGTAACGGACCAGGAACTCGAACAGGCCCGGACGCTCGGTCTTGCCCTCCTGAATCTCGCTGACCACCGCGCTGGTCTCCTCGGCGCCCTTGCGGATCCACAGACCCACGAGGCTGATCACCGCGCCCACCACGAACGGGATGCGCCAGCCGTAGGAGCTCATGTCGGCTTCGGCGAGGTTGGCGGCCAGCAGGGCGGCCAGGCCGGAGGCGAAGAGCTGGCCGATGGTGGTGCTGACGTACTGGAAGCTCGAGAACAACCCGCGACGCCCGGGAGGGGCCGACTCGACCAGGAACGTGGTCGCCGCGGCGAACTCACCGCCGACCGAGAGTCCCTGGATCAGCCGCGCCAGCGTCAGGATGATCGGCGCGAGCACACCTGCCGCCTCGTACGTCGGCGTGATCGCCAGCAGCAGCGAGCCGCCGCCCATCAGGATGATCGTGAAGGTCATCGCAGACTTGCGGCCGTACCGGTCGGCGAACGCGCCCACCAGCAGGCCGCCCAGCGGGCGCATGAAGAAGCCGACCGCGAACACCGCGAAGGCGCTCAGCACCGGAACCAGACTGTTCGTGCCGGACTTGGGGAAGATCTGCTCGGCGAAATAGACGGTCAGGAAGCTGTAGGTGTACCAGTCGAACCACTCGACGACGTTGCCGATGCTGGCCGCCATGAGCTGTCGGACACGGCTTTTGGGGATGCCGAGTGGCGATGGTGCCACGGGGGAGGTCGCCACGGGGGCTCCTTTGCTGACAACTGCGATGATGGCCTACTGTGCATTCGGGCGACCGAAACAGTCAAATGCCTCGCCACATATTTACAAACCCGACATAGAGACGGCTCCCCGTGGATGTTCTCGACCGGCGGCTGGTCGCCGCCCTCCAGGTCAGCCCCCGCGCGTCGTGGGGCGAGATCGGGCGGGCCGTCGGCGAGCACGAGCGCACGGTCGCGCGCCGGTTACAGCGGCTGATCGCCGACGGCATGGTGCGCGTCACCGCGATCTATGACGACCTGCGTTCGGGCCACGGCCGACCCGTGCATCTGCATGTCCAGGTCCGTCCCGGTACGGCGGCGCAGGTCGCCAAGGCGCTGGCCGACCGGCCCGACACGCGCTCGGTCTACTCGCTGACCGGGGCGGCCGACCTCGCCTGCGAGCTGGTCGCACGGTCGCGGGAGGACCTGCACGACATCCTCACCTCGGAGATCAGCGAGATCGACGGGGTGTTGCAGACGCAGACACAAGTCGTCCTCCACACGTTCAGAACGGTCGCCGAGTGGCACGCGCCCTACCTCAGCGAGCAGGAGGCGGCCCAGCTGCGCCCGGCCCCGGTCCTCGACGTCCTTCCCGACGAGGACGGCCTTTCGCCTCTGGAGCAGGAGATCGCCGAGCTGCTGGCCGGTGACGGCCGGATCGCGTTCACGGCGATCGCCGAGCGGCTGGACATCTCGGTGCCGACCGCCCGCAGACGGGTGTCCTCGCTGCTCGAACGGCGGCTCCTGCTGCTGCGGGCCGAGGTCGAGCCCGCGCTGCTCGGCCTGGAGGTGGAGGGCAAGCTCTGGCTCAAGGTCCGGCCGCACGGGCTCGACCTGGTCGGCCAGCGGCTCGCCGCGCACCCCAGCGTGCGTTACTGCGCGGCCACCTCGGGCACGCATTCCCTGATCGTCCAGGTGGCGGTGGCCCATGAGGCCGACCTCTACCGTTTCCTGACGGGCGTCGTCGGCCCGCTCGACGAGGTCACCGACCTGGACGTCACCCTCATCACCCGCGCCTACAAACGCGGTCATTTGCACAAGTCCGGCCTGCTCACCCTGGAGAGGACACCATGACGCCCGCCGAGAACGAAGTCGCCGAACTCTGCGCCGAACTCATCCGCGTCGACAGCAGCAACTACGGGGACGGCACCGGCCCCGGCGAGCGGGCCGCCGCCGAGGCCGTCATGGCCAGGCTGGACGAGGTCGGCATCGAGGCCACCTACATCGAGAGCGAGCCGGGCCGGGGCAACGTCGTCACCCGCGTCGAAGGCACCGACCCGTCGCTGCCCGCGCTCCTGGTCCACGGCCACCTCGACGTGGTGCCCGCCAACGCGGCCGACTGGTCCGTCGACCCGTTCGGCGGCGAGGTGCGCGACGGCTACATCTGGGGCCGGGGCGCGGTGGACATGAAGGACATGGACGCGATGATGCTGGCCGTACTCCGCCAGCTCACCCGCGAGGGCCGCAAGCCGCGCCGCGACCTCGTCTTCGCCTGGGTCGCCGACGAGGAGGCGGGCGGCACGTACGGCGCCAAGCACCTCACCAAGCACCACCCCGAGCTGTTCGAGGGCGTCACCGAGGCGATCAGTGAGGTGGGCGGTTACTCCCTGGAGGTGGACCCGTCGCTGCGGCTCTACCTGATCGAGACCGCGCAGAAGGGCCTCGGCTGGATGAAGCTCATCGCCGACGGCACCGCCGGGCACGGCTCGATGCTCAACACCGACAACGCGGTCACCGAGGTGGCCAAGGCCGTGGCCAGGGTCGGCGCCCACAAGTGGCCGATCACCCTCACCCCGACGGTCCGCCAGTTCCTCACCGAGGTCGCGGACGCCTTCGGCCTGCCCTTCGACGAGGACGACCCGGCGCCCATCCTGGACAAGATCGGGCCGCTCGTCCGCTTCGTCGGCGCGACGCTGAGCCACACCGCCAACCCGACCCAGCTCAACGCCGGCTACAAGTCGAACGTCATCCCCGGCCAGGCCACCGCCGTGATCGACGGCCGCTTCCTGCCCGGCCACGAGGACGAGTTCTTCAAGACGATCGACTCGCTGATCGGCCCGAACATCCGCCGCGAGTTCGTGCACCACGACATCGCGCTGGAGACCACGTTCGACGGCGCCCTGGTCGAGTCGATGATCGCGGCGCTGAAGGCCGAGGACCCCACCGCGCGGGCCGTGCCGTACTGCATGTCCGGCGGCACCGACAACAAGACCTTCTTCGCCGACCTGGGCGTGCGCGGGTTCGGGTTCGTGCCGCTGCGGCTGCCCGGGGACATGGACTTCGCGTCGATGTTCCACGGCGTGGACGAGCGGGTGCCGGTGGACGCGCTCCAGTTCGGGGTACGGGTGCTCGACAGGCTCCTCCTAAACTACTGACGTGAGCAACGACCCCTACTCCCTGGCCAGAGCCGCCGCTGAGGCGCTGAAGAGCGCTTGCGGCCTCGACACCTTCGACGTCGCCCTCGTCATGGGGTCCGGCTGGGTGCCGGCCGCGGACGCGATCGGCGAGACGGTCACGGAGATCCCCTTCACCGACCTGCCCGGTTTCTCCGCTCCGGCCGTGGCCGGGCACGGCGGCAAGATCCGTCTCCTCCGCACCCCCGGTGGGCGGCACGCGCTCGTCTTCCTCGGTCGCAGCCACCTCTACGAGGGCCGCGGCGTCGACTCCGTCGTCCACGGCGTACGCACCGCCGCCGCGGCGGGGGTCGGCACGATCGTGCTGACCAACGCGGCCGGTGGGCTGCGCCCCGAGACGCAGCAGGTCGGCGACCCGGTGCTGATCAGCGACCACATCAACATGACCGGGGCCAACCCGATCACCGGCACCACGTTCATCGACCTGACCGAGGTCTACTCGCGGCGGCTGCGCGCGCTCGTACAGGAGGTGGACCCGACCATCGCCGAGGGCGTCTACGTGGCCTTCCGCGGCCCAACCTACGAGACGCCCGCCGAGATCCGCATGCTGCGCACGCTGGGCGGCGACATGATCGGCATGTCCACCGTCCTGGAGGCCATCGCGGCCCGTGAGGCCGGGCTCGAGGTGCTGGGCGTCTCCCTGGTCACCAACCCGGGGGCCGGGCTGGCGGACGAGCCGCTCAACCACGAAGAGGTTCTACAGGTCGGCCGCGCGACCGCCGCCCGCATGGGCACCCTGCTGGCCAAGATCGTGGACCGCCTGTGACCGCCGATGCCCGCACAATTACCGACCTGGTCCAGGCGGCCCGTCTCTGGCTGGCTCAGGATCCTGATCCCGAGACCCGGGCCGAGTTGTCCGCCCTGCTCGACTCCGGCGACGTCGAGGCGCTGCGCGACCGCTTCGGCGCCGGGCTGGAGTTCGGTACCGCCGGTCTGCGCGGTGAGCTGGGCGCGGGCCCCGACCGGATGAACCGGGTGACCGTCATGCGGGCCGCGGCCGGTCTGGCCCAGGTGCTCGGCCCCGGCAGGCACGTCGTCATCGGCTACGACGCCCGCCACAAGTCCGACGTCTTCGCCCGCGACACCGCGGCCGTGCTGACCGGCGCCGGGCTGCACGCCTCACTGCTACCCTGCCCGCTGCCGACGCCCATTCTCGCCTACGCCGTCCGCCACCTCGGCGCCGACGCCGGTGTGATGGTCACCGCCAGCCACAACCCGCCCCGCGACAACGGCTACAAGGTCTACTGGGGCGACGGCTCCCAGATCGTGCCGCCGATCGACGCCGAGATCTCCGCCGCCATCGAGTCGGTGGGCCGCGTCGACCAGTTGCCGCTCGACGCCCCCGGCACGCTGACCGAGCTGGGCGAGAGCATCATCGACGACTACATCGACGCGGTGACCACGCTGCCGCTCGGCGACGCCCGCGAGCTGCGGGTCGCCTACACGCCGCTGCACGGCGTCGGGTCGGGCACGCTGACCGGCGCATTCCTGGCCGCCGGATTCGAGACCCCGATGGCCGTCGAGGAGCAGCGCAACGCCGACCCCGACTTCCCGACGGTGGCGTTCCCCAATCCGGAGGAACCTGGCGCGATCGACCTGGCCGTGGCGCTGGCCAAGAAGATCAACGCCGATCTCGTCCTGGCGAACGACCCCGACGCCGACCGATGCGCCGTGGCCGTGCCGCTGGGCGACGGCTCCTGGCGCATGCTGACCGGCGACGAGGTGGGCGGCCTGCTGGCCGAGCACGTGATCACGCACACGTCCGGCGATCGCCTGGTGGCCACCACGATCGTCTCCTCGACGCTGCTGAGCAAGATCGCCGCCGCCCACGGCGTCCGCTACGGCGAGACGCTGACCGGCTTCAAGTGGATCATCAAGGCGGGCCCCGGGCTGGTCTTCGGTTACGAGGAGGCGATCGGCTACAGCGTCGGCTCCGACGCCGGGCTGCCCGTCCACGACAAGGACGGCATCGGCGCCGCCCTGACCGTGGCCGGCATCGCCGCGGCGGCCAAGCGTGCCGGACGTACCCTGCTCGACCTGCTCGACGACCAGGCCCGGCGCTACGGGCTGCACGCCACCGCGCAGCTGTCCGTCCGAGTCGAGGACCTGTCGCTGATCGCCGGGGCCATGGCCCGGCTGCGCGCCGACCCCCCGGCCGCGCTGGGCGGCCGGGCGGTCGAACGGGCCGACGACCTGAGCCTGGGTGACGGCGGGCTGCCGCCCACCGACGGGCTGCGGTACGTGCTGTCCGGTGACGCCCGGGTGGTGGTCCGGCCTTCGGGGACCGAGCCCAAGCTCAAGTGCTACCTGGAGGTGGTCGTTCCGGTGACCGGTCCAGTGGGGGATGCCCGAGCGCTGGCCGTACGAGAGCTCGACGCCCTGAAAGCGGACGTCGGCGCCGCACTCGGCCTCTAGGCACCGCCACCGCCCTGTCGGGCACCCGCCCCTCAGGCACTCGCCTCTCAAGCGCTGGAGCGGTCAGGCCAGGCGGAACTCCAGGTCGGTGTCCCAGTTGTTGAGGTCGGGCTCGACGCGGGGGTCCGTCTGGTAGAGCTCCAGGCGGCAGCCCCAGTGCTCGGTGTCGCCGTCCCGCGTCATGTCCCACTTGAGGCCCTGCTCGGCGCCCCAGGTCAGGAGGTTCTCGATGACGCCTCTGAGCTGGTCGGGGTGGCCGTGGTGGCGTACCGTCGCGTAGCGTCCGGCCGGCAGGTGAGCGGCGAAGATGTCCCCCTCGCCGGCCACCGGGGCCGCCACCGGCACGCCCGCCTCGACCTCCAGCCGGTCGGCCGGCATGTCGATGGCGAGGTACCTGAGGAACGGCGCCCCGGCGGGCGCCACACCGCGCTCGGCCAGCCAGCCGATCAGCTCGCCGATGCGGTCGGCCACCAGGCCGAAGGTGGTCATACTGATGGTCCCTCGGACCCCCACGTAGGGGCGGTCGGGGTGGTCAATGATGTTCGGCATTGTTCTGCCCTCCTTCACTCACCTATACGAGGCGGGCCGTCGAAACTCATCGGCAGGCCGAAGAGCGGGAACAGCCGTGTGTCCAGGTACGTGGTCGTCGCGCTGACCCGGTCTCCCGACACCTCGACGACCAGCAGCGCGAACGGCTCGCCCCCCAGGTACTGCCCGAACGCCGGGGAGCCGTTGGCCGTGCCCGCCGGGACCAGGCGTGAGCCGCCGCAGGGCGCGTCCGCCGCGAGCATGGCCTCGCGGATATCCTCTCGGCCCCGCAGCCACCACGCGAACGGCGGCATCGACATCGTGGCGTCCTCATGCAGCAGCGCGACGAGCCCCGACACGTCGTACCGCTCGAACGCCTCCACATACCGCTCCAGCAACCGCCGGTCCACCTCGCCACCGCGGGCAGGCACCTCGGAAAGCGTCGCCCTGGCCCGCCGCACAGCGCTGTTGACCGAGGCGACGCTGCTCTCCAGCAGCTCCGCCACCTCGGCCGCGCTCCAGCGCAGCACGTCGCGCAGGATCAGCACCGCCCGCTGCCGTGGTGGGAGGTGCTGCAGCGCGGCCACGAACGCCAGCCGTACCGTCTCCCTCTCGACGGCGAGCTCGGCCGGATCGGAGGTGAGCACCCGGCTGTCGGGAATCGGCATGATCCAGGCGTGGCCGGGCAGCGGCGGGCCGAAGTCGGGGCCCGGTGACCCGGCGGGGCCGAGGTCCATCGCCCGCGCCCGCCGCTGAGCGCCCCGCAGCATGTCGAGGCAGACATTGGTGGCGATGTGGAACAACCACGCGCGGAGCGGCGCCCGGTCAGGGTCGTAGCGGTCGAGGGCGCGCCATGCTTTAACCAGCGTCTCCTGCACCGCGTCCTCGGCCTCGAACCCGGAGCCCAGCATCCGGTAGCAGTAACCGGTCAGCTCGGCACGGTGCCGCTCCAGCTCCTCCACTAGACCGGGGCCACCTCGATCTGGAGCTCCGTCACCCATTCGGCCAGGTCGTCCGGGCAGTGCAGGGAGATCTCCCTGGCCAGGCCGGTCGACCGGTAGCCGTTCGCCTCGATCCAGTGCGCCAGCGCCTGGAACGTCGGGCCCACCTCCTCCATCGGGCCATGATGGATGATCGTCGCCGCCGTCTCGATGCGCGGCAGAGTGACGATCTGGAAGTCGTACCCGTCCCGCGTCTCCCCCGCGAAGGGGAAGGCGGCGTGCACCATGACCGCGCCGTCGTCCTCGGGGATGTAGTACGCGATGCCGGGGCCCGCTATGGCCACCTGCGCCGCCTCCAGCCGCCCGCAGAGCTCGACGAACAGCGGCTTGATGACCGGCCCGATGTCCTCGCCCTCGTAGCTGGCGGCCCGCGCGCTGAGTTCGGCGACCCTGGTCGCGGCGACCTCCTTGAGCACGACCTCGTCCGTCTGCATGTGACCCTCCGTCTCGATGGTCCGGAGCCTCGCCTCGACGCCGCGCAGCCTGGCCAGGTCGGCGCTGATCCGCGCCTCCAATTGAGCGCGGCGCAGGCGTACCATGCCATGTAGCTCCTCCGTGCTGACCTTGTCGTCGAGGATCGTCCTGACCTGCTCCAGCGTGAAGCCGAGGTCCTTGATCGCGACGATGCGGTTGAGCCTGGACAGCTGCGCCGCCTGGTAGGAGCGGTAGCCGGTGGCCGGGTCCACGTGCGCGGGGCGCAGCAGCCCGATCGCGTCGTAGTGGCGCAGCATGCGCACGGACACGAGCCCGAGCCTGGCGAAGTCTCCGATACTGAACATGACCTCTCCAGGTGTAGGGCCTGACACGGTGTCAGGGTCAACAACCCCGTGTCAGCCCATCACGACCGTGGCTGGGTGGCTCAGCCGATCACGACCGCCATCACCACGAGTGCGATCGCCGCGGCGAGCACCGCGAACGAGTCGATCGCCCAGCTGGCGCGGGCGGGCGGGGACTCCACGTCGCGGCGGCGGGCCGACTCCGCCCGCTCGGTGATCTGCTGCCCCACCCAGTCGGCGTGCGTCTTCCCGGCGAACGCCTCCGCGGCCGCCTGCTCCGCCTTGCTCAGTGTGGGCTCGGTCTTGAAGCGACCGCGTTCCTGCCTCGGCGTGGCCCGGCGCTGCGCCCTGGCCCGCTCACGCGCCGTGCTCATCGGCGTCCACAACCGCAGCACCTGCTCGGCGCCGTAGCGGACGTTGATGGTGTGGGAGACCACCACGTCGTTGACCGAGGCCCAGGGTACGAACGTCGAGCGGAGCGGGTTGCGCCCCACCAGCCCTTCCTCGGTCACCACGGTCGCGGGGCGGAGCGCGACCAGGTAGACCACGGCGGTCAGCGCGCCCAGCACGGCGCCCGCCACCAGCGAGGGCTTGCCGTTGTAGCGGGCGGTCAGATCCCAGATGTTGAAGGCGACGAACGCCAGCCACACCCAGCCGAGCACGAAGGCGGTCTTGGAACGGTAGGTCTCTTTCACGACTGCCACTTCATCCGCGCGAATCCAGGCTTGATCACACCGTTGATCAGCGCCAGCCGCTCATCGAACGGGATGAACGCCGACTTCATCGCATTGACCGTGAACCACTGCAGATCATCCCAGCCATAGCCGAAAGCCTCCACCAGCTTGTCGAACTCCATCGACACGCTGGTGCGGCTCATCAGCCGGTTGTCGGTGTTGACCGTCACCCTGAAGTGCAGGCGGCGCAGCAGCCCGATCGGGTGCTCGGCGATGGAGTCGGCGGCTCCGGTCTGCAGGTTGGAGGTGGGGCACATCTCCAGGGGGATGCGCTTGTCGCGGACGTACGCGGCCAGGCGGCCCAGCTTGGCGGAGCCGTCGTCCGACACCGAGATGTCGTCGATGATCCGCACCCCGTGCCCGAGCCGATCGGCGCCGCACCACTGGATGGCCTGCCAGATCGACGGCAGCCCGAAAGCCTCGCCCGCGTGGATCGTGAAGTGCGCGTTCTCCCGCTGCAGGTATTCGAACGCGTCGAGGTGCCTGGTGGGCGGGTAGCCCGCCTCGGCCCCGGCGATGTCGAAGCCCACCACCCCGCCATCCCGGTAACGGACGGCCAGCTCGGCGATCTCCATCGAGCGCGCCTGATGCCGCATCGCGGTCAGGAGCGTGCCGACCTTGATCCCGCGCCCCTGGGAGCCCTGCCTGAACCCGTCCAGCACCGCCTCGACCACCTGATCGAGGCTGAGCCCCGTAGTGGTGTGCTGCTCGGGAGCGAAACGCACCTCGGCGTAGACGACCCCGTCGGCCGCCAGATCCTCGGCGCACTCGGCGGCGACGCGGGTCAGTGCCTCACGCGTCTGCATGACGCCAACGGTGTGCTGGAAGGTCTCCAGGTAACGTTCGAGCGAGCCTGAGTCGGCCGCCTCCTCGAACCACTCCCGAAGGTTGTCCGCGTCGGTCGTGGGCAGTTCGCCGTAGCCGGAGTCGCGAGCCAGCCCGACGATGGTCTCGGCCCGCAGGCCGCCGTCGAGGTGGTCATGCAGCAGCACCTTGGGCGCCCGTCGGATCTCGTCAAGCGTGGGCCTCATCCGCCCATGATATGCGTCTTCCACCGACGAACTCCCGGCTCCAACTGGGCCGACATCGGCCCGTGTCGCCGATCACCCCACGGCGGTCAGGATCGCGTCGAACTTCTTGGTGAGCTTGGTGGCGGTGCTCTTGTCGGCGTTCACGAAATAGACGCTCACCAGCCGGTCAACGCTCTCCACCAGCCCCTCCACCACGGCGCCGCCACGGTCGCACACGACCGCGCCGTCGGCGGCCGCCGACTTGCGTATCTTGCCGTCGTACCCGGTGCACGACTCGGTGAAATCCTGACGAACGGCGGCGACGTCCTTCCCGCCGACGGTGTCGGTCCTCAGCACCAGCGGATCCGACCCCGCCTGCGGAGCGTCCGCCGCCGTGTAGAGACACACGCTCGCCTTGACCGATTCGAGGGTCTCCAGCGGGTGGTCGTCCCTCTTCTCCTTCAGCTCCCAGCTCAGCGACGTGGCCTTGGAGAGCTCTTCCACGATGAGCGAGCAGCCGCCCGTCGTCTTGGTGTTGCCGCCTTTGGCCGTCTCCGCGTGGGGTCCGCATCCCGCGAGCAGCACACCGGCGATGGCTAAGCCGAGCGCATACGCGCGAGCGGCGGGCCCGCGCCTGGCGAGGGGCATACGCGTCATGGCGGAGCCTCCAGATCTCTTGGGCGCCCCGGCGAAGCTGTCAAGCCTCAGCGCGACCGGCCGTGTCCGGGGAGAAGGCGGGCAGGCAGACGGCGATGTACTCGGCGCCGTCCGGGCCGGTGCGGTAGCGGATCTTCTCGCCCGGGTCCGTGACGATGGACTGGCCCGCCGTGACCTCGGTCGTGCCGTTCGCGTGTTCGACCAGGAGCGTGCCGCGCAGGACGACGGTGTATTCGGTGAACGAGGGCGTCTGGGCGGGCTCGTCCCAGCCGGGCGGGGCGACCATGTGGGCGATGGAGATCGCCTCGTCGCCGCTGTTGACACGGCCCACGTGCTCGTCGATGAGCTTGCCGCCGGGCACCGGGATGCGAGTCGCCGCTTCGATCTTTCTGACCACCAGGTCAGTGTGCCACGTCGATGACGAGCCGGTCGGGATCGGACTGCTCCTTCAGCTCGAACGCCGCCTGATGGTTGAGCACCAGGCCGACGCCGACGCGGCCCTCGAAGTCGCCGGTCTTGACCACATGCGTCACGTTGCCGAGGTTGGCCGGGAAGATGGGGCCGCCCTTCCAGGTGGGCCGGCCTTTGGCGTCGTGTGCGTCGGCGGGCGCGAGGATGAGCTGGAGGTACGCGCCGCCCGGGAGGTCGAAGTCCTCGCCTGAGCCGTCCTGCAGCAGTTTGTCTACCCATTTGACGTTATAGCCGGGCATGGAGCCCTTGAGGTCGATCACCACGCGGTCGTAGGTGTCGTGGGCGGCGTAGCGGACGGCCCGCACGACGGCCGGATCACCGGTGTTGTGCCGTACGTCCACCTCGACCGTGCTCGTCGGCGCCGCCTCCCGCGTGCCCGTGTCGACAGAGACGGAGGTGGAGGACGAGGAGGTGGAAGTAGAAGTGGAGGTCCGACCGTTCGACGTCGATGGAGTAGCCACCCTGGGTGGGGTGGTGGGCTCGGCCGACGCGCTCGTGGTCGCGCCGCTCCCAGCGCCGCCCGGCGGGACCGTACCGCACGCGGTCAGTACGACGAGACAGGCGAGAGCGGCGGCGTGGGCCGGGCGGCGTCGCGGCGGATGCCCGAGCGCGGGTGACGGGCGCATACCAGATTGATTCCCCAGCACAGCGGACCACAAGCGGCGCGGCGCGCGAGTGGCACGAACATGGGCCACCCATGGACGACGCGTGGGGAGCACAAAGAGCGAGAAGGCCCCGCGCGGTACGCGACCGCGCGGGGCCCTGCCAACGAATCGGACGCCTAGATCGTCAGACCGTCTCGTACGCCTTGGCCTCTTCCTGCGGGGCCGCCACCGGCTTGCGTACCCGCAGCCCGGTGGCCGAGATCGCCACGCCGACCAGCGCCAGCACCAGCGACACCACGATCGCCGAGCGGAGCGACTCGATCGACATGGTGGTGCCGCCGGCGGTCAGCACCGCCGAGACCACGGCGAGCACGATCGCGCCGCCCACCTGGCCGGAGGTGTTGAGCAGCCCGGAGGCCAGTCCTTGCTCGTCGTCGTGCACGCCGTTCGTGGCCTGGATGTTCAGCGGCGCGAACGACAGCGCGAACGCGATGCCCAGCAGCAGCATGCCGGGAATGACCAGACCGCCCAGGCTGGGGTGCTCGTCGATGCCCAGGAACATCGCGTAGCCACCGGCCAGCGCCGCCGCGCCGATGATGGTCAGCTTGGTGGTGCCGAACCTGTCGGCGAAGTCGCCCATCTTGGTCGAGGTGATCGCGACGAGCAGGCCGGCGGGCAGGAACGCCAGCGCGGTGCCCAGGGCCGACCAGCCGAGCAGGTTCTGGAAGTACTGCATGGCCACGAACTGGAAGGCCACGTAGGAGCCCATCAGGATGAGCAGACCCAGGTTCGCCCGGACGAGCGAGCCGGAGCGCAGGATGCCCAGTCGTACCAGCGGGTGCCTCATCCGCAGCTCGGCGAAGACGAACAGGCCGAGCAGCGCGGCGACGGCGACCAGCGAGCCGATCGTGCGCAGCGAGGTCCAGCCGGCCTCGGGCGCCTGGACGACGGTGAAGACGAGCAGCAGCATCGAGGCGGTGATCAGCACGGCGCCGATCAGGTCGTGGCCGCCTTCGGCCCGCTCCTCCTCGCCGCGCGGCAGCACCTTGAGCGCGGCGATCAGCGCGATGATCGCGACCGGCACCGGCATCAGCAGCGTCCACCGCCAGCCGATCTCGGTCAGGAGACCGGACAGCACCAGCCCGAGCGAGTAACCACTGGCGCCACACGCGGTGAAAATGCTGAGTGCCTTGTTGCGCTCAGGCCCCTCGGGAAACGTGGTGGTGATGATCGAAAGCGCGGCCGGCGCGGTGAAGGCGGCGCCCACCCCCTTGATGAACCTGGCCGCGATCAGCAGAGCGCCGTCGTCCACCAGACCACCGAGCAACGACGCGACGGCGAAGACACCCAGCGCGACCAGGAACACCCTGCGTCGCCCGAGCAAGTCGGCGGTCCTGCCGCCCAGCAACAGAAGACCGCCATAACCGAGCACGTAGCCGCTGACAACCCACTGCAGAGAAGAGGTAGAAAGGCCCAGGTCGTGCTGGATGGCGGGCAGCGCCACGCCGACCATCGACACGTCAAGGGCGTCAAGGAAGATCACTGCACAGAGCACGGCGAGCGCGCCCCAACGGGATGAGTGAGAGGACATGAGTCAGTACACTACATGCATCCGCATCTAATGCAACCGCATTTAATTCCGTTGCATAAGTTTTAGCGAAGTGGTAACCTCCGCGACATGGACGAGGAGTTCGTGGTCGGGACCTGGCACTACGTCCTGGCGAAGCACGCCAAGGCGATGTGCTCGCTGGAACGCGAGCTGGGTGACAAGCACGGCCTGGGGCCGAGCGAGTTCGAGGTGCTGGACCGGATCGTCCATCACGACAAGAAGCTCCGGATCCAGGAGCTCTGCGACGAGGTTCACCTGAGCCAGAGCGCGCTGTCCAGGGTCGTGGCGCGGCTGGAGAAGGCTCAGCTGGTCTCGCGCGGGGTGTGCGACCAGGACCGCCGTGGCGTCTTCGTCTGCATCACCGAGGCGGGGAGAGCACGCCACAAGGAGGCCCTCCCGACGCAGCGCGCCGTGCTCGCCGACATCTTCGCCGACGCGCCTGTGCTCGTACGCTGAGGCTCAAGCGCCTGTGCTCGTACGAGGCTCAAGCGCCTGTGCTCGTACGCTGAGGCTTAAGCCCGTGTACTAGGCCGTGATGCGGTCCATCACCAGAGGCAGCACCTCGGCGCTCCCTGACCCGACCTCGTAGCCGCCCCGCAGCGCCGCCAGAGCCCGCTCGAAGCGACCCGTCTCGTCCGCGTGCAGGGTCATCAGAGGCTGCCCCGCACGCACCAGGTCACCCGGCTTGGCATGCAGCACGATGCCCGCCCCGAACGACACCGGATCCTCCTTACGAGCCCGCCCCGCCCCCAACCGCCAGGCCGCCAGGCCGACGGCATAGGCGTCCAGGCGTGACAGGACCCCCGAGGACGGCGCCTCGACCACCATGGTCTCCGCCGCCCTGGGCAGGATCGCGTCCGGGTCGCCGCCCTGGGCGGTGATCATCCGGCGCCAGGCGTCCATGGCCGAGCCGTCCGCCAGCGCCCGTGCCGGGTCTGGACCGGAGATCCCGGCCGCCTCCAGCATCTCCCGCGCCAGCCGTACGGTCAGCTCCACGACGTCCGGCGGCCCGCCGCCCGCCAGGACCTCGACCGACTCCTCGACCTCCAGGGCGTTGCCCACGGCGCGGCCCAGGGGGCGGTCCATGGCGGTGAGCAGGGCGACCGTGCGCACGCCCGCGTCGGTGCCCAGCGCGACCATCGTCTCGGCCAGCTCGCGGGCCCGCTCCGGCGTCTTCATGAACGCGCCCGAGCCCACCTTGACGTCGAGCACCAGCGAACCGGTGCCCTCCGCGATCTTCTTGGACATGATCGACGAAGCGATGAGCGGGATCGACTCGACCGTGCCCGTGACGTCGCGCAGGGCGTACAGCTTCTTGTCGGCAGGGGCGAGGCCCGAGCCGGCGGCGCAGACGACCGCGCCCGCCGAGCGCAGCACCGAGAGCATCTCGTCGTTGGACAGCGAGGCCCGCCAGCCGGGAATCGACTCCAGCTTGTCCAGCGTGCCGCCGGTGTGGCCGAGGCCACGGCCCGAGAGCTGCGGGACATAGGCGCCGCACGCGGCCACCAGCGGTGCGAGCGGCAGCGTGATCTTGTCGCCGACGCCGCCGGTGGAGTGCTTGTCGGCGGTGGGCCGGTCCAGCGCGGACCAGTCCATCCGCTCGCCCGAGCGGATCATCGCCTGCGTCCAACCGGCGATCTCGCGCCGGTTCATGCCGTTCAGCAGGATGGCCATGGCCAGCGCGGACATCTGCTCGTCGGCGACCGCGCCGCGGGTGTAGGCGTCGATCACCCAGTCGATCTGGGCGGCCGTCAGTTCGCCACCGTCCCGCTTGGCGACGATGACTTCAATAACGTCGACCTCTATGACGTCCATGGACATCAGGCGGACCTCGACAGGTCGTCGGGGCCGAAGGCGTAGGGCAGGATCTCAGCCATTCGCTTCGGCCCGTCCACGGTCTCGACCAGCAGTTCCTCGCCGCCGAACTCGAAGAGCAGCTGCCGGCAGCGCCCGCACGGCATCAGCAGCTCCCCGTGGCCGTCCACACAGGTGAAGGCCACCAGCCGGCCGCCGCCCGAGGAGTGCAGCGCCGAGACCAGGCCGCACTCGGCGCACAGGCCCAGGCCGTAGGAGGCGTTCTCGACGTTGCAGCCGGTGATGACGCGGCCGTCGTCAACGAGCGCCGCCGCGCCGACCGGAAACTTGGAGTAGGGCGCGTACGCGTTGTGCATGGCCTCGATGGCCTCCGTGCGCAGGCCGTCCCAGTCGACGTTCAATGCTGTTCCCCCCGGCGATAGCGCACGCCGTCGGCCTTGGGCATCCGCAGCCGCTGCGAAGCCACCAGGAGCACGAGCAGCGTGAGCACGTGTGGTGTGATGAAGACGAACTCGTTCGGCAACTTGTCGACGGTCAGCCACAGCCAGATCAGCACGATCATGCCCGCGGCGGCCGCCGCGATCAGGTTGTACTCCCTGGCGCCCCTGGTGACCATCTCCGCGGGCTGGCCGGACGACAGCAGCGCGCGCAGCTTGGCGGCGATGTAGATGAGCAGCAGTATGGCACCGAACAGGAAGAACGACGTGACGGGCGAGCTGGTCCCGGAGCTGCGCAGTTGCAGGGCGTCCGCGTACCCGAACAGCGCGGCGCCCGCGCCCAGCCCGCCAGGGCGCCAGTTGCCGAAGATCATGGCGGCCAGGCCGATGAACCCGCGGCCCGCCGTCTGGCCCTCGACGTACTTGGTGGTGATGAAGACCAGGAAGACCCCGCCGAGCCCGGCGAACGCGCCGGAGATGACGACGGCCACGTACTTGATCAGGTAGACGTTCACGCCCAGCGACTCGGCCGCCCACGGGTTCTCGCCCGCCGAGCGCAGCCGCACGCCGAACGCCGTACGCCAGAGCACGAAGAACGTCAGCGGAAGCAGCAGCACGGCCAGGATGACCAGCACGTTCACCTCGTGGGTGAGCCCGCGCAGGATGCCCGCGAGGTCGGAGACCAGGAACCAGTGGGTGCGCTCCAGGCTGCCGAGCCAGTCGGGACCCGACGAGAACAGCGGCAGGCTGGGCGTGGGCGCCTCCGACGACATGGCCGGCGAGGTGGTGATGCCCGCGCCCGCCGCCGCCGCGGCGGTGCCCTCCTTGTAGAGGACCTCCGACAGGAAGCGGGTGATGCCGGGGCCGAGCAGGTTGATGGCGACGCCGCTGATGATGTGGTCGACGCCGAACGTCACGGTCGCCACCGCGTGGATGAGGCCGCCGAGCGCGCCCGCGATCAGCCCGGCAACCAGCGCGGCCATGAAGCCCCACTGGTATCCGGCCCAGCCGGCGAACCACGTGCCGAGCACCATCATGCCTTCGAGGCCGATGTTGACCACGCCCGCCCGCTCGGCCCACAGGCCGCCGAGCCCGGCCAGGCCGATGGGCACCGACAGCATCAGGGCGGCGTTGAAGGTGCCGGACGAGGTGATGTCGTCCTGCCCGGAGACGACGCGGACCACCGACATGACCAGGATGAGCACGGCCACGCCGATGAGCGCCAGGTGATATCGGCTGACCTTTGTCATGCTGCCACCTCAACGGGAGTGTTCCTGCCGAGCTGCTGTGCGGCCCGCCGTTCCTCGCGCCGCAGCGCGATCCTGCTGGTGATCTCGTTGGCGATGACCACCAGCAGCACGATCGTGCCCTGCATGATCATGATGACCGAGGGCGGCACGTTGGCGAACTGCAGCGGACCCTGTGCCCGGTCCAGGAAGCCGAACAGCAGCGCCGCGATGGCGATGCCACCGGGTTTGTTGCGGCCGAGCAGCGCCACGGCGATGCCCAGGAAGCCCAGTCCCGGAGTGAAGTTGGAGCCGAAGGAGTGCTTGTCGCCGAGGATCTCCGGCATGCCGATCAGCCCGGCGATCGCGCCGGAGAGCACCATCGCGGAGATGACCATCTTCTTCGGGCTGACGCCGGAGGCCAGCGCCGCCGAGGCGTTGAGACCACTGGCCTTGACCTCGAAACCGAACCGGGTCCGCTCCAGCACCACCCAGAGCCCGATGCCCAGCAGGACGGCCACCAGGAGGAAGCCCCACAGACCGCCGCCGCGGGGCGCGGGCAGCCCGAACATCTCGAACACGACATTGAGGTTGGGGAACCAGGCCGACTGGGGCAGCGTAGGCGTCGTGGTGGTGAGCACTCCCTTGGCCCGCTCCCCCGTGAAGGGGCCACGGACGAGGAAGGCGGCCAGGTTGATCGCGATGTAGTTCAGCATGATCGTGGCGATGACCTCGTTCACCCCCCTCGTCACCTTCATCACGGCGGGGATCAGCGCGTAGAAGCCGCCCACGGCCATCGCCACCACGATGATCACCGGGATCTGGATCCAGGCGGGCGCCGCGAACGTGGAGCCGACGTACGCGGCGCAGACGGCCGCGATCCGGTACTGGCCTTCCACGCCGATGTTGAAGAGGTTCATCCGGAAGCCGACGGCCACCGCCAGGCCCGCGATGAACAGCGGCACGGCCCGGTTGAGCATGGTCACGATGCCGTTGACCACCGCCCGCTCGGTCTGGCCGAAGTCGAAGAAGGCGGCGAACGCGGCCTCGGGGCTGGCCCCCGCCGCGATGATCGCGACGCTGGAGATCACGATCGCCAGGACGATGGCGGCGATGGCGCCGGCGACCGTCAGTAGCGCCCGGTAGAGCCCGGCGGGCATCACATCTCCTCAGTGCTGGTGATGGCGCCGGTCATGTAGCCGCCCAACCGCTCGGGTGTGACGTCGGACGGGTCGAGGCGGGCGACGAGCCGCCCGCCGTAGATCACCCGCAGCGTGTCGGACAGGCCGATGAGCTCGTCGAGGTCGGCCGAGATCAGGAGTACGGCCAGGCCCGCCGCCCTGGCGTTACGCAGGTGGTCCCAGATCGCGGCCTGCGCGCCCACGTCGACGCCGCGGGTGGGGTGGGCGGCGATGAGGAACTTCGGCTCGCCGCTCATCTCACGCCCGACGATCAGCTTCTGCTGGTTGCCGCCCGACAGGGCCAGCGCCAGCGTGTCGACGCTCGGTGTGCGGACGTCGTAGTCCTTGACGATGCGTTCGGTGTCGGCTCTGGACGAGCGCCGGTTGACCCAGATGCCCTTGCGCGCGGGCGGTCTGGTCTGGTGGCCGAGCACCCGGTTCTCCCAGAGCGAGGCCTCCAGCAGCAGACCCTGGCGGTGGCGATCCTCAGGGATGTAGCCGATGCCCGACTCACGGCGTTTGAGGGTGGACCAGGTGCTGATGTCGGCGCCGTCGAGCGAGATGTCGCCGTGCACGGGCCGCATGCCCATGATGGCCTCGATCAGCTCGGACTGGCCGTTGCCCTCGACCCCGGCGATGCCCAGGATCTCGCCCTTGTGGATCTCGAACGACACGTCGTCGAGGAGCAGCCGGCGGCCCTCCGCGCGGAGTTTCTCCACGTACAGGGGGATCGAGGTGCCCTTGGGCACCGGGCGAAAGCCGTCGGCCTCCATGGTCAGGCCGGACACCTTCAGCGCCATCTCGTCGGTCACCGTGGACTCGCGGGTCTCGGGCGTGGGCAGCTCGCTGCCGACCATGAGCTCGGCCAGCTGTCGCGCGGTGACCTCGGCCGGGTCGACGCTGGCGACCGTGGTGCCGCGCCGGATCACGGTGATCGCGTCGGCGATGCTGAGCACCTCGTCGAGCTTGTGGGAGATGAAGATGACCGTCAGACCTTCGGCCTTGAGCTCGCGCAGGTTGTCGAAGAGCTCGTCGACCTCCTGGGGTACGAGCACCGCGGTCGGCTCGTCGAGGATCAGGATGCGCGCGCCACGGTAGAGGACCTTGAGGATCTCCACTCGCTGCCGGTCACCGACGCCGAGGTCCTCCACCAGCCGGTCGGGGTCCACCCGCAGGCCATGGCCGGCGGCCAGCTCGCTGATGCGCGCGCGGGCCCCGGCGGAGTCGAGCCGGCCGCCCTTCTTCGGCTCGGCGCCGAGGACGATGTTCTCCAGCACGGTGAAGTTGTCGGCCAGCATGAAGTGCTGGTGGACCATGCCGATGCCCGCGTTGATGGCGTCGCTCGGCGTGCGGAAGGCCACTTCCACACCGTTCACCTTGATCGTGCCCTCGTCCGGCTTCTGCATGCCGTACAGGATCTTCATCAGGGTGGACTTGCCCGCGCCGTTCTCCCCCACGATCGCGTGCACCGTGCCGGGTTCGACGGTGATGCGGATGTCATGGTTGGCGACGACGCCGGGGAAGCGTTTGGTGATGCCCTCCAGCTCGACGGCGGGTTGCACCGCGGCGAGGGTGTCGGCGTTCACAGATCGCTCACCGCTCCTCAATCGCTCCGCTCACTGGTGTCTCCAAGAGCGGATAGGCCGAAGGCCCGGGGTCGGTCTGGACTCCGGGCCCTCGGTCAACGTTCCTACCTCAATTACGGCTTGGACGGAACCGTGATTTTGCCGTCGATGATGTCCTGCTTGGCGGCGTCCAGCTTGTCCTTGATGTCGTCGATCTCGCCACCGGTGGTGGCCAGGCCCACGCCGTCGACCTTGAGGTCGTAGATGGTGTTGCTGCCACCCTTGGCGCCACCCTGGAACGCCTTGACGAACTCGAACACGCCGACGTCCACGCGCTTGAGCATCGAGGTCATGATGACCGGCTGCAGGTCGGTCTCCTTGACCGTCTGGCGCTGGTCGGAGTCGACGCCGATGGCCTTCTTCTTGGCCGCGGCCGCCGCCTGGAACACGCCCAGGCCCGAGTCGCCGGCGGCGTGGTAGACGATCTCCGCGCCGTCCTGGTACATCTTCTCGGCCGCGACCTTGCCCTTGTCGGGGGACTTGAAGCCGCTGAAGTCACCGTCGGGGGTCAGGTACTTGACGTCGATCTTGGCGTCCTTCTTGACCGACTTCACACCGGCCTCGAAGCCCGCCTGGAACTTCTTGATCAGGTCGTTCTCGACACCGCCGACGAAGCCGACGTGGCCGCTCTTGGCCTTGGTCGCCGCGGCGACGCCCGCCAGGTAGGAGCCCTGCTCCTCGGCGAACAGCAGGCCGGTGACGTTGGCCGCGTTCGAGGCGGAGTCGACGACCGCGAACTGGATCTCCGGGTATTCCTCGGCCGTCTTCTTGATGTCGTCGCCGTAGGCGAAGCCGACGCCGATGATCGGGTTGTAGCCCGCGTCGGCCAGCTGGCGGAGGAGCTCGCCGCGGTTGGAGCCGTCGGCCGCGGGGCTCAGCTCCTTGATGTCGGCCTTGAGCTCCGTCTTGGCCTTCTCCAGGCCCGCGTAGGCGGCGTCGTTGAAGGACTTGTCACCACGGCCGCCGACGTCGAAAGCGAGGCCGACCTTGAGCGCGCCGGACTTCGGCGCCTCACTGGTGGCTCCGGAGGTCGGCGCCGCGCTGGACGTGGCGTCGCTTCCCGTGCCGCCGCTGCCGCCACAGGCCGCGGCCGCCATCAGCATGGCACCCGCTATCGAACCGGCCGCCATCCTGCCGAATCGCTTGCTGAGCAAGGCGACTCCTTTCCATTTCCCCGCCGTCAGACTTCGTCGCAGGCGCGAAGAAATGTACGGCAACCCTGCACGGAAGATAGTTGGTTGACCAGGGCGGACAAAACCGGCACACAGGGTCGCAACCGCTCCGTTATCGACATCACTCGTGTCCGTGACCTGAATCTGCGGATGCGGTCCGGGGAGCGGCTCGGGAAGCTTTACCCAACTTTGGACACCGGGGGGCCCTTGCCGTCAGGTCGATCATGGCAGAGATTCCTGATCAACGGTGGATTTTCATCCTGGAGCCCTACATGCATCCTTGGAAGGCCATGATCATTCCCATGGCCGCGGTCCTCATCGCGGCCATGGGCGCGGCGCCCGCCACAGCAGATACACCGACCGCCCCGGCTGAGGCGCCGGCAATCAAGATCGAGAACAACGCCACTCAGCCCGTCTTCTCCCGCGCCGACGCCGTCAAGCAGACGGTGTACGTCGAGGTCGCGGGGACCGACAGCGACAGCGACGGCCTGCCGGACCGCGTCGCCGTGGACATCCTGCGCCCGAAGGAGACCGACGAGGGGCTGAAGGTCCCGGTCATCATGGAGGCCAGCCCCTACTACGCGGGCGGCAACGACGTGCCGAACCACGTGGTGGACGTGGACGAGAACGGCAACCCGCTACCGACCCTGCGCTCGTACGCGAACAAGCTGGCGGCCGAGCCGTTCGACGGCTACTACGACAACTACTTCCTGCCCCGCGGCTACGCGATCGCGCTGGTGGAGAACCTGGGCAGCGGCCGCGCCACCGGCTGCCCCACCACCGGCGACCGCAACGAGACGGCCGGCCCGAAGGCCGCTATCGACTGGCTGAACGGCCGCGCGAAGGGGTTCACCCCTGAGGGCGCGCCCGTCTCGGCGACCTGGTCGACCGGGAACGTGGGCATGATCGGCGTCTCCTACAACGGCACGCTGCCCAACGCGGTCGCCTCGACGGGTGTCAAGGGACTGAAGACGATCGTGCCCATCGCCGCGATCTCCTCCTGGTACGACTACTACCGGGCGAACGGCGGCGTGCTGGCGGCGGGCGGCTTCCAGGGCGAGGACGCGGACGTGCTGGCCAAGTACGTGCTCACCCGCGCCGACGGGCAGCAGGTCTGCGGCCCCGTCATGGACTCCCTGACGGCGACACAGGACCGGGTGAGCGGCGACTACAGCCGCTTCTGGAACGCCCGCAACTACCTCAACGACGTCGACAAGGTCAGGGCCAGCGTCTTCGTCGTGCACGGCCTCAACGACTGGAACGTCAAGACCAAGCAGTTCGCCCAGTGGTGGTACGCCCTGTCCAAGCGCCACGTGCCCCGCAAGATCTGGCTGCACCAGGGCACCCACATGAACCCCTTCAACCTGCGCACCGCCGAATGGCTGCGGCAACTGCACGGCTGGTTCGACTACTGGCTGTACGGCATCGACAGCGGCATCATGCGCGAGCCGCAGGCGGACGTCGAAATCGCCCCCGGCGAGTGGGGCACTCACGCATCGTGGCCACTTCCGGCCACCAAACCAGTGGCCCTGCACCTCGGCTCCGGCTCGAAGCTGAACGTCTTCCCGCAGTACGCGGCCCGCGAGTCCTTCGTCGACCAGAAGTCCCGCACCGCCGAACAACTGGTGGAGGCGGCCCCGGCCGCGGATCCCAACCGCCTGGCCTACCTGACGCCGGAGCTGCCGGCCGCGGTCCGGATCTCCGGCACCCCGACGATCTCGCTCCGAGCGGCCCGCGATGGCGGCTCCTCGCCGTATTTGACGGCCCTGCTGGTCGACTACGGCGCGGGCACCCGGGCGGACGGAACCCTGGTCCCGACAGGCGAAACCCTCTGCTACGGCGAAGGCGTCCCGGGCGACACGGGCTGCACGGCACTGCGCAGGCTGGGCACGGCCACCACGCCCTACAAGATCGTCTCAAGAGGCTGGCTGGACATCCGGAACCGCCACGACCCGGCGAGGACAGAGAGCGTCAGACCCGCCCAGGAATACACCTTCACCTGGGACTTCCAGCCAAAGGACTATCGGTTCGACCAGGGCCACAAGATCGGCCTGATCATCACGTCAACGGACCGGGACTACACGCTCCGGTACCCGGAGGGCTCGAAGTTCACCGTCAACCCGGCCAAGTCATCCCTGATCCTGCCGGTGGTCAGGCCATAGGGCGGCCGGGGCCAAGAATGCGCACGTCACGGCGCTCAACCCGGTAAACCGGAGGAGCGTTTCCCTGGACAGACGCCAGCCCCGCCCAGAAGGGTGGGGCTGGCCCATGCTTGCCGTAAAAGAAGAATCACTGCCGACCGCGAGGGAAGATCAAGCACGCACCGTCAGCGCAGATCAAGCAAGGACAGAATCGACGACCGGCTCCCAGAGCGCGGTCAGGGCGGTGGCGGCCATGAGGCGGACGCCCAGGGCGATCGCCGCCTCGTCGATGTCGAACGTCCCCTGGTGGATGTCGTACGTCACGCCACCCGGCGAGCGCGTGCCGAGCCGGGCCAGCGCTCCCGGGATCGACTCGAGGTACCAGGCGAAGTCCTCGCCGCCGAGCGACTGCTGCGTGGGCACCACCGCGCCCGGCCCCAGCGCCCGCTCGACCGCCTCGGCCAGCATGTCGACGCTCATCTCGTCGTTGACGACGGGCGGCACCCCGCGGGTGTATTCCATCGTCGCGTCGATCCCGTAAGCGCCGGCGACCGACTCCAGCAGCGACTTGATCAGGTCGGGCGCCGCGTGCCAGGCGTTCTCGTCGAGGCAGCGCACGGTGCCCTCGGCCACGCCGTCGTCGGGGATCGCGTTGGCCGCGGAACCGGCCTGAACCTTGCCCCAGACCAGGCTGAGCGAGGAGCGCGGGTCCACCCGGCGCGAGAGCGCGGCGGGCAGTTCGGTGAGGATCTTGGCGAGGGCGAAGACCAGGTCGGCGGTGAGGTGCGGGCGGGCCGTGTGGCCGCCGGGACCCGACACCCTGATGGCCAGCTTGTCGCAGGCGGAGGTGATCGGGCCGGGCTTGAGCCCGACGTGGCCGAGGTCGACGCGCGGGTCGCAGTGGAGGCCGAAGATGCGCTCCACGCCGCTGATGCCGCCGTGCGCCATGACCTCGAGCGCGCCGCCGGGCAGTTCCTCGGCGGGCTGGAAGATCAGGCGGACCCGGCCGGGCAGCAGGCCCGCGGCGGCCTGCTGGGCGAGGAAGATCGAGGTGCCGAGCAGGATCGTGGTGTGCACGTCGTGGCCGCACGCGTGGCAGGCGCCGGGGACGGTCGAGCGGTAGGGCACGTCTTTCTCGTCGTGCAGCGGCAGCGCGTCGATGTCGGCGCGCAGCGCGACCGTGGGGCCGTCTCCGCTGCCCACGTCGCAGATCAGGCCGGTGCCGCGGGGCAGCACCGACGGCACCAGGCCGGCGGCGGTGAGCCGCTCGGCGATGCGCTGAGTCGTGCGATATTCAGCGAAGGCCAGCTCAGGATGCATGTGCAAGTCGCGGCGGAATGCCACCAGCTCCTGATCGGTCTCCGTCAGGAACGCGTCGAGTTCCCCCCGAAGCTCACGTCCCCGCATGAGTTCACCGTCCTGTTCCATTGCCACGCGATCGTCAACTGCCCGAAGTCGCACGGCTTATAGCGCCGTAAATCGTCCTTTGGCCTCGCTGCGGTCGGCTGTCCGGTCAGAGCAGCCGTCCGGCGAAAATGCCGCACCCACAGGTTTCGGTGCCAGAGATCGTCAGCACGGGGTTGTGATCCCCTCCTGAGGACAACCCACTGCGGAACACGGCGGTCGGCCATGAACCCGAAGGCGATGTTCCAACTTTATCTCTTGCGTGTGGCTTCGCGCCGACAGAAACCCCGAAAGCCGGGCGACTGCATGCCCGTAACCGCAGGTCGTCACCGTGCGTGAGGACGCAGATGATCTGGAAAATAGTCACAAGGGATCATTAGATGGTGACCCGTGGACGTGACTTCCAAACGTGGTCTGCGCTTTCGAATCCTGTCACCTCCCGTCATGGTCATGACACTCCGGCGATGGATGCTTTCGCGTAGAATGCGTGTTTCACTCGAAAATATGATCACTAAAATCCCGTTCGGGGAGAAGTATGCCGGGTTGTGCATCTTCGAGCCGAGCGAGGGGACCCTGGTGGTCGTACCCTCGCTCTCTCTTCCGCAGGACGAGCTGCGCCGCATCACCGGAGCCAGATGTTACGAGGAGCGCCTGCTCTTCCTCCTCCTCACGCTCCGCGAGCCCGGCGTCAAAGTGATCTATCTCTCCTCCGCGCCCATCGATCCGGACATCATCGCCTACTATCTCGGCTTCCTGCCTGATCCGGATGACGCCGCCAAACGGCTGCGGCTGATCAGTCTCGACGACCCGCACTCGCAGCCGCTGACCAGGACCCTGCTCTCGCGGCCCGAGGTGGTCGAGCAGGTGCGTTCGGCGATCGACGGCGACGCGTGGATGGTGCCGTTCGTGCTGAGCGAGCTGGAGGAGGAGTTCGCCGCGCTGCTGGGCATCCCGGTGTACGGCCCGGCCACCTCGCTCGCCTACTACGGCTCCAAGAGCGGCTCCCGCGAGGTCGGCCAGGAGGCCGGCGTGCCGATGGCCCGCGGGTTCGGGGATCTGCACTCCTTGGCCGAGATCGAGGACGCGATCGAGGCTCTGCCGGGCGAGCGGGTGATGGTCAAGCTGAACGACGGCTACTCGGGTCTCGGCAACGCCATCGTGCCCAAGGGCGATCTGCCGGGGACGAGCTTCTCCGCGTACGGCGAGACCTGGAAGAGCTTCACCGCGAAGATCCGCGAACGCGGCGCGGTCGTGGAGGAGTTCATCGAGCACCGCCCGCTGCACTATCCCAGTGCGCTGGCCCGCATCACCCCCGGCGGCCGGCACAGCGTCGTGGCCACCCACGACCAGGTGCTCGGCGGCGCCAACCAGGACGTCTACCAGGGCTGTACGTTCCCGGCGGCGCCGGAGTACCGGGCCGAGGTGGGCGCGTCGGCCGAGCGGATCGCTCGTGTCATGGCGGAGCGGGGCGTGGTGGGACTGTTCGGCATGGACTTCTTCGCGCTGGAGACCGACGCCGGATACGCGGCGCTGCTGTGCGAGGTCAACCTGCGGATCGGCGGCACCACGCATCCCTTCGGCGCCGCGGTGCTGACCACCGGCGCCTCCTACGATCCGGGGACCGGGCTGCTCATGGCCGGCGACCAGCCCAAGTACTACACCGCGACCGACAACTGCGCGGCCGGCTGCCTGCGCGGCCGCTCCCCCGGCCAGGTCGTGCGGATGGTCGAGGCGCTCGGTCTCGGCTTCGATCACACCCGTCGTACGGGAAACGTCTTCCACCTGCTCGGGGCGCTCCCCGAGCACGGCAAGCTCGGCTTCACCACGATCGGCGACTCCCGCGAGGAGGCCGACGAGCTGCACCGGCTCACTCGCCGCGCGCTCTGCGGAGCCCCTTCCAGCCGATGACGGCCAATACGATCGCGAGTACGAGGTTGACCGCGATCAGGATGCCGTGCACCACGTAGAAGCTCGTGGGATGGCCGTCTGCCAGGTTAAACCCGAGGTTGATCCACTCGAACACCATGAACACGCCGAGCACGATGAGGAATCCGGCGATCTTTCGCGACATGACCACTTCTCTAGTATCAGGGGCCGATCATCAGGGGATGTGTCGGCACATGTGCAATGACACGAAGCTACGCTGAGACCGCCATGCTGATGAAACCGGTGCCCGTCTCGGCACTCCTCACGGCACTCCTCGCGACGGTCGCGCTCACGGGGACCGCCCATGCCACGCCGACTCCTACCCCGACGCCGAAGCCCGTCGGCGGGGAACTGCTGGGCAGCCGCGGTTTGGTGAGGCCCGCCGGCATCAAGGCACCGCCGAAGTCCAAGGCCACCTCGTACGTGATCGCCGACCTGGAGACCGGCGAGGTGCTCGCGGCCAAGGACCCGCATGGGCGTTACCTACCGGCCAGCACGCTCAAGACGCTCACCGCGGTCACGCTCATCCCCAAGCTGGACAAGAACCTCACGGTCAAGCCCAGCCGGAACGCCGTCGACCAGGAGGGCACCGCCGTCGGCCTGACGACCAAGCCGCTCTACAAAGTCGACGACCTGTTCAAGGCGCTGTTGATGTCGTCGGGCAACGACGCGGCGATGGCCCTGGCCGAGGCGAACGGCAGCCTGTCCAAGACCATGCGCGACATGAACGCCGAGGCCAAGCAGCTGCAGGCGAACGACACGGTGGCCAAGACGCCCAGCGGGCTGGACAAGCCGGGGCAGAGCAGCTCGGCTTACGACCTGGCGCTCATCGCACGAGCCGGCCTCGGTAACCCCGACTTCCGGCGATATATCAGTACGAAGACTGCCAAGTTTCCGGCGCCCAAGAACTACTACGAGATCAGCAACCACAACAAGCTGCTGTGGCGCTACAAGGGCATGATCGGCGTCAAGAACGGCTGGACGTCCAAGGCCCAGGCCAGCTTCGTCGGCGCCGCGACACGTGGCGGCCATACGATCATCGTGACCATCATGCGGCACGAGGGGTACTTCTGGGAGGAAGTGGCGAGCCTGCTCGACTGGGGCTTCGCCGCCCGGGGCAAGGTCACGGCGGTCGGCCGGCTCGTCGACCCGCTGCCGGTCGAGCTGCCCGCGCAGCAGGCGACCACCTCGCCGGTCGTCACCGGGCCGCCGGCCACGGCGCCGCTGCTCGACTCGGCCGCCTCGAAACAGACGGACACCAGCCGTACGGTGGGCTCGATCGTGATCGGGGGCGGGCTGCTGTTCGGCCTGACCTGGCTGGGCTACGGCATCCGCCGCCGGCGCAGCTCACGACGCTGAGGCCCCCGGCGCAGCTCGCGACGCCGAGGTCAGGCGACCCCGTTCGAGGGGATGGGCGAGGTAGACGGGATGGGCGAGGGTACGGGCGGCGGGCAGAGCCCGGCCGTGGCGGTCCAGGCGGCGACGTACAGGACGAACCTGGCGGAGAAGTTGATCCAGACCAGCAGCCCCACCATGACGGCGAACGCGCCGTAGATCGGGTTGCTCAGCGTCTGCCCCAGCAGCAGCGACGCGACCTGCTTGAGCAGCCCGAACCCGATGGCGCCGAGCAGCGCCCCCCTGGCCAGCACCCGGAAGGGCTGGGTGGCGCGGCCCACCCAGCCCAGCAGGATCAGGAACAGCACCCAGTCGGCGGCCGCGCTGGCCAGCAGTCCCACCAGCCAGAGCGTGCCGGTCGTCACCGGCGCGCTGCCCAGCCCGAGAGTCACCGCGACCTTGGTCGTCGCCTGCGTGGCGGCCCCGCCGATCAGCACCGACACGATCATGGTCACGCCGATCAGGAGCAGGGAGACGAGGTCGCGCAGCTTGGCGACGAAGAAGCTCGGCGGGGGGACCGTGGTCATCGACATCTCCCACAGCGCCCCGCGCAGCGCGTCCACGGCGCCCAGCCCCGCGTAGAGCAGACCGGCCAGCCCGATGATCCCGGCGGTCGCCCTGGCCTGGGCGATGGCCTGGAGGTCGATCTGGTCGGCGAGTCCGGGCAGCTGGTCCTTGATCGCCGACTCGAGCGTGCTGATGGCGTTGTGGTCATAGGACAGGACATAGCCGAACAGCGCGTACGCGAGCGCGACCAGCGGGAAGAACGACAGGAACGCGAAGTAGGTCACCGCCCCGGCCAGCCGGTCGCCGAACCGCAGCTGGTAGCGCTGCACGGTCCTCATCAGGTGGTCGATCCAGAGGCGGCGGACCCGCCAGGACTCGATGATGCGGCCACCGCGGGCCTTGGCCGACTCGACGCGTGCCATCACCTTCGCCAACACCTGCCGCGCGCCGCCTTCCGAGGTGCCCCGCCGTCGCCAGGCCCCTGCCCTGGCTACCGCTCTTCTACCACGGAGCCTGGCACCCAGGAGCTTCGCGCGGGTGGTGAGCGAGGCGCGATCACGATCGCGGCGGAGCTACGAGCGCGATCACGATCGCGGCGGAGCTACGAGCGTGACGCGCTCGCGGCGGAGCTACGAGCGTGACGCGCTCGTGACGGCGCGGGCGGACTCCGCGAGCTTGGCGAGCACCTCCGTGACATCGTGGTGCAGCAGCCTGCCGTCCCGCTTGACCACCCGCCCGCCCACCAGGACGGTGTCGACGGCACTGGTGTCGGCGTTGAGCACCACCGCCCCGATCGGGTCGTGCGCGGCCGCCATGCCCAGCGTGCCGGTACGCAGCAGCACGAGGTCGGCCTGCTTGCCGACCCGCAGCGAGCCGACGGTGTCACCGAGCCCCACCACCTCGGCGCCTTCGATGGTGGCCATCCGCAGCACGTCACCGGCGCGGAACCCCAGCCCCTGCCCGTCCGGGCGGCCCCGCTCCAGCGCGAACGCGGCCCGCATCAGGCTGAACATGTCACCGGGCGCGCACGTCACGGTGTCGATGCTGAGCGAGGTCGGAATCCCGGCGGCCCGCGCCCGCCCGCTGATCGGGTAGCCGAGGCCGAGGGCCATCTCGTCGATCGGTGACACGGACACGCCGCCGCCGCTGTCGGCGATGAGCTTGAGCTGGTCGTCGCTGTAGTGGTTGGCGTGCACGTACGTCGTGCGCGGCGCCAGCAGCCCGTTGGCCTTCAGGAACGCGAGCCCCTTGGTGGAGCTCTCCCTGCTGTGGCCGCCGAGATGCGCGGTGACGGGCAGGTCGAGCTCGCGGGCCAGCCGCCACTCCGCCAGCGCGTCGTCCTCACTGACGATCTCCGGCCCGAGAGCGGCGATCGCCATGGTCACCAGGCCGGCCGTGCCGAAATGCTCGTCATGGACCCGATGCCCCTCCTTGTGCAGGTTCTCGCGCGGCCCGCCGTGGCAGTAGCCGAAGATCGCCCTGATGCCCGACTCGCGCAGCGCCCGCACGGCGGAGTCGGTGTGCTCTGGCGTGAACTGCACGTGCGACCAGTCGAGCAACGTGGTGATCCCGGCGTCCAGGCACTCCAGCGCACCGGCCAGGTTGCCCGCGTAGACGTCCTCGGGCCGGTAGCCGGGAGCCAGCTCACCCAGGACGCGCTGCAGATATCCGCCGAACGTGATGTCCGGCGCGATCGCCCTGATGCCGGCCTGCCAGGTGTGCCGGTGGCTGTCGACGAACCCCGGCAGCACGATCATCCCGCTCGCGTCGACGACCTCCGCCCCCTGCACCTCGGGCAGGTCAGGCCCCACCTCGGCGATCCGGCCACCCTCGACCCGTACGTCCACCCGCCCGAGCACGACAGGCTCCGGCTCGGTGTCGACGACGATCCCGTTCTTGATCACAGTTACTGTCATGCCAGAAAGCTTAGTAAGAAGCTTTTCAGAAAGCAATATGCCGCCAAGTATCCTCGATCCATGAAGCACGATGACGTCGACGCGATGGTCCCCCGCTGGCAGAACTCCGGCCTGTCGTCGTCGCTCATCGCCGACCTCGAACTGAGCAAGCGCATGTCCCGCCTCAACATGCTCTTCGAGACGGCGATCAAGGCCGAGCTGGCGGACCTGGGCCTGACCTATGCCGAGTTCGACGTCCTCGCCGCCCTGGCCCGCACCGGCCCCCCGCACCGGCTCAAGCCCAGCGAGCTGTCCAAGGGCCTCTACCTCACCTCGGGCGGCACAAGCAACGTCCTGCAGCGCCTCACGGCAGCCGGCTACGTGGAGCGGGCGGCGAACGCGGGCGACGCGCGCAGCCGCTGGGTCCAGCTCACCCCCGAGGGCCTGAGCCTGGCCAACACCGCCCTGGAGGTCTCGGGGAAGGCCCACGAAGAGGTGATGGCGGGCGTCCCGGAGGAAACGGTACGGAAGGCGGCGGACGCCCTCCGGGAGGTCCTCCTGGCCGTGGGCCGCCGCCGCTTCCGCTAGCCACCCGCAGCGAAGAAGCCGGCGGCGCGAATGGTCTCCGCCGCCTTGACCTCGATGGCGACGATCTCACCCGCGTTGTTCTCGAGGAGCCCGCCATGGGTGGCGTCGGCGATCTGCCGAAGCTCTGCCTTTAGATCTGCCGAAGATCCATCCGGCGTTCGCGCTGGTCAGAGGCGTGGCAGGAACCCGACCCGGTCGCGGACCTCGGCCATGGTCTGGCGGGCCACGGCGCCGGCTCGCTCGGCGCCGATGGCCAGCAGCCGGTCCAGCTCCGCCTCGTCGGCCAGCAGCTTCTCTGTGCGCTCCCGGATGGGCGTGAACGTCTCCACGACGGCCTCCGCCACGTCCTTCTTGAAGGTCCCGTATCCCTGCCCCGCATAACGCGCGACCAGGTCGGGGATCGGCGTGGCCGTGAGCGCGGACAGGATGCGCAGCAGGTTGGAGATGCCGGGCTTGCCGTCCTCGTCGAACAGGACCTCCGAGCCGGTGTCCGTGACCGCGCGCATGACCTTCTTGCGCAGCGGCCCCGGCTGCTCCAGCACGTCGAGGATGCCGGCCGGGCTGGAGGACGACTTGGACATCTTGGCCGTCGGGTCCTGGAGGTCGGTGATCTTCTCGACCTCCTTGAGGATGTACGGCTCCGGCAGGGTGAAGGTGTCGCCGAAGCGGTGGTTGAAGCGCTGGCCGAGGTCGCGGGTGAGCTCCAGGTGCTGCTTCTGGTCGGCGCCGACCGGCACGCTGTTGGCCTGGTAGAGCAGGATGTCGGCCGCCTGGAGCACCGGATAGGTGAAGAGCCCGACGCTGGCCGCGTTCTCCCCGGACTTGGCGGACTTGTCCTTGAACTGCGTCATCCTGGCCGCCTCGCCCATGCCCGTCAGGCAGATGAGGATCCAGGCCAGCTCGCTGTGCTCGCGCACGTGCGACTGGACGAACACGGTCGAGCGCTCGGGATCGAGCCCGGCGGCGAACAGCTGCGCGGCGGCCACGCGGGTGCGGCGGCGCAGCGCGGCGGGCTCGGTCGGCACCGTGATCGCGTGGAGGTCGACGACGCAGTAGAAGGCGTCATGAGTCTCCTGCAGCGTCACCCATTGGCGGACCGCACCCAGGTAGTTGCCCAGGTGGAAGGAGTCTGCGGTGGGCTGGATGCCGGAGAGGACACGAGGTCTGGCCATAGCAGCCAATTGTGTCAGGAATCCAGCTCGGGCGGCGACTCGACCGCCGGACGACGCTTCACCCTCACCCTGGCGATACGGCGTCCGTCGAGCTCGATGACGGTCAGCTCGAACCCGGGCACCTCCACCATCTCCCCGACGGCGGCCACGTGACCGAGCATGGACATCACGAACCCGCCCAGCGTCTCGTACGGCCCGTCGGCCAGCCGGATGCCGGTCTCGGCGGCGAAGTCGTTGAGGTTCGTCAGGCCGTCGATCTCCATCTCGCCCGCCGGGAGGACCACGGTGTCGCCCTCGACGTCGTACTCGTCCCTGATGTCGCCGATAAGCTCTTCGACCAGGTCCTCCAGGGTGACGATGCCGGCCGTCCCGCCGTACTCGTCGACGACGATGGCCAGGTGATGACCCTCGTCGCGCATCTCCGAGAGCGTGGTGAGCAGGCGTTTGGAGGCCGGTACGAACTTGACCGGCCGGATCGGCACCAGCTCGCTGATCGGCTCGATCCGCCCGGTGAGCACCGGGTCGAGCAGGTCCCTGACGTGCACGAACCCGATGACCTCGTCATACGACTCGCGGTAGACGGGAAACCGCGAGTGCGGCAGCCCCGAGGCCAGCACCGCAGCCTCCGCCAGTGTGGTGTCGGCCTCCATGAACTCCACCTCGGTACGGGGCAGCATGACCTCGCGGAGCTGGCGCTTACCGGCGGCGAACACCTCCGCGATCAGCTTGCGCTCGTCGGCGGTCAGGTCGGTGTGCCCGACGACCATGTCGCGCAGTTCCTCGGTGGTGACCTCCTCCCGGTCGGCCTGCGGATTGCCGCCGAGCAGCTTGACCACGCCGTCGGTCGACTTCGACAGCGCCCAGATGACCGGGCGCGACAGCATGGCGAGGCGGTCGAGGAAGGGCGCCACGACCAGCGAGAGCCCCTCGGCCCGCTGCAGGGCCAGGCGTTTGGGCGCCAGCTCGCCGAGCACGAGAGAGACGTACGAGATGGCCAGCGTCACCAGCACCAGCGCGAGTACGGGTGCGACGGCGTGGGGCACATTCCACCGTTCGAGCACGGGCACGAACTGCAAGCCGAGCCGGTCGGCGCCGAACGCGGCCGACAGCATGGTGGCGACGGTCACCCCGATCTGCACGGCGGACAGGAAGCGGTTGGGGTCCTGGGCGAGCTTGGCGACCCGCTCGCCGCGGCGCCCCTTGTGGGCGAGCTTGCGCACCTGGCTCTCCCGCAGGGAGACCAACGCCATCTCGGCGGCGGCGAAGAAGCCGCCGACGAGGATGAACAGAAGGACCAGCGCGATATTGGCCGCGAGGGTGTCAAACATGGTGGTTGGCAGCGTACTCGGCACGTTTCCCGCGTATGCTGAACACCGAGCCCGACAAAATCAAACATATAGCCACAGGAGTGCACATGAGATTGCTGGTCACCGGAGGCGCCGGATACGTGGGCAGCGTCGTCGCGGCGCAGCTCGTCGAGGCGGGCCACGAGGTGACCGTGCTCGACGACCTGTCGACCGGCCACGAAGACGCCGTGCCAGAGGGGGCGCGGTTCGTCCGCGGGTCCATCACCGAGGCCCACGACGCGTTGACGGGCGTGGAGGCGGTGCTGCACTTCGCGGCCAAGTCACTGGTCGGCGAGTCGGTGGAGAAGCCGGGCCTCTACTGGTCGCACAACCTCGGCGGCACGCTGGCGCTGCTCGACGCGATGCGGGAGCAGGGCGTACGCGGGATCGTGTTCTCCTCGACCGCGGCCACGTACGGCGAGCCCGAGCGCTCCCCCATCCTGGAGAGCGACCCGACGCGGCCCACCAATCCGTACGGCGCCTCGAAGCTGGCCGTGGACACCGCCCTGACCGCCTACGCGGGCCTGCACGGGCTCGGGGCGGTGAGCCTGCGCTACTTCAACGTGGCCGGCGCGTACGGCCGCTTCCGGGAGCGGCACACCATTGAGACCCATCTCATCCCGAACGTGCTCAAGGTGGCCACCGGCGAGCGCGAGTCGGTCAGCGTGTTCGGTACCGACTACCCGACCTCCGATGGCACGTGCGTGCGTGACTACGTCCATGTGGCCGACCTGGCGGTCGCCCACCTGCTGGCGCTGGAGGCCCTCGCCCCCGGAGAGCACAAGATCTACAACCTGGGCAGCGGCGCCGGCTTCTCCGTCCAGGAGGTGATCTCGGTCTGCCGCGAGGTCACCGGCCATGACATCCCCGCCGTCCTCGGGGCGCGCCGGGCGGGCGACCCGGCCGTGCTGGTCGCGTCGTCCGAGAAGATCCAGCGCGAGCTGGGCTGGAAGGCAGAGCGCCCCTCCCTGCGGGAGATCGTCTCAGACGCTTGGGCGGCGCTTTCCGGGAAATAGGTATAGGAAGTCTCGATATGTGCTGTGATATCGAAATGTGAGGAGCTTTTCACCAAGGGTCACGAAGATAGTCTTCGGCGTCCTCGTTGTGCTGGGTAGCCTCGCGGCGGCGGCGGGGGTGCTGTTCGCCACTTCCCCGCCGAATCCTCCCGCGGGAATCACCATGTGCCCCTAGCCGCACAAAAGGGAAATAGGCCGCAAATCGTACATATAACCAAAAGACGCGCGCCCGGAAACGGACGCGCGCCTTGTCAGGGACGGATCAGATCAGGCCGAGCGAGGCCACCGCGTCGCGCTCCTCGGTGAGCTCTTGGACGCTGGCGTCGATGCGGTCGCGGGAGAAGGCGTCGATCTCCAGGCCCTGGATGATCTCGAACCGGCCCCCCGCCGCCCGCACCGGGAACGACGAGATGAGGCCCTCGGGCACTCCGTAGGACCCGTCGGAGACGACGGCGGCCGAGGTCCAGTCGGTGCCGTTGACCCAGTCGTAGACGTGGTCGATCGCGGCGTTGGCCGCGGAGGCGGCGGACGAGGCGCCGCGGGCCTCGATGATGGCGGCGCCGCGCTTGGCCACCGTCGGGATGAAGGTGTCGCGCAGCCACTCGGACTCCACCTGCTCGGCCGCGATCTTGCCACCGACCTCGGCGTGGTAGAGGTCCGGGTATTGAGTGGCGGAGTGGTTGCCCCAGATGGTCATGTTCTTGATCTCGGTGACCGGGACCTGGAGCTTGGCGGCGAGCTGGGACAGCGCGCGGTTGTGGTCGAGGCGGGTCATCGCCGTGAAGCGGTCGGCCGGCACGTCGGGCGCGTTCTGCTGGGCGATGAGCGCATTGGTGTTGGCCGGGTTGCCGACGACCAGGACCTTGATGTCATCGGCCGCGTGCTCGTTGATCGCCTTGCCCTGCGGGCCGAAGATGCCGCCGTTGGCGCCGAGCAGGTCGCCGCGCTCCATCCCGGCCTTACGCGGCATGGCGCCGACGAGCAGGGCGACGTTCGCGCCCGCGAACGCGACGTTCGGGTCATCGGTGATCTCGATGCCGGACAGCAGCGGGAACGCGCAGTCGTCGAGCTCCATGGCGGTGCCCTCGGCTGCCTTCACCGCCTGCGGGATCTCCAGCAGACTGAGCTTGACCGGGACATTCGGGCCGAGCAGCTGCCCCGACGCGATGCGGAACAGCAGTGCGTAGCCGATCTGACCGGCGGCTCCGGTGACGGTCACCTTGACGGGCGTGGCCATGGCCTTCCCCTAACTCGCAGGATGAATCATTGACTTTCGGATGCTACCCGTTCGTCATCCGCAGGAGACCATCGAGGGCGTTTCCACCTCCGGGGTGAAGTCCACGTTGGCGAAATGCCGGGCCAGCAGGCTCTTGACGACGCCCTTGCGGTAGAGCTCGGCGATGATCCCGTTGGCCGCCTTGCAGGTCTTCACGTCTCCGTGCTTGATACCGATGGCGTAGCGCTCGTCGTTGAGCTTGGCGCCGAGGATCTTGAAGCGCTGGTTCTCGCGGCTGGCGAAACCGGCCAGGATGAGGTCCTCGCCCGGAACCGCGTCGACCTCGCCGCTCTTGAGCAGGTCCATGCACCGCGCGTAGTCGGTCGCCGCGACGAGCTCCACCTTCACGCGGGCCTGGACATTGCCGACGGACGGGCTGTCGGGGGCGCAGATCTTCTTGCCCTTGAGGTCGTCGATCGAGTCGATGGAGTCGCCGTCGCGGACCAGGAGGTCGTGGTGGGCCACATAGTACGGGCCGGCGAACTCGACACCGCTCTTGTCGATGGAATAGGTGGCGATCACCAGGTCCACGGTGCCGCCGTCCAGCGCCTTCTCCCTCTCGAACTTGGGAATCCTGACGAACTGGGTCTGCTTGGCGCCGAGCTGCTCCGCGACGAGCTTGGCCAGCTCGATGTCGAAGCCCTCGAAGCCGCCGCCACGTTCCAGGGAGACGCCGGGCAGGTCGCCCTTCACACCGATCACGATCTTCTTCGTCTGCGCCACCTTGTCGGCCACGGAGGTGAAGGTGTCCGGCGGGGCGGGATGGGGCGAGGGGTTATCGCCGAGCGCGAGCTGGAGCCAGTTGTTCTGCACGGCCACGATCGAGGCGGCGGCGATCAGCAGGATCGCCGCGACCAGCGCGACCCACCCCGCTCGGCGGCCGCGTGGCGTGGGCCGGCCGGGGTTCGGGCTGGCCGCGGTCGACCGCTCGTCCAGGATGCGAGGCGGCGGCGTGGAGCCGGTCGCCCAGGGGATCGGCTCGCCGCCGGTCACGGAGGACTGCTCCGGCGGATGCATGAGCTGCGCCTTCGACGGCGAACCCGTGCCGTGCGTCCCGGCCGTCACCCTGATGAACGGGGTGGTGTCGTCGCTGGCCACCTGTACGCCCCGGGTCAGCACGGCCGTGGAGGCGCCGACCGTCTCGGGCTGGCCGAGCAGCCGCAGCAGGATCTGGTCGGCCGAGGGCCGCTCGTCGGGCGACTTCGACAGCGCCGACCGCACCACACCGCGCAGCGGCTCGGGCAGCATGGACACGTCGACCTCGTGGTTGAGGATCCGGTTGAGCACCACCGCGATCGAGTTGCCCTCGAACACGGTCTCTCCGGTGGCCGCGAACGCGATCACCGCCCCCCAGGCGAACACGTCGGTATAAGGCCCGACATCGTCGCCCGCGATCTGCTCGGGAGCCATGTACGCGGGCGTCCCGATGGCCCGGCTGGTGATGGTGCCGCTCGAGTCGATGATCCTGGCGATGCCGAAGTCGACCACGCGCGGCCCGTCGGCGGCGATCAGCACGTTGTCGGGCTTGAAGTCGCGGTGCACGATCGAGGCGTGGTGGATCGCGGTCAGCGCGGTCGCCGTCCCGATCGCCAGCCGGTCGAGCGCCGTCCCCCGCAGCGGGCCGTCGTCGTCGACGATGTCCCTGAGGGCGCGCCCGTCGATGTACTCGCTGGCGATGTACGGCGTGTCGCCGTCGAGATCGGCCTCGATCACCCGGGCCGTGCAGAACGACGCCACCCGCTGCGCGGCCTTCAGCTCCCTGGCGAACCGCGACCTGGCGATCGTGTCACCACTGAACTTGACATGCAGCAGCTTGATCGCAGCCTGCTCCCCCTCATCGGTGACGCCCAGGTAGACGATGCCCTGGCCGCCTTCCCCAACCCGGCCGACCAGCCGGAACGACCCCAGCCGGCCGGGGTCGCCGGCGACCAGCGGCGAGATCTGCGGCATTCATCTTCCCCACGTTCAAACAAAGCCCAACGACGCAAACTTTACGACGCTCAGTAAGCTCTCAGGGAACCGTTAACCGTTCGTGACGTCACGGTTTGTCGCCAGGAGCAGTATGGCCACCCGCCATCACCATGGTGAGGAGAAACGCCGAATTACCCCAGAATAGGGCGAAACTACGAGAAGCACCGAGGAGGCTCGGGATTATGGCCCGTACGTACGACATCGTGCTGTTCGGCGCGAGCGGCTTCACCGGCGCGCTCACCGCGGCCTACCTCGCCAAGACGGCCGGTCCCGAGGTGCGCTGGGCACTGGCCGGGCGCGACCGGGCCAAGCTGGAACGACTCGGCCTCGACGTCCCGATCCTGATCGCCGACGCCACCGACCCCGCCTCGCTGGCCGCGATCGCCCGCGCGACCCGCGTCGTCGTCACGACCGTCGGCCCCTACATCCGGTACGGCGAGCCGCTCGTGGCCGCCTGCGCCGCGGCCGGCACCCATTATCTGGACCTGACCGGCGAGGCCGAATTCGTGGACCGGATGTACGTCAGCCACCACCGCCAGGCCACTGCGACGGGCGCCAAGCTGGTGCACGCGTGCGGCTTCGACTCCATCCCCTACGACCTGGGCGTGCTCTTCACGGTCGACCGGCTGCCGGAGCACGTGCCGCTCAAGGTCAGCGGGTTCCTCAGGAGCGAGATGCGGGCGTCGGGAGGCACGCTGGCCTCCGGGATGACGATCGTCTCGCGCCCCCTGCAACTCCTGGAGGCGGCAGCCCGGCGGCGCGCGGCCGAGCCGCCGCCGCCCGGCCGCCGGGTCAGCTCACTGCCCGGCGGCCTGCGCTATGTCGGCGGGTGGGCGCTGCCGATGCCGAGCCTGGACCCGCTGATCGTCGGCCGCTCGGCCCGCCTGCTCGACCGCTACGGACCCGACTTCACCTACCGCCAGTACTACGCCGTCAAGACCCTGCCCGCCGCCCTCGCGGTGGCGGCGGGAGCGGGGACGATGGCGGCGCTCGCGCAGATCCCTCCGGTACGCGACTGGATGGCCGGCCGCGTCAAGCCCGGCGACGGGCCCACCCCCGAGCAGCGGGCCCGCAACTGGTTCAAGGTCACCATCCTCGGCGAGGGCGGCGGCCAGCGGGTCGTCACCGAGGTCGCGGGCGGCGACCCCGGTTACGACGAGACGGCCAAGATGCTCGGCGAGTCGGCGCTCTGCCTGGCCTTCGACGACGTGCCGGAGATCGCCGGCCAGGTCACCACCGCCTCCGCGATGGGCCGCCCGCTGATCGAGCGCCTGCGCCGGGCCGGCATCACGTTCGGTACGCGAGGTGAAGGCACCGGGCCGGCGTCACCTTCAGTACGCGAGAGCCCGTGAGGTGAAGGACGTCCGCAGGAACGGATTCTTGAACTTGGGGAAGGCCACGGTCAACGGGTCGCCGTCCGAGGTGTAACGCATGTCCGGGTTGCTCTTCAGCCAGTCGAGCCAGGCCACGGAGCAGAACTGCTTGCAGTCACCCTTCTTGTCCATCGCCCTGATGCGCGGGATGCCCAGCGGATCGAAGGACTTGCTGAACGGCGCGGGCGCGGGCGTGTAACCGGCCAGGAAGACTCCCTTGTGGTCATAGGTGACGTCGCCGAGCTTGCCGTGCATGGCCCACTTCTTGTTGTGCGGCTGGTTGCCGTACGGCAGGGCCAGGGTCACCGGCTTGACGAAGGCCAGGGAGCTGATCATCGTCTGGATGGTCGCGATCTGCTCCTCGACCTCCTTCTCCGACCGGCCCCGCAGGTTGACGTGGTCGCGGGTGTGGTTGCCGATGTCGAACCCGTTGTCCTTCAGCCAGAGCAGCATCTGAGCCTGCTCGTCACGCTCGGTCTTGCCGAACATGTCGCGGGTGACGTACATCGTCGCCACCGGCCGGAAGCCGGGATTCTTCGCCGCCACGTCACGCAGGATGCCGATGGCGGTGTCGGGCGCCAGGTTGCCCATCTCGTCCAGCGTGAGCTGTGAGGGCGAGGAGTCGTCGAAGGTCAGCACGACCGCGTGCTTGCCCGCCGGGATGTCGATCTTGCCGGTGACGTACTCGGCGGCGGTGATCGGCACGTACCCGTCCTTGACCAGCCGCTCGAGATCTCCCCTGAACTGCTCGGGAGTCCGGTCGTCGGTGGTCGACGGGTTCTTGATCACCCGGTGGAACATCAGCACCGGGATCTGTCCCAGCTCGTTGGCCTTCACCTTGGCGGCCAGCGCCAGCTGAGCGGCCTTGGCCTGCTTCAGCTTGGCCGCCGTGTTGGCCGCGGTGTTCACCGGCCGGGCGGCCGGTTCCGAGCCACAGCCGCACACGACCGCCGTGACCGCGATCAGCCCCACCCCACTCAAAAGACGCAACCGCATCCGAACCCCCTGGGCCACCTATGACTCTTACCAGGGACTCTTACCCATCTGATCAACTCCGTCACGCTCTGTGAGGGCCAAGAGATGTTCTAGAGAAACGGAAAGGGCCGCCCGAAGGCGGCCCTCCACGCGCGGAAAACGATCAGCCCGTCCGAACTCCTCGGCCGCGCCTCGTCCTTCAATGTTGGGACGGCCCGGTCACCGGGCCAAAAGGGACATGATCATTCCCTTGAGCTCGTCGTTCGCCAAGATCAGCGAGGTAAGGACGAGCACGAATCCGAACACCCCGAGCGTGATGACGTCCGTCCTCTTGCTGCGTACGGCGAGCCCGCCGTACCCGGCGAAACGGAGCGCGGCGGCCACCATGACGGCGGCGCCCAGCACGAACCCGCCCCACCGCGGGTCCACGAGGAAGATCAGCGCAACGCCGACGACCGCACCCGCCAGAACCAGCGGGTACGGCCCCCAACTCTCTCCAGAACGACTCAACGTGCCTGCTTACGGTCGCATTCGCTGCGGACCTCAGTTGGCATCGTGCCTCGCTCTCTCCGGTCCAGGCTCATCGCTCCTCGATCGGCTTCCATTTCTGGTCGCGCTCACCGATGTACTCACTGTCGGGGCGGATCAGTCTGTTGTCGGCATGCTGCTCGATCACGTGCGCCGTCCATCCGGACATGCGGCTGATCGAGAAGACCGGCGTGAACAGGTCCGTCGGAATGCCGAGATAGTGATAGACCGATGCCGCGTAGAAGTCGACATTGGGATAGAGGCCCCTCATCTCGAAGACGACCTCCTCCATCTCCTTGGACATCCGATAATAGGTGTCGTCGCCGGTGGATTCGGCGAGTTCCTGCGACATCCTGCGCAGGTGCGTGGCCCGCGGGTCCTCGGTCTTGTAGACGCGGTGGCCGAAGCCCATGATCTTCTCGCCGGCGGCCAGCTTCTCGCGTACGGCCTGTGCCACCCCGGTGGGCGAGATCGATTCGAGGGTCTTCATGACCTGCTCGTTCGCGCCGCCGTGCAGCGGGCCCTTGAGCGTCCCGATGGCGGCGACGATGGCCGAGTGCATGTCCGACAGGGTCGCGGCGCAGACGCGGGCGGCGAACGTCGAGGCGTTCATGGTGTGGTCGGCGTGCAGCACCAGGCAGGTGTCGAAGAGCTCGACCTCGCGCTGGGCCGGAACGCGTCCGGTGACCTGCAGCAGGAAGTTCGCCGCGATGCTCATCGCGGCGTCGGGCTCCAGGGCCTCGGCGCCGTTGCGGGCGGCGTGGTAGCGGGCGACCAGCAGGGGCTGCTGCGCGGTCAGGCGGGCGGCCTTGCGCAGGTTCGCGTCGGGGGCGGTGGAGTCCTTGTCCGGATCGTCCGCACCGGAGAGGGAGACGAGGGAGCGCAGGGCCTCCATCGGATTCTGCTTCTCGGCGATCTCCGGGATGTTCGCGGAGACGAGCGCGCCGAGCTCGCGGCCCCGCACCAGCTCATCGCCGTACCTGTCCAACTCGTCCCGGTTGGGAAGCTTGCCGCACTGCAGCAGGTGAGCGGTCTCTTCGAACGTCGCGCGGCCGGCCAGATCGTGGATGTCGTATCCGCGATAGAAGAGACGACCGGCCTTCCCGTCAATGTCGCTGAGCGCTGTCGACGCGGCTACGACATCGGCCAGGCCTTTCGTGGGCTTGTCCGCCATGAGTGTTTCCTCCGCTTATCTCCGCCCGAAGTCTACCCGTGAGCAGGCAAAACCGGCCGCGAAGGTCCAGACCAATTTCACGCTGGATTCTCCTTATGGCAAAGGCGATTCCGCATCCCCTCGTTTGGGTAAGCCGGAGCTGTAGTAATAGTTACGGCGGGCTACCTGGGGAGGAACTGCCGTGGAGGGGCCGTTCATACGCATCGAGGACACCGGCGAGGTGGTCCCGTTGCGCCCCGAGATCACAACGGTAGGGAGGGGCCGGGGCGCGGACATCCGGCTGACCGACCCGAGTGTGTCTCGACTCCATGCCGAGTTCGTCAGGCGAGGACCCTACCTGTACGTCGTTGATCTGGGCCTGTCCCGCAACGGCACACGGGTGAACGGCAGGCCGATCGCCCGGAGGGTGCTTGACGACGGCGACGTCGTCTCCTTCGGCGCGGCGCGCGGTCGCATCGGCGGAGTCCCCCGAGAGGACTTCACCCCCGAGGTCGAACTGCGCAGGGCCGCTGCGCCCGAGCTGACCAGGCGCGAGGTCGATGTGCTGACCTCGCTCTGCAGGCCGGCGCTGTCGGATGAGGCGTTCGTCGCCCCGGCGACCGCACGTGAGATCGCCGACGACCTGGTCGTGACCGAAGCCGCGGTCAAGCAACACCTGCTGCGGCTGTACCAGAAGTTCCGGATTCCCGAGGGCACCAACCGGCGCACGCGGCTGGCCAACGAGGTCGTCGCGCTGGGCCTGGTGCGCCCGACCCCCGTGGTGCCACCACAGCGGTCGGGGACGTCGGCCGAGCAACAGCAGCCGACGGCGGCCGGGCGCAGGGCTTCATAGGTGCGGAAACGCTACCTGTGGCGGGCCGCTGAACGCGGCCCACTAGAGGTGCGGACCCCGCTACCTGTGGCGGGCCGCTGAGCGGGGCCCACTAGAGGAAACGGATCGCGACCGGCGCCACGGCGAGGGGTTCCGGCAGCGCGAGCGGACCGGAGCCAGGCGTCACCGTGCCCAGGACGCGCGCCCCTGAGGCGCCCGTGCAACTGGGCACGGTCGACGGCAGACCGTGCGCGGTGAGCCAGCCGAACAACGAGAAGGCGATCGCCTCCTTCGCGTCGGCGGGCACACCGAGCTCGTCGCTGGCCACGAGTCGGGTCCCCGGCACGCGTGCGCGCAGCATGCCCATGAGTGTGGGATTGCGCACACCGCCCCCGGAGACGATCACGGTGTCGAGCCCGTGCCGCCGGATCTCGGCCGCCACGGTCTCCGCGGTGAGCGCGGTCAGCGTGGCGACGAGGTCGGCCCGCGGGAGGTCCGCCTTGACGTACCCCGGTGTGAAGAGCTCTTTACCGGTGGACTTCGGCGGCTCCTTCGCGTAGTACGGCTCGGCCAGCAGCCGCGCCAGCAGCGCCGCGTCGACCGTCCCGGCCGCGCCGAGCACCCCGTCCTTGTCGTACGGAGGCGCGGCGGCGTCGATGAGCGCGCACGCGGGGCCGGTGTCGTAGGCGATGGCCGGCTCCCGCACGGTCAGGTTGGCGATCCCGCCCAGGTTCAACGCCCCGGTACGCCCCGGTAGCCCGGCCATGAGCAGCAGGTCGAGGTAGGAGACGAGCGGTGCCCCCTGCCCGCCCGCGGCCACGTCGCGTACCCGCACGTCCGACACCACGGGCAGGCCGGTGCGCTCGGCGATCCAGGCGGGCTGGCCCAGCTGCAAGGTGCCGAGCACCCGGCCGCCCTCCACCCAGTGGAAGAGCGTCTGCCCGTGGGAGCAGATCAGGTCGGCCGCCGGCCCCTCCGCCGCCGCCTCGGCGAACGCCTGGCCGATGAGCGTGTCCAGGGCGCAGACCTCGCCCAGGTCGATCCTGTTGGGCGGCAGCGCGGCCACGATGCGGGCTCTCAGGCCGGGGTCGTACGGCCGCTCGCCGGCGTGGACCAGCGTGCCGGTCAGCACACCGCCGTCGAGAGACCAGTCCACGACCGCACTGTCTATCCCGTCGTGGGACGTGCCCGAGATGAGGCCGAGAACCCGCATCGCACTCCTTCTTCGTGAAGATCCCTGCTATAGGACCCGGAAGCCGTTACTCGGCTTGCTGGTCCGGTTGGCCCGGTCGACGGCGACCACGTAGTAGTGATCCCCGCGCTTGCCCTCCGGATCCACCCAGTGCACCTGCCGGTCGCCCGGCAGCACCGCGACCAGGTTCCGGGCGTCGGCGAAGGCGCCGGCCGCGGCCTTGCCGGGGAACCGGAAGATGGCGAACTGGAAGGGTTCGTGCCGATCTGTGGCGACCGCGCGTACCTCCACCCCGCCGTGTTTCCGCAGCGCGTAGGCCAGCACCGGCCGGTGCGGCGCCTCGCCACCCGCCAACCTGGTCAGCACCGGGGCCAGGGCGGGCCGGGTGTAGTGGTCGTTCACGGCCGTGCTGATCGAGCCGATCCGGTCGGCCCGCAGGTCGTTGGCGTTGTACCAGATGTCACCGCTGACCGGTGAATTGTCCCGGTTGAGGGTGAGGTGCTTGGACAGCTCGGCCGGGTTCTGCCATTCGGGCGCGGTCTGGGCGGGGTCGCCCGCCTTGTAGGCGGCCTGGCCGATCCAGAGCAGCGTGCCGGTGCCGTTCGCCACGTCGGACCACCACGGGACGAGCTTGGCGTAGTCGGCCGGCGGCTGCCCGATGTACCAGTAGAGCTGGGGCGCGATGTAGTCGAGCCAGCCCTTCTTCACCCAGCCCCTGGTGTCGGCGTGCAGGCCGTCGTAGGATTGCCCGCCGCTGGTGTCGGAGCCGAGCGGGTCGCTGGCCTTGTTGCGCCAGATGCCCGACGGGCTGATGCCCCAGGCGATCTCCGGCTTGACCGCGCGCACGCGCTGCTGCATCTCCGAGACCATGAGGTCGACGTTGTTGCGCCGCCAGGTGGCCAGGTCCGGGAAGCCGGCTCCGTACTGGGCGAAGGCGGCGCTGTCGTCGAAGGCGGTGGTGTTCGCCGGGTAGAAGTAGTCGTCGAAGTGCAGGCCGTCGATGTCGTACCGAGTGACCGCGTCCATGATCGCGTCCTGGCAGAACTTCCGCACCTCGGGCATGCCGGGGTTGTAGTAGAGCTTGCCGCCGAACGGCAGGATCCAGTCGGGGTGCTTGCGTCCCGGGTGGTCGGGGTGCAGCTTGGCCGGGTCGGCCTGCATCGAGACCCGGTACGGGTTGAACCAGGCGTGGAAGGCCAGCCCGCGCTTGTGCGTCTCCTCGACGATGAAGCCCAGCGGGTCGTAGCCGGGGTCCTGCCCCTGGGTGCCGGTCAGCCATTGCGACCACGGTTCGAACGGCGACGGCCAGAACGCGTCGGCGGTCGGCCTGATCTGCACGAAGACGGAGTTCAGCTTGCGCTGCACGGCCAGGTCCAGCCAGGCGAGGTATTCGGCCTTCTGCTGCTCGACGGTCAGCCCGGTCTTGGAGGGCCAGTTGATGTTGACCACGGAGGCGATCCACATGCCGCGCATCTGACGCAACGGCGGGACGTAGTCTGCGGCGAAGGCGGGGAGCGGTACGACGGAGGCGGCAGCGGCGAGGGCGAGGCCCTTCAGTAACGTCCTTCGGCTGGGCATGGGGGGTTTGGCCTCTCGGAAGTGGTTGTGTCGAGGGCGACGATGACAGAAAATTACCTTCAATTCAACAATCGTGAAGGAAAATGCCGTATGTCCCCTGACCTGTACCGACTAGCGATGACAGTGCTCCAGCCAGGCTATGAAGGCACGTCGGCTCCCGACTGGTTGCTCAGGGCGCTCGGCGAAGGACTCGGCGGCCTGGTGCTGTTCGCCCGTAACAACCCCGGGCAGCAGCTCGTCCAGCGATTCCGCGCCGAGAACCCGGGCGCCGTCGTCGCGATCGACGAGGAGGGCGGGGCGGTCACCCGCCTGGAGGTCACGTCCGGCAGTTCCTTCCCGGGCAACCGGGCGCTCGGCGTGGTGGACGACGTGGCCTTGACGGAGCGCGTAGGCCGCCAGATCGGCCGGATGCTCGCCGAAGCGGACATCACCCTCAATTACGCGCCGTCCGCCGACGTCAACGCCAACCCCGCCAACCCGGTGATCGGTGTCCGTTCGTTCGGCCCGACCGCCGACCTGGTCTCCCGCCACACGGTGGCCTACGTCAACGGGGTGCAGGGCGCCGGGGTCGCCGCCTGCGCCAAGCACTTCCCCGGCCACGGTGACACGGTCACGGACTCGCACCTGGCGCTGCCGACCGTGCACGCCTCGCGCGAACTGATCGACGAGCGCGACCTGCCGCCGTTCAGAGCCGCGATCTCGGCCGGGGTGCGCTCGGTCATGTCGGGCCACCTGCTCGTCCCCGCCCTCGACCCGTCGATGCCCGCGACGCTCAGCCGTACCGTCATGACCGAGCTCCTCAGGGGCGAGCTCGGCTTCGACGGGATGCTGGTCACCGACGCGATCGAGATGCGGGCGGTGGCCGCGATGTTCGACCCGGGAGAGATCGCGGTCCGCGCGCTCGGCGCGGGCGTCGACGCCATCTGCGTGGGCCTGTCGACCGAGCGGAGCCTGCACGACATCCGCGACGCCATCGTGGCCGCCGTCCAGTCGGGCGCGCTCCCGGAGGAGCGCCTGGCCGAGGCGGCCGCCCGGGTCCTCGCCCTGTCCGACTGGTACGCCCGGCAGGCGGCGCTGCGCGACAAGGCCCGCGCCGACGTCGACGAGGGCGCGGGCCTGGAGGCCGCCAGAGCCGCGCTGACCGTGACGGGGTCTGCCACCTTGACCAGGCCGCCGCTGGTCGTGGAGGTCAACACGCGCTTCAACAAGGCGGTGGACCCCTCGACACCGACCGGCATCACGGCGGCGCTCAGCGCTCTGCTGCCGGGCACCACGCGGATCCAGATGGAGCCGGAGGGCGAGCTACCGCCGTTCGACGATCGGCCGGTCGTCCTCGTGGTGCACGACGCCGCCCGCCATCCGTGGGTGCGGGAGACGGTGGCGCGGGCCGTACAGGTGCGGCCGGAGGTGATCATCGTGGACACCGGCATCCCCGGCGCGCCCGACGGCGCCGCGCACCTGGTCACGCACGGCATCTCGCGCGTCTCGGCGCAGGCGGCCGCCGAATGGCTGACCCGGTGACCGGGCGCCTCCGCCTATCGACGGGCTGGGCGGGCGGATGAACGAGCCGGCCAACCCCGTGGCCGCCGTCCGTGCGGTGCTGCCGTCGCTGACGCCGGCCGCGCAGGCCATCGCGCGCATCATCCTCGCCGACCCCGGTGTGGTCGTCCGGAGCACGATCACCGAGTTCAGCGGGGTGTCCGGGACGAGCGAGGCGACGATCGTACGCACTGCCAGGGCGCTCGGCTTCGCCGGTTACTCGCAGATGCGCTTCGCCCTGGCCGCCGCCGTGGCCAAGGAGCCGGAGCGGCTGGTGCCCGGTGACCTCGGCCCCGACGACCCGCTCACCGACGTCATCGCCAAGGTGGCGCGGGCCGAGTCGGAGGCGCTGGCCGACACGGCGGCGCAACTCGACCCCGAGCCGCTCGGGGAGGTCGTCACGGCCATCGCCGGGGCCCGGCGGGTGGACGTGTACGGCGTGGCGGCCTCCGGGCTCGTGGCGGCCGACATGTCCCAGAAGCTGTTGCGGATCGGCCTGTCCAGCCACCCGTTCAGCGACGCGCACCTTGCGCTGACCAGCGCGGCCCTGCTGCGGGCGGGCGACGTGGTGGTGGCGATCAGTTGCGGTGGCGAGACGCCGGACGTGCTGGACCCGGCCCGCACGGCCGCGGAGGCGGGGGCGTTGGTGGTCGCGATCACCAACAATCCGCGGTCGTCGCTGGCCGGGCTGGCCGACTACACGCTGGTGTCGGCGGGGCGGGAGACCGCGTTCCGGCCCGGTGCGCTGGCCAGCCGGATCAGCCAGCTCCTGATCGTCGACTGCATCTTCGTCGGGCTGGCCCAGCGCACGTACGACACGGCCGACGCCGCGATCCGCGCCACGAAGGAGGCCACGGACCGCTATCGGCGCCGATAGGTTCCCCAGGCGGTCCACCAGGGAAAACGGGCGATCGTGCTATCGTCGTCACCCACAGTGATCATGGGCGTCGAGCAGGCAGCCGGGCACTGTGCGACACACGGCGGGCGGACTCAGGCGGGCACGGTGAGCGCGGTGAGCACGGTTCGAGAGGCCACGTTCGAGGTGCTCCGGCGGTTCGGGCTGACCACGATCTTCGGTAATCCGGGCTCGACCGAGGTCGCGCTGCTGACCGGGCTGCCCGACGACCTGCCGTTCGTGCTGGCTCTGCACGAAGGGTCGGTGGTCGGCATGGCCACCGGATGGGCGATCGGGCACGGGGCGCCGGCGCTGGCCGTGCTGCACACCGCGGCGGGCCTGGGCAACGCGGTCGGCGCGATCGCGACCGCGCGGGCCAACCGGGTGCCGTTGGTGATCCTGGTCGGGCAGCAGGATCGCCGTCATCTGGCGTTGGAGCCTTTCTTGACCGGGCGGCTGGCGGGGCTGGCCGGGGACTATCCGGTATGGGTCGACCAACCGGTGCGGGCGCAGGACGTGCCGGGTGCCGTGGCACGGGCTTACCACGAGGCGGTCACGTTCCGGGGGCCCGCGCTGGTGGTGGTGCCGTTGGACGACTGGGCGGCGCCGTTCGAGGACGAGACGATCGCGGCGCCGACGCGGCTGCTGCGGCCTGCCGCCGTGTCGGACGAGTCGCTCGCGCCCCTGGCCGCACTGCTGTCCGAGGCCCGCTCCCCGGCGATCGTCGCAGGCGCCGGGGTGAGCGTGGGCATGGGTGTGGTCGGCTCGGGGTCGTCCGGTGAGAGCGTTGCCTTCGCGGGCTCAGGTGCTCGGGAGGCCGGCTGGGTGGCGGTGGTGGCGCTTGCCGAGCGGCTGGGGTGTCCGGTCTGGCAGGAGTCGTTCGGTGCCATGGCGGGCTTTCCGCAGGATCATCCGCAGTACGCCGGGGTGCTGCCCGCCGATCGCATGCGGCTGCGCACCGCGCTGGCCGCGCACGACGTGGTGCTCGCTGTGGGGGCCCCGGTTTTCCGTCAGTACCCGTTCGACACCGGTCCGCTGGTGGAGCCCGGTACCACTGTCGCTCTCGTCACCGACGACCCGGCCGAGGCGCACCGCAGTCCGGCCGATCTGGCCTATCTCGCCGCCCCGGCCGCCGTCTGCGAGCGGCTGGCCGTACTCGTGCCTGCCAGGCCCGCGCCGCTACGGCCCGCGCCCAGCAAACCCGAGCTGCCCCCGGAAGGGGAGGTGTTGCGGGCCGCGTACGTCCTGGACCAGCTCGCCAGGCGGTTGCCCGCCGATGCGGTGCTCGTCGAGGAGACGCCGTCGTCGCGTCCGGACCTGCACCGGCTGGTTCCGGCCCGTAACCCGCTCGGTTTCGTGTCGGCCGCCATGGGCGGACTGGGGTTCGGGGTGCCCGCGGCGGTCGGCCTGCGCATGTCGCTGCCCGACCGGCCGGTGGTCGCGGTGGTGGGCGACGGCTCGGCGCTGTACGGGGTGCACGCGCTGTGGAGCGCGGCGCACTACCGGGTGGGCGCGTTGTTCGTGGTGCTCGCCAACGGCCGGTACGCGATCATGGACCGGTTGGCCGACAAGGCGGGTGGCAAGGCGCCGTGGCCCGCGTTCACCGAGGTCAGCATGGGCGGGATGGCCCGGTCGCTGGGCTGCGCGGCCAGGCGGGTGGACACGGCCGAGGAGCTCGCGGCGGTGCTCGACGAGGTGGTGCCCACGCTCGTGGACCGCGAGGAGCCCCTGCTGCTCGAGGTGACCGTCGCCGTGGACCCCGACTTCCAGCCGTAAGAGGAACGCCCGGCCTGCGGTGAGGTCAGGCGCGTTCGGCTGCCTCGACCACGTTGGAGAGCAGGAGGGCGCGGGTCATCGGGCCGACGCCGCCGGGGTTGGGGGTCAGGAAGCCCGCCACCTCCGCCACCTCGGCGGCCACGTCACCGGCGATCTTGCCGTCCACCCGCGAGACGCCCACGTCGAGCACGGCCGCGCCCGGCTTGACCATGGCCGGGGTGATGAGGCCGGGCACCCCGGCGGCGGCCACCACGATGTCGGCGTGGCGGACGTGCGCGGCCAGGTCGCGGGTGCCGGTGTGGCAGAGGGTCACCGTGGCGTTCTCGCTGCGCCGGGTCAGCAGCAGGCCGAGCGATCGGCCCACCGTGATGCCGCGCCCGACCACGGCCACCTCGGCGCCCTTGATCGGCACGCCGTACTCCTGGAGGAGCAGCACGATGCCGTGCGGCGTGCAGGGCAGCGGCGCGTCGACCATATGGACAAGGCGGCCCAGGTTGATCGGGTGCAGGCCGTCGGCGTCCTTGGCCGGGTCCATGCGCTCCAGCAGCGCCATCGTGTCGAGGTGGCGGGGCAGCGGGAGCTGGACGATGTAGCCGGTGCACTCCGGCGAGGCGTTGAGCTCGTCGATGGCCGCCTCGACCTCGGCCTGGGTGGCGTCCGCCGGGAGGTCCACGCGGATGGAGGCGATGCCGACCTCGGCGCAGTCGCGGTGTTTGCCCGCCACATAGATCTGGCTGCCGGGGTCGTCGCCGACCAGCACGGTGCCCAGACCGGGGGTGATGCCACGCTCTCTGAGCGCGGCCACCCGCGTCGCGAGGTCGGCCTTGATCTTGGCTGCGGTCGCCTTGCCGTCGAGTTTCACTGCGCTCATGTCTGGCCATCCTTCCACGAGTTCGCTGGGACCGGCGATGACATCGTTGTCATGGATCTTGGAAGAGCATATGGTGACGTCACCGCCTATGTGCCCACTAAGGAGTCGTCTTGCCTGCTCACTTGCTGTCAGCGGAGTCGACCGATCTGTTCGTCGGCTCGGAAGAGCGGCCGTACCAGGTGCTCAAGGTCACGCTGGAGTTGGATGGGCAGGAGACGCCGCTCGACGTCCGTGGTCCCGGAGTGTCCTGCGCGGCTCCCGTGAGCGTGCCGCCGGGGGTGGGGCCGCGCACCGTCGAGGTGCCGCTGGAGGTCACCGTGCCGTACGGGACCGTGGTGCCCTGCACCGTCACCTTCGGCGACGCGTCGCTCGACGTCGAGGTCACGGCCGAGGAGCCGGGCTGGACGATGTACATGGTGTCGCACTTCCATTACGACCCGGTCTGGTGGAACACGCAGGCCGCCTACACCAGCCCCTGGGAGCTGCTCTCGGTCGACGCAACGACCCGGCCGCTGTGGGAGCACAACGCGTTCGCGCTGGTCGAGGCGCATATCGAGCTGGCGTTGCGCGATCCTGACTACCGGTTCGTCCTGGCCGAGGTCGACTATCTCAAGCCGTTCTTCGACACCCACCCCGAGCGCCGGGCCGACCTGCGCGCGCTGCTCGACGAGGGCCGGGTGGAGCTTCTCGGCGGGACGTACAACGAGCCGAACACGAACCTGACCGGCGCCGAGAGCACCATCCGCAACATCGTGTACGGCATCGGCTACCAGCGTGACATCCTCGGCGGCGATCCGCGTACGGCCTGGCAGCTCGACGTGTTCGGGCACGACCCGCAGTTCCCCGGCTACCTGGCGGCGGCCGGGCTGACCGGCAGCGCGTGGGCCCGGGGGCCCTTCCACCAGTGGGGCCCGATCAGCAAGAACTTCAAGGAGGCCAAGAATGACGCCTCCCTGATGCAGTTCCCGAGCGAGTTCGAGTGGATCTCGCCGTCGGGACAGGGCGTGCTGACGCACTACATGCCCGCCCACTACTCGGCGGGCTGGTGGATGGACTCCTCGCCGTCGCTGGAGGAGGCGACGCGGGCGACGTACGAGCTCTACCGCTCGCTGAAGCCGGTGGCCGCGACCCGGAACATCCTGCTGCCCGTCGGCACCGACTACACCCCGCCGAACAAGTGGGTGACCGACATCCACCGGACCTGGGCGGCCCGTTATGTCTGGCCCCGGTTCGTCTGCGGCACGCCGCGGGACTTCCTCGACGCGGTGCGTGGGGAAATATCCGCATTTAGTCCGCAGACCCGTGACATGAACCCCATCTACACCGGCAAAGACGTCTCGTACATCGACACCAAGCAGGCCCAGCGCGCGGCCGAGGTGGCGGCGCTCGACGCCGAGCGGCTGTCGGCGTTCGCGTCGCTGCTGGGGCTGGGCGGCTATCCGCACACCGCGCTGGACAAGGTGTGGAGGCAGCTGGCGTACGGCGCGCACCACGACGGGATCACCGGCTCCGAGTCGGACCAGGTCTACATCGACCTGCTGACGGGCTGGCGCGAGGCGCACGACCTGGCCGCCGACGCCCGGGACCGCGCGCTGGACGCGCTGCTCGGCCAGATCTCGCTCGACGGCCGCAGCGTCGTGGTCACCAACACACTGCCGTTCGCACGTGACGGCCTGGTGCGGGTACGGCTCGCGCCGGGTGAGCGGGTGGCGGGCGAGCTTCCGGAGGGCGAGCTTCCGGAGGGCGAGGTGCCGGCGGGCGAGGTGCCGGCGGGCGAGGTGCCGGCGATTGAGGTTCCGGCGATCGAGGAGGACGGCACGCTGGTCTTCCTCGCCAAGGACGTGCCGTCGATGGGCTGGCGGACGTACCGGATCGTCGAGGGGGCGGCCGACACCTGGCAGCCGCTGCCCGGGACCACCTCGATCTCGAACGACCGGTGGCGCGTCGTCGCCGATCCGGCGCGGGGCGGCGGCCTGGAGTCGGTGTTCGACCGCGCCTCGGGCCGCGAGCTGCTGTCGGGGCTCGGGAACGAGCTGCGGCTGTACGACGAATACCCCACACACCCCGACATGGGCGAAGGACCGTGGCACCTGCTGCCGACCGGCCACGCCACCGGCTCAGGCGAGACCGCCGCGCTGGCGGTACACGCCTCACGGAGCCCCCTCGGACAGCGCCTGACCATCACCGGCCAGGTGGGCGAGGTGTCCTACGAGCAGATCGTCACGCTATGGACGGGCTCGGACCGGGTCGAGTTCACCACCCGCGTGCTCGACTACACCGGCGCCGACCGGCTGCTCCGGGTCCGCTTCCCGGCGCGGGTGGCGGGCGCGCTGCCGGTCTCCGACGTCGCGGGCGCCGTGGTGGGGCGCGGGTTCGCGCAGCCCGAGGTCGACACCGCCGAACACCCGTGGACGCTCGACAACCCGGCCAACACCTGGTTCGGGCTGTCCGCCACGGCCAGGGTGGACCTGGGCGAGGCGGGCGCGCGGGCGCTGGGGGTCGCCGAGGTGGTGGTGCCCACTCTGGAGGACGCGCCCGGGGCCCGTTCGCTGGTGGTGGCACTGGCCCGCGCGGGCGTGACCGCCACGACCTCGTCCGCCTCCGGGTCCCGGTACGGCTGGCTGGACGTCGACTCGAACCTGCCGGACGTACGCATCATCCTGGGCGGCCCGGACGCCAACCCGCTGGCCGCCGAGCTCCTCTCCCGCAGCGACCCGGCCTTCCTCGACGCGCTCAAGTCGGGGGCGCCGCTGGTCTGGGTGCCCGCCGAACGGCCGCTGGCCGAGGTGTGGCAGCCCAGCGCCGACCTGCGTGACGTACGCGCGCTGCCCGCGCTCATCGTCGCCGGGCCGGTGGAGGCGCTGGTCGCGGATCTGGCGGACGCCGTGATCTCCGCCGTCTGCCCGGTGGGCGAGGAGGTGCTGGAGTCTCGGACGGTGGCGCTGCTCACGTATGGGTTGCCGGGGTTCGCGGTGGATTCCGCCGGGGCGTTGCATCTGTCGCTCATGCGGTCCTGTACCGGGTGGCCGTCGGGGGTCTGGCTGGATCCGCCTCGGCGTACCGGGCCTGATGGGGCGGGGTTCCAGGTGCAGCACTGGACGCACGAGTTCTCGTACGCGCTGGCCGGCGGGGACGGCGACTGGCGGGCGTTGCGCCTGCCGGCAGCGGGACAGGAGTTCATCACGCCGATGCTGGCGCGGGAGGTCGCACCGGCCGCCGACGGCACGTTGCCCCAGGTGCACTCGCTCCTGCGGGTGGAGCCCGCCCGGGACGTCCTGCTCGGCACCATCAAGGCCACCGGCAACCCACACGCCCACGGCCTGTCCTCCACTGGCGGGGATGACGGCGTCACGATTCGGCTCGTGGAGTCGACCGGGCTCGGTTCGCGGGCCGTGATCGAGTCGCCGGTCCTGGACCTCGACGGCCTCATCAGCGCCGACCTGCTGGAACGGCCCGGCGACCCGGTGACCACGCTCGACCTGGTCGGGGCCGAGGTCGCCACCTACCTCGCCCCCGCCCCGCCGCGGCCCGCGCGCCCCGACCTGGGCGCCACGGCCGAGCAGGCCCAGCCGGTCTACAGCCGCTACTGGCTGCACAACAAGGGGCCCGCGCCACTCGGCTACCTCCCGGTGTCGATCGCCGTCACGCCCGGTCTCCTCACGCCCGACCGCATCGCGGCCTCGCAGGGGGCGGCCTCGCAGGGGGCGGTCTCGCAGGCGGCCTCGCACGGAGCGGTCTCGCAGGGGGCGGCCTCGCAGGGGGCGGTCTCGCAGGGGGCGGTCTCGCAGGCGGCCTCGCACGGAGCGGTCTCGCAGGGGGCGGCCTCGCAGGGGGCGGTCGAGGTGGAGGTCGTGGTGTCGTCCCACCTCGTCGACGCGCCGCACGAGGGCGTGGTGGACATCCGCGTCCCGGACGGCTGGAGCGCCACGCCCGCCCAGCGCGCCTTCCGCCTCGAACCCGGCGGCCACCTCCGTTTCCCCGTCACCGTCACACCCGCTCCCGGCCAGGGCCTGTACTTCGTCTCGGCCCGCACCTCGGTGGGCGGCCAGCTGGTGGAGGACGTCGCCACCGTGGCGCTGGGCGAGGTGCCCGAACTGCCCGTCGAGGGCGCCGTCCCGAAGATGAGGGACGCGTTCAACGGGACCCAGGCCACCGATGGCCGCGCGACCGGCCTCTCCGTCACCGCCCTCACGGAGTCACTCTCCCTGCGCCCCGACGACCGCACGTCTCTCGTCGTACGGCTGGCGAACACCACCTCGGACGAGATCCACGGCGAGTCCCAGCTCGCGGCCCCATGGGGCTCGTGGGAGCTCCTGCCCACGGTCATCCAGGGCTTCACCGTGGCACCGGGCGAGGCTGTGGACGTGTCGTTCCCCGTGGAGGTGCCGTACGACATGGCGGCCGGGCACTTCTGGGCACTGGCCAAGGTCATGTGGTACGGCCGCTGCCAGTACGCCCCCGCCGTCCGCCTGGAGGTAGTCCGATGAACCACACTCTCACCGATACGGCGGGCGGTCCTGTACGGGAACGACCTGCGGCCACCGCGCCCGGCGGTCCCGCGCGGGAACGGCCCACCGCGACCGGGGCAGGTGTTCCCGTACGAGAACGGCCCACCGCGACCGGGGCGGCCACCGCGCCTGGCATCGGCGCGGTGATCGGCTGGGTCGGCGGGCGGCCGATCTCCCGTGAGCCGCTGGACCGGCGGATCCGCGAGCTGCGCGAGAGCCCGCTCAGCGCGGCGCTGCCTGTGCCGGGCAGCTCCGAGGACCGGCAGCTGGCCAGGTGGCTGACGCAGGTGATCCTCACCGAGGCGCTGTGCGAGGACGAGGCCGCGGCTCGCGGGCTGTCACCGGTGGAGGTCGGGCGGCTCGACCCGCTGGCCGCCGTGGAGCTGGGGTCGATCAACGCCTCCGCGTACAACGGGAGCCCGTGGGTGCGCGCGCTGTTCGAGCACCTGACGGCCACTGTCGAGGTGCCGCCGGAGTGGCGGTCGCCGGTAACGGCGCAGTGGACGGCGCAGAGCGCGGCACAGGCGACAGCGCAGGGGACGGCGCAGGGAGTGGCCTGGCATGTCGTACGCCATCGGGTGTTCGCCGACCGTGCCGAGGCGGCCGCTGCCACGGCCGACGATCTGGAACCGCTGGGGCCGGTGACGCTGGGCTCCCTGCCCGCGGCGATCGCCGGCGCCATCCCGCGCCGCCCGTACGGGATGCTCGTCGGTCCGGTCGAGGACGCCCTGGGCTGGCACGTCGCGGTGGCCCACCCGGCGCCTACCCCGTCCCCCTCCCCCGGTGCGGTCTCGCAGCGGGAAGCCGCGCGGCGCCGGATGTTCGCGCGGTGGCTCGACGAGTCGCGGGCCGCCAAGGTCGAACTCGTGCCCGGACTGGAACATCCTGGCGATCCCCGCCAGCCCGACAACCACCACAAACACTGATGGCCTGCGTACTCGCCATCGACATCGGGGGAACCAAGCTCGCCGCCGCGCTGGTGGACGAGACGGGTTCCATGCTGCGTTCCGCGACCCGGCCCACGCCGCGGACGGAGGTCATGGTCGCTCTGGCGGCTCTGATCGAGGAGGTGACCGGGGGCGGCCCGGCGCCGGAGGCGGTCGGGATCGGCTGCGCCGGGCCGCTGGACCTGGCCGCCGGGACCGTCAGCCCCGTCAACATGCCCAGCTGGCGCGGCTTCCCGCTGCGTGACGAGGTCAGCGCGCTGACCGGCCTGCCGACCATGCTGGCGGGTGACGCGCAGTGCATGGCGCTCGGGGAGCACTGGCTGGGCGCGGGGCGCGGGAGTTCTTCGCTGCTCGGGATCGTGGTGTCCACCGGGATCGGCGGCGGGCTGGTGATCGACGGCGTCCCGCTCCTGGGCCCCAACGGAAACGCCGGACATGTCGGTCACATGACCATCGACCCGTACGGCGAGCGCTGCGAATGCGGCGGGCGCGGCTGCGTCGAGCACTACTCCAGCGGCCCGAACCTGGCCCGCTGGGCGCTGGCCAACGGCTGGACCCCAGGCCGCCCTGACGGGCTGGACGGCGCGGCAGACGCGCGAGCGCTGGCTCGGGACGCGGCAGGTGGGGATCCCGTGGCGGTGGCGGCGTTCGAACGGGGTGCCAGGGCACTCGCCGGCATGATCGCCTCGACCGCGGCCGCGGTCGAGCTCACCAAGGTGGTCATCGGCGGCGGCGTCTCAGCGGCGGGACCGGTCCTGTTCGACCCGTTGGCGCGGGCGCTGGACGACGTGGCCGGGCTGGCGTTCGTCCGAGCGGTGAAGGTGGAGCCGACCACTCTGGGGGTACGGGCCGGACTCGCCGGGGCCGCGAAGCTCGCCTGGAGCCAAGCCCGTACAGTCGCCTGAGATGTTCAGGTACGGCCGCCTGAGATGTTCAGGCGGCCGGTGGGCTACTCGCGCTCGGCGGTCTGGGCCGCGGCGCGCCGCTCGATGATGCGGCGGGTGAACGGGATGACCTCCACGACGCGCGAGCCGAGGTAGGCGCCGAGGAAGGCGAGCACTACCAGCATGACCGGGCTGGTGGCGAACCCGTTCATGGTCACGAAGGCAGACAGAACCGAATCGAGCGGCGCCATAAGGAGTACTCCCGGAGAACGGACGAGCGACAAGGCCCACAGCGTAACCGGACATTACTTATGCTTGTGCGCAAAAGGGCGGCTTCGTACCGCCCTTTTACCCAAGGCCGCGAGTGGGAGTGGCGCGTTGAACCGTCAGTGGAAGAAGTGGCGCGTCCCCGTGAAGTAAAGCGCCACGCCCGCCTTCTCCGCCGCCTCGATGGCCAGCTGGTCGCGGACGGATCCGCCGGGCTCCACGACGGCCTTGACGCCCGCCTCGATCAGCACCTCCAGCCCGTCAGGGAACGGGAAGAACGCGTCCGAGGCCGCCACCGACCCCTTGGCCCGCGCGTCGGCGCGGCTCACCGCCAGGCGGCATGAGTCGACCCGGTTGACCTGCCCCATCCCGACACCCACGGTCGCCCCACCGGACGCCAGCAGGATGGCGTTGGACTTGACCGAGCGGCAGGCCCGCCACGCGAACGCCAGGTCGGCCAGCATGGCTTCGGAGACCGGCTCGCCCGCCTTGAGCTGCCAGTGCTCCGGCGCGTCACCGGGCGCGTCGACCCGGTCGGTCCGCTGGACGAGCAGGCCGCCGTCGATCCGGCGGAACTCGGCGGGGTTGGCCGGACCCGAGGGACAGATCAGCAGGCGGACGTTCTTCTTCTGCGTCAGTACGGCCAGCGCCTCGGGCTCGTAGGACGGCGCGACGACGACCTCGGTGAACACCTCGGCGATCTGCCGGGCCAGCTCGGCCGTGACGGCCCCGTTGACCGCGATGACGCCCCCATAGGCCGAGACCGGGTCACAGGCGTGCGCCTTGCGGTGCGCGTCGGCGACGTCGGGGCCGATGGCGATGCCACACGGGTTCTGGTGCTTGATGATCGCGACGCAGGGCTCGGCGAAGTCCCAGGCCGCCCGCCAGGCCGCGTCGGCGTCGAGATAGTTGTTGTACGACATCTCCTTGCCGTGCACCTGCTCGGCGTTGGCCAGGCCGTCGAGGCCGCCGGTGTAGAGGGCGGCGGACTGGTGCGGGTTCTCCCCGTAGCGCAGGGTGGACTTGCGCTTCCAGGTGGCGCCCATGAACGAGGGCCAGCCCTCGTCCACCCGGTAGGCGTTGGCGAACCAGGATGCCACGGCCACGTCGTAGGAGGCCGTGTGGGCGTAGGCGATGCCCGCCAGCCGCTTGCGTTCGGTCAGCGTGAAGCCGCCCTCGCCGAGCGCGCCCACCACGTCGCCGTAGAAGCGCGGGTCGACCACGACGGCGCAGGTGCTGTGGTTCTTGGCGGCGCCGCGGATCATCGCGGGCCCGCCGATGTCGATCTGCTCGACGCACTCCTCGTCGGACGCGCCGGAGGCCACCGTCTGCTCGAACGGATAGAGGTTGACCACCACCAGCTGGAACGGGTCGATCTCCAGCTCGTCGAGCTGGGCCACGTGGTGCGGCTTGGTGAGGTCGGCCAGCAGCCCGGCGTGTACGCGCGGGTGGAGCGTCTTGACCCGGCCGTCGAGGCATTCGGGGAACCCGGTCAGCTGCTCGACCTTGGTGACGGGGATGCCGTAGGAGGCGATGGCGGCGGCGGTGCCGCCCGTTGACACGATCTCCACCCCCGCGCCGTCGAGAGCCCTGGCCAGCTCCTCCAGCCCGGACTTGTCGTACACCGCGATCAGCGCGCGCCGGATGGCGATGCGAGTCACTTCGATTCCCCTTCTGGTTGGTTACCAAGGCGGACGGTCTGTCCGCTGACCCCTGGCTGGTTACCGATGCGGACGGTCCGTCCGCTGACCGTCCAGCCCTCACGGACCATCCGGCCGACGATCTCGACGAGCAGGCGGCGCTCGACGGTCTTGATGCGCTCGTGCAGGACCTCCTCGTCGTCGCCCGGCAGTACGGTCACAGCCTCCTGGGCGACGATCGGCCCGCTGTCGACGCCGGAGTCGGCCAGCATGACCGTGCAGCCCGTCACCTTGACCCCGTGGGCGAGCGCGTCACGCACCCCGTGCGCACCCGGGAAGGAGGGCAGCAGCGCGGGATGGGTGTTGAGCACCGGGAACGCGTCGAGCGTCGGGGCGCCAATGATCTTCATGAAGCCCGCCGACACCACCAGGTCGGGCTCGTAGGAGGCGATCCGATCCGCGAGCGCGATATTCCATTCCGACCGCTTCTCGTAATCACCCAGTTTTTCGACGAAAGTAGGAACGTCAGCCCGCGATGCCCGAGCCAGTCCCTCGATGCCGTCTCTGTCCGCACCAACGGCCACCACACGGGCGCCGTAGGACGGGTCGGCCGAAGCGTCCAGTAGGGCCTGTAGGTTTGTTCCAGAGCCGGAGACGAGGACGACGAGCCGCCCAGCCTTTGACACGCGAACTCCAATGGGAAACCGGGGTGGGGTTGCAAGCGTATCCGCTCTTCGTCCGGCGACGCAGAGGAGGTCAGGTGTCGACACCGGTGCAGGCACCGGCGGGTCAGCAGCCCGCGGATTCCGCGGGCCGCCGAGCCATCTGGTTGGCCGTCGCGGCGCTGGCCATGACGTTCATGCTGCCGCTGGCGGGGCTGGTCATGGCGGTGTTCGCGCTGATGGCGGGCATTCGCGCGCTGCCCCAGCTGAAGAACGCGGGCAAGCCGCCGGGCATCGCCGTGGGCGGCATCGCCGTCTCCTCGATCGCCCTCACGCTGTCGGCCCTGGCCACGGCGATGCAGTTCTATCTGATGGACGAATACTCCGCCTACCAAAACTGCATGAAGGGCGCGGGCACCGTCTCGTCGCAGGGCGAGTGCTTCACCCAGTTCAGGGACGCGGCCCAGAAGAAGCTCCCGCCGGACGTGCTCGAACTCCTCGGCGCGGTGCAGCCCTAGTCGCGGTCCCAGGCATACGGGTCGACGTAGATGACATGGCCGCCGCGGTCGTCGGACTCGTCGACGATGTCGGTACGCGGCGGCCGGTCCCGCTCCGGCAGCACCGGCAGTGCCTGTGCCAGCGTCTCCGCCGCGGCCGAGGCGTGCTCGTCCTGCCAGTCGTCGCGGATCACCGGAATGGCCTGGGTGTCGGCCTCGGTGGCGTCCATCCAGTGGCCGGGCAGGGGCCGGGCGTCGGCTTCGGCCAGGCCGACCTTGCTCGCCGCCCTGGCGATCGCGGCGCCCGCCTTGCGTACCGGGACCGCGGCCTTGTCGAGTGGGACGCGGGCCCGCCGGTTGAGCAGGAGCACGTTGGCCACGCCCGCGGAGATGCCGGCGGCGACGCCCACCTCCAGGCCCACCGACAGCGCCACCTCCCAGGGCGACGGCCCGACCGTGGCCAGCCGCCCGCCGCCGATGGGGCCGCCGGACAGCGCGGCGAGCAGCGCGGCGACCAGCCCGGTGGTGATCCCGGTGAAGAACCCCCACAGCGGCGCGGCCTCGTACGACGGTGACGGCGCCATCCTGGCCACCACGATGCCGGCCACGGTCCCGGCGGCGAACGGCAGCGCGATCACCGCCATCGTCCAGCCGGGCACGGGACCGCTCTCGGGCAGCGCGCCGAGCAGCGGCAGGCTCGGCACCGTGCCCAGTTGCACGCCCGTGGGCGCGACCAGGGTGTCGGCGCCGACGGCGAAGCCCGGCCCGGCGATGTAGGAGGCGGCCCAGATGACGGTGTTGAGCAGGTAGAGGGCTTGGACCAGCAGGAGCAGCACGCCGCCCACGAAGCCGGGTGAGAGCACGTTGGACAGCTCGCGTACTTGGCCGAAGTTCACGATCAGGGCCGTCAGCACGAGGGCGAGCCCGGCGACGAGCAGCACCGCCGTGGCGACGGCCGTGCCGACGGTCAGGGCGCGCACCCGCTCGGGCAGCAGGCGCAGCATCGCCCGCCACGGGCCGATCGTCCGCGCCGTGGCCAGCGCCCCCGCGAGGAACGCCAGCGCGAAGTGGCTGATCAGCGCCTCGCCGATGAACGGCTGGGTGATGTCGTTGCGGGCGACGAGCGCGATGAGCCCGGCGAGCAGGGCGTAGGGGGCGGCCAGCGAGACCCCGGCCTGCGCGACCAGTACGAGCTGGGCCCGGCGGCGCGCGTTGGCCTGCTCGCGCGGGCTGTTCTTGGGCAGCCGCGCGGGCAGCCGCAGCCGCAGGTCGGCGTCGCGCGCCATCCACCGCCCGGCGCGGTAGAGCAGCACGGCGGGCAGGATCGTCAGGCCGAGCGGCAGCAGCCCCACCTTGCCGCCGGGGATCGCGAACCCGGCGTGGTGCGCGGCCAGCCACACCTGCGCCGCCGTACGGAACACGCCCGGCAGCCCCGCGCCCAGCGCGCCACGCGGCGCGGCGATCCACCCGACCAGGGTCAGTGTGGTGAGAACGGCCAGGCCGACGCCCAGCGTGATGGCGGCGGCGAGCATCCCGGACACGGGCAGCGGCCGGCGCGTCTCGTCGTCATCACTCGAGACGCCGGGCAGCCGACCAAGTACCGATTCGAGGAGCGCCGTCACAAGTAGTTATTTTCTCAAGCTTTACCAACCAACGCTTGGTTGACGCGCCGCGCGGGATGCTTTCCCTCTCCCATTTTTCGCCCTCTTTGGGGGTCTCCGCGGTTTCACAGGGGACGCCATCCCCCGGTTCGGAACAAAAAAGACGCCCCGCCACGAAACGGGCGGGGCGTTCTTCAGCCGGAAATCAGCGCGACTGCATGATCTCGCGCATGAGGCGCGCGGTCTCGGACGGAGTCTTGCCGACGCGGACGCCCACCTTTTCGAGGGCCTCCTTCTTCGCCTGCGCGGTGCCGGCGGAGCCGGAGACGATGGCGCCGGCGTGGCCCATCGTCTTGCCCTCCGGGGCGGTGAAGCCCGCGACGTAGGCCACCACGGGCTTGGTGACGTGCTGCTCGATGTAGGCCGCGGCCCGCTCCTCGGCGTCGCCGCCGATCTCACCGATCATCACGATCGCGTCGGTGCCCGGGTCGTCCTGGAAGGCCTGGAGCGCATCGATGTGCGTCGTACCGATGACCGGGTCACCGCCGATGCCCACCGCGGTCGAGAAGCCGAAGTCGCGCAGCTCGTACATGAGCTGGTACGTCAGCGTGCCCGACTTGGACACCAGGCCGATGCGGCCGGCCGTGGTGATGTCGGCGGGGATGATGCCGGCGTTGGAGGCGCCGGGCGAGGCGATGCCGGGGCAGTTCGGGCCGATGATGCGGGTCTTGTTGCCCTTGGCGATCGCGTACGCCCAGAACTCGGTCGAGTCGTGGACCGGCACGCCCTCAGTGATCACCACGCAGAGCGGGATCTCCGCGTCGATGGCCTCCTTGACGGCGTCCTTGGTGAAGGCCGGGGGCACGAAGGCGACCGACACGTCGGCGCCCGTCTGCTCCATGGCCTCCTTCACCGTGCCGAACACCGGCAGGCCCTCGTGCGTCGTGCCCGCCTTGCGGGCGTTGACGCCACCGACCACGCGGGCCCCGGAGGCGAGCATGCGGCGGGTGTGCTTGGTGCCCTCACCGCCGGTCATTCCCTGGACGATGATCTTGCTGTTCTCGGTCAGCCAGATAGCCATGTGTTACGCACCTACCGCAGCGAGCTCGGCGGCCCGCTTGGCCGCGTCGTCCATCGTGTCGACCAGCTCGACGCGCGGGAGTGCGGCGTCGGCCAGGATCTGCCGCCCGAGCAGGGCGTTGTTGCCGTCAAGCCGGACCACCAGCGGGTGGGTCACCGCTTCGCCGCGGCTCTCCAGCAGCTTGAAGGCCGAGACGATGCCGTTGGCCACGGCGTCGCAGGAGGTGATGCCGCCGAAGACGTTCACGAAGATCGACTTCACGCTCGGGTCGGAGAGGATGATCTCCAGGCCCGCGGCCATGACCTCGGCCGAGGCGCCGCCGCCGATGTCGAGGAAGTTGGCGGGCGACGGCTTGCCGGGGAACGCCTCGCCGGCGTAGGCGACCACGTCGAGGGTCGACATGACCAGGCCCGCGCCGTTGCCGATGATGCCCACGTCACCGTCGAGCTTGACGTAGTTGAGGTCCTTCTCCTTGGCCTTGGCCTCAAGGGGGTCCTCGGCGTCCTTGTCGGCGTACGCCTCGTGCTCCGGCTGGCGGAACACGGCGTTGTCGTCGAGCGTGACCTTGCCGTCGAGCGCCTTCACCTGGCCGTCGGCCGACAGGATCATCGGGTTGACCTCGACCAGCGTGGCGTCCTCGTCGACGAACGCGCACCAGAGCTTCTCGATGAGCTCGGCGGCGCCGTCCAGCGCCTTCTCGGGCAGCCCGCCCGCGGCCGCGATCTCCCGCGCCCTGGCGCGGTCGATGCCGTCCAGCGCGGAGACCGGGATCTTGGCCACCTTGTCGGGCGCGGTGTGCGCGACCTCTTCGATCTCCATGCCGCCCGCGGCGGAGCAGATCGCGAGGAAGGTACGGTTCGCGCGGTCGAGCAGGAAGGAGAAGTAGTACTCCTCCGCGATCGCGCTGGCCTCCTCCACGAGCACCTTGTGGACCGTGTGGCCCTTGATGTCCATGCCCAGAATGGCGTTGGCCTTGTCAACGGCGTCGGCGGCGTCGTCGGCCACCTTCACGCCACCGGCCTTGCCGCGGCCTCCGGTCTTCACCTGGGCCTTGACGACGACGCGGCCGGTCAGTTGCTCTGCCGCCGCCCGCACCTCCTCCACGGTGTGGGCGACGATGCCGCGTGGCACCGGGATGCCGTAGTCAGCGAAGAGCTCCTTCGCCTGATGTTCGAACAGGTCCACGAGGGTCCGTCCTTGCTTATCCGACTGATGTTCGACGCTTGTTCGACTGAATGATTCGACGGCCCGGGCCACCCCGTGCGTGCGTGCCGGGCGTTTCCGCCAGTGAAGCCTAGCCCCAAGCTTGACCTGACCAGGTCATCGGGTCTCAGTTATCCCGTTATGTGACAGTGATCTCACTTCAGCACGATATTTCGGGACATCTGAAGAAGGGCACCCACATCTATGAGGCGATGGATCGCCGGCGCGGTGGCAGTTTCCGCGCTGGCCGTGGCCACTCCCGCGTTCGCGCAGGCCAAGCCGGCGGACCCGGTGGCGGCGCTGAAGAAGCAGTTCGTCGCGGGGCAGGGAGTCAAGTTCGCCGAGCGGACCAGCATCAAGGTCGGCGATGAGTCCTACACCCAGGCCGACAGGCAGGGCGTGATCGGTTTCGACGCCAAGGGCATCGCGGGCGCCGAGAACACCCGTACTCCGATCCTCACGCCGGAGGAACGGGCGCGGCTGAAGAAGATGGCGGCGAAGGACGCCTCCATCGCCGACTCCGTCGACCTGCTCACCGAGCGGATCTACCTCGTCAGCGTGGGCAGGCGCATGTACGTCAACGGCGGCCTGTACAGCACCCTGGTGCCCGAGAACAAGAGCTGGGTCGGCATGACCGGCAGCCCGTCCTCGGCCGCATATGGCGACCAGCTCATCAACGCCTTCGAACCGGCGACACTCAAATACCTGCTTGCCACGAAGAAGACGGTAAGCGGCGCCCAGTATCGCGGCTCGGTCACTTTCGCCGAGCTGTACAAGCTGTCGCCGACGTTCCGCGAGCAGATCGCGGTGAAGCCGACCGGCAAGCCCGCCAAAACCGTGATCTCCTGGCGCCTGACGCTCGACGCTCGGAAACTGGTGAAGCGGCTGGCCATCTCGTGGTCGATGAAGGTCACCAAGAAGGTCACCCTCAACGCCACGACCGAAAGCCGATACACCGAGTGGGGCACCGCGGTGAACGTGACCGCGCCTCCGTCCGACCAGGTCTCGGACATCAAGGACCTGACGAAGAAGGCCCCCGAGCCGCCGGCCGCCATCGACAGGAACTACGTCAGCGTTCCGCCTGACGACGACGGAAACACCCCATAGTCAGAAATTTCAACAAAGGGCCCCGACCGCGTCGGGGCCCTTCTGCACGAAAAATCCACATATTTTCCCCCGTGCGGACAATCGGGTGAGATATCGTCGTGATCTTCGTTTGGCAGGATCCTCCCGCTTCCGTAAATCAAGAGACAAGGGCATTGATATGAAGCGCATCATCACGGGGCTGGCTTTAGCGTCGGCCGCCACACTCATGGCTGCCGGGCCGGCACAGGCGGCACCGGCCGCCAAGGACCCGGTCGCCGCGGTGAAGAAGCAGTTCGCCGCCGGCAAGGGCGTGAAGTTCAGCGAGCGCACCACTGCCATCCAGGGCAACGGGCGGGGCATCATCACCCGCCGGTCGGGGACGTATCAGTTCAGCAAGACGGGCGTCGCCGCGTCGGACATCACCGGCAAGTTCAATGTCAAGGGGATGGGTCCGGCCGACAGCGAGGACAAGACCCTCAAAGCCCTGTCCAGGCCCGAGCGGACGATCACGATTGGCAAGACGTCGTACCTGTCCGGCGGGCTCTGGGTAGACCTGCTGCCCACGGACAAGACGTGGGTCAGGATGCGCAATGTGCCGTTCTCCGGCCTGAGCGGCGTCTACGGCCAGCCGCTCAACCTCACCGAGGCGGCCACGCTCAAGACCCTGTTCAAGAGCGCGCAGCCGGCCAAGGGCGGCTACGCGGGCAAGATCACCGTGGGTGACCTGCGCAGGATCTCCCCGTCCTTCCGCGGCAACCTTCTGCTCGGCACGGCCAGCAAGAAGACGTCGAAGATCGCCCTCTCCTGGAAGCTCACCGTCGATGCCAAGGGCCTGCCTTCCCGGCTGGTCACGACGATGCCGCTGGCCGCGCTCTCCTCGAACATGGACGACGAGTCGAGCCTCAGCGTCGAGACCCTGTACAGCGGCTGGGGCAGCGCGGTGAAGATCACGGCGCCGCCGGCCGACCAGGTGACGGACGAGCTCAAGGACGGCACGGACAGCACGGACGAGATTCCTTCGCTGACGCTCCCGCTCAGCAGGATCGCGCAGTAACCACCGAACCGCTGTACGGCGTCACCGGGAGAGAGCCGGGCTCGCGCTCGGCTCCACCGTAAGAGCCGGGCTCACGCTCGGCTCCACCGTAGAACAGCCCGGCTCGCCCTCAGCTCCACCGTGAGAAAGCCGGGCTCCTGTCTCTCCCGTCGTCAGGCGGGAGAGACGGGGCGGCAGGTCGCTCATTCGGCGAGGCGCGAGTCCCGTACGGCGGCCCATTCGAGCGAGTGCCTGATCCCGTCCTCGATCGAGTAGCGTGGCCGCCACCCCAGCAGCCGATGCGCGAGGTCGCTGCGCGTATAGGCGCCCGCCACGTCGCCGGGCCGCCGCTCGGTCTCGACCACCTCGACCGGCCGCGTCACCACCCGGTTGAACGCATCGACCAGCTCACGCACGGTCGTCCCTGAGCCGGTGCCCAGGTTGATGACCGATTCCACGCCGGACAGCTCATCGAAGCGCCGCAAGGCGGCCACGTGCGCCGCCGCCAGATCCCAGACATGGACGTAGTCGCGGATCCCGGAGCCGTCACGGGTGGAGTAGTCGGTGCCGGTGATCTCGAAGGGCACGCCTTCCTCGTACGCGCCGATCATCTTGCCCAGCGCGTGGCTCGGCCGCCGCAGCTGCAACCCGGTGCGCATCGCGGGATCCGCCCCGATCGGATTGAAATAGCGCAGGGACAGCACGTTGATCGGCCGAGTCGCCGCGACATCGGCGAACATCGCCTCGCAGACCGCCTTGGTCCGCGCGTAAGGGCTCTGCGGGTCGAGCGGCGACCGCTCGTCGACCGTATGATCGTCCCCCGTGCGGTAAATCGACGCCGAGGAGCTGAAAACCAGCCGCTCGCACCCGTTGCGCAGCAGGTGATCCACGAACTCCAGGCTCTTGGTGACGTTAGCCCGGTAGTAGCCGACCGGATCGGCCACCGAATCCGGCACCACGATCAGCGCCGCGCAATGAATGACCGCCTCGATGTCGGGCTGCTCGGCGAATATCTTGTCGACCAGCGCCCCGTCGGCGATATCGCCCTCGTAGAAAGTCCGGCCCTCGGCGAACTCCCGCCGCCCCGTGACCAGGTTGTCGAGAATCACCGGCGTGATCCCCGCGTCCAGGCACGCCGACGCGACCGTGCTCCCGATGAACCCCGCCCCACCCGAAATCAGTACCCGCATCCCGGCACCCTATTGGGTTCCCCCCGCCGAGCCAGGCGTCATTCGCGCCGACTCGGGTGTCCCGCTGCGATCGCGGCTTTCCCGCGTGCGTTGGAAGGCCACGGACTTCCTGGACATCTCCTGGTGGGAGGACAAGGCGGTCACGACCGAGACCCGCTACACGGGCTGGGGTACCAAGGTGTCGATCAAGTCGCCGCCCGCGAGCAAGATCACCACCAAGCTCAACGACTGAGCCGGGGGCCGCAAACCAGGACCCCAAGAGGCGTTACATGATCGTTATAGCCAGGCGTCCACGTATGGCATCTTTTGGTTGTCTCACTTATGAGACGCCTGATGCGTAGTACATAGTCCTGGAGTAAACCCTTGAAACCCCTCCCCCGGATGCTGGCTCTGGCCGCCCTGATCACCACGGTGGCGGCCTGTAGCACGGAAGGAACGCCTGCCCCGGTGGCTGTGGCCCAGGCCGCCGCCACCAGCCCGGTGCACGCGGCCGGCGCCGCCGTGCCGAGGAAGGCCGTACCGAAGAGCCCGGTACAGAAGGTCGCGGCGAAGAAGGCCGCACTGGAGATCGCCGACATCACCCCCGAGGGGGAAGCCAAGGAGAAGGTGGGCGTCGGCTTCCCCATCATCGTGACGTTCGACCGCAAGGTGACCGACAGGGCGGCGGCCGAGGCCGTCCTGCAGGTGCAGGCGGACCGGCCGGTCGACGGCGCCTGGCGCTGGGTGACCGACCGCAAGGTCGTCTACCGCACCAAGACGTACTGGCGACCGCACCAGAAGGTTCAGCTCAACGCCCACCTGAGCCAGATTCCTGGCAACGAGGCCGCCAAGGACGTCAGCCGCCGCTTCGCCGTCGGCTACTCCAACATCTCGGTGGTCAACACCCGCAGTCACGTGATGAAGGTCCGGCGCGACGGAAAGCTCGTCAAGTCGATCCCCATCAGCGCGGGTCGCGGCGGCATGGTCAAGAACGGCGTGGACGTCTACCTGACCACCAGCGGCACCCATCTCACGATGAACAAGAAGCCGCTGGAGACCATGACCTCGGCGTGGATGGGCGTCACCGACCCCAAGGATCCTCAGTACTACAAGGAGGAGATCCCGTGGGCGATACGCATTTCCGACAGCGGCGAGTACGTGCACCAGAGCGCGGGCTACTACCAGTTTCTAGGCCGTTCTAACCAGAGCCACGGCTGCGTCCGCGCCACTCCGGCCGGCGCCAAGTGGTTCTACGGCATCGCCCAGCGCGGCGACGTCGTCAAGATCACCGGCACCAAGCGCAAGCTCGACTGGCGCAACGGCTGGAGCTACTGGCAGCTCAACTGGACCGAGTGGAAGAAGGGCAGCGCCCTTCCGAAGGGCGCCCAGCAGAAGAGCTGAGCACCCCACGGGCCGGAGCCTTCCGGTAGGCCTACCGGGAAGGCCTACCGGGAAGGCCTACCCGGAAGGTCAGAGCCTTCCAGCGGTCAGAGCTTTTCCAGCGGAGCGTAGGCGAGCAGCAGCGTCTTCTCGCCTCCGCTCCCGAAGTCGATCTTGACCTTGGTCTTCTCCGCCACCCCGTCCACGGCCACGACGGTGCCCAGCCCGAACGCGTCGTGCGTCACCCGATCGCCGGGCGCCAGCGTGGGCACCGTGCGGGCGCCCTTCTTCGGCGCCGCCGCCTGCGCGGGCTCGCGCCGGGTCGCCGCGCTCCAGGCCGACTTCTCCGGCGGGGTACGCCAGTCGAGCAGCTGCACCGGCACCTCGTTGACGAACCGCGAGGCCGGGTTGAACGACGGTGAGCCCCAAGAGCTGCGTACGGCGGCCCGCGTGAGGTAGAGGCGCTTCTGGGCCCTGGTGATCCCCACGTAGGCCAGCCGGCGCTCCTCCTCCAACTCCTTCGGCTCGCCCAGCGAGCGGATGTGCGGGAAGACGCCGTCTTCCATCGCGGTCAGGAAGACGACCGGGAACTCCAGCCCCTTGGCGGTGTGCAGGGTCATCAGCGTGACCACGCCCTGCCCGCCGTCGGCTTCGGGGATCTGGTCGGCGTCGGCCACCAGCGACACCTGCTCCAGGAACTCCACCAGCGTGCCCTCGGGATTGGCCTCCTCGAACTCCGAGGCCACCGAGATGAGCTCGTTGAGGTTTTCCAGCCGGGACTCGTCCTGCGGATCCTCCGAAGCCTCCAGCTCGGCGCGGTAACCGGTGGCGACCAGGATCTCCTCCGCGAGCGCCGACGGCGGCATGCCCTCGGCCTTGCCGATCAGCCCCTCGATCATCGCGACGAACTCGCGCACCGCGTTGAGCGAGCGCGTCGCCATGCCGTACGCCTCCTCGGCCCTGCGCAGCGCGTCCCAGAAGGAGATGCGCTCGCGCGAGGAGAGCGCCTCCAGCATCGCCTCGGCCCGGTCGCCGATGCCGCGCTTGGGCACGTTGAGGATGCGCCGCATGGACACCACGTCGGCGGGGTTGGCCAGCACGCGCAGGTAGGCCAGCAGGTCCTTGACCTCCTTGCGCTCGTAGAAGCGCACACCCCCGACCACCTTGTAGGGCAGGCCGGTGCGGATGAAGATCTCCTCGAACACCCGGGAGGCCGCGTTGGTGCGATAGAACACCGCGACGTCGCCGGCCTTGACGCCCTCCTCGTCGCTGAGCCGATCGACCTCCTGGGCCACGAACATGGCCTCGTCGTGCTCGTTGTCGGCCACGTAACCGACGATCTTGGGTCCGTCGCCCTGGTCGGACCAGAGGTTCTTCGGCTTGCGCGACTCGTTGCGGGCGATGACGGCGTTGGCGGCGGCCAGGATGTTCTGGGTGGAGCGGTAGTTCTGCTCCAGCAGGATCGTGCGCGCGTCGGGGTAGTCGCGCTCGAACTCCAGGATGTTGCGGATCGTCGCGCCACGGAAGGCGTAGATCGACTGGTCGGCGTCGCCGACCACGCACAGCTCCGACTGGTCGGCGCCCGATCGGACCAGCTCGCCGTCGGCCGTACGCAGGTCGGGGCGGCCCACCAGCTCCCTGATCAGGATGTATTGGGCGTGGTTGGTGTCCTGGTATTCGTCGACGAGCACGTGCCTGAACCGCATCCGGTAGTGCTCGGCCACCTCCGGGAAGAGCTGGAACAGCGTCACCGTGTTCATGATGATGTCGTCGAAGTCCATCGCGCCGGCCTCGGTGAGCTTGCGCTGATAGCTCTTGTAGGCCTCGGCGAGCACCTTCTCCAGGTGGGAGCCCGCCTTGTCGAGCGCGGTCTCGTAGTCGACCAGCTCATTCTTGAAGTTGCTCACCTGGGCCGAGAACGACCGCGGCGGATAGCGCTTGGGGTCGAGGTCCATCTCCCTGCACACCATCGCCATCAGCCGCTGCGAGTCGGCCTGGTCGTAGATGGAGAAACTGGAGGGGAACCCGAGCCGCTTGGCCTCACGGCGCAGGATGCGCATGCAGGCGCTGTGGAACGTCATCACCCACATCGCCTTCGACCTGGGCCCGACGAGCCGGTCGATGCGCTCCTTCATCTCGCGCGCGGCCTTGTTGGTGAAGGTGATGGCCAGGATCTCGCCCGGATGCACCTCCCGCTCGCCGAGCAGGTAGGCGATGCGATGGGTGAGCACCCGCGTCTTTCCCGACCCCGCCCCCGCCACGATCAGCAGCGGACCGCCATGATGGATCACGGCCTCCCGCTGTTGCGGGTTGAGGCCATCGAGCAAGGGGTGGTCAACAGAGACTTGGGTCGGCACGCACCCAGGTTAAGACTCTCCACCGACAAACGGCGCCTCGACGCCTGGAATCCCACTACCTAAAACCGACAATCCCCCCGAACCCCTGGAACCGGCTCCACCGATCGCCGGTCGGAAGCCCGGAATGTCGGCCGTGAACCGCTGGTTGTCGTCAGTGAACGATCCGAAAGGGAGAAGATGCTCGCCGACAACGAGATCAACCGGGTACTCGTCGTGACCGCGCACCCCGACGACGCCGACTTCGGCGCCGCGGGAACGGTCGCCCTCTTCGTCGATCGGGGGGTCGAGGTCACCTACCTGCTGGTCACGGACGGCGACGCGGGCGGCAACGAACGTACGCTCGACAACACCGGCATGGCCGAGCTGCGCAGAGCCGAACAGACGGCCGCCGCCAAGGCGGTGGGCGTCACGGACGTCCGCTTCCTGGGCCACGCGGACGGCACGGTGGTGCCGTCGCTGGCACTGCGCAAGGACATCGCCAGGGTCATCCGTCAGGTACGTCCCGACCTGGTGATCACCCACCACCCCGACCGCAACTACCAGTTCATCGCCCCCAGCCACCCCGACCACCGCGCCGTGGGCGGCTCCACCCTCGACGCCGTCTACCCCGACGCCCGCAACCCGTACGCCTTCCCCGAACTGGTCAAGGACGAGGGCCTGGAGGCCTGGACGGTCCGCGAGGTCTGGCTCAACGGCGGCTCCACGCCCAACCACTGGGTGGACATCACGGAGGCGATCGACCGCAAGCTGGCGGCCCTGCAGTCGCATGTCAGCCAGGTGGGACACGTCGAGGGCTTCGCCGACTTCGTGAAGAGCCGCTTCGCCGCGTGGGCCGAACAGGCCGGCTTCGGCGAAGGCCACTACGCGGAGGCCTTCCAAACCGTCACAACGGCCTGACCCCGTCCCGGCGGACCCGCTCATTTGGTGGGCGCGGGCTGCTTTCCGGCGATTCTGGCGAAGAGGTAGCCGAGGGAGTTGGTCGCCAGGTGCAGCATGGTCGGGGCCGTCAATCCGCCGTGGCGGCGTAGTTCGCAGAACAGGACGCCTGCGGCCGCCGTCGACGCCACGCTGCCCGCCACCACGCGGGCCGTGTCCAGGCGGCCAGGGGTCTCTCCGGCCGTCAGGGCGCCGAGTGCCGGGTTGGCGCGGGACATGTCGATGGCCGGGAGGATGTGCCATAGCCCGAACAGGGCCGATGACACCGCCGTCGCGGCGACGGTCCCGTGGGTGCGGCGAAGCGTGCCGTACAGGGCGCCGCGGAAACCCATCTCCTCCAGCAGGACCGTGCCCAGAGGGACCTGCACCAGCGCCTCCTCCAGGACGCGTGCGCGCGACAGCGACAGGGCGCGGTCGTCCTGGAACAGCGGCCTGGTGCGTGGCATCGCGACCCCGACCGTGTAGACGGCGGCGACACCCGCTGCCAGGGCGCCGCCGATGGCCGCGCCCCTTGGCCCGCGCTCGAACCCGAGCTCCTGCCATGACACCCCGGACCGTCGCGCCATCGCCACCAGGGCGGCGGTCGCGGCGGCGGAGGTCAGGGGGGCGAGGCGGGGCGCCACCCGGTTGTTGAGGACGTTGGCCACGGCCAGCACGGCGATCGAGCGAAGCAGCACTCCTGAAGGCTACGTCGCCCTCGTCCGTCACGGGCTCCCGCCTGCACAGACCACGTCGCCCTCGTCCGTCACGGGCTCCCCGCCTGCACAGACCACGTCGCCCTCCTCCGTCACGGGCTCCCCGCCTGCACAGACCACGTCGTGGCCCGCACCGCTCGACGCTAACTGGCGGCTGGGCTGCGCCAGCCGGAGGGGAAGCGGGAGCGTCGGCGCTCCTCCGGGGTCAGGCCGCCCCAGATGCCGTCCGTTTCTCCTGCCGTCAGCGCGTAGGAGCGGCACTCGGTCAGGACCTGGCAGGTGGCGCAGACCGCTTTGGCGCGCGCCTCCTGGGTGGCGGAGGGCGCGAGCGGGAAGAACAGCTCAGGATCACTGGATCTGCAGGCGCCCCCGCGCAGCCAGCCGATCTCTCCCAATGGCATGGGGCAACGGTATGCCGACGTCATGATCGGCCGCATCATCCTTTGGGTTGACACGCGAATACATCCCCAGCAGGCCCTCACCCACCCACGCGAACCCGACAAAACAGCGGGCCGGTGGTCAGCAGGCGCCCACTCCGCCGTTCAGGCCGTTGGCGAAGGACTGCTGGCGCTGTTGGGCCGTGCCGTGGGCGCTGGGGTTGAGCCAGTCGTCCGTGGGGTCGCCCGCCGCCTCCAGGTTCAAGAACAGCTCGTCCTCGTCCCCCGGCTCCGCCCGCAGCGCGCCCGCGCTGACGAGCGACGACAGCGTGCCGCCCGCGTAGCAGTCGGCCTGCAGCTCCGCCTGTACGTTCAGGTCGAAGCCGGCCCGCAGCTGGGCCTGCACCGAATGCCCGAACTCGTGGGGGATGATCAGGTAGACCGAGCCGTCTCCCATCTCGCTCCAGAGCGACTCCATCCAGTCCTGGTCATAGGCAATGAAATGTCCGTCCGGGCAGTAGAAGGCATTGTTCGGGACGGCCGGCTGGCCGCCGCAGTTCGGCCCAGATTTCCCCGAATACGGCACGAAATCGGTAATAGGGCGGTAAGTCCGGCCGAGGGCGCTGAACTGCTGTTTCCAGAACGCCTCCGTCAGCTCCCGCGCCGTCCGTACGTCACCCTCGAACGTGTCGGCCCCTGACGCGTCCATGGAAGCGGGCCGGGACGGTCCGCACGCGGCCAGGAGGAACACCAGGACAAGGGCCAGGGATCTTCTCAAAGGCGTCACACGTCCCAAGTGTGCACCGGCTCGTTGCCGTGCATCCGCTCGATGTACTCGAGCGTCATCGCCCGCAGCGCCTCGTGCCGGTCGCCGCCGTGCGCCCGTACCCGTTCCACCTGCCAGGTCGCTCCGGTACGGCCCGACAGGCACCGGCCCTCGATGACCCCGAGCAACCTGTCGGCCACGGGCCGGTCCACGCCCCACTTGTCCAGTCCCTCGTGGGCCAGCGGGAGCAGGCGGCGCAGGATCAGCTCGCCCGCGGGCACCTCTCCCAGTCCCGGCCAGTAGAGACGCGCGTCGAGACCGTGTCTGGCCGCGCTGTTCAGGTTGTCCTCGGCGGCGGCGAACGACATCTGGCTCCAGATCGGCCGCTCGGCATGCGGGATCACGGCCATCAGCCCGTAGTAGAAGGCCGCGTTGGCCACGATGTCCACCACGGACGGCCCGGCGGGCAGCACCCGGTTCTCCACCCGTAGGTGCGGGGTGCCACCGGCCACCGCGTACACCGGCCGGTTCCACCGGTAGATCGTGCCGTTGTGCAGGGTCATCTCGTGCAGTTCTGGGATGCGGCCCTGCTCCAGCTCGGCTCGCGGGTCCTCCTCCTCGCAGAGCGGCAGCAGCGCCGGGTAGTACCGGACGTTCTCCTCGAACAGGTCGAACACGCTGGTGATCCACCGCTCACCGAACCAGACGCGCGGCCGTACGCCCTGAGCCTTCAGCTCGGCGGGACGGGTGTCCGTGGCCTGCTCGAACAGCGTGATCCTGGTCTCTCGGTGCAACTCCTGGCCGAACAGGTACGGCGAGTTGGCGGCGACGGCCACCTGCGCCCCGGCTATGGCCTGGGCGGCGTTCCAGTGCGCGGCGAACTGCTCCGGGCTGACCTGCAGGTGGAGCTGCACGCTGGTGCACGCGGCCTCGGGCGCGAGGCTGTCGGCGTGGGTGTCGAGGCGTTCTATGCCCTCGATCGACAGGTGCAGGTCCTCACCGCGGGCGGCGAAGATCTGCTCGTTGAGCAGCCGGTAGCGCGGGTTGGCCGACAGCGTGCCCTCGCCGATGTCCTGCTCGCGCAGCGTGGGCAGGATGCCGATCAGGACCAGGTGGCCGCCCTCGGACCGGGCGCGCTCCTCGGCGTGGTTGAGCCGGGCCCTGACGTCGTTCTCCAGCCTGAGCGGTCCGTCGCCGCCCAGCTCCTGGGGCTCGATGTTGATCTCGATGTTGAACTGGCCCAGCTCGGTGGCCCAGTCGGGCTGCTGGATCGCGGCGAGCACCTCGGCGTTGCGCATGGCCGCCTCGCCCGCCGCGTCCACGATGTTGAGCTCGATCTCCAGGCCGGCGAGGGGCCGGTCGACCTCGAAGCGAGCCTCACGGAGCATCTGGGCGAAGACGTCCAGGCATCGTCGCACTTTTTCCCGATATTTCCGACGATCGTCCCGACTGAACACGACGACCGGCACGTCCCTGCCCATTCTGGAAATGTCGCATGCCAGAGCCAACTAAGCCAGCATCTTGGCCTTCGCATGAGAGAAACGGGCAAAAGCTGCTAAACAAGCCGCCTGGCGGTGGCCCAGCGGGACAGCTCGTGCCGGTTGGACAGCTGGAGCTTGCGCAGCACCGACGACACGTGTGTCTCGACCGTCTTGACCGAGATGAACAGCTCCTTGGCGATCTCCTTGTAGGCGTAGCCGCGGGCGATCAGCCGGAGCACCTCGCGCTCGCGCTGCGTCAGCGAGTCGAGCTCGGGGTCGATCGACGGCGCCTCCGACGAGGCGAACGCGTCGAGCACGAACCCGGCCAGCCGCGGCGAGAAGACCGCGTCGCCGTCGGCCACCCGGCGGATGGCGTCGGTCAGCTCGGTGCCGCTGATGTTCTTGGTCACGTAGCCGCGGGCGCCGCCGCGGATCACGCCGATCACGTCCTCGGCCGCGTCGGACACCGACAGCGCCAGGAAGCGTACCTGCGACCCGGCGCCGAGCACCCTGCGCAGGACCTCCTGGCCACCGCCGCCGGGCATGTGCACGTCGAGCAGGACCACGTCGGGAGCGAGCTCTGCGATCGCCTTGACCGCCGTCTCGACGTCCTCGGCCTCTCCGACGACCTGGATCGAGTCGCCCAGCTCGGCCCGTACGCCGGAACGGAACAGCCGGTGATCGTCGACGATCAGCACCCTGGTCATTGCTTCTCCACCTTCATCGTCAACATCACTTCCGTGCCCTCGCCGGGCTCGGTGCGCACCCTGGCGGCGCCGCCGTGACGCTCCATTCTCCCGATGATGGACTCCCTGATCCCCATTCTGTCGAGAGGCACCGCGTTGAGGTCGAATCCCTTGCCACGATCCTTCACGAAAATCGTGACTTCTTCGCCCTCTACCTCGGCATAGACGGAAACTGACGGACTGCCGGAGTACTTGGCGGCGTTGACCATCGACTGCCTCGACGCCTTCAGCATGGCGCCGAGCTTGCCGGCCGAGTCGAGCTCGATGTCGCCCACGCAGACCACCTCGATCGGTACGCCGTGCGCGTCCTCCTCTTCCGCGGCGATCCTGCGTACGGCCGCGGCGAGCGTCGCGTCGGCGTCCTGGGCCGGCTGGTAGAGCCAGTTGCGCAGGTCGCGCTCCTGCGCGCGGGCCAGCCTGGTGACCTCGCGCGGATCGTGCGCGACGCGCTGGATCAGCGTCAACGTGTGCAGGACCGAGTCGTGCACCATCGCCGCGACCTCGGCCCGCTCCTCCGACCTGATACGGTCGCGCCGCTCCAGCTGGAGCTCCTTCCACAGGCCCGCGAGCCAGGGCGCGGCGATGACCGCCAATCCACCGACCACCACGACGGTGAACATCAAGCCGGGCTTGGCCTTGGACAGCTCCCCCTGGGCGGCCAGGAAGCCCCCCGCGCCGATGACGACGAGCACGATGCCGAGCAGCGTGCGGACCCGGTTCTTCCTGATGCTCTTCGTCGCCCCGCTCATCCAGTTGCGGCGGCGGTCGGGATCGGCCTGCTGCCACAGGATGAGCGCGCCGATGCCGACCACGGCGAACGGCAGGATGGCGATGCCTCCCTTGGAGGCGCCGGTCAGCCAGCCGAACGCGAACAGCGCCACACCGATCGCGCTGAACGCCGCGAGCTGGCTCCAGTCGCGCTGCGGCGGCTGCCCTTCGTACGGCACGCGGGGCGTGATCATCCAGAGCACCGCGTACGCCACCCCGCCGACCCCGCCGACCACGCTGAGCAGCACGAACATCAGCCTGATCACCACGGGATCGAGCTTCAGCTGAGCCGCGAGCCCTTGTGCCACGCCACCGAGCAGCCGGCCCTCCATAGGGCGCATCATCCGGTGGTAGGGCGCGTCGCCACCGGCTTGGGCAAGAGTCTTCTGGTCAGCCATAACATCGCCATCGTCACATGTCCGCCGCGTTGGGGACATCAGGGAACAACCCCCGGGTCGGCTCAGGGGTCTCCCGGATGCAGACAGCGGGCCGGTGGGGCCACGATAGTGGCATGACAGAAGCACCACCCAAGGAACCGGCCGCCCCGCCGACCGCGCTGCGACGTAGCAGCGAGGGGCGCTTCCTCATGGGAGTCTGCGCCGGACTCGGGCGCTACACCGGGATCGACCCGGTGGTGTTCCGCGTGGCCTTCGCGGTGCTGCTGTTCGGCTCCGGGATGGGGCTGTTCCTGTACATCGCGGCGTTCCTGCTGATGAAGGAGCCGAACGGACGGCCCGGTTACATCGAGCAGTGGACCGGGCGCGACTTCGACGCCGCCACCGTGATGGCGCTGCTGACGGCGGTGCTCGCCGCCGGGCTCGGCCTCAACCTGGCGACGGTCTGGCTCGACTCGGGCACGCTGGTGGTCGGCATGATGCTGGCCATCGGGCTGCTCGCGGCGCACACCAACGGCGTGGACCTGCTCGGCCTGGTCCGGTCGATGCCCGAGCGGCTCACCCGTCGCGCTCAGCCAGGCGAGTCCGAGCCGTACCTGAACGACTTCGCGTATTCGCCCATTCAACGCCAAACCACGCCCACGGCAGGCTATGTGCGGCCCCGCCCGGCCGCCGAGCCGCACACACGCGAACCGGTGACGGAGACGGCGACCGCGTCTCCCGCTGGATCAGAGCCGCCGACCGCCCCGACGCGCGTCAACCCCGTCCCCGCCGACGTGCCGAACGACGACCGGGCCACCGACGAGCCCAGAGAAGCACCGATCGACAAGCCGGCCGATGAACCGGCCGCCGTTCGCGCGGAGCCGTACGAGAGGGCGGAGCCGTACGAGAGGGCGGAGCCGTACAGGATCGCGGAGCCGCGCCCGAGGCCTGCCCCCGAGACCCCGCCCCCGCCCCCGCCGGCCGCTCCGACGCGCTCCCGTACCGACTCGATGACCGCCCTCAGCTACGGCGAGCCGTTCGCGCCGAACGGCCCCTTCCAGCCGCTCGACCCGCGCAGGCGAGCCGTCGGCGGCTACTTGCCGTACGACCCCGCCCTGTACGGCAGGCCGACGCCCCCGCCCCGCCAGAAGCAGAAGCGGCCCAGATCGTTCATCGGCGCCATGACCATGTTGCTGGCAATCATCATTGGAGGGATCGTCGTGGCGGTCCAAGCCAGGTCCGCCTCGGGGGTCAGTCCCACCCTGGTCGGCGGCGCCGTACTCGTCACCATCGGCGCCGGGCTGCTGATCGCCGCCTGGTGGGGCCGCGGCGCGGGCCTGGTCGCCTCCGGCACCATGGTCGCCCTGCTGATCGGCCTCGGCATGATGGTCGGCGATCTGCCGCGGAATGTCGGCGACTTCGTCTGGCGGCCGACCACCGTGGCCGAGGCGAACCGGATCTACGACGTGGGCGTCGGGGACGGCCGGCTCGACCTGTCCGAGCTCAAGCTCACGCCGGGCGCGAATCTGACGGTCAACGCCAAGGTCTCGATCGGCGAGCTGATGGTGATCGTGCCACCGACGGCGCGGGTCGAGGTGCACGCCACCAACAAGGTCGGCGACATCAAGGTGGACCAGTCGCTCAGAGGCGGCGTCGACGTCAAGTTCGACAAGGTACTGGAGCCCGACACGCGTCCGAAGGGCGCCATCCCGACCATTGTGCTGAACCTGCGGGGCGGCGTCGGCGACATGGAGGTGCGGCGTGCCGCGTGAGGTCGACAAGCCGCGCAGGGTGCACCGGACGGACTGGATGGCACTGCTGAGCGGCACGCTCTTCGTGGTGCTCGGCATCCTGATCCTGACCCGGGCGATCACGGACCCGCTGGTCCTGGTGTCTGTGGTGATCATCGGGCTGGGTTTCGCGGGGTTCGTCGCCGTAATCGCGCGGGTGATCCGCGGTAAGTAACCCTTGACCGGGAAAAACACCGGCGTACGTTGGCCTTGTCCGCCTTTCCCGCGTTCCTCTGGGAGGACGTATGCCTCGGACAGCCATCACCGTCGACGGAGTCAAGTACGAGGAGGAAGTCGAGCCGCGACTCCTTCTCGTCCACCTGCTACGAGAACGTCTGGGCAAGACCGGCACCCCGGTCGGCTGCGACACCAGCAACTGCGGCGCCTGCACCGTCATGCTCGACGGCAAGAGTGTGAAGAGCTGCTCGGTGCTCGCCGTGCAGGCCGACGGCTGCGACGTCGTCACCATCGAGGGCTTGGGCGCCAACGGGTCGATGCACCCGATGCAGCAGGCCTTCCACGAGGAACACGCCCTGCAGTGCGGCTACTGCACCCCCGGCATGGTCATGGCCGCGATCGACCTGCTCAGGGACAATCCGGACCCGTCGGAGGACGCCATCAGGGAGGGCCTGGAAGGCAATCTCTGCCGGTGCACCGGCTACTGCAACATCGTCCGCGCGGTACGCCGGGGCGCGCAGGAGATGGGCCAGGCGGTGAGGACGCCATGACCGAGGTCGGCAAGGCGAGGAAGCGCAAGGAGGACAGGCGGCTGCTGACCGGGCGTACCCAATGGACCGACAACCTGCGGCAGCCGGGGATGCTGCACGTCATGTTCCTGCGCAGCCCGATGGCGCACGCGCGGATCACCCGGGTCGACGTCTCGGCGGCGCGCGACCTGCCGGGCGTCGTGGCGGCCTTCGGCGGCCAGGACTTCGCCGCCGAGCAGGGCAGCCTGCCGTGCGCCTGGCCGGTGAGCGAGGACATCGTGATCCCCGACCACCCGCCGATGGCCGTGTCGGAGGTGCGGTACGTGGGCGAGGCCGTCGCCTGCGTGGTGGCCACCGACCACTACCTGGCCGCCGACGCGCTGGAGGCGATCGAGGTCGACTACGAGCCGCTGCCGGCCGTACTCGACATGAACGAGGCGCTCGCCCCCGACAGCCCCAAGGTGCACGAGGCGGGCAACCAGGCGTTCACCGTGAAGATCACCTCGGGTGACGTCGAGGCCGCCTTCAGGGACGCGCCGGTGGTCATCGACCGGACCTACATCCAGCAGCGGCTCATCCCGAGCGCGATGGAGCCGCGGGCGGTGCTCGCCGGCACCGACGGTGACTCCTTCACGCTCTGGTCGTCCACGCAGATCCCGCACGTTCTGCGCGTCATGCTGGCCGTGGTGACCGGCATCCCGGAGCACAAGATCCGGGTGATCGCGCCCGACGTGGGCGGCGGGTTCGGCTCCAAGCTCCAGGTCACCGCCGAAGAGGTGCTGTGCCTGCTGCTCACCAGGCGGCTGGGCAAGCCGGTCAAGTGGACGGAGTCCCGCTCCGAGGGCAACCTGACCGTGCACCACGGCCGCGACCAGATCCAGCACCTCAGGCTGGCGGCCGAGGCCGACGGGCGGATCCGCGGGCTGCAGGTGGAGCTGCTGGCCGACATGGGCGCCTACCTGATGCTGGTCACTCCCGGCATACCGATGCTCGGCGCGTCGATGTTCAACGGCATCTACAAGATGGACGCCTACGAGTTCGGCTGCACGGGCGTCTTCACCACCAAGATGCCGACCGACGCCTACCGTGGCGCGGGCCGCCCAGAGGCGACGTACGCCATCGAGCGGGTCATGGACGAGCTGGCCGCCGAGCTGCGGCTGGACCCGATGGAGGTACGGCGGCGCAACTGGATCAAGCATGAGGAGTTCCCGTACACCACCATCTCCGGGCTGACCTACGACTCGGGCAACTACGAGGCGGCGACGGACCGGGCGATGGCGCTGTTCGGCTACGACAAGCTGCGCGCCGAACAGGCCGACCGGCGGGATCGGGGCGACCCGGTCCAGCTCGGGATCGGCGTGAGCACGTTCACTGAGATGTGCGGGCTGGCCCCGTCCCGGATGCTCGGCGCGGCCAACTACGGCGCGGGCGGCTGGGAGCACGGCTCGGTACGCATGCTGCCCACCGGCAAGGTCGAGGTCATCACCGGCACCTCCCCGCACGGCCAGGGCCACGTGACGGCGTGGAGCCAGATCACGGCCGACGCGCTCGGCGTGCCGTTCGAGGACATCACGGTGCTCCACGGTGACACGGCGATCGCGCACAAGGGCATGGACACCTACGGCTCGCGCTCGCTGACCGTCGGTGGCATCGCCGTGCTCAAGGCGTGTGACAAGGTCAAGGACAAGGCCAGGAAGCTCGCCTCACACCTGCTCGAATGCTCGCCCGACGACCTGGAGTTCGCCGAGGGCGTGTTCACGGTGAAGGGCACCGACTCCCAGAAGACCATCCAGGAGCTGGCCTACGCCGCGTTCACCGCCCACGACCTGCCCGAAGGCGTCGAGGCCCGGCTCGACTCCGACGCCACCTTCGACCCGGAGAACTACTCCTTCCCGCACGGCACCCACCTGTGCGCGGTGGAGGTGGACACCGAGACCGGCATGGCGAAGATCCGCTCGTACGTGGCGGTCGACGACGTGGGCACGGTGGTCAACCCGCTGATCGTCGAGGGCCAGATCCACGGCGGCATCGCGCAGGGCGTCGCGCAGGCGCTGTACGAGGAGGCCGTCTACGACTCGGAGGGCAACCTGCTCACCACCACGATGGCCGACTACCTGCTGCCGACCGCGATGGACCTGCCGGACTTCGTCACCGACCGGACCGAGACCCCGGCCACCAGCAATCCGCTGGGCGCCAAGGGGGTCGGCGAGGCGGGCACGATCGCCTCGACCCCGGCCGTCGTCAACGCCATCGTCGACGCGCTGCGACCACGCGGCATCCACGACATCCAGATGCCATGTACACCCGAGCGGATCTGGAGGGCGCTGCGATGATCCCGGCCCAGTTCGACTACGTCCGCGCCGGCTCGCTCGGCGAGGCCGTCCAGGAGCTCGCCGCCGACGAGGACGCCAAGGTCCTGGCCGGTGGCCAGTCGCTCCTCCCGCTGCTCCGGCTCCGGCTGGCCTACCCGTCGAAGCTGGTCGACGTGGGCCGCCTGCCCGAGCTGACGGGCGTGCACGACCGTGGCGACCACGTCTTCATCGGCGCGATGGCCACGCACGACGAGGTGCTGCGCTCCGGCGTGGTCAACGCCGACTGCCCGCTCGTGGCGCTGGCCACCGCGACGGTCGCCGATCCCGCCGTACGGCACCGCGGCACGTTCGGCGGCTCGCTGGCGCACTGCGATCCGGCGGGCGACCTGCCCGCGGTGGTCCTGGCGCTGGAGGGCGTCTTCGTGGCCAGGTCGGCCGAGGGCGAGCGGGAGATCCCCGCCGCCGAGTTCTTCGTCGACTACCTGGAGTCGGCGCTGCGGCCGGGAGAGGTCCTGGTCGGGGTGCGGCTCCCGAAGCTCGGCGCCGGCTGGGGCTATCACTACGAGAAGTTCCACCGGACCGCGCAGTCGTGGGCCATCGTCGGGGTGGCCGCGGCGGTCAAGCGTTCCAACGGAGCGATCGAGCAGGCGCGGATCGGCCTGACCAACATGGGCCCGACGCCCGTGCGGGCCCGCGCGGTGGAGACCGCCCTGCGCGGCAGACGGCTGGGCGATGAGGTACGGCAGGCGTGCGAGGAGGCGGCGGCCGGCACCGCTCCGCCCTCCGACCTGCACGCCCAGCCCGACTATCGCCGGCACCTGGCCAGGGTGCTGACCCATCGCGCGATTGTCCACGCCGCCGGGTCTCCCTGACCGGTTCGAGGGGGCGCCCCTTCCGGGCGCCCCTTCTCAGTCGTAATGTCGCAATCAGCGGAGAGGAGCGGATCCATGGCGATGCGGTTCGAGCATGAGTTCAGCGTTCCGGTGCCGGTCGAGCAGGCGTGGGCCGTACTGCTCGACGTCGAACGGGTCGCGCCGTGCCTGCCGGGGGCCTCGCTCGACCTCTTCGAGGGCGACGAGTTCACCGGCCGGATGAAGGTCAAGGTCGGCCCGATCACCGTGACCTACCGGGGCGTGGCCAGGTTCGAGAACGTCGACAAGGACGCCCATACGCTCACCATCCAGGCCTCGGGCAAGGAGGCGCGCGGCGCGGGGACGGCCTCGGCGACCGTCAAGGCCACGCTGACGCCGGGCGACGGGTCCACCACGGTCCTGGTGGAGACGTCGTTCAACGTGACCGGCCGGCCCGCCCAGTTCGGGCGCGGCGTCATGGCCGAGGTCGGCGCGAAGCTCATCGACAGGTTCGCCGCCAACCTCGCGCAGTTGCTGACCGAGCCGGCTCACGAGGCGCAGGCGGCGGCTGAGCCCGCGCCCGCCGTGTCCATACCCGCGGAGCCCCTGGAGGGCGAACCACGGCTGAGCGTGGTGCCCGGTCCCGAGGAGGACGTCCGGCCCGCCGGGACGCTGCGCACGTCGCGCACGCCCGACGAGGAGGCGCTCGACCTGCTGGAGATCGCCGGGACGCCGCTGCTGAAGCGCCTGGCGCCCGTCGCCGGGGCGATCGCGGGGCTGCTGTTCATCGGCTGGCTGATCAGACGCCTCATGCGCTGATATCGGCCGGCTGATCAGGACGCGCTGATTCAGCAAAGACACCATCAAGTCCGGACACTTCTCCCGAAGCCGGGGCAGTTCATCCCTACATGTCTTATTTCGGGGGACATTCGGGGGAGATGAGCATGCCGGACTGCACTGTTGTCGTGATCACCTACAACGACGCGGCCCGCCTGCCCAGGGCCGTGCGATCGGTACTCGGCCAGTCGCTACGCGACCTCGAAGTGATCATCGCCGACGACGCGAGCACCGACGACACGCCCCGGGTGGCGAGGGAGCTGGCGCGGTCCGATCCCCGTGTCCGCTACCTGCGCCGGCAGGTCAACAGCGGCGGCTGCGGCGCACCGCGCAACGACGGTCTCGACGCGACGACCGCACCGTACGTGATGTTCCTCGACAGCGACGACGAGCTGCCCAGGCACGCCTGCAAGAGCCTGCTCGGCGAGATCGAGCGGACCGGCGCCGACTTCGTGGCCGGGCAGATCTCCCGGCTGCACGAGCGGAGCGGCCGGCTGGCGCCCTACTACCCGTCGCTGTTCGCCAGGCGGCGGGTCGTGGCGGGCATCGGCGAGGAGCCCGAGCTGTTCCTCGACTGCTTCAGCACCAACAAGCTCTACGACGTGCGCTTCCTGCGCGAGAACGGGCTGCGCTTCCCGGAGGACCTCCACTACGAGGACCACGTCTTCGCGGCCGGCCTGTACGCCGTCTCGCGCCGGTTCGCGGTCGTGCCCTGGGTGGTCTACCACTGGCACCGCGCGCCCGACGACCGCTCCATCTCGCTCAGCATCAAGGAGATGGACAACGTACGGCAGCGCGTGGCGGCGGCCCGGATGAGCGACGACGTGCTGCGTGCCCACGGCGCCGGAGACCTGGTGCCCGACCGGCAGTACCGCTTCCTCAGGCAGGACCTGCGCGTGTACCTCAACCCGCTGCCCAGGCGCGGCCGGGTGTGGGCGAAGCAGTTCGCCGCCCTCGTGCGGCCGTACCTGGAGGAGATCCCGCCTGGGGTGTTCGAGCGGATCGAGCCGATGGCCCGGGTCTGCTGCCATCTCATCCTCGGCGACCGGGTCGACGACCTGCTGGTGGCCGCCCGATCGCTGCCCGACCCGTGTGCCGCCCCACGGGCCGCCGTACGCCATGAGGGACGGACGTACTGGGGCACAACGGTCACGCCCGGCATGGACATCACCCGGCTCCGGATGGCCGAGCTGCCTTACACCGCCGCCCGCCTGCGGCACGAAGTGACCGAGATCGCCGGGGACGGCGAGCGGATCCGGATGACAGTGCACACCTACGACCCTTTCGGCGCGCTGCCGGTCGACTGGACGGCCTTCCTCCAACTCGGCGGCCAACGCGTCCCCATCCAGCCGGTCGCGTCCGGTGACGGCGGCTACGTGAGTGAGATCACCTTCACACCCGCGGCCTCGTGCGAGCCGCGCATCGGGTTCACCAGGAGCTCCGACGGCCGCACCACGACCGACCGGCTGATGGCCCCGCCCGCCATGGAACCGATCGCGCTGCCGGCCGCGCGCACGGTCACGGCCGAGGGCAACGCCGCGTACCTGCGCGTACGCGTGCCCTCGGTCAGGTCACGGCTCCACCGGATCAAGCGCCGGTTGCTGCGGCGGTTCAGCACCCCGGCGATGAAGCTGCGCTTCTACAAGACGGTGATCCGCCTGCTCCCGTCCCGCCTTGACCTGGCCCTGTTCGAGGCGGACGTCGGCAAGGGCTACACCGGCAGCCCGCGCGCCATCTACGAGGAACTGCGCCGGCGCGGCCTGCCGATCCGCGTCGTCTGGTCGGTGGCCAGGTGCCGGGCGAACTTCCCCGCCGACGCCCGGCTGGTCCGCCGCGGCGGCTGGCGGTACGTATGGCTGCTGGCCCGCGCGGGCATCTGGGTCGACAGCCACGGCTTCCCGCTCAACTACCCGAAACCGCCCGGTACCCGCTATCTCCAGACCTGGCATGGCCAGGGCATCAAGTCGGTCGGCTTCGACGCGCCCGACCTGCGCGCCGACTTCGACCGCCCGCGTGCCGAGTGGCGCGCCGCCGTCGCCCGCTGGGACGCGCTCGTCTCGCCGAGCGCCGAGTTCTCACGGGTCTTCCTGCCCTCCAACGGCTACACGGGCCAGGTCCTCAGGTACGGCACGCCGCGCTGCGACGCGCTGGTGCGCCAGGAGAGCAGGCACGACGTCCTGCGACGGCTGGAGATACCGCCCGGCAGGAAGATCCTGCTGTACGCGCCCACCTATCGCGACCGGGCCAAGAACAGCGGCCGGTCGATCCGGGCGGACCTGGAGCTGATGGCCGAGGAACTGGCCGGCGAGTGGGTGCTGATCCTGCGCACGCACCCGGTGGAACGCTTCAGGACCCCGCAGCACGTCAGGCACTTCGTCCGGCCCGCCGGGTCGTACCCGGAGATCAACGACCTGATGCTGGCCTCGCACGCGCTGCTCACGGACTACTCGTCGGTGATGTGCGACTACGCGCTGACCGGCAAGCCCATGGTGTTCCTGATCGACGACTGGGACGAGTACCGGCTGACCGAGCGGGGCGTCTACCACGACCTGCCGGCGATCGCCCCCGGGCCGTGCGTCACGACGACCGAGGAGGTGGTCGAGGCACTACGGGAACTGCCGGCCGTACACGCGGCCCATGCCGAGCGGTACGCGGCCTTCCGCGAGCTGTGGTGCGCGGACGAGCGGGGGGACGCCGCCGCGCGCGTCGTGGACGCCTTCTTCGGGCACCGGGCGGCGTCATGACCGTGGTGTTCGCCTGCATGGACGCCGACACGCTGGGGGGCATCCAGCAGGTGACGCACACCCTGGCGCAGGGGCTGGCCGAACGCGGCTACGACGTGCACGTGGTCGGGCTGCACCGGGCGGCGGCGCCGTTCCGCTACGTCGAGGAGCCCGGCTACCGGCACCACGTGATCAGCCCGGAACCCCTGGGACCGCAGAGCGCGCGGGCACACAGGCGGGCCGACGAGCGGCTGGCGGCCCTGTTCGACCCGATGCGGGGAGGTTTCGCGGTACTGACCTCGCCGGGGGTGGTGACGCGGCTGACGTCCGTCCTGCCCGGCTCGCTCCATCGGGTCGGGCAGTATCACGGCTCGTACGAGCACGCCCGCGGCTGCTGGCATTTCGGCTCGATCCGGCAGCACTACCTCAAGCTCGACCAGGCGGTCTTCCTCAGCGAGGACGACGCCTGGCGCTTCTCCGAGGAGGCGCTGCTGCCCAACACCTGGGCCCTGCCCAACCCGCTGGCGCGCTGGCCGGAGGAGGCGTCCGGGATGGAGACCCCCCGGGTGCTGGGGGTGGGGCGGATGGAGGGGGTCAAGCGGTTCGACCGGCTCATCAGCGCGTTCGCCAGGGCCGGCGCGCCGGCGCCGTGGGAGCTGCACCTGATCGGCGACGGTACCGAGCTGGAGCGGCTGCGCGCGCACGCGGTGCGTGAGGGCGTCGGGGAGCGGGTGGTGTTCAGGGGCCGCGTCCCCGCCGACCGGATGACGGGCGAATATCTGGAGGCGGCGATCCTGGGGCTGACCAGCGAACACGAGGGGCTGCCGGTCGTGCTGCTGGAGGCGGCGGCGCATGGGGTGCCCGCGGTGGCGTTCGACGTGTCGGGCGGGGTGCGGTCGGTGGGGCCGGTGCTCGTCCCGGCCGGGGACGTCGGCGCGTTCGGCGCGGCGCTGGCCCGGCTGATGGGCTCGGCGTGGGAGCGGCGGCGCCTGGGCGCCGCCGCTCGGGCACGGGCCGGCACCTTCCGGCTCGACCACGTCCTGGACCGCTGGGAATCCCTGTTCGTCCACCTGACCAGGTGACGAGCGGATCTACTACCGCGCGCGCTGGGCCAGCTCGGGCGCCTCGTTGCGCGGCTGCGGTATCCCGGCGAGCAGCTGCTGCTTCGAGGTGAGCAGCGCGGCGACCGGGCTCGGCTCGCGCAGCCGGTTGATGCGGTCGCGCACCATCTTGCGCATCCGGCTGGCGCGGCGCTTCTGCATCGTCTTCTGGCAGGCCACCAGGTGCTCCTTGGCCGCCGCCGGCGCGCCGGTCAGCTCGTAGCCGTTGGCCTCCAGCCGGTCACCGAGCACCTGCTCGCACAGCGCGATCTCCCAGGCGTCCAGCCGCTTGGCCCAGCTGCCCACCCTGGCGCGGGTGACCTCGCTGTGCGTGTTGCTGTGCCAGACCTTGTGCACGGGGACCGCCACGCTGGCCGCCTCGCGCGGAGAGACCGTACTCGGGTCGAAGTCCTCGTCGAGGAAGTGGCAGAGCTTCTTCATCTCGGTCGCCGGGTCGTCGGTGAGGTCCTCGTACCGCAGCTCGTAGTAGGTGTCCTCGGGCAGCATCCGCCGCAGCCTGTTGCCCGCGTCGATGGCCTCGGCCCAGGTGGAGACCGCGTGGAAGGAGTCCAGCGTGTACCAGGGCATCTCCTTCAGCGACGCGACGCAGTCGCGGCCGTCCCTGATCAGGTGGATGAACTGGGCGTCGGGGAAGAGCCTGAGCAGGATGTCGACCTGCTTGACGTAGCTCGGCCGCTTGTCTCCCCAGCGGGCCTTGTCGAAGCGGTCGGCGTACATGCGGAAGGTGGTGCCGAGCACCGAGCCGAGCGTCCCGGGCCCGTCCACGACCTGCTGGACGAAGTCCTCCTTGTCGATCTTGAGCTCCCGGAACTTGGTGCTGCGGTCGCCCGCGATCCACTCCGCGAGCGCGCGGCGGCGCTCCTCGACGCGCAGGTCGCCGAACGAGCGGCGCCGGTGGTAGACGGGCACCAGGAACCTGGTCTCCGGCGGCACCGCGATCCGCGGGTGCGAGTGGAGCATGAGCTGCAGCATCGTGGTGCCGGAGCGCGGACAGCCGACGACGAAGATGGGCCGGTCTGACATGAAAACCCCCGAAAACTTAGACGAGAACGTGCTCTCGGCTCCTCGTGGAGGGCACGCTGTGCTTGCGTGTGAAGAGCCACATCCGGTGGACGAGGAAGACCTCGTTGACCAGCAACGAGACACTGGCGACCGCGGAGACCGGGATCAGCGCCACGGTGCCCACGAGCGGCGCGATCACGAACACCGCGGCGTGGAACTCGATGCCGCTGATCAGGTGGGCACGGATACGGCGGCGGACCATCGCCTTGTTGATCCGCCGCATGAAACGACGTGAGCGGGTCATCGGCGGCCTCTGGCGCGGTATCCGCACCTCGGGCTCGTCCTCCTCCTCCGCCCGGACCTCCCCGTCGGCCTCCCGCTCGGCCTTGACCGTCTCGCGGACCCGCTTCATCTGCGGCGCGTTGACGTACCTGAACAGGTCGACCACGGCCACCGCCGCGCCCATGACGATGTAGCGAACGTCGCCGGTGATCGCGTACTGGCCGTAAGCGAGACCGGTGGCGCAGCACACCACCCTGATCCGGTCGCCGACGTAGTCGAGCCACAGGCCGAAGGGCGTCCCCGAGCCCTTGAGCCGCGCTATCTTGCCGTCAAGGCAGTCCACCATGAAGCTCAGATAGAACATGGCCGCCCCCGCGGCCAGCAGGTCCATCGCAAGACATACGGCGGACACCATGCCGAGGACCAGCGAGACCACCGTGAGCTGGTTGGGTGTCAACCGTGTGTGGTTGGCCACCAGTAGAGCTGCCCGGCAGGCGACCGGGTCCACGAAGTACACGGTCCACCAGGAGTCTCTCCGCTTGCGTGTCGCGTAGACGTCATCGAGCGAATAGGTCCTCATGGCTTCCAAGCATGGCGACACACCGCCGTGATCCAATTACTCTCTGGAACTACTGGGCGATGTCCATGCTGGTTCTTGACCATCCTGGCACCGACAGCCGCCAGACCTTCTGCGCCTCGGCATCGCGAAAGCACGTCTTGAGCACCAGGCCGCACAATTCCACCCGGGCGTGCAGCCGCCAGCTCGGGCCGCCCTCTTGGAGCATCGCCGGGTCGATCTCCACCGAGACGCCCTGCCCGCCCGTGCGCCGTACCTCCAGCGGGACCCGGCGCTCGCCGTCGGTCAGCCACATGCCGACCCGGTTCGGCTCGCGCGCCACCCGGTGCAGGGCCACCTCGCCGCGCACCTCGAAGCGGCTGCCCGTCCAGCCGCACTCATGGACCGTGGCCAGCAGCTTGACCTCGTCGCTCGCCTCGAAGACCGCGTCGGGGATTTGGAGGGTCCGGTCCCGGAAGTAGGGGTAGTCGCCGTACCAGCCGATCTCGTGCGGCACGATGGGGGTGCCGTCGACCGAGTCGCGCCTGAACCTGCGCACCACCCGCAACTCCTCGACCAGGCCGCGGCCCAGCAGGTGGAGTTCGAGCCTGCGCAGCGACGCCACCTCGCCGAGAGCGACGGGGCTCAGACCGGCCAGCCACTCCTGCGAGAGTTCGAGCAACGGCCCGAGCTCGTCGTCCTCGGCGTACTCCAGCGCCTGGAACAGGAACAGGAGGTCCTTCTCCAGCACCACGGCGTCGAAGGCGTCGGTGAGCTCGGGCGCCTGCTCGGCGAGGAAGGCCCGGACCGCGCGGATGGCGGCCAGCCGTTCGGTCAGGTTGGGCAGCTCCGCCCGCCGCTGGGTGATCGAGCTCTCCCCCTCCTCGCGCTTGCGCCAGTGGTAGACGACGTCAGGCAGCACATCGACGGCCTTCGCCAGCACGTGCGCCCGCATGCTGAGCGGCACGTCCTCGTAGATGCCCGGCGGGAACTCCAGCTCGTGCGCGCGCCAGAAGTCCTGCCGGTAGACCTTGTTCCAGACCGTGCGGTCCCTGATCAGGGACTGGCGCTCCCGGATGTGCGCGGCCCGCGCGGGGCGCCGGAACGCCTTCTCATGCATGGACGACACGGCCAGCTCGCCCTCCGTCAGGCGCAGCACCCCGCCGCACGCGAAGTCCGAGCCGCTCTCCCGCAACGACTCGATCAGCAGCTCGTACGCCTTGGGCGGCACGACGTCGTCGCTGTCCGCGAAGGCCAGATAGGTGCCGCGGGCCCGCCGGATCCCCGCGTTGCGCGCCGGACCGGGGCCCTGGTTCGGCTGGTCGAACAGGACGAAGCGCGGATCGCGGTCCGCGAACTCGCGGGCCACCCGCGCGCTCCCGTCCAGTGAGCCGTCGTCCACGAGAATGACCTCGATGTCCTCCAGCGTCTGAGCCGCCAGAGATTCCAGACATTCGCCGATATACGGCTCTACGTTGTAGATCGGGACGACGACGCTGAGCATGGGCGTCATACCGAGGAGCTCCCTTGGGGTCGGGGTTGGGGTCGAGGGCAGCATGCCCTGGCCATCACTCCGGCACGACGTTCGATGCCGCACTCTGATCAGCTTTTTGCCGGATGGATCCGCTACGTTGTGCAATGGATCGAGCGCGCTGAGTAGGGGGAAGCCGTGCTGAGACCCGTACACGACCATGAGCTGCCCGCCATCCGCCGATGGCGCAACCACCCGAGGGTGCGGGCGGCGAGCTTCACCACCCACGTCATCGCCGAGCACGAGCACGCCCGGTGGTGGGCCGCGGTAAAGGACGATCCGGCCAGGCGGGTGCTGATCTACGTCCACGACGGGACGGCCGCGGGGGTGGTGACGTTCTCCGGGCTCGACCCCGCCGCGCGAAGCGGCGAATGGGGGTTCTACCTCGACCTGGCCGGGCTGGAGCCGTCGGGCGCGCTGCTGCCGGCCTGGATCGGGCTGGAGCGGGCCGCCATCGACCACGCCTTCGGGCCGCTGGGGCTGACCACGCTGCGGGGCGAGGTGCTCGCCCGCAACGAGGCGGCCAGGGGGCTGCACCGGCGCTTCGGCTTCACCGAGGTCGCCGTCCACCGGCGCGACATCGACGGCGTCCGCCGCGACGTCGTCACCGTGCAACTCATCAGGAAGGACGACTCATGAGAAAGGACGGCTCATGAGGAAGGACGGCTCAATGAGGAAGGACGACCTCGCATGATTACCATCGCCGGGCGCGCGATCGGGGCGGAACAACCCCCCTTCGTCATCGCCGAGATGTCGGGCAACCACAACGGCCGCCTGGAGCAGGCTCTCGCCATCGTCGACGCGGTGGCCGACAGCGGCGCGCACGCCCTGAAGCTGCAGACCTACCGCCCCGACACGATCACCGTCGACGCCGACGGCCCCGCCTTCCGCCTGGGTGAGGAGCACGAGCTGTGGGGCGGCGAGCGTCTCTACCGGCTCTTCGAGCGGGCGCACACGCCGTGGGAGTGGCACGAGCCGATCTTCGCCAGGGCTCGCGCGCGGGGGCTCATCCCGTTCTCCTCGCCCTTCGACCCCACGGCCATCGATCTGCTGGAGAGTCTCGGCGCCCCGGCCTACAAGATCGCCTCTTCGGAGATCGTGGACCTCCCCCTGATCAGGCTCGCCGCCGCCACGGGCAAGCCGCTGATCATCTCCACCGGCATGGCGTCGATCGGCGAGATCCACGCCGCCGCGGAGGCCGCCCGCGAGGCGGGCTGCACCCAGCTCGCCATGCTGGCCTGCACCGCCTCCTACCCCGCCGCGCCCGCCGAGAGCAACCTGCGCTCGCTTCCGCTGCTCGCCGGGCTCACCTGCGCGGTCGTCGGCATCTCCGACCACACGCCCGGCATCGGCGCCGCGCTCGCGGCGGTCGCGCTCGGCGCGTGCCTGATCGAGAAGCACGTCACGGTGGACCGGGGCGACGGGGGTGTGGACTCGGCGTTCTCGCTGGAGCCCGCCGAGCTCGCGGCGCTCGTGGTGGAGAGCGAGCGGGCCTGGCAGTCGCTGGGCAGCGCGGTCATCGGGCCGCGGGCCTCCGAGCGCGAGGGGCTGCGGTTCCGGCGGTCGCTGTATGTCGTACGGGATGTGCGGGCGGGCGAGCCGGTGACGGAGCAGAACGTCCGCTCCATCCGGCCGGCCGGGGGGCTGCCGCCGTCGGCGGCGGCGCAGGTGATGGGCCGCCGCTTCGCCAGGGACGCCACACTCGGCACACCACTGACCTGGGACCTGGTCTGACGCACGCTCGGTTCACCGCTCTGACGGGCGCCTGGTAGGCGCCCGGTTCAGAGGAGGGACTGACTCGTTCAGGGACTCGTTCAGGGACTCGTTCAGGGACTCGTTCAGAGGAGGGCGAGGAGCGCGTCGGCGACGCGCTCCCGGCCGCGGCCGTCGATCAGCCCGGCGCCACGCCTGCCGTACTCCTCACGGGCCGCGGGGTCGGCGAGCAGGCGGGCCAGGACACCGACGGCCGCCGCGTCCGGGACCGGTCCCAGACCCGCCGCGAGTTCGCCGCCGACCAGCGCCTCGTAGCCGATCAGCTGGTTGTCGGCCACCCAGCTCAGCGCGGTGGGCACACCCAGATGGAGCAGCTCCCAGACGGCCGAGCCCGCCGCGGTGATGACCAGGTTGGCCTCGGCCATCAGGCCGGGCAGCCGGTCCGTCGGCGCAATCACCGTGATGGGCCCGTCCACCTCGAACGGCACCGGGCTGACCACGGTGGCCCGGAACGGCAGCCCGGTGGCACGCAGCGCCCCGGCCCAGGCCGGCGCCACACCGGCGCTGTCGGTGCCACCGAAGAAGCACAGCACCAGCGGCCCCTCCGGCCGGGCCGGGCGGCGGCGGGAGGTCCCCCGCATCAGCAGGACGCTGTCCCGCAGCAGCACATAGCGAGCCCCCGCCAGCCGCCCGCCCCACGGTCCGTACGCGGCGGGCTGATGTGGGAAGGGGCGCAGCTCGGCGCCGAGATTCTGGTCGAGGTAGAGGTCCGCCTCCTGGCCCAGCGGGTCGCCGTCGACGATCGCCAGCACGGCCGTGCCCGCCGCCCGAAGCGCCGCGCCCGTACCGGGGGCCAGCACGTACGAGTCCAGCACCACCGCGTCCAGCCCGAGCACCCCCACCAGCTCGGCCAGCGCCCGCGGCTCCGAAGGCGCCGGGCACAGCGGGAACGCGCGCTGCCGCAACTGCGACTCCGCCCACGCCGACTCCGCCACGTCCCCGAGGAACAGCACCTCGGCCCCCCGCCCGCACAATTCCTCGGCCAGCGCCACGCAGCGCATCAGGTGACCGACCCCGCTCGCCACGCCCGCGTCGCAGCGGAACCCCACCCGGTGCGTCACGCCTCCTGCAACGCCTTCTGCGCCACGTGCGCGTTGAGCTCGCGCACCTCGGGCCGCTCCCGCAGCCAGCCGACCAGCGACCGTACCGGCACGCACCGGTCACCCAGCTCCGCGACGACCCGCGAGAGGAGCCGCCAGTCGTCCTCCGTGTCGAGCGTGACCCGCAGGTCGGCCGCCGACGGCGCGTAGGCGAGGCCGAGCAGCCGCGACTCCCCCGGATGCGTGTAGAGGTAGGAGGTGACGTGTGTGCGGTGATGCGCGGTGGCCTCCAGGTCGGCCCGTTTCAGCGCGGCCAGCCCCGCGATCTCCACGTCGAGCCCGCGCGGCAGTGTGCGCGCCAGGCTCGTGCTCAGATAGTCGAGGCCGGGCACTGCGCGGAAGACCAGCGCGGCCTCGCGGATCACCACCGGGTCGAGCAGCGGGCAGTCCGCCGTGAACCGCATGACGGCGTCGCCCGGGTGACCCCGCAGCACCTGCGTGAACCGGGTGAGCACGTCGTCGACCGGTCCCCGGTGCCAGAACACGCCGAGCCGGCGGCACTCCGCCACCACCACGTCATCGGCCTCCTCCGTGGTGGTCGCCACCACCAGGTCGTCGACCGCGGCCGCCTCGCGTACCGCACGGACCACCCAGCCCAGCACGGAGCGGCCCCCGAGATCGCGCAGGACCTTGCCCGGCAGGCGCGTCGAGCCCATGCGCGCCTGGATGATTCCGACAATCCGCACCGAAGCCCCATTCCCCGCTGTCACCATGCGTCATCGAACGATCGCGCTATGCTACCGGGCAGCTCGGATGACTACGGCGGGGGGCCGCGTGAGCATTCTCAGTGGATCGTCAATTCTGATCACCGGAGGCACGGGGTCCTTCGGCAAGGCTTTCGTCCGTCACGCGCTGGACCACCTCGACGTGCGCCGCATGGTGATCTTCTCGCGTGACGAGCTCAAGCAGTACGAGGCACGTCACCTGTTCGACGACGACCAGCGGCTGCGCTGGTTCATCGGCGACGTGCGCGACAGGGATCGCCTGGCCAGGGCCATGCACGGCATCGACTACGTCGTGCACGCGGCGGCACTGAAGCAGGTCGACACGGCCGAGTACAACCCGTTCGAATACGTCAGGACCAACGTCTCCGGCTCCCAGAACGTGGTGGAGGCCGCCATCGACTGTGGCGTGCGCAAGGTCGTCGCGCTCTCCACCGACAAGGCGTCCAGCCCGATCAACCTGTACGGCGCGTCGAAGCTGGTCGCCGACAAGCTGTTCGTCTCGGCCAACCACTACGCCGCCAGCCACATCACCCGCTTCGCCGTGGTCCGCTACGGCAACGTGGTGGGCAGCAGGGGCTCGGTGGTGCCGTTCTTCCTGCGGCTGGCCCAGGAGGGCGGCAGCGTGCCGATCACCGACAAGCGGATGACCCGGTTCTGGATCACGCTCGACCAGGCCGTCCGATTCGTGGTCGACTCCTTCGACCTGATGCAGGGCGGCGAGCTGTACGTGCCGCGCATCCCCAGCATGCGCCTGCCCGACCTGGCCCAGGCGCTGGCGCCCCGCAGCCCGGTCTACGAGATCGGCATCCGGCCCGGCGAGAAGTTGCACGAGGAGATGATCGGCCCCGACGACGGCCGCAGGACCCTGCGCCTGAGCGACCGCTACGTCGTGCAGCCGACGATCGCCAGCTGGGGCTACGTGCCCCCGCAGGGCGGCGAGCTGCTGCCGGACGGCTTCGCCTACCGCTCCGACACCAATGACCGCTGGCTGTCGGTCGAGGACCTGCGCGCCATGGTGACGGTGGGCGTCTGATGCTCCCCTACGGACGGCAGTCGATCGCCGACACCGATGTCCAGGCCGTGACCGAGGTGCTGCTCGGGGAGTGGCTGACGACCGGACCCATGGTCGGCTCGTTCGAGGCCGAGCTGGCCCGCTGGACGGGCGGCGTGCCGTGTCTGGCGGTCACGTCGGGCACGGCGGCCCTGCACGTCGCGTACGCGGCGGCCGGGATCGGGCCGGGTGACGAGGTGATCACCTCGCCGCTGACGTTCGTGGCGACGGCCGCCACCGCCGCCATGCGCGGCGCCCGGGTGCTCTTCGCCGACGTGCAGCCCGACACGGGCAACCTCGATCCCTCGTCGGTCGAGTCACTGGCGGGCGACGGCACCAGGGCGATCACCGCGGTCGACTACGCGGGCCATCCCGCCGACTACGACGAACTCCGCGCGATCGCCGACCGGACCGGGTCCGTGCTGATCGGCGACGCCGCCCACTCCCTCGGCTCGCTCTACAAGGACCGGCCGGTCGGGGAGCAGGCCGACCTCACGACGTTCTCGTTCTTCCCGACCAAGACCGTGACCACCGCCGAGGGCGGCGCCGTCGCCGTACGCGACCGTGACCGCTATGTCCGCGCCGCCCGTTTCCGCAACCACGGCCTGGTCCGTGACCCGGCCGAGCTGCGTGATCCCGGCCACGGCGGCTGGCACCAGGAGGTCCACGACTTCGGCCTCAACTACCGGCTGCCTGACGTGCTCTGCGCGCTCGGCCTCAGCCAGCTGCGGCGACTCGAACGCTTCCGCGCGCGGCGGATCGAGCTGGTCGCCCGCTACAACGCGCTGCTCGGCGACCTGCCGGGCCTGACGCTGCCCGCGTGGCGCCCGTACAGCACGCCGTGCTGGCACCTCTACCCGGTCAGGGTCCGTGACGGCCGGCGGCGGGAGGTCTACGAGCGCATGCGCGCCGAGGGCATCGGGGTGCAGGTCAACTACATCCCGGCCTACTGGCACCCGGTCTTCGAGGACCTCGGCTACCGGCGCGGGATCTGCCCCGAAGCCGAGGCCTACTACGCCGAGCAGCTCTCACTGCCGCTCTTCCCCGACCTCACCGACTCGCAGCAGGACGAGGTCGTCGATCGGCTGCGCGCTATCCTGGGCTAACTGGACTAACGGCTGCCTCATCGCTCAGCCAGCATGAGGCAGCCGTCGTCGCCCCGGTCCACCAGGAAGCGCCGCTCGGCGACCGTCACGATCGGCCGCGCCCGGGTACGCACCAGCGGCCGGATCTCCCTGCCCTGGTCGATGACGAAGTCCCAGCGCGACTCACGACCGACGACCTCGTCGATGTCCACCAGCGACACCCGGGCCCGGAAGTTCTGCCCGGCCAGCGTGACGGGGAAGTACATCTCCTCGCCGTCGCTCCTGCGCACCAGCCGCAGCACCGGATCGCCGTCGCCCGGGTCGCTGAGCTCGCCGGAGAAGACCAGGTCGTCGCCGTCCACCCGGCACTCGCCGATCAGCGCCTCGGCCCGGCGCAGCCGCAGTCCCCAGGCCCCGCCGCCGCCGCGTACCGGCACCAGCCACACGCCCGCCCTGCGCTTCGGCGCGGGCACCAGCGGCGGCAGCCAGCGCGATCCGACCACCTTCGCCTCCAGCTTCAGCCGGGGGCCGCGCAACCGTACCCGCAGATCCCAGTGCCCCCGCCGGGCGAGCTGCGCGCGGGTCAGAGTCGCCGGGTCGAACGCGAACGCGAAGGAGAAACCGTGCTCGGCCACCGCGCCGCCCTCTTCCTGCTCGACGCTCGCCCAGGTCGGCGAGACGCGCTGGTCGGACAGCGGGACGATGTCATTGGTCCGGCGCTCCTGCAGCCACACCTGCGCACTCGTCCCGCGCAGGTCCGACACGTCGAACCGGCCGATGCTCATCCGGCCCGTGCCATCGAGCTCGCCGTCGCGCCACTCCAGCCCGACCAGCCGCGCCGACAGCTTGAGCTCGGCCGACACCTCCGACAGGTGCCTGGGCATGGCCGGGTGCCGGCCGTACCAGCGCTTGCGCAGCAGGCCCGGAGGGCTGACCCGCGGAATCAGGCGGCCCGCGCGGTCCTGTTCGAAGACGCGCGCCAGCTCGTCCAGGCGACGCCCGTGCAGCAGGTGCACCTGGAGCCGCTGTGCGAACGGGATGCTCTGCCACGCCTCCGGCGCGACGCCGTCGAGATAGCGGACGACCAGGTCGACGAGATCGGGATCGGCCGCGGCGCCCATCATGGCCATCGCCTCCACCGCGACGCTCATGTCGATCTCGAGCGTGTCGCGGTCGAAGTCCGCCTTGAGGGCGGGCGCGCCGGCGGTGAGCAGCGCGGCCGTCTCCAGCACCGACAGCAGGCGGTCACGCAGGTTGGCCGGTTCCAGGCAGCGCTGGGTGATCGAGGTGCCCTCCTCGTCGCGCTGCCGCCAGTGATAGACGATGCCCTTGATCACGTCGACCGACGAGGCGCCCACGTGCGCGGCCATGGCGACCGGCTGGTCCTCGTACATGCGCTCGGGAAAGGCCAGGCCGAGGGCGTTCCAGAAGTCGAGCCGGTAGACCTTGTTCCACAGCATGCGGTCGCGGATGAGCAGCGGGTGGCGGGTGATGTGCGTGCGCTTGCGCGACTCGGCGAACGCCTGCTTGTGCGCCCAGGAGGGGACGAGCAGGTTGCGGTGCAGCCGCATGACGTTGCCGCAGGCCAGATCGGACCCGGTGGCCTCCAGGGAGGCGACCAGCCGCTGGAACGCGCGGGGCGGCACCTTGTCGTCGCCGTCGACGAAGGCCAGGTAGCGGCCCGTGGCCCGGCGGACGCCGATGTTGCGGGCCCGCCCGACCCCCTGGTTGGCCTGCCGGATGAGGCTGATCCGCGGGTCGGCCGCCATCCGGGCCTCGACCACGGCGGCACCGGCGTCGGTGCTGCCGTCGTCCACGCAGATCATCTCAAGATCCTGGAGCTTCTGCGCGGCCAGCGAATCCAGGCAGGGACCGATGTACTTCTCGACGTTGTAGAACGGGACGATCACCGAAAGAACCGGCACGGGAACTCCTCTTCGTCAGCCGGACAGCAGGCGCAGGACCCGGCGGGCGACCCTGCGCGGGCGGGCCAGGCGGCGCGAGAGCCGGTAGCCGAGCGTCCTGCGGTAGGCGGCCGACTTCCGCTGGCTCTTTCTCAGCCGGCCCCTGGCCCGCAGCAGCTCGCGCTCGCGGTAGGTGAGCTTGGTCTCCAGGCGGGACACCCTGGCCAGCGCGGCGGTCAGCTGGTCGGCCAGCCGGTCCCGCGCGCCGAGCAGGTCCCGGTACGTCGGTGCGGCGTCGCTCAGCTCGGCCGGCTGCCCCAGCTCGGCGTCGAGCTTGCGGGCCAGGTCGAGATCCGCCTGGTCGCACGGCCGCCCCGCCATGCCGCAGAGCGTCAGCGTCAGCTGCTCAGTCTGCCGCGGCCACGGCCACGGGTGGTGGTGACCGGCGGCCAGCAGGCGTACCGCGAACCGCCACAACACGCGGCACAGCACCACGCGGTCGGCGGGCCGGTCGGGCGGCGCGGGCCGGGCATGAATGGCGGCGAACCGCTCGCCGTCCCAGACCAGGTTGTCGGCCGCGGCGTCGCCGCCCATCTCGACCCAGTCGCCCAGCACGGTGAGCAGGTCGCGGACGGCCCGTACGTCCTCGCGGGCGCACGCCTCGATCAGGACCTCCTCCACGACCCGGCCCCCGGGGATGGCCCGCTCCACGCCGTCGGGCAGCCGTCGGGTGGCGCCCCAGGTGATCTCGTGTACGGCGTGCCCCTCCTCGAACAGGCCGAGCGGCAGGTCGGCCCGCACCGTGGGCGAGCCCTCGAACCGGCCGAGCGGCTCATCCGCCGGCGCTGTGAGCGTCTCCTCGAACTGGCCGAGCGGCTCGTCCGCCGGCGCTGTGAGCGTCTCCTCGAACTGGCCGAGCGGCACGTCCGCCCGCGCTGTGGGCGCGTCCGATGGTCTGGTCGCCATAGCCACCCATATCGGGGCGAGCTGCTCGCCGAGACCGTGGCTGAACACCAGCCGGGTCAGCCGCAGCGGATCGGCCACCAGCATCCTGTCGCCGCCACGGGCGCTCAACGGCACCGTGAGCGCGTCGGGCAGGTCGCACCCGAGCATTTCGCGGGCGAGCAGCGCGCGTGGCGCCGCGCGGCCCGGATAGGCCGCGTAGCACCTCTCGGGGGTCAGTCCGGCCGCCGCCAGCTCCTCGTCGAGGGCGCCGGGCCCGTCAGGGTAGCCCTGGTCGAAACCGTGCGGCTCCCAGTGCTCGTCGGCGCCGTCCCGGTCGGCGGGCCTGGCCTCGACGAACCGGTCGACGCCCAGGTCGTTGCTCACACTCAGGACGAACCGCCCGCCCGGCGCGACGAGGGCGGCGAGCGCGCCCAGCGACTCGCGCCATGGCGGCGCGACCTCCTCGGCCGAGTGCGTACGCCGCAGCCCGTCGAGCGCCAGCACCAGATCGTACGGCGCGCTCTCGGGCAGCGCCGACAGACGGCCGCAGTACACGGCCAGATCGGGATGGCGCTCGGCGAGGGCGCAGGCGTCGGGGTAGGAGCGCAGCAGCACGGCCACCGACGCGGCCCGCGCCACCACCTCGTCCACCAGGCCGCGCGGGTGCGGCCCGACCAGCAGCACCCTGGCCCTCCCGCCCTCCTCCATCGGGAGCAGGCGTCTGACCAGCTCCAGGGCCACGCCCCGCCAGTCCGTGACGCCGGACGTATGGGATGAGTCTGACCACAGCAGCATCTCGCCGCCGATCAGCCGGACATTCTCGGGTGCCTCGTTCATGCGCATCGCGCCCGCTTCCAGCCGAACATTCGCCGTAGCTCCTCCGGTGTCGCCTGATACTCGAATCCCAGCTCCTGCCGGGCCGCCTCCCTCGCCGCCTCGGGGTCGACGGACACGCCGTGCAGCTCGGGCCACAGCCGCATGCGGCGGGCGGTACCGCCGTACTCGGGCCGCTCGTCCTCCAGCTGCATCGGGTCTCCGTAGACGGCGACCTCACAGCCCACGGAGGCGCCGTAGAACAGCGCGCTGCCGAGCCGATTGGATGCCACCCTGCGATGCCGCCGCAGCTCGGTGAGCTGGCCGGACAGGAAGTCGCGCCCCTTGCCATCCCACCGCGAGCCACGTTCGCCATGGCAGATGACCCGGAAACCCGCCGACCGATAAGCCCGCCGAATGTCCGGATTAGCGAATTCCAACCAGTAAAGACAGATTGTCACCGGCCCCGACTCCACTTCGGATATTTCGGCGGCCAGCCGGGCATGGTCGCCGCTGACCGAATGCTTTTCCCAGCCGTGGAAGGGATACCAGATCGTACCCTTCCTTTCGGGGAGCTCGGCCTTTCTCGGCTCCATGTCAAGAAGGTAGATCCACGGCGCGCCGATGACATAGTGACCACGGCGGCCCATCGACCAGCCGCGCCTTCTGAGCACGTCAGACCAGACGAAACGGGGGTAGCCGGGGCTGCACCAGTGGTCGTTGGGCGGGAATCCGTGGAGATAGTTCCAGCCGTGCTGCAGGAAGCCCTGTATTCGCCGGGGAGTGTCTTCCGCCAATTCACAGTATCGGCCGATTATGCGGGAGTGCCCGTACCAGTGATTGGATTCGTCCATCATTCCCCCTGTAGCGGTTGACGCGCCCCAGGCGACGTTCCCAGCCCGGCACAGCGGGCACTCGCCGTTATACGGTTCTATTACTCGCGACGGGTGGTTGGTTTCTGTTGACGGACGATCACGGCTACACTACGTGGTTGTCCGAAGACAGAAAGTGAGCAGAGATGAGCCAGCTCGACCGCCTGCGCGGCGTCTTCCGCGCCTCGCTGAGCCTGCCGGCCGACCGGGACGTCGACGGGCTCGAATACCGGGCGATCCCGCAGTGGGACTCACTGGCCCACATGGCCCTCGTCGCCGCGATGGAAGACGAGTTCGGCATCATGATCGACACGGACGAGATGATCGACATGAGCTCGTTCGCCAAGGCCGCCGCGCTGCTGGAGAAGCACGGTGCCGACGCCGTCACCTGACCTCCGGGTCGCCCTCGTCACCGGCTCCACGCTGGGCATCGGCCGGGCCGTCGCCGTGCGGCTGGCCCGTACCGGTCACGAGGTCGTCCTCCACGGGCGCGACCACGAGCGGTCCGCCAAGGCGGCGGCCGAGGTGGCCGCCGAGACCGGGGGCCGCACCGACACGGTCCACGGCGACGTGGCCGACCCCGCCGCGGTGTCCGCCATGATGCGGGAGGTCCACCGGCGGCACGGGCGGCTCGACGCCCTGGTGATCAACGCGGGCGGCCACGCGGCGAGCCTGCTCGGCATGATGCACAGCGACGTGGTGAGCCGGCTCTTCCACGTCAACGCGCTGGGCGCCACCCACACCCTGCAGGCCGCGGTCAAGCTGCTGCGCAGGGGCACCGACCCGGCCGTGGTCCTGGTCTCCTCGGTCATGGGCCGCAAGGGGGCGCCGGGCCAGGCCGTCTACTCCGCCACCAAGGCCGCCGTGCTCGGCCTCACCCTGGCCGCCGCCAAGGAGCTGGGGCCCCAGGGCATCCGGGTCAACGCGGTGGCACCCGGCTACATCCAGACCGACATGCTCTCCACGCTCGACGACCGGGCACGCGCCGACACCATCGCCGCGACCCCGCTCGGCCGCCTGGGCACCGCCGGCGACGTGGCCGCCGCGGCCGCCTTCCTGCTCTCCGCCGACGCCTGCTTCATCACCGGCCAGGTCATCGGGGTGGACGGCGGGCTGGTGCTGTAAGCCTCCGACACGATGGACGGGCGGTCTTCCATGAACGCTTCTCTACACTCCGGCGCACCCTACCCCGCCGGCGGTTCCGCACCGCGGGTCGGCGGGGACCTGACTCCTCGGGAGGGCCTTCCGCATCCGGACGCGCGGACACCGGAGCACCTTCCACACCCGGACGCGCGGACACCGGAGCACCTTCCACACCCGGACGCGCGGACACCACCGTGCCTTCCGCAGTGCCTTCCGCAGTGCTTTCCGCATCCGGACGCTCGGATAGTCGTCGCCGGGGAGCCAGGGGTGCTCACCGGCGACGGCCTGGCCGCTCGGATCGCGAGCGCCACGCAGGCGCTGGCAGCGCTGCCGCCCGGCCCGGTGTTCTGCGGCATGCGCAACGACCTGCCGTCCGTGCTGCGCTACCTCGCCGCGCTACAGGCGGGCAGGCCCATCGCGCTGCTGGACCCCGACCTGCCGCCCGGCGCGCTGGCCGAGCTGGCCGCCAGGTTCAAGCCCGCCGCCCTGCTCGGCTTCACGCGTGCCGCCGACGGCCTGCGGCGTGCCCGCGGCGGCACCCCCGAACCCCATCCGGACCTGGCCGTCCTGCTCGCCACCTCGGGTTCGACCGGCAACCCCAAGCTCGTCCGGCTGTCGCGGTCGGCCATCTCGGCCAACGCCCACGCCATCGCCGCCGCCCTGGCCATCGGGTCTGACGAGATCGCGCCGACCAGCCTCCCGCTCTACTACAGCTACGGCCTGTCGGTGCTCAACAGCCACCTCGCCGCGGGCGCCACCGTCGTGCTGACCGACGCGGGCCTGCTCGAACGGTCCTTCTGGACCATGCTCGACGAGCACCGTTGCACCTCGCTGGCCGCGGTCCCCTACCAGTACGAGATGCTGCGCAAGCTCCGCTTCGACCCCGTCGAACACCCCGCGCTCACCACCATGACCCAGGCCGGCGGGCCGCTGCGGCCCGACCTGGTCACCGAGTTCGCCGCCAAGGCCCAGCGCTTCCTCGTCATGTACGGCCAGACGGAGGCGACCGCCCGTATCGCCGTACTCCCCCACGACCGCCTGGCCGCCAAGCCGGGCTCCGTGGGCCTGGCCGTCCCCGGCGGTCGCCTGACGATTGACGACGGCCAGGTTCTCTACCACGGCCCCAACGTGATGATGGGCTACGCCGAAACGGTCGACGACCTGGCCAGAGGCGACGACCTGGGCGGCGTGCTGCGCACCGGCGACCTCGGCCACCTCGACGACGAGGGCTTCCTCTACATCACCGGCCGGATGAAACGCATCGCCAAGGTCTTCGGCGTACGCGTCAACCTCGACGACATCGAACGCCTGCTCCGCGACCGCGGCCCCGTCGCGGCCACCAGCGGCGACGACCGCGTCACGGTCTGGGCCGAGGGCCTCGACGCCGACGGATGCACCACGCTGGCCCGGCGGCTGGGGTCCGAGCTGCGGCTCCACTGGAGCGGGTTCGACGTACGCGGTGTGGACCGGCTGCCGCTGCTCGGCACCGGGAAGATCGACTATCCCGCTCTGGAGGCCCGCACATGAGTGTCTTCACCTTGTCCCAGGACGCGAAGGAGGCCGCGCTGCTGCCCGAGCTGGTCGCGCTGACCGAGCGGCATCGGCGGGCGTGCCTGCCCTACCGCCGGATTCTCGACGCGATCGGGGCGGCGGGGCCCTACGAGCGGGTGGCGGATCTGCCGTGGCTGCCAGTGCGGCTGTTCAAGACGCACGAGTTGCGCAGTGTGCCGGAGAGCGCGGTGTTCAGGGTGCTCACCTCCAGCGGGACGACCGGGCAACGGCCCAGCCGCGTCTATCTCGACCGCGAGGCGGCGGCCGCGCAGCCGCGCATGCTGGCGGCGACGCTCCGCGCGGTGCTGGGCGAGCGGCGGCTGCCCATGCTGATCGTCGACAGCCGGTCGGCGATCCGCGATGCCACGCTGAGCGCTCGCGGGGCGGGCGTGCTCGGCATGATGCACTTCGGCAGGGACCACACCTTCGTGCTCGACGAGGGTGGCGGACTGGATGCCGAGGCGGTCAAGGGTTTTCTCGCCCGGCACGGTGGTGCGCCCTACCTGATCTTCGGATTCACGTTCATGGTGTGGTCGCACCTGCGTGAGCTCGACCTTTCGCAAGGGCTGCTGATCCACTCCGGGGGCTGGAAACGGCTGGCGGAGCAGGCCGTTGACAACGCCACATTCCGCCGGCGGCTGGGCGAGGAGTGCGGGCTGCGGCGGATCCACGACTTCTACGGGATGGTCGAGCAGATCGGCACCGTGTTCCTGGAGGGGCCGGACGGAGGCGGGCTCTACTGCCCCGATTTCGCCGATGTCGTGATCCGCGATCCGGAGACGTGGCAGGAGGCGCCGCCCGGCGTGCCGGGGTTGATCGAGGTGGTCAGCACGCTGCCCACGTCCTATCCGGGGCATGTGCTGCTGACGGAGGACCTCGGCGTGGTGCACGGGGTGGACGACGGGGTGTGGCCGGGCAAGCGGTTCTCGGTGCTCGGGCGGCTGCCCAGGGCGGAGGCGCGCGGCTGCAGCGACACCTCGGCGCGGTCGGCGGCGTGATGAGCAAGGTCGCGTCCGAGCCGTGGGTCGGGGTCAGGTTTCCGGATTGCCGGGATATGTCGGTTGAGACGCTGATCGGCCAGGTATCCGGGGGCGAGCCGCTCGCGGTGGGTGATGAGCGCATTCGTGAGTTCCTCACCAGGTTCGGGAGGCGCCTGCTGAGTCCGGAGCTGGCGCGACGCCATCCCGAGCTGGCCTCACTGGGCTTCTTCCTGCGGCCCAGCGAGCTCACGCGGATTCTCGACGGCCCCCCGGGCGATCACCTGCGGGCTCCGCGCGGCCTGGTGTTCCACGTCCCGCCCGCGAACGTCGACACCGTCTTCGTCTACTCCTGGGCGCTGTCGGCGCTGATGGGCAACCGCAACGTGGTACGCCTGTCGCCGCGCGCGGGCGCCGTGGCCGAGACGATCACGCGGACGCTGCGGGAGTCGCTGGCCGACGCCGATCCGGTGGTGGCCGCCACGCAGCACATCGTCACGTACGACCGTTCCGACGCCATCACGGCGGCCCTGTCAGCGGCGTGCGACCTGCGGGTCATCTGGGGTGGCGACGCCGCGGTCGGCGAGATCCGCCGCCATCCGCTCGCCCCGCACGCGCGTGATCTCACCTTTCCCGACCGTACGTCGTTCGCGGTGCTCCGGGCGGCGGCCTGGCTGTCGGCGTCGGCCGCCACGCGGGGGGCGGTCGCCGAGGGGTTCGCCAACGACGCCTACTGGTTCGACCAGGCGGCCTGCTCGTCCCCGCGCACCGTCTACTGGGTCGGCTCGGCCGCCGACTGCGACGCGGCGCGCGAGGAGTTCACCGCCTGGCTCGCGCGGGCCGTGGCCAAGCGGGGGTGGTCCGTGGACGCCGCGATGGCGGTCGAGAAGCGGGTCGCCACGTACGGGCTGGCCGCCGACGGCGACGCCCATGCCATCGACTTCCACGGCAACGCGCTGGCCAGCGTCACCCTGGCCGGTCCTGAGGCGGCGCCGCGACGGTGGCTGGGCGCCGGGACGTTCGCGCACGCCCGGCTCGGCGGCCTCGGCGAGCTGGCGCGGCTGGTGGAGCGCCGGGATCAGACCATGACGCACTTCGGGTTCGTCCCGGCCGAGCTGGAGTTGCTGGCGGGGGCGCTGGGCGGGCGGGGGGTCGATCGGATGGTGCCGGTCGGGAGCGCGCTGAGCTTTCACCGGGTTTGGGATGGAGTGGACCTGACCGCCGAGTTCACCCGTCTGGTAACCGTGATCTCGTGACGATCAGGGCGGACAAGGGCGTGCCGATGCGCATGACGATCACGGCAGACCAGCGCGTGGTGACCGCATGACGATCACGGCAGACCAGCGCGTGGTGACCGCATGACGATCACGGCGGCAAAGCGGGTGGTGGCCTCGCCGGTGGCCGGGCGGCGGGGGTGGTCCGGCTGGGTGCCGGTGGGGCTGGTCGGCTTGGTGGCCGTGGCGGCGCTCGTCTGGCGGGGGGTTTCCGTCCGGGACCTCGCGGCTTTCGGGGGCTATATCGGTGTCGGCGTGCTGGTTCCCGGGACGCTGCTGTGGCGGGCGCTGGCACGGGGTGGCGGGTCGCTCGCCGAGGAGCTGGCGGCGGGGCTGGCGCTGGGCTATGCGATCGAGGTGCTGGTCTACATCCCGGCGCGCGCGGCCGGGCTGCCACTGCTGGTGCTCGTCTGGCCCGTTACGGTGATCGCCGCCTTCATCGCCGTCCCCGGGCTTCGACGGCACTGGCGGTCAGGGTCGGGACCGGCGGCGAGGGCGGAGACAGGAGCGGAGACAGGAGCGGGAACCGGAGCGGGAACCGGAGCGGAGGCGGGAGCGGGAACCGGAGCGGGGACGGCGGGTCGCGAGCGGGTGCCGCTGTGGTGCGCGTGGGCCCTGGCGGGGGTCGTCTGCTATCTCGTCGTCTGGAGCACCCTGTCGTTCTACGGAGGTCACGGCCTGACCTGGCCCGGCAACGCGACTCCCTACGTCGACATGCCCTACCACCTCGCCCTGCTCGGCGAGCTCAAGCACCACATGCCCCCGACCGTCCCGACGGTCCTGGGCGAGCCGCTGTCCTACCACTGGTACGTCTACGCCGAGATGGCCGCCACCAGCTGGGTCACCGGGATCGAAGCGCAGACCCTCCTCTACCGGCTGTCGATGCTGCCGATGATGGCGGCCATGGTCGTGCTGGTGGCGGTGCTCGCCAGGCGGGTGACCGGGCGGTGGTGGGCGGGCGTGGCGGCGGTCTTCGTCACGTACTTCGCCGTCAGCCCAGAGCTGTACCGGGGAGCGAGCAATCTGTTCACGTCGCGGTCGATGTTCACGGTGTGGACCAGTCCGACGCAGACGTTCGGGGCGTTGCTCTGCGTCCCAGTGATGCTGGTGCTCGTCGGGTATCTGCGCCGGGAGCGGACCGGAGCGGGCGGGTGGGTGCTGGTCGGGGTGCTGTCGGCGGCGCTGACCGGGGCGAAGGCGACGTTCCTCCCGCTGTTGCTGGGTGGGCTGGTGCTCGTCCTGGTCGTCAGACGGTGGACACGGCCCGCACTCGTAGGCGTCGAGAACACACCGACCGAGCCATGGTCACGGCCCGCACTCCTGGGCGTCAGGAACACACCGACCGGGCCGTGGTCGCGGCCCGCGCTCCTGGGCATCGGGATCACGCTGGCCGGTCTGGCGTTCGCGCAGTTCGTGATCTTCGGGGGTCAGCGGCAGGGGCTGATGCTCGCGCCGTTCGCGAGCATGCGGCCGGTCTGGGGACTGGTGACGGACCTCGGACCCAAGCAGGTCGCCAGGGCCTCCGTGTGGCCGATGGCCGGGCTGACGGGGATTCACCTCATCTGCCTGGCGTGCGTGTGGGCGGGGCTGCTGGGCGTGCTGGCCAGGCGGGCGGTCCTGCGGGATCCGGGCATGCTGCTGTTGCTCGGGATCGGGGCGGGGGGCATCGGCGCCGTCGTGCTGCTGGGGCATCCGTCGGCCAGCCAGTACTACTTCCTGGAGGGCGCTCGGCCGTACCTATCGATCGCGTCGGTGGCCGGGATGGCGGCTCTCGGCCGGGAGCGTGGATTCGCTGCCGCCAAGTGGTGGGCGGGGCTGGGGGCCGGGCTGGCCGTGGGGGTCCGGGTGCTGCTCGGACCGGACGTGCCGGTCCACGGACTCTTCCCGCTCGCTCTGCCGTACCTCGTGCTCGTGGCAGTGGTTGTCGCAGCCGTCGCACTGTGGCGCGGGCCCGTGGCGCTCGCGGTCGTCGGGCCGTGGCGCCGGGCCGTGGTGTTCGCGCCGCAGCGCGGACGGCGCGGGCCCACGGTGCTCGCGCCGCGGCACGAACGGCGTGGGCCCGTAATACTGGCGGTGGTCGCGCTGCTCACCGGCTACGCGGTGCCGGCCACCTTGACCCAAGGGGTCGGGCCGTCGAGCCACCCCGGGACGCCGCCGCCCGTGCGCATGGTGCCGCAGGGTGCGCTGGAGGCCGGGCGGTGGCTGCGGGACCACTCCTCGCCCGACGACGTGGTGGCGACCAACGCGCACTGCCGGCCCGTCGGCTGGAAGGTGTGCGACAGCCGCCATTTCTGGGTGTCCGCCTACAGCGAGCGCCGGGTGCTGGTGGAGGGGTGGGCGTACGCCCAGAGCACGATGTCGCGGAGCGAGCCGTTCGGCACCTCCTACCTGGCTCTGCCCTTCGCGGACCAGGCTCGGCTGGCGGCGAACGACGCGATGTTCCGGCAGCCGTCGGCGGAGAATGTCGCGCGGCTCGTACGCGAATATGGCGTCAAATGGGCGTTCACGGAGAATGACGCAGCCCTTGATGGTTTCGCGACACTGCGTTTCCGCAGCGGCCAGTGCTCCGTCTACGAGCTCAACGCCGGGTAAAAATCTGCCCTGCTCCAAGAATGGTGCGGAGAAACAGCCCGCGCATCAATGGACGGCCCCAGCAGCATTCCCGTATGCACACGCGTTCCGCCATGGACAGGAGCCCGGCCGTTCTCGGCGAACCGGTCACCCTGGCGACCGTGGACATCGTCATTCCGGTGCTCAACGAGCAAAAGGCACTGCCCGGTTGCATCAGGACGCTCAACGCGTTCCTCGGCGATTCCTTCCCGCTGCCGTGGCGCATCACGATCGTCGACAACGGGAGCATCGACGGCACCTGGCGGGTCGCCAGGGGGCTGACGCGCGAGTTCCCGCAGGTGCACGCCCGCAAGCTGGAGACCAGAGGCCGTGGTGCGGCGTTGAAGGCCGCCTGGCGCGACAGCCCGGCCGACATCGTCGCGTACATGGACGTCGATCTGTCGACCGGGCTCGGCGCGCTGTTCCCGATGGTGGCCGCGCTCGCCAGCGGCCATTCCGAGGTCGCGATCGGCACCCGGCTCGCGCGCGGCGCCCGCACCCGCAGGTCGCTGCGGCGGGAGCTGGTCTCGCGCGGTTACAACGCCCTGCTCCGGTACGGTTTCGGCGTCGGCTTCAGCGACGCCCAATGCGGCTTCAAGGCCGCCAGAACCGACGTGATCAGGCCGCTCATGGACCGCGTCGAGGACGACGGCTGGTTCTTCGACACCGAGTTGCTCCTGCTGGCCGAGCACAACGGCCTGCGCGTCCACGAGGTGCCGGTGGACTGGGTCGAGGACCTCGACTCGCGCGTCCGCGTCATCAGGACAGCGGTCGAGGACCTCAGAGGGCTGGCCAGGGTGGCGCGGTCGATGTCCGCCGGCAGGGCGGCGCTGAAGGCGGACGAGGCCGGGTCGAAGGTGACGAACGAGGCTGAGCCCATGCCTACGCACCCGGACGCGGTCGTCGCCCGGCCGCGCGCGGTGACACTGACCAGGTTGGCGTCGTTCGCCCTGATCGGCGGGTTCTCGACACTCCTCTACGCGCTGCTCTATCTCTCGTTGCGTGAGCACTGGCCCCCCGCGGCGGCCAACCTCGCCGCGCTGCTGCTCACCGGCTTCGCCGGCGCCGAGGCCCGCCGCTGGACGGTCAACGTGCTCGGCGGTCACCGTACGGCCCCACGCGTCCGTACCGCGCCGGCCTTCCTGGCCGACTACGCCGTCACCACCATGGCGGTGCTCGGCCTGCCGTCACCGGGCGGTCGCCTGTTCGAGGCGACCACCGCCGTCGGCACGTACGGCCTGCTCACCCTGCTGCGCTTCGCCGCACTGGACCGGTGGGTCTTCCCGAGGCGGGTTCCCACGAAATGACAGACATGCGAGCACAAGAGATCCGCCGCCTGGCCGCGCTCGAAGACGGCCACTGGTGGTACCGGGAGCGCCGGGCCGTCCTCCGTGCCGAGGTACGTCGCCTGCGGCCCGGCCGGGCGCTCGACGTCGGCGCGGCCGGTGGTGGCAACACCCTGGTCCTCGTCGAGGAGGGCTGGGAGGCGACCGCGACCGACTGCTCCGAGCTCGCGGTGGAGGTGGCCAGGGGCCGCGGGCTCCGGTCCGTACAGGCGGACGCGCGTGACCTGCCGGTCGAGTCCGGGAGCGTGGACCTCGTGACCGCTCTTGACGTGCTGGAGCACATCGAGGAGGACTACCTGGCCACCGAGCAGATCGCCAGGGTGCTGCGGCCGGGCGGGCGGGCGCTGATCGCGGTCCCCTGCGACATGTCGCTGTGGTCGGCCCATGACTACGCCGTCGGCCACGTGCGCCGCTACTGCCGCGATTCGCTGACCGCCGTGGTCGAGAAGGCGGGCCTGCGCGTCGAGCGGCTGTGGAGCTGGAACGTGCTCCTGCGCCCGCTGATCGCGCGGCGCCGGCACTCGTCCACGGGCAGTGACCTGGTGCCGGTGCCTCCGCTGGTCAACGCCGGCCTGTCCGCGGTCGTCAGGCTGGAGAGGTGCCTGCCGGTCGGTTCGCTCAAGGGCGTGACGCTGTTCCTGCGTGCCCGCCGCGAGGATTAGGAGATCAGCGTGTCGCTCGATCGGAGCCTGCTGCTCGAGGACGCCCGGCGGCTGTACGCGGACGCGCCCCGGGCCCTGCGGCTCAAGCAGCGACTGCGGGTGCTGGTCTGCCCGTTCGAGGAGACGATCGGGTACGTGCCGGAGGGCGCGAGCGTGCTCGACATCGGGTGCGGCTCCGGGCTGATGCTCGGCCTCATGGCGGCGCGCGGGAAACGCGTCGAGGGGCACGGCTTCGACCCGTGCCCGGTCGCGATCGGGCTGGCCGGGCGGATGGCCGTCCGCCTCCGCGACAGCGGCTCGACGCTGCGCTTCGAGCACCGCGACGCCCGCTCGCCGTGGCCGGCCCGTTCCAACGACGTGGTCCACATGCAGGACGTCATCCACCACGTGCCGATCGCGGCGCAGCGGGCGGTGTTCGACCGGGCCTGCGCCGCGGTACGGCCCGGTGGCCTGCTCGTCTACAAGGACATGAGCGCGAGGCCCCTGTGGCGCAACGCCGCCGGCCGGATCCACGATCTGATCGTCGCCCGCGAGTGGATCCACCCGGTGCCGATCACCACGATCGAGGACTGGGCGGCGGAGAACCGGCTCGCCCTGGAGGTGTCCCGTACCGCGCACCGCATCGCATATGGGAACGATCTAAGAGTCTTCCAGCGGCGACTTTGGCCATAAGCTAGCGCATGTGGTGATTCACGGCATACTTGCGGCGTCTTTAGCGATGACGTCACTCCCCGCGACGAGCGCTCACGCGCAGATCGATTGCAGCCGGGTCAAATGTCTGGCCCTGACCTTCGACGACGGCCCGAGCGTCCATACGCCGAAGCTGCTCGACCTGCTCAAAAAGGAACGCGTCAAAGCCACCTTCTTCCTGGTAGGCGCGCAGGTGGAGAAATATCCGAGCATCGTCAGACGGGAAGCCGCCGAAGGCCATGCCATCGGCAACCACACCTATTCGCATCCGTCGTTGCCCACGCTGCTCGACAACGAGATCCTCACCGAGATCCAGAACGCCCAGGAACTCATCAAGGAGCAGACGGGGACGCTGCCGAAGATGTTCCGCCCGCCGTACGGGGCCACCGACGACCGGGTGCTGGGCCTGGCGGGGTCGCAGAACCTCGCGCAGGTGCTGTGGACCGGTACGACACTCGACTGGAAGCTGCGTAACGTAGCGAAAATCAAGGCGGCCGTGTTCCGGTTGGCCAAGCGCGACGGCGTGATACTCATGCATGACGTGGTGCCGCAGACCGTACAAGCCATGCCGGCGATCATCAAGGAGCTCAAGAAGCGCGGCTACCACCTCGTCACCGTGCCGACGCTGGAGCGCCGCAAGGGGATGGAAGCCGGGGTGAGTTACCCCTGAACCGCCTGGATCGGGAGCTATGCAGATCGAAATCGCCAAGCGCCGGCGATGGGTGCCACTCGGGACGTTCGTCGCTATTCAGGCCGTACTCGCCTGTTGGTGGGCGGCGTTCTATCCCGGGCTGTTCAGCCGCGATTCAGTCCTCTACCTGAGTCACACCCTCGTCGGTCCTTGGGTGGGCGACCATTCGGTTCTCTACGACTCGCTGCTGTGGCTCAGCTTCAGGACCACCGGTGACCTCGGCGCGGTCACGTTCCTGCAGACCACGGCCATGGCGGCGGCGCTCACCTATCTGACGGAAGCGCTCAAGAACCTCGGCGCGCCGCGCAGGTCGACGACGGTGGTGGCCGTACTCCTGCCGCTGGTGCCCACGGCGGGCGCGTTCACGGTCACGCTCTGGAAGGACGTGCCGTTCACGATCTGCGCGGTGGCGATCGCGGCCGCCTGCGCCGCGATGGCCGCCGACCGTACCGTCACCTATCGCAGGCTGCTCGGGCTGGGCCTGCTGATGACCGCGCTGGGGCTGTTCCGGGCGAACGGCTTCCTCATCGTGGGCATCGCCATCGTCGTGCTGCTCGTGGTCGTCTCGGCCATGCGCGTACGGCTGGCGCTGGTCGGCACGGTGGCGGCGGCCATCCCACTGCTGCTCAACAACCTGCTGTTCCCCCAGTTCGGCATCGCGGCCCCGTCGAAGACGTACATCTACCACACGGCCTTCGGCGACATCGCCGTCGCGTATCGGGACCATCCAGAGCTGTTCACCGAGCAGGACAAGACCCTCATGACGGCCGTCGCGCCACTGACCAGGTGGACCGAGGGCGGCAACTGCTACACGATCAACCCGCTGATCTGGCGGCGTGACTTCAGCTGGCCGCAGGCCGACGCGCACGCCAGTGAGCTGCTGGACCTCTGGAAACGCCTGCTTCTCCAACAGCCGGCGATGGTGGTCGACACCAGGCTGTGCCGGGGCGCGATCGCCTGGAAGGTGTTCGGGGACGACACGGTCGAAGGCGGGCGCACCTACCGGTTCTCGCTGCGCCCGAACGCCGACACCTACGTGGGACCCAACAAGGTGCCCGACTTCCAGGGCCGGTGGGTCTACTCGCTCCGGCCGATGTCGCAGGGCCTCTACCAGGCGGCGAGCTCGTGGCTGGCCACCGCCGAGCAGCCGCAGTACGACTGGCTGCTGTGGCGGGGGGCGTTCTGGTGCTACCTGTCCTATCTGGCCGTGGCCCTGGGCGCGCTGGCGCAGCGCAACCGCTATGTGATCGCCGTGGCGGCGCCGGTGGTGGGCCAGCAGCTCGCCATCCTGGCCAACATCTCCGCCCAGGACTTCCGGTACATGGCCTCACCGATCCTCGTCGGCGTCCTGCTGGTCCCGCTGCTCATCGCCTCCATCGGCCGGCTCGCCCGGCGCCTGCCCCCTCGGGAACCGGCCTCGGCCTCGGCCGAGCATGTGGAGACGCCGGTTTAGCTCGTCAGCCGCAGTGACGGTCTCGGCCGCGCGCGAGCTGCCACTGGTGACCGGGGCGCATGCGGGCGGTGGATTGAGCCGCCTCTCCGGCGCGATCCTTCGCGCGCTCGATGATCTATAATGTGGATTTGTAGTAGTTTTGCGGGACTTGATACTTATCTCTGCTGCTACTCACCGTTGTTGGCATGCCTCTACGTTCACAGCCCGCCACGGAGCAAGACGTGATCCGGATCGCCGTGATCGACGACCACGAGCTGATCCGTCATGGGCTGGAGTACCTCCTTCACCGGTTCGAGGATCTGAAGGTGGTGCTGCGGGGCTCCTCGATCGGTGACCTGCACGCGTTCGACACCGATTACGACGTGCTGATCCTTGATCTGTACCTGGCCGACGACCAGCCGTGCGTAGCCGCGGTCAAGGAGTTGTCCACCGTCACCCGGGTCTTGATCGTGTCTGCCTCAGGACGGCCCGCCGATGTGCTGGCCGCGATCCGCTCCGGAGCCAACGGATACGTCACCAAGGACGCGCCGGCCGAACTCGTCGTCGACGCCGTCCGTACGGTGGCGGCGGGCGGCTTCTTCCTGTCGGCGGGGCTCGCCGACATCCTGCAGAGCGAACTGGACGACGGTGGGCGGCCGTCTGCGGACGCTGAGACCGAAGGCCATCCCCGGCTGTCGGCCAGGGAGGAGGAGACGCTCTCCTACATCGCGCAAGGCTTCACCCACGCCCAGGTGGGGCGCAGGATGGGCGTCAGCAAGGCCACCGTCGACACCTACGTCGAGCGAATCCGGGCCAAGCTCCAGGTCGGGAACAAGGCGCAGCTCACTCGCGCGGCGCTCAACCGCCTCGAACGCCGCGAGCGGCGATGAACGCCGGGCGACCACCGTCCTCGGCGGTCGCAGGCGTCGGGCGCAGCCGCGCCATCACCATGGTCGTCGTCCGAGTCGGGGCACTCGTGCTCGGCGGCTCGTTGGAAATCCTTGGCGACGGGCGATGGATGACGCTGGGTCCGCTGCCGTATCTGGTGGGCGCGCTGGTGCTCAGCAGCCTCGCCGTGTGCGTGCTGACCGCCGTGCGCGGCAGGCTCGCGCCGCCGGCGCTGCTCTGCGCGGATCTGGCCCTGGTGGTCGTCGCGGTCCCCGCAGCCGGTTGGTACGCGGGCCAACGGGTCACCGACGGCTGGCCTGGCACGGTCCTGCCGTACGTGCTGCTCGTCGGCATCATGATCGGCGTTTCGTTCCGCGCGTTCGCGACCGTGCTGGCCTGGACCACGGCACTGAGCGGTGCGCTGATCCTGGGCTACGTCGCCGCGAACGTGCCCTGGTGGGCCGCCCTGCCGCACGTCGCGGGCCTGGCCACGAACGCCACGATGGCCGCCTACGTCATGCGGATCCTCTTCAAGACCGCCCAGGACCTGGACCAGGCGAGGGCCGAGGAGCTCCGGCGCTCGGCTCAGCTCTCCCAGGAACGTGAGCGTGGCAGGACCGCCCGCGTTCTGCATGACCGGATCCTGCAGACCATGGAGGCGCTGACCCGCGACGGCTGGATCGCCGACACCGGGGTCAGAGCCCGGGTCGCGGCGGAGTCGCAGTGGCTGCGCGCCTATCTGCGCGGCGATGACCGGGATCCGGCCGACGACGTCGTCGCCGCGCTGGAGGAGGTGGTACGCCATGCCGTCGGCAGCGGCCTGCGCGTGGAGTTCAACGCGGGCCGTCTGCGCTCGGCGCCGGAACGGGAGGACATGCCGACCGAGATCGTGGAGGCGCTGAGCGGCATCCTGCGCGAGGCGCTGACGAATGTGCGCAAGCACGCGGGCGTCCAGCACGCGGTGGTCCGGGCGGAGTGCCGTTCGGGCACAGTGGCGCTGAGCGTACTCGACCAAGGCACCGGCTTCGACCCCGATGCGCCCACGACGGGGCTCGGCATCGTCCGCTCCATCGTCGACAGCGCCCGCGCGGTGGGCGGGCAGGCCGACATCGAGACGGCTCCCAACGAGGGGACACTGGTGTCGGTGCGGATCCCGCTCGCGCCCGGCGAATGACGTCCGGACAACGCACCACAAGCGCATGACAGACCCGGCCGGGCCGTTCGGTTCACAATCATCGTGCCGAACCAACGAGCACACTCGGAGGTACTGGATGCGACTGCACTGGACGCCGGCCATCCTGGCGGGACTGGCTCTGGCCCTGCTCCCATGGACGGGGGCGAGCGCGGTCACCGGCCCGCCGGACGGCCATGCCGCCGGCGGGGTCTGCTACGGCACGGCCTGCGACGGGAAGGACCCGGCGGACACAGGCTGCACCGAGAACTCCTACACCGTGCGATCCGGCGGAGTACTCGTCCGGGCCTACGCCTTCGGCGGCTACGTCGAGTTGCGGTACGGGCCTGGACAGCTCGTCGGCGGCCGGCGTACCTGCCAGGTCAACTGGGCCAGATTCGTCAAGCAGGGGCAGGGCGCTGACTACAACGTGTGGGTGCAGCGCAGGCCGGCCAGGGCGATCGCCGGCTCGGACAAACGGCTGACCCAGTACTCCGGCGGCGATGAGGGCACCGGGGTCATCTACTCCGATCAGGTCTACGCCGCCGATGTCCCGGCGATGGCCTGCGTCGAGCGGGCGCCGCTCGGGCGCACCGGGCCCGAGCGGGCAGCCCGTACCGCCGCGGACGCGCCCGTCTGCACGATCGCCATCTGACGCCCGTTCCGATCGGCCTCGAGAGGACAGCGATGCCCGCACGACCACCTACGGGCCCGCGCCCCGCGCCTGCGTCGTGGGCGGCCTGAATGCCACGGTCTCCCCGGCGAGCCCGGGCCTCTCATCAGCCTGCCCCGCGCGGCTGGCGCAAGATGATCGCAGGTGCCGTCACGGTGATCATCGCTGCCGTGACGGCCGCCCTCGCGCAGTGGACCACGGGCATCTTCGGTACGACAGGAGACCGGTTGCTCGGACTGGTCACCGGCAATGACCCGGTCACGGTGGCGGGCCGGCACGCTGCTCCATTGGGGCCACGGGCGGGCGGGAAGCAAGTCGCCGGCATGTGGAGGTTCGAAACGCCGAACTTCGCGATCGTCCCGACGCAAGGCACCGGCACCTCGTGCCTGGTGACCACCATGGTTCCCCGTCCCGCCGCGGAGATCTCACCACCGGAATGGACCGACGACTGGGAGCACAACCAGGCCGCGCTCGAAGCCTGGGCCGTCGCCAACCGGGCAGGAGACCCCGATACGACCCTTCTCCGGCTCACGGTCACCGCCAAACCCGGCAAGACAGTGGTATTGGAAGGCGCGCGAAGTATCTTTCTCACCCGTGCGCCCAAACCCCGGACCGGCACGCTCGTGCAGTTCCAGATCGGCAGCGGCTGCGGCGCACACGTCGATGTGCGCTCTTTCACCACCGATCTCGACGACGCAGCGGGGCTGTGGCGTCCGGCCAAAGTTGAGAAGAGCAATTTTCCCTACACGGTCAAAAACGACGAGCCGGAGATCCTCGAACTGACCGCGCGCACCAAGGCCTGCGATTGCGCCTGGCAGGTGGAACTCGCCTGGACTGATGGCGCGAACAAGGGCAAGACGATCGTCGATGCGGGCGATGGTCCGTTTCACACTTTGCCGGCCAAGGGCTATCCGAGGGCGGCCTGGGCGTACGACAAGGACACCGGCTGGCAGCTGGCCCCGGGTTGGGTGACCAGCTGAAGCGCCCCGTGGAGCAGACGAGACACCAAACCCGCTCCCCGGGACTCGATGAACCGCGAAGAGGCGGCCGGCTAACTCGCGGCCGCGTGGCGGGCGTCGTAGCGCTCGCGGGACTCTGCCACGGTCGCGCTGTGCCTGATCGACCAGTCGGTGAACGCCAGCATCGCCTCATGGAGCTCCAACGCCATGGGCGTGGCCGCGTACTCGACCATGGGTGGGACGGTGGCGTAGACCGTACGTTCGAGCAGGCCGTCACGTTCCAGAGCGCGCAGCGTCAGGGTGAGCATCCGGCGGCTGATGCCCTCGATGAGTCGTTCCAGGTCGGTGAACCTGACCGGCCCGTCCGACGCCGCCACGAGGATCTGGATCGCGTACTTCCCGGCGATCCGGTCGAGGACCTCGCGCGGCGTTACAGCGGTGTTCTTGTGAAGCATGTCGCTGATGGTCACACACCATGACCCACGGTTACAAGCCTCCGTCAAAGCCGCTTTACGCCAGCAGATCCGCCCGGCCTTGAGGCTTCGCCCGCGCAGTGGCAAGCGGAGATGACCTTCCGCTCCACCGTCGCCTAGCCTACGGCTCCTACGCGGTCATGGGAGCTCGCACCCGCCGCTATCGGGCCTGGCCGACGAGGAGCTTCCCCCAGAGCTTCTCGACCTCGCCAACCCCCAGATGGGCTGCGAGCGCCCTATCTCCAACTCGCGGACGCGCTACGCACCCGAATCGAGACGGGCGAATTCCCACCTGGCCGGAAAGTGCCCTCGCAGACAGAGCTGGAAGAGGCGACTGGCCTGTCGCGAAACACCGTGAAGAAGGCGCTCGACGTACTCAAGGGCGAGGGTCTCCTGATTACCGCACCTGGCCGTGGCCTGAGGGGATTTTTAGTTTGGCGTGGATCTAAAACATCAAACTAAAAATACGTTGTAGCTGCGTGCGCGCCCAGGCGGCACCATGGCGAGGCCGCGCCCTCGCCCTCAAAATGGCTGGTCGCACGCGGTTCGCGTACCTGCGACCGCGGTCAGGTCGGCGAGTAGCCGCAGGGCGGCCTCGGACGGCGAGCCCGGTTCGGCGTTGAAGACGGCCACGCGCTGCCCTTCGTCGTTCGGCAGGGCCATGAACTCGGCCATGAGCGCCATGGTGCCCACCATGGGGTGATGGTAGGTCCGCGTGTCGGTGCCGCAGTCGCCGACGGAATGCGCGGCCCACAGTTTCGCGAACTCCGGGCTCCCGACCGTCAGCTCACCTACGAGACCGGTCAGCCCCGGGGCACCGGGATAGCGGCCCGCGATCAGCCGCAGGTCGGCGACGGTGGAGCGCGCCTTACGCGTCCAGTCGCCGTACAGCTCGCGCATGTGGGGGTCCAGAAACAGCATGCGGGCGATGTTGGGGCGTTCTGCGGGCCGGTCCGGCGCGTCGAAGTCGAGGTGTCCGGCCAGCAGCGCGTGCGCCATCGGGTTCCACGCGAGCACGTCGAGGAAACGGCCCATGACCAGTGCGGGCACGTCCCCGAAAGAGTCGATCACGAGCTGTACGCCCGGCCGTACCTGCTCGGGCCTGACCGTCCGGCGCCGGGTCCTCGCCTTCGGCCGGGCCAGCGAGTAGAGGTGGGCGCGCTCGGCCTCGTCCAGAAGCAGCACGCGGGCGACGGCGTCGAGCACGGCGTCGGAGGCGTTGGGGCTCTGGCCCTGTTCGAGACGGGTGTAGTAGCCGGCACTCACCCCGGCGAGTTGAGCCAGCTCCTCACGCCGCAGGCCAGGCACCCGGCGGCGTCCCCCGAACGTGGGAAGTCCGGCGTCCTCGGGCTGCAGCCGTGCCCGCCTCGACCGCAAGAATTCGCCCAGTTCACCGTGTACGTCCATATATCCCAGTGTCGCGGACCAGCGGCCGTGGAGCCTGCACCTGCCAGGTGTACCCCCGGCGGAGGGCTGGCTGGGACGCACCGTCGGCCGCAGCCTGGTTTCCGGTCTGCTCCAGACGGAACGGGAGAAATAGTGAAGATCATTGTTATCGGCGCGACGGGGACCATCGGAAGTGCGGTCGCCGAGACCTTGGAGGCCCGCCACGAGGTGGTACGCGCGTCGCGCCGAGGCCCGGTTCGCGTGGACATGGCCGACGTCGCGTCGATCGACGCCCTGTTCTCGCAGGTCGGCCAGGTGGACGCGGTGGTGTGCTGCGCGGCGAGCGGCGGCCTGTCACCACTGGACACGCGCTCGGACGCGGACTTCTGGGGCGACGGGCTCGCAGGGAAGCTGGTCGGGCAGGTGAACCTGGTCCGGCGAGCGCTCACTCACGTACGGAATGGCGGATCCGTCACGCTCACCAGCGGACGGTTCGCGGAGCCCATCCCGGGCAGTTCGCTCGGTTACCTGGTCAACTCGGGCTTGGAGGCGTTCGTACACGCTGCCGCGATCGAGATGCCGCGAGGCGTCCGGCTGAACACCGTCAGTCCGGGCTGGGTGCGCGAAACCCTCCTCGCGCTGGGCATGGATGCCGCCGCTGGTACTCCGGCGGCTGACGTCGCGCGCATGTACGTGGACGCCGTGGAAGGCCCCACCCACGGCCGCACCCTCTTGGTGAACGCGTCGTGAGCGCGGATTTCTTTGATAGGCGTCGAAGCTGGTCGGCGCGATGAACATCAGCCATGCCGTTCGTCTCTGCACATCCGGAGTCTCGTAGGCACGGCCTGCGTCGGCATCCGCCTTTCGATGGCCGCTTCGGTACGCAGGCTGGCGTACGGACCCCGCTGATCCGTACGCCCACCGTTGAAGACCGCGGCTCCGCCGACCGCGACTTCCCTCTGGAAGCTCGTCAGATCCGAACAAACCGGGAATTGCGCGCGTCATAACGATCAACACCGCTCAGGAAGGTCATCGACATGGACGCCGCTCCCAAGAAGCTTTTCGCCGTCGCCACGACAGCCGCCATAGCGCTCTCCCTGGCCGCCGCCCCCGCCTCGGCGGCGAGCACGGCGAGCGGGGTGAGTACGGCGAGCAGGTCGCGTCTGATGAACGCCGCCACCGAGCTCTGCCTGGCCGTGGGCAAGAGTGAAGTGCGCGCGGGCAAGAAGGTCATCCAGTGGACCTGCTCCACCAACAAGGACCAGCAGTGGATCTACCGCAAGCGTAAGGTCGTCAACGCCAAGACCGGCATGTGCCTGGCGATCGCCCGCGGCGCCCAGGTCAAGGGCAAGTACGCGATCCAGTGGCCGTGCACCGACGGCGGGATCGAGCAGGAGTGGATCTACGACGAGCACCAGCGACTGCGGAACCGGGCCACCGACATGTGCCTGGCGGTCGGCAAGGGCGAACGCAAGCCGGGCAAGTGGATCATCCAGTGGACGTGCCGGGTCTCCGCCGACCAGGCCTGGCTGATGCGGTAGTACCGGGGCCGGCTTCTTGGCGGGACCCGGCGGCCGTACGCCGACGAAGCTGGCCGTCGAGCTTTTTGAGTTCGACGACCAGCTGGAGATGTACGAGCCCGCCGCCAAGCGCCGATCCTGTACGGCGACCGCCTGGTGGGCGAACTCGACGCCACCGCCGACCGCGGCGGCCCACCGACCTCTTAGTTCTTGCTCCAGATCGCCGCGTAGACGTTGTCCTCGACGTTCATCACGATGGGGTGGTAGCCCAGCCCCTTCATTTCGAGGGACTTGAGCTTGTAGGTCACGCTGGACAGCTGCAGGTACTCCTTCAGGCCGGTCGAGCTGGCCTTGCCCCACACGGTGGTGTAGAGCTTGCCGGGCTCGACGGCCATGGCAACAGGACTCAGACCCTGCTTCGCCCGCGCCAGGAGCTCCCTGCCGCGCTGCTCCACGGTCTGGCCGGTGGTCACTTGGAGGGTTCCCGTGACGGCCCCGGCAGCCCAAACGGCCGTGTAGAGCGGCTTCTCGGCCGTGCCATACACGTCCAGCGAGGCAATGTGGTAACCGGCGGTGCTGAGCTGAGCATTGACGGTCGCCAAGGTTTCCTTGGTGAGGTCGGTCTTGGACTGGAGCTTATTGGTGGTCTTCTCGAAGACCGCCGCGAAGATGGCGCCCGCGCCCGAACCCGTACCAGTGATCATGGTGGGCTGGAAGCCCAGCTTCTGCTGCTCGGTGATGCGCTTCGGCAGGTCGGTGACCGACAGGTCCTGCAGGACGTTCACCTTGCGGGTGGCGTCCTTGACCCATACGGAGGTGTACTCCGGGTTGGCCGCGTTGGTCACGCTCAACGCCGAGGGAACGTAGCCCGTCCCCAGCAACTGCTTGATGCGCTGCAGGTGCGCGTTCTCGGTGAGTCCCTGGAGGGAGAGCCAGTTCAGCGGCAGGTTCTGGACGGACTGGACGGTCTTGGCGGGCTGCTCGGCCATCGCCGGAGACGAGAGCGCCAGCAAGGGAGCCGTGACCGCCGCGAGAGCCGTGGTGACAGCGACGATTCTCGGAGTGTTCCTCATGGTCCTCCTTAGGTAAAGGTTGTCCCAAAACCAGGACAAGAAGCGACCATAACAGGGAATGAGCGAAACTTGACCATCTGTCACCAGGATCGTGACAACGATGTGTCAAGAAGGCGGGTGCCGAACGGCCTCAACCAGAGGAAGCTTCATGTTTTGGCCGGTCACCGTCGTGCCCAACCCACGCTGTCAGGTTTGCGAGGCTCGTGCGCGATTGGGGTGCCAGCTTGTGGCCTGGGCTTGTCTCATGTGCCTGAGTACTGCCTACTCATGCGGCTCACGCGGTGGCCGCTGATAGTGGCCGCATGCAGATCAAGCCAGCAATCCGCTACGCGGTCGCGCTGGTCGTGGCGCTGGCCGGGGTGTTCGTGACCTCGCCGCCGGCCAGGGCCGAGACGACGACCCAGCCGCTGACCTTACGCGTGCTCCTGGTGAACTGTGTGGACCCGTGCCGCAACGAGGGCCTGGAGGCCGCGGACGAGAGCGCTCCGGACTTCTACGCCGAGATCACCTTCGACGGGTTCGACACCTACACCACGCCCAGAGCGCCGGACGACCAGGTCCAGGTCGCGCCGAACTGGTCGCTGACCAAGCAGATCCCGACCACCAAGACCGAGCAGAAGATCAGCGTCCTGATCAAGGACCACGACGACACCAGCCCCGACGACTGGGGGGACGCCTCACCGCGCCCCGACGACCCGTACGCCCGCTTCACCGTGAACCTCATCCACGGCACCGTCACCGGCGACCTGACCTCCTCGACGGGCTGCGTCGCGGGCAACGGCGAGCCGGGCGGCGGGATCTTCGGGCCGGACCCGAAGCCCTCGGTCCAGGTCTGTGTGGACATCACGCCGTACCCCAGCGCGGACACCGACGGGGACGGGTTCACCGACTACGAGGAGTACCGGGGCCGGGACTTCAACAACGACAACGTGGTCGACCTGACGCTGCCGGGCGCGGACGCCGAGCGCAGGGACGTCTACGTCGAGGTGGACTGGATGCGGGGCGAGGACCCGCAGACGGGCGTGCTGCAGGACGTCGAGGGTGTCTTCAACAACGCGCCCGTGATCAACGATCAGCACCGGACGGGCATCGGACTGCACCTGCTGGCCGATGAGGCGGTGCCGTACGTCGCCACGCTGGAGTTCAACGACCATCCCACCGGCACCCTGGACGACTTCGACGACCTCAAGCTCGGCAACCCGGAGCGGGCGTGCGGTCCTACCGCCACCGGCCACTTCGGCACCGCGCAGGACAGGTCCAGCCCGCTGTGCAATGACATCATGCTGTTCAAGCGGCTGCACTTCCGGTACGGGATGTTCATCCACGCGCTGCCCACCTTCAACTCGGGAATGGCGGAGCTGGACGAGCGCGGCAGCAACGACTTCGTGGTGGCGGTGGACGGCCTCGGGACCTCGCTGATCAACACCCTCGGCGGCAGGAAGGTGGCCGAGGAGTCGACGTTCCTGCACGAGCTGGGCCACACGCTCGGCCTGGGGCACGGCGGCCGCTTCGACAACGGCGACCTCGACCTGCACAACTGCAAGCCCAACTACCTGAGCGTGATGAACTACCTGTACCAGTTCCCCGACGTCGACACCACGCGCCCGTTGAACCTGGCCACGGTCGCCACGGACACGCTGACGGAGAACGGCGGGCTCGACGAGCTCAGGTCGCCCGCGCTCGCTCATGCCGGCTCGCGGCTGATCATTCATGGCGTGGGCGGTAAGCCCGCCAACCACCCGGCGGACAAGGCCATCCATTGGGCAGGCGAGGACGGCTCCTACTCCGACCACGCCACCGAGGACGTCAACTTCATCCCCGTCTACGGCAAGGAATGCGCCACCGCCAGCCCCGGCGACACGCTGCTCAGCCACACCGATTGGGACCGGCTCCAGTTCAACTTCACCAGCAGCAGATACTTCTCCGAGGGCGCGCACGGTCAGGCCATCGACGAGCTCACCGCCGCCGACCTGGAGCGCGTGCATTCCATCGACCTGGCCGTGACCAAGACCGTGGACAAGAGCGACGCCCAGGCCGGCGACACGCTCACCTACACCGTGCGAGGCACGAACAAGTCCGCCAACGACGCCTCCTCGGTCACCCTCACCGACACGCCGCCGAGCGGCGCGCCGATCACGAGGTCCGTCGGCGCCCTGCCCGCCACCGAGACCTTCACCTACCAGGTCCCCTGTACGGCGGTGGACGGCAGCACGCTCACCAACTCCGTGCAGATCTCCGGCGTCAACGCCGGCGGCGAGCCCGAGGTCGAGGCGACCCTGGCCGACAACACCGCCACCGCCTCGACCACCGCCCACGCCCCGGTCCTGACCCTGTCGCAGACCGCGACGCCGTCGGCCGAGCCCGGGGAGGCGATCACGTACACATTGGCCTACCGCAACACCGGCAGCGCCCAGGCCACCGGCGCCACGCTGACCCAGACGCTGCCCGCCGGCCTGTACTACAGCCAGGCCCTGGACAAGGGCTCCGGCCCGCGCCCCGGAACGGTCACCCGCAACGCCGACGGCACCACCACGCTGACCTGGACCGTGGGCGCCCTCGCCCCGGACGCCACGGGCAGCGTCGCCATCACCGCCCGGCCGAGCCTGCTGACCCCGCCGGGGCCGCTCACCGTCCAGGCCGCCCTGCGGTACGGCGGGCAGAACGGCTGCGCGTTCACCCCCGCCACCGCCCAGGCCACCACCCAGGTCACCGAACCGGCTCCCACCAGGAACCCGCAGCTCAGCGCGGTCTGGGCGCTGCGCGGTGACCTTCGTACCCCTGAGGTGCTGGCCCGCGTCCAGGCGACGGACACCCGCTTCGACGGGGCCGACGGCACTACCCCGGACGGAGCGCTGTCCCAGGCGGAGGCCACGGCCGTCCTGACGCTGCCGGTTCTGCAGCCGCGCACGCTGCGTGCCGAACTGCTGGCCACCGCGCTCAACCTGGCCACTCACCGGATCAACGCCGGCACGGCCATCCGCACGATCACCATCGAACGGCTCGGCCTCCACACGGTCGCCGACGCCTACCGGTTCACGGCAGCCACCCTGGCGCTGCCCGTCCTGCCGAACACGATCCGCTACACCGACAACACACTGGCCCTGACCGAGATCAACTCCAACCTCGCCGAACGATATTGACCACCTCTCGCGGTGGCCCCGGCGCTTCGCCGGGGCCACACCCGCCGAACCGAGTCAGGCCAGATGGTCCATAGCGCGGCGGCGATCGATGAGCACCCCGATCCCGTCGAGAAGCCGGTCGAGCCCGAACTCGAATGCCTCCTCGCCCCAGAATCGGCCCTGGCGTGCGGCTTGCGCTGCGAGGCCGACGCGCGAGGACAAGGGGAAACGTCGTCGGTCGACCACCGGCATGAGAGTAGGCATGATCGCTTGCCACCATTGCGAATCATCGAGTCCGGTCGCGTCGCGTTCCCGCCGCAACATCGTCTCCATCCGCGTCATCCCCTCGACATGCAGGAGAAGCTGGGTCAGCACCTGATCCTTCTCGGCGTCTGCCAACGGTGTCGACTCCAGCGGAACGAGCTCGTGGTCACGCTTCTGCAATTCGCACGGTCCCATGAGAGACCGGACCACCTGTAGCTCATACAGCCACGGATGCGCCAGGCCGAGGTCACGGTTGGCGTGCGCGACCGCGGTCAACCCGCGACGCCAATCCAGGCCCTCTAGCTGTTCACCCCCGGGATACAGATCCCGATAGATCCGGTCCACAGCCAGCGCGACCAATTCCTCCTTGTTGCCGAACGTGTAGGTGGCCATCGTCCGGACACCCAGCCGAGCAGCCACCGCGCGCATCGACAGCCCCGCCGCACCGTGCTCGTCGAGGATGGCGATCGCCGCGGCGATGAAGTCCGCGATCGTCAGCCCTGTCCGGCCGACGGGCTTGTCATCCTCGCCCCACAGCAGAGCGAGGGTGCTGTCGAACCGCATGGCACTCAACCGCCTCTCTCAAAGATTCGTTGACACTACTAGAGACCATTCGATACGTTGTATCGGTACAGCGTATCAAATAAGAGGGAGTCTCATGCGGACAATCGACACCCGCGTCTACGAACTCGCATCCGCCGGAGCCGTGGACATGGCCGCACCAGCGATAGCCGGCGGCGCGATCGACATCGACGCACCGCGCGAAGTCGTGTGGGACGCACTGGCCCAGGTCGAGAACTGGCCTGGCATCCGCGCCGACGTCTCTGACGTGGAGCCTTCAGGGCCGACGGAGTCGGGCAGTTCGTTCACCTGGTCCGCCGGCGGCGCGCCGGTCACGTCGGCATTCGCTCTGGTCGAGCGTGCCTCCCGGCTCACCTGGGTCACGACCGCGCCTGGTTTCTCGATGGCCGCCGTCTACGAGTTCGATGACCTCGGTTTCGAACGCACACGTATTCGGTGCCAAGAGTCGATGGACGCCGCCGCCGTAGCGCCGCATATCGACCACGACGTCTTGGCGGGGCTCATCCGCTCCTGGCTCGAAGGCATCAAGGCCTTCGTCGAAACCCAGCCCGTCCCGCGGTGACCGCGCGGAAACGGAACATTGGAGAACAGCAGATGACCTCTGACGCGCCCCTCACGCCCGATCAGATGTGGCAGGCAGTCGCCGTCGAGCGAACGACATTGGTGCAGATGTTGGAGTCACTACCCGAACAAGACTGGGACCACAACTCGCTGTGCGCGGGCTGGCGAGTCCGCGACGTCGCGGCCCACTTGGTGCTGTCCACCAACGCCAACCTGGCCTGGATCCTTGCCAACGTGATCCGCGCCCGCGGCAACGTCAACCGAGCGATCCGCGACACCGCCATCCGTCACGCCGACCACACGACCACATCAGAACTCATCTCCACGCTGCGCGAGGGCATCCACCAACGCGTGACGCCGACCGGCTCGACCGTTGCCGATCGGTTGATGGATTTGGTGGTCCATGCGCAGGACATCGCGATGCCGCTGGGAATCCACCGCCATGTGCCCGCCGCGGCCGCCCGATCCGCACTCGACCGCATCTGGACAGGAGGTGGTTTCAAGGCTCACAAGAGCTTCAAATATCACCTTGTCGCCACCGATGCCAGATGGGAAGCCGGCGAGGGACCTCTGATCGAGGGCCCCGCCGTCTCGGTTCTGCTGCTGCTCAGCGGCCGCAACGCCGGGCGCGAACCTCTCTTCGGCGAGGGCGCGACACAACTGATCGCCCAAGGGATCTAGGAGCACGGCTGGTTTCGGTGCCCTGGCGCGCAGGGGCCCGCCGGGCAGGTAGTCGACCCGCAGGCGGATCAGGGTGCCCTGGGCCCGACTACCGCTGCGGCGTCACTCCCACTCGATGGTGCCCGGCGGCTTGCTCGTCACGTCGAGCACCACCCGGTTGACGTCGCGGACCTCGTTCGTGATCCGGGTGGAGATCCGGGACAGCACGTCATAAGGCACGCGCGACCAGTCGGCCGTCATCGCGTCCTCGGACGTCACCGGCCGCAGCACCACCGGGTGCCCGTACGTACGCCCATCCCCCTGTACGCCCACCGATCGCACGTCGGCCAGCAGCACCACCGGGCACTGCCAGATCTCCCGGTCGAGACCGGCGCGCGACAGCTCCTCGCGGGCGATCGCGTCGGCCTCGCGCAGCAGGTCGAGGCGCTCGCGGGTGACCTCGCCGACGATGCGGATGCCGAGGCCGGGGCCGGGGAACGGCTGGCGCCAGACCATCGCCGTCGGCAGGCCGAGCTCCTCGCCCGCCCGGCGCACCTCGTCCTTGAACAGGGTCCGCAGCGGCTCCACGAGCTTGAACTGCAGGTCCTCCGGCAGGCCGCCGACGTTGTGGTGCGACTTGATGTTGGCGGTGCCCGTGCCGCCGCCGGATTCGACCACGTCGGGGTAGAGCGTGCCCTGCACCAGGAAGTCGACGGGGCCGTCGGCCATGATGGCGCGCTGTTCGTCCTCGAAGACCCGGATGAACTCGCGGCCGATGATCTTGCGCTTCTCCTCGGGGTCGCTGACGCCTTCGAGGGCCTTGAGGAAGCGGTCGGCGGCGTCGACGACACGGAGCTTGACGCCCGTGGCGCGGACGAAGTCGCGCTCGACCTGCTCGGCCTCGCCCTTGCGGAGCAGGCCGTGGTCGACGAACACGCAGGTCAACCGGTCGCCGATGGCCCGCTGGACCATCGCGCCGGCCACCGCCGAGTCGACGCCGCCGGACAGCGCGCAGATCGCGCGGCCGTCGCCCACCTGCTGGCGGACCGCCTCGACGGCGTCTTCGACGATGTTGAGCATGGTCCAGGTCGGGCGGCAGCCCGCCGCGTCGAGGAAGTGCTTGAGCACCGTCTGGCCGTGCTCGGAGTGGAGCACCTCGGGGTGGAACTGCACGCCGTAGAGACCGCGCCCGGTGTCCTCGAAGGCGGCGACGGGCGTCTGCTGGGTCGAGGCGGTCACCGTGAAGCCCTCGGGGGCGGTGGCCACGCTGTCGCCGTGGGACATCCAGACCTTCTGCGCGGCGGGCAGCCCGGCGAAGATCACGCCCTCGCTGAGCACGTCGAGGTCGGTGCCGCCGTATTCGGCGACGCCCGTCTGGGCGACCTCGCCGCCCAGCGCCTGGGCCATGGCCTGGAAGCCGTAGCAGATGCCGAACGTCGGCACACCCGTCGAGAACAGCCCCTGGGGCACGGCGGGCGCGCCCTCGGCGTAGACCGAGGAGGGCCCGCCGGACAGGATGATCGCCTTCGGCTTCTTGGCCAGCATCTCCTCGACCGGCATCGTCGAGGGGACGATCTCGGAGAAGACGTGACACTCACGGACCCGCCTGGCTATCAGCTGCGCGTATTGCGCGCCGAAGTCGACGACGAGCACTGTGTCGAACTCAGACACCGAGAGAACCCCCCAAAGCGAATGCGGTGCTCCAAGTGTATCGGGGGGTGGCCCTAGCTAGAGGATGCTCCCCATCAGTCCCGAGGTGACCCTGGAGGATGCTCCTCAGTCCCGACATGACCCCTAGAGGATGCTTCCGATCAGCCCCAACGGCGGCGAGCCCAGGTCCAACAGGGCCTTGTGGAAGCGCTGCAGCGTGAAGCCCGTCCCCCATTCCTTGCGCGCCTGCTCGCGCAGGTCGAGGATGAGCAGCTTGCCCCAGGTGTAGCGGCCGTAGGTGGGGTCGAACGTGGCCCGCCTCGCCTCCGACAGCGCGGCCGGTCCGGCCAGGTGGGTGTCGGACTCGAAACGCCTGGCACCGTCCTCGACCGTCATCTGCCCGGTGTGTACGCCGATGGCGCAGGCCAGCCGGGTGACCCGGATCAGCGCCTCCACCCAGACCCCGATCTCGAAGCGCGGGTCCTGAGCCTCGAACCCCTCCTCCACACAGAGCTCCTCGGCATAGTGCGCCCAGCCCTCGGCGAACGCCATCGACTGCAGCAGCCGCCGCACGTCCGAGCCGGCCCGGCGCAGGGCGCGGGAGTGCGAGAAGTGCCCGGGAGCGACCTCGTGCACGTTGATCGCGGGCAGCGTGGTGTCGCTGAACACTTCCAGCCACTCCTCGGCGTCCTGCGCCGGCCAAGCGGGGTCGGGCGGCGTGATGTGGTACCAGGAGGGACCCTCCGGTTCGCCGGGAGAGTTCCACGACATCATCGCCATCCCCCAGCGGCGCGACGGAGGCGCCAGGCCGACCAGGCACTCGCCGTCGTGGTAGGGCACCAGGTCCTTCTCGCGGGTGAACGCGATGGCCTTCTCGGTGCCGATCCTGGCCGCCTCGATCACGCCGTCGGCGTCGGGGTGCTGCTTGACCAGCTCGCGTACGACGTCCAGCGGCGCCTCGTCCCGCCGCCCCAGCTTGGCGCAGGACTCGGTGAGCAGGGCCATGAGCCGGTCGCGCTCGGCGTCGGCGCGCTCGGCCAGCCTGCCGAGGTCGACGGGGAGCCCCTCGGTGGCGCCCATCAGCCGGGCCAGCGCGTCGCCGCCGAGCGACGCGTCGGGGTCGCCGACCGCCGCCGCCCGCTCGATGTGGGCGACCAGCAGGCCGTGCGCGTCGAGCGCGGCCTGGTCCGTGACACCGGCGGACAGTCCCTGTACGGGGGCGACCAGCGATCTCGCGACCGGCGCGCTGACCCGGTCGAGCGCGGCGATCGCGTGCGTCACCGCCTCCGGCCAGCGCGCCAGGTGCGCGGCCTTGGCGGCCTCGCGCTCGGCCTCAGGGGCGTAGTCGCGGTCGTAGCAGGCCAGGTCGAGGTTCGACAGGTGCGGCAGCGGATTGCTCCGGTGCAGCTCCAGCTCGCCGTACTGGGTACGCAGGCCGTCCTCGAAGACCCGGAGATGCGCCGAATCGTACGGGTCGGCGGGGTCGGCGCCCTCACCAAGCCGCGCCAGTCCGGCCTGTACGCCTTCCGGCGACAGATCCTGGATCTTGCCGTCGTACTCGTGCCTGCCGCCCGACTCGCGTGCGTCGGCCACGTTCAGATCCGTTATGGCGCGGAGCCTGGGGTCGAGTTCCGTCATGCCGCCGACGCTAGCGCACCGGAGTCCCATGGGATCCGGCCCATCGGCCGCCGTGAAGGGCCTCGCGCCGACCGTGATCCCGGCGGCACCGAGCATCAGCCTGTCCAGCGGCCGGTGGAAATGGGCTGAAGGAAGATCGCGACAGGTGTGACAATGAGCCGCATGTCCCTCCGGATCACCACGCTCGCCGAGCGTCCCGAGTTCGCGTCCGCGTTATGGGAGATGGATCACTCGTGGCGTGTCTTCATGTTCAACGACCCGATCGCCGACCTGTTCTATCCCGTCGCCGCGACGGACTACGCCGACTACGTGCTGGTGGCCGATGACGACGCCGAGCCCGGCCGGATGGTGGCCAGGGCCTGCATGATCCCCTTCCCGGCCAGGGACGACGGCGAGTTGCCCGACGACGGCTGGGACGGAGTGATCCGCCAAGGGTGGCTGGCTCGCAAGCTGGAGCGCCCCCTTGACGCCGTCTCCGCGCTGGAGATCACCGTCAGGAAGGACCTGCTGGGCTCAGGGGTGTCGCCGACGATGGTGGCCGGGATGCGGGACCACGCCGCGCGGCTGGGGTTCCGGGAGTTGGTGGCGCCGGTCCGGCCGAACCAGAAGCACCTCGAACCGCACACGCCGATGACGGAGTACGCCTTCAGGTCCCGGGACGACGGCCTGCCGCACGACGCCTGGCTGCGCGTGCACGTACGGGCCGGCGGGGAGATCGTCAAGGTCGCGCCGCGCTCGATGGTGGTGCCGGGCACGCTCGCCGAGTGGCGCGAGTGGACCGGCCTGCCGTTCGACCGGACCGGGCCGGTCGAGGTGCCCGGCGCGCTCAGCCCGGTGTACTGCGACGTCGCCCAGGACCACGCCGTCTACGTCGAGCCGAACGTCTGGGTCAGCCACCGGTTGAGCTGACGGGGGGCCGTCACACGACCGCCTCGACCTCTGTGACGGTCCGTGGTGGCTGAGGTCCTTCGGGGAGCGGAAGAAGACGGTCTGTGGTGGCTGAGGTCCTTCGGGGAGCGGAAGAAGACGGTCTGTGGCGGCTGGGTCCCTTGGAGGGATGAGGCAGCATCCTCTAGGAGAGGGTCACCCGCTCGCCCGGCTCCAGGAGGTGCACGCGGTCGCCGAGCCCCGCGAGGGACTTGACCAGCGTGTCGCGGCCCTGCGTGAAGTGTCCCCAGTGCTCGAAGTGCAGCGGCACCACGTGACGGGCGCCCAGGATCTCGGCCGCCTCGGCCACGTCGTCGCTGGTCAGCGTCAGGTACGCGGCACCCACCAGCGGCGTCCGCGCCCCTCCGGCGAACAGCACCGCCACGTCCACCGGCCCGACGCGCGCGGCGATGTCCCTGACCACGTCCAGCGAGGCGTTGTCGCCGCTCACGTACACGGTCGGCAGTGCCTCGCCGCTCAGTACGAACCCGGTCACCTCGCCCACCAGGTGCTCGCTACCGTCGGGCCCGTGCTGCGCGGGCACACCGGTGATCCGCAGCGTGCCGCCGCCGGGGCGTACCAGCTCGGTGTGCGTCCAGTTCGGCAGCGCCCGCACCGGCTCGCCGATCCGCTCGGCCGCCGAGCCCGTCGACAGCACCACCGGCGCCGAGTGCAGGAAGGCGCGCCCGGCCTTGTCGAGGTTGTCGGGATGCTGGTCGTGGGAGAGCAGGACGGCGTCCACGGTCCCGGCGTCGTCCGGCCCGAACGCCGGTCCGGCCGTCTTGACCAGCGCCCGGTTCCCGATCGGGTAGTCGCCCGGCGGGTCGAACGTGGGGTCGGTCAGCAGCCGTACTCCGCCGATCTCCAGGACCGCGGTGGGCCCGCCGACGTAACGAATCTCCATGGAGATCATGACACCCGCGCCGGACGCGGTATTCCACTCACGCCCGCAGGCCGTCGATGATCCGCCACATGGACCGGTGGCAGAGCGCGCGGAAGGCGGCCTCGTCCATCGCGACGCGCCCGCTCAGGTACTGGTGGATGAGCCCCTGCGTGCTCGACGTGACGGTCAGGGCCACCTCCAGGGGATCGTCGCGGCGGAGCATGCCGGTGCGCATCCCGTCCTCGACGAGCTCCACGATCACGGTGAACGGCGGCCCCTGCCCGTCGCGGAAGTCCTCGGGGAAACGGCGGGCCTGCGCCCAGGCGTCCGACATCAGGAACGTGTACAGGTGCGGCCGGCCGAGCGCGAAGTCGAGGAAGCCGTCGAGCAGGGGGTCGATCCGCTCCTCCAGCGTGCCGGCGGGCGGGAGCCGCTCCCACTGCTCGGACAGCTCACGGCCGCTGGCGGTGGCGACGGCGCGCAGCAGCGCCTCGCGGTTCGGGTAGTGCCGGTAGATGGCCATCGCGGTGACGCCGACGGCCTCGCCGACCCGCCGCATGCTCACCGCCTCGGCGCCCTGCTCGACGAGGATCCGCTGCGCGACCTCCGCGATGCGGGCGGCCGTTCCCCCATCTCTCACGTGTACAGCGTATACCTATTTGAGGCGCAGCCTCTTCATGCTCTTCAGCGTGGTGACCAGGACGCCCGCCCACTTGTCGTACGTCATGCCGAAGGGCGGCTCGAAGCCCAGCCACGTCGCCTGCGAGGCGACGGTCTGCGCCTCGGTGTAGCGGAGCAGGCCCTCGGCTCCGTGCCGGCGGCCCAGCCCGGACGCCTTCATGCCGCCCATCGGCGCGTCGTAGGAGGCGTACGCCGAGCCGTACCCCTCATTGATGTTGACCGTGCCCGCCTTGATCCGGGCGGCGAGCGCGCGGCCCCGCGCCAGGTCGGACGTCCAGACGGAGGCGTTGAGCCCGTAGATGGTGTCGTTGGCCAGCGTCACCGCCTCCTCGTCCGAGGAGAACCGGTAGAGGCCGACCACCGGGCCGAACGTCTCGTCGCGGCAGATCCGCATCTCCTCGGTGATCCCGGCGAGCACGGTGGGCTCGTAGAACAGCGGGCCGAGGTCGGGCCTGGCCTTGCCGCCGGCCAGCACGGTGGCGCCGTGGGCCACGGCGTCGTCCACGTGCGCGCTGACCGCCTCCAATTGGCGCCGCGAGGTGAGCGAGCCCATCTGGACCGACCAGTCGTGGCCCGCGCCCATCTTGAGCTCGGCAGCCTGCCCGGCGAAGCGCTCCGCGAAGGCGTCGAACACGGCGGTGTGCACGTACAGGCGCTCGATCGACAGGCAGAGCTGGCCCGCGTTGGTGAAGCAGGCGCGGATCGCGCCCTGGACGGCGAGGTCCAGGTCGGCGTCGTCGAGCACCACCATCGGGTTCTTGCCGCCGAGCTCCAGCGAGCAGCCGATGAGCCGCTTGGCGGCCTCCTCGGCGATCTTCCTGCCGCCTCGGGTGGAGCCGGTGAAGGCCACATAGTCGGCGCCGTCGAGCAGCGCGTCGCCGATCTCGGCGGGCTCGCCGAGCACGACCTGCCAGACCTCGCGCGGCAGGCCCAGCTCGGCCAGCAGGTCGATGGTCCACAGCGTCGACAGGGCGGTCTGCGTGTCGGGCTTGTGCACGATGGCGTTGCCGGCGAGCAGCGCGGGCACGGCGTCGGTGACGCCCAGGGAGAGCGGGTAGTTCCACGGTGTGATCAGCGCGACCACGCCCTTGGGCCGGCGCAGCTCCGTCACCCGGGTGGCCACGGGGAAGATGCCGGCGCGCCGCCGCGGGGCGAGCAGGCCGGGGGCGCGCCGGGCGAAGTAGAGGCTGCAGCCCGCCACGTCCAGCACCTCCTCGAAGGCGTGCTTGCGGGCCTTGCCGGTCTCGTTCTGGACGATGTCGAGGATCTCGTCCCTGCGGTCCAGGATCGCGTCGTGCAGCAGCAGGAACGGCCGTGCCCGCTCCGCGACCGGCCGCGCGGCCCACTCCTCCTGCGCCGTCCGCGCCTTCTCATATGCCGTACGTACGTCATCCACCCCGGAAACCGGCAGGTCGGCGAGGGGCTCGCCGGTGAACGGCGCGGTGATCTCGGTCGTCTTGCCGCTGGACGTCACGTGCATGGAAGCAGGGTATTCCGGATCGCTACCGGCGGGTAGTTTTTGCCAATCCATGGCATGGGGACAGAATCCCTTCATGCCTTCCTTCGCGCCACTCAGACCGGGAGACCCCGAGAGGCTCGGAGGTCTGCCTCTCCTAGGCCGGCTGGGCGAAGGCGGCCAAGGCGTCGTCTACCTGGCCAGAGATTCGGCGGGCACGCACGTGGCGGTCAAGTGGCTGCGCCCCGACCAGGCCGGCGACGAGGTGAGCGTGGGCCGGTTCCTGCGCGAGGTCCAGGTCGCCCAGCAGGTGGCGCCGTTCTGTACCGCCGCGGTGCTCGGCACGGGCATCGAGCACGACCGCCCGTACATCGTCAGCGAGTTCATCGAGGGCCCCTCCCTCCAGCGGGTCGTCCAGGAGGAGGGCCCGCGCACCGGCACGGCCCTGCACCGCCTGGCCATCGGCACGGCGACCGCGCTGGCCGCGATCCACCAGGCCGGGATCGTGCACCGTGACTTCAAACCGGCCAACGTGATCATCGGCGCCGACGGGCCGCGAGTGATCGACTTCGGCATCGCCAGGGCGCTCAACGCCACCTCGACGATCAGCAGCATGCCGGTGGGCACCCCCTCGTACATGCCGCCCGAGCAGGTGATGGGCCATACCGTCGGGCCGTCGGCCGACCTGTTCTCGTGGGGAAGCACGATCGTGTTCGCCGCCTCGGGACGTTCGCCGTTCGGCAGCGACACGATGCCCGCGGTGATCAACCGGGTGCTGAACCACCAGCCGGACATGAGCGGGCTGCACGGTCCGCTGCTCGACGTGGTGGCCGCGTGCCTGGCCAAGGATCCGGCGCTGCGGCCCACGGCGGAGCAGGTGATCATGCGCCTGCTGCAGCACCCGGTGCCCAACTCCGGCATGCTCGCCCAGGCCGCGGCGGCGGCCGCCCCGGTGGAGCCCTGGCAGGCGGCGCCCTACGGTCAGCCGCCCGTGACCGGTCAGCCCTCTCATATGGGGCCGCCCTCCATGCCCGGCGGGTCGCCTTCGGCGCCCGGCCACCACCATGGACCGCCGTCCATCGGCGGCGGATACCCGCACACGGGCGACCACCGGCCGACGCATCCGAGCCCGTACACCCCCGGACACTCCCAGCGGAAGAAGAGCAGGGCGCCCATCGTCATCGGCGTGACCGTGGCCGTCGCGCTGCTCGTGCTGGCCGGCGTCGGCGTGGTCATCAGCCAGACCAAGCCCCCGGCCACCACGCCGACCGCCAACAGCCGCGCCTCCACCACGACGTCCGCCAGGAAGCCCAGCACCACGCCGGCGGGCGTGCCGCGGACGGGCACGAAGCGGGCAATACCCGGCGGCGCCATCTCGCTGTACGAGAATCCGGCCGACCCGATCACGCTGACCTCGTACGAGGTCTACAACAAGAAGGCCGACGACTGGATCGACTACGCCCGCAACTCCCTGCGCGGCACGTACACGAAATACTCCGGCAACTGGGAGACGCTGGTCTCGCCCGACGGCCACTCCATGGTCGGCCGCGGCCGCAACTACACCTCCGACGACTACGACTCGGTGATCATCACCAACCGGCGGACGGGCGACAGGACCTCGATCAAAACCGTACGCAAGCCGCTGATCAGCAGCATCCGCGCGTGGTCGAAGGACGGCTCGAAGATCCTGCTCAACATCGAGAAGGAGTCGGGCAAGGACTGGATCTACCTCGGCTTCGTCATCGTGGACGTGGCCGCGGAGGACGCCAAGGTGGTCACCGTGGCCGACACCTCGATCCGCAAGACCGCCTTCGGCTGGGACGGCGAGGAGGAGGGCGTGGTCAACATGTCCCCCGGCCGGGGCCTGCGCTTCTACGACATCAGCGGCAAGGCCACCCGCACTCTGGCGAACATCGGCTCGCTGGCCTCCGGCACGCAGGACATCTTCTCCCCCTCCGGCAAGGTGTTCATCACGAACTGCCCCAAGGGCGGAGACGGCGACCACTGCGTCTGGAACACCGAGAGCGGCGACCGGGTCCGCCGGTTCACCTCTGACTGCGACAAGGTCCTCGGCTGGTACGACGACACTCACGTCTACTGCTGGGAGCAGGACAACTCCACCAGGGACGAGATCCAGGTGACGGACTTCCAGGGCAAACTTGTCCGCAAGCTGCTCGACATCCCCGAGAACCTTGACTTCAGCCCGGTCTTCACGGTCGACCCCCCTGGTTGATCGTGAACCGCTCGGCGCGGGGATCCGTCAATGAGGTCATGAAGACGCTGATCCGTACGGTCGTGGCCGGGGCGGCCCTCGCGACGGCCATCTCCGCCTGCACCTCCGCGCCGGGGGGCACCGCGCCCGTGAAGCAGCGCCTGCAGGTGCGCCTGGTCTCCTACAACGGGTGCGACGACCTGCTCGCCGGGCTGCGCGAGCACGCGGCGAGCAACGTCGGCCAGTGGGGCTTCGGCGGCCCGATGCCCATGTACATGACCCGCCAGAAGTCCGCGGACGCGACCGCCGACACCGCCCCGGAGCACTCCACGACCAACACCCACGAAGCGGGGGTGGACGAGCCCGACCTGGTCAAGACCGACGGCAACCGGATCATCACGGTCGCGGGCGGCACGCTGCGGATCATCGACACGGCCACCAGGAAGGTCACCGGGTCCGTCAAGCTCACCAAGGCCGACGAGCCCGCCTACGCCCCCGCCGACCTGCTCGTCTCGGGCGACCGCGCGCTGGTGCTGTATCGCGGGGGCGACATCATGTACAAGACGTTCGCGCCCGTCGGGGAGACCAGATACCTGCTGGTGGACCTGTCCGGTGCGCCCAAGGTGCTCGGGACGATCAAGCCGCAGGGCACGTACGTGGACGCCAGGATGGTCGGCTCGACCGTCCGGCTCGTCACCCGCAGCCGGCCCGACATCACCTTCCCGGAGCCGAAGCAGAACGCCTCCGAGGCCGAGATGAAGAAGGCGAACGAGGCGGCGGTACGCCGGGCGCCGCTCGACGCCTGGCTGCCCAAGATCCAGATCACGGACGCGGCCGGGACCGTCACCAAGAAGACGGTCGACTGCGCGCGGGTCAGCCATCCGGCCGACTACACCGGCACCTCGCTGCTGACCGTGCACACCATCGACCTGGCCCAGGGCCTCACGGAGGCGGGCACCGACCCGATCAGCCTGGCGGCCGACGGCGACACGGTCTACGGCACCGGCCAGAGCCTGTACGTGACCAGCAATCCGCGCTGGTGGTTGCCGGTGCCGATGGCGGCCGTGGAGGACACGCCCCAGGCCCCCGCCACCGAGCCCGAACCGACCGAACCCAGCCCCTCGGCCAAGGTCACACTCAGCCCCGAGCCCACGCCGACACCGACCGCCCCGCCCGAGGAGACCGAGGTCCACCGTTTCGACATCGGCAAGCCGGGTCCGCCCTCCTACGTGGCCTCGGGCAAGGTGCCGGGACGGCTGCTGAACCAGTACTCGCTGTCGGAGTACGACGGCAACCTGCGCGTCGCCACCACGCTCAACTCCGAGGCCCAGAAGACCAGCACCAGCAGCGTGTACGTGCTCAAGGCCGACACCCTGGACAAGGTCGGCGAAGTGGGCGGCCTGGGTGCGGGCGAGCGCATCTACTCGGTCAGGTTCATCGGCCCGGTCGGCTACTGCGTCACGTTCAAGCAGGTAGACCCGCTCTACACGCTCGACCTGCGCGACCCGGCCGCGCCCAAGGTGACCGGCGAGCTGAAGATCACCGGCTACTCCGCCTACCTCCACCCCGGCGCCGACGGCCGGCTGATCGGGATCGGGCAGGAGGCCAGCGAGAAGGGCCGGACGCTCGGCACGCAGATCTCGCTCTTCGACGTCAGCGACCCGGCGAACCCGAAACGGCTGTCGCAGATGTTCCAGAAGAACTCGGGCTCCGAGGCGGAGTGGGACCCGCACGCGTTCCTGTACTGGCCCAAGACCGGCTTGTCGGTGATCCCGCTCAACACCTACGAACAGAACAAGGAGGAGATCGGCGCGGTGGTCCTGAAGATCGACGACTCCGCCGTGACGAAGCTCGGCATGATCAAGCATCCGGTCCAGCGGCCGAAGGACGGGGCGTACCAGCCGAGCATCCAGCGCGCGATGGTCATCGGCGACTCGATCTGGACCGTCTCCACCGACGGCGTCCAGGTCAACGACGCGACCACGCTGGCCGAGCAGGCGTACATCCCACTCCGCTAAAGGCATCCCACTCCGCCAAAGGCATCCCACTCCGCTTAAAGGCATCCCACTTCGCTAGGCGTCACGATCCGGGAGGGCGACCGGCACGATCTCGGGCGCGCCGAGTCTGGTCGCGTCGGCCTCCTGGTCGGTGTCCTGCTCCTGGGACAGGCGTTCGGCCTCGACGCGCTTGGTGAAGTATTCGACCTCGCGCTTGACCTGTTCGCCGTCCCAGCCGAGCGGCTGGGCGAGGAGCTCGGCGGCCTCGTGGGCGCTGGCCAGGCCGCGGTGGAAGGTCTCGATCGAGATGTGCGTCCGCCTGGTCAGTACGTCATTGAGATGCCTGGCGCCCTCATGGGTGGCCGCGTAGACGATCTCCGCGCGCAGGTAGTCGTCGGCCCCGCCGAGCGGCCGGGCCAGCGACCTGTCGTGCTCGATCAGCTCCAGGACCTCGTCGACGAGCGAGCCGTACCGCTGGAGCAGGTGCTCGATGCGGGCCACGTGCAGGCCCGAGGTGCGCGCGAGCCGGTACCTGGCGTTCCACCGCGCCTGGTAGCCCTCGGCGCCCACGAGCGGGACGCGGTCCGTGCACGACCTCGGCACCCGCTGGTCGAGCCCGTGGGCGACGGCGTCGACGGCGTCCTTCGCCATAACCCGATAAGTCGTATATTTCCCGCCGGCGATCATCACCAGACCGGGAACCGGATGCGCCACCACGTGCTCGCGCGACAGCTTCGATGTCTCCTCCGACTCCCCTGACAGCAGCGGCCGCAGCCCCGCGTAGACGCCTTCGACGTCGTCCCGCGTCAGCGGCACGGACAGGACGGCGTTCACGTGGTCGAGGAGGTAGTCGATGTCGACCCGCGACGCCACGGGATGCGCCTTGTCCAGCTTCCACTCGGTGTCGGTGGTCCCGATGATCCAGTGCCGCCCCCACGGAATCACGAAAAGTACGGATTTTTCGGTGCGAAGGATGATTCCGGTGAGCGAGTGGATCCGGTCGCGCGGCACCAGCAGGTGGACCCCCTTGGAGGCCCGTACATGGATCTGTCCCCGGCCGCCCACCAGCTCCTGGATGTCGTCGCTCCACACGCCGGTCGCGTTGACCACCTGACGGGCGCGTACGTCCAGCTCGGCGCCGCTCTCCAGGTCGCGCACCCGTACCCCGGTGACCCGCTCCCCCTCGCGCAGGAACCCCACGACCTGGGCCCGCGGCGCCACGTGCGCGCCGTAGGTGGCCGCCGTGCGCAGCATCGTCATCACGTAGCGCGCGTCATCGACCTGCGCGTCCCAGTACTGCACCGCGCCGGTGAACGCGGTCCGCTTCAACGCGGGCACCAGCCGCAACGCCCTGCTCCTGGACAGGTGCCGATGCCCCGGCACCCCGCGGGCCAGCCCCGAGGCGAACCCCAGGGCGTCGTAGAGGGCCACCCCCGCCCCCACGTATGGCCGCTCCCACCCGAGGTGGGTCATCGGAAACAGGAACGGCACCGGCCGGACCAGGTGCGGCGCGATCCGCTGCAACAGCAGCGCCCGCTCCTGCAACGCCTCTCTGACCAGCTCGAAATTGAGCTGCTCCAGGTAGCGCAGGCCGCCGTGGATCAGCTTGGAGGATCGCGACGACGTACCGGAGGCGAAATCGCGCGCCTCCACCAGGCCGACGTCGAGCCCTCGGGTGACGGCGTCAAGCGCGATCCCCGCGCCGACGACTCCCCCGCCGACCACGACCACGTCGAGTTCCTGTGCCCCCATCCAACCCAGCGCCGAGGTCCGCTCTCCAGGCCCAAGCCGGGCGATTCCCCTTCCCGCCATGCCCCTCCTCTTACCCGCCGCAGGCTCTCCTGCGACAAACTTCACTCTTTTCTTGTACGGCACGCATGGGATACCCGCCACCCGCCGACCATGCCTGAGGGCCTCCAGGAGACGGCCGCTGACCGGATGGTGGCCGAGCGCCGTTACGGCCCGCGGAAGAGTGGGCGAGCACGCTGAGACGGAGGCGGGCACGAGCACGCTGAGACGGAGGCGGGCACGAGCACACTGAGACGGAGGAGCAGGGGAACCGCGCTGAGGCGGGAGCGTCAGGCGCGGATGACCTTCACGCCCGCGTCGGTCAGCTCGCCGGCGAGGGAGTCGGAGAGCTGGGCGTCGGTGACCAGCGTGTCGATCTGGTTGGTGGGACAGATGCGGGAGAACGCCCTCTTACCGATCTTGGAGGAGTCCGCCACCACCACGACCTGCGCGGCGCGGCTGATGAGCAGGTGGTTGACGCTGGCCTCCCCCTCGTGGTGGGCCGAGGCGCCAAGCTCCACGTCGAGCGCGTCCACGCCGAGGAAGGCCACGTCGAGCGTCACCTGTTCGAGCACGCCCGACGCCAGCGGGCCGATGAGCTCGTAGGACTGCGGCCTGGCCACGCCGCCCGTGACCACGATCTTGACGTGCTGGCGGACCGTGAGCTCCGAGGCGATGTTCAGGGCGTTGGTGACGATGGTGAAGCCCGATTCGAGCGCTGGGCTGGTGGCCAGCGTGCGGGCCAGCTCGGAGGTCGTGGTGCCGCCGTTGAGCCCGATCACGGCGCCCGGCGAGACCAGCTCGGCGGCCGCCGCGGCGATGACGTGCTTCGCGTCGGCGTGCCGGGCGGTCTTGTAGCGCAGCGGCAGGTCGTAGCTGACGCTCTGGGCGACGGCCCCGCCCCGCGTGCGCATGAGCATCTGCTGCTGGGCGAGCTGGTCGAAGTCGCGGCGGATCGTGGCGGTGGAGACGTCGAGCTCTTGGGCGGCCTCCTCGACGGAGAGCCGTCCTTCCTGCGCGAGCAGCTCGAGAATCGCGTTCCAACGATCGTAGCGGGACACGATGCCTCCCCTTTGAGATCCGTCGGGGCCAAGCGTGGCACAACCTGGGAGGTCAAGCCACCGGTGCAAATTTCTGCTCCTTTATGCTATAAAAACAGCAGAAATAATCAATCACGGGAGGCAAGTGGTGACCACCCACACCGAGGCCGAGATCGGCTCCCAGCCCGAGTGCTGGCGTCGCGCCGTCGCGAACGTGCCCGTCGACGCGCTGCCCCGCCCCGGTGAGCGGGTCGCCGTCGTCGGCTGCGGGACGTCGTGGTTCATCGCGATGGCCTACGCCACCCTGCGCGAGCGGGCGGGACTGGGCGAGACCGACGCGTTCGCCGCCTCGGAGGCCCCCACCGGCCGCTCGTACGATCGCGTGCTGGCTCTGACACGCTCCGGCACCACCACCGAGGTCCTCGAACTCCTGCGCAGGACCGACGCCAGGACCACGGCCATCACCGCCGACCCGAACACGCCGGTCATGACAGCCGCGGACGATGTCATCGTGCTCGACTACGCCGACGAGCAGTCGGTCGTGCAGACCCGGTTCGCCACCACGCAACTGGCCATGCTCCGCGCCAGCCTGGGCGAGGACCTCACCCAGGCGATCGCCGACGCCGAGCAGGCCGTGGCGGCCCCGCTCCCGGCCGAGCTCACCGACGCGGAGCAGTTCAGCTTCCTCGGCATCGGCTGGTCGGTCGGCCTGGCCCAGGAGGCCGCGCTGAAGATGCGCGAGGCGTCACGGTCGTGGACCGAGGCGTACCCGGCGATGGAATACCGTCACGGCCCCATCAGCATCGCCGGCCCCGGCCGCGTCACCTGGATGCTCGGCACCGCCCCCGAGGGCCTGCGCGAGCAGGTCGAGGAGACCGGCGGCACGTTCTTCCAGACCGGCCTCGACCCCATGGCCGAGCTGATCAGGGCGCAGCGGGTCGCGGTCGCCAGGGCGTTCGCCAGGGGTCTCGACCCGGACGAGCCCCTGCACCTCACCCGATCTGTGATCCTTTCTTCATGAGCCTTACTCTCGCCGACGCCCGCATCGTGACTCCTGAGGGAATCCACGACGGGTGGTTGACCATCGAAGACGGCCGCATCACGCACGTCGGGCACGGAGTCGCCCCCCGCGCGGGCCACGGCCTGGGCGGGCGGCATGTGGTGCCCGGCTTCGTCGACCTGCACAACCACGGCGGAGCGGGCGGCTCGTTCCCGACCGGCGAGCAGGACCAAGCGCGTGACGCCGTGGCGCTGCACGAGCGCCACGGCACCACGACGATGGTGGCCAGCCTGGTGACCGGCGCGCTCGACGACCTGGCCCGCGCCACGTCGTCACTGGCCGAGCTCTGCGACGACGGCCTGCTGGCCGGCATCCATTTCGAAGGCCCGTACATCTCACGGGCCCGCTGCGGCGCCCACGACCCCGGGCTGCTGCGCGAGCCGTCGCCGCGGGAGTTCGCCGGGCTGCTGAAGGCCGGACGCGGGCACGTACGCATGCTGACCATCGCCCCCGAGCTGCCCGGCGCCCTTGAGACGATCCGCATGGCCGCCGCCGAGGGCGTGCTCGCCGCGCTCGGCCACAGCGACGCCACCTATGAGCAGACGCTGGCGGGCATCGAGGCGGGCGCGACCGTGGCCACGCACCTCTACAACGCGCTGCCGTCGCTCGGCCACCGCGCCCCCGGCCCCATCGCCGCGCTGCTGGAGGACGAGCGGGTCACGATCGAGCTGATCAACGACGGCGTGCACGTCCACCCGGCCATGCTGCGGCTGGCCTACGAGGTGGCCGGACCCACCAGGACCGCGCTGATCACCGACGCGATGGCCGCCGCCGGCATGGGCGACGGTACGTACGTGCTGGGCTCCATGGACGTGATCGTCACCGACGGCGTCGCCAGGCTGGCCGAGGGCGACTCGATCGCGGGCAGCACGCTCACCATGGACGTGGCCTTGCGCCGCGCCGTCCAGGAGGTGGGCCTGACGCTGTCCGAGGCGGTCCAGCTCACCTCACTGACGCCCGCCCGTGTGCTGGGCGTCGCCGACCGCGCCGGCTCGATCGCCGTGGGCAAGGCGGCCGACCTGGTGGTCCTGTCCGACGAGCTGGAGGTGGCGGGCGTGATGAAGCGCGGAGCCTGGGTCGCGGAGCCCTGATGATCCTGACCGTGACGCTCAACGCCGCCCTCGACGTCACCTACCAGGTGCCCCGCGTCGACTGGGACGGGGTCAACCGCGTCGCCGCCGTACACCGGCGGGCCGGCGGAAAGGGCGTCAACGTCGCCCGCGTCCTGGCCGCGCTCGGCCAGGACGTGCTGGTCACCGGCCTCGCGGGCGGCCCGACCGGCCAGGCCATCGAGGCCGACCTCCGGGAGGCCGGACTGCCGCACGCATTCGTGGGGATCGCGGCCGACTCGCGCACGACGCTGGTGGTCGCGGATTCCGGCCAGGCCGCGGCGGGCGGCGAGCGGGGTTCCGGAGGCAGGGCCGCGCCGAGCGACTTCGGAGCCAGGGCCGTGGCGGGTGGCGAGCGGGGTTCCGGAGGCCGGACCGCGCTGTTCAACGAGCCGGGGCCGGAGGTCACGGCGGCCGAGTTCGGGCGGATGGTCGGCCGTTTCACCGACCTGCTGGCCACGGCGGAGGCGGTCGTCATCTCGGGCAGCCTGCCCAGGGGCGTGCCGCTCGACGCGTACGCGACGCTGGCCGCCATCGCCGCCGAGCACAGCGTGCCCGCCATCGTGGACGCCGACGGCGAGCCGCTGCGGCACGCGCCCGGCGGCCGCCCCTCGATCGTCAAGCCGAACGCCGAGGAGCTCGCGCGGGCCGTGCCGGAAGGTGGTCCCGAGGAGGGCGCCCAGGCACTGCGCGGTCGCGGGGCCGAGTCGGTGGTCGTGTCGATGGGCGCCGACGGTCTGCTGGCCGTCACGCCTGAGGGGATCTTCCGGGCGCGCATGCCGTACAAGGTGGAGGGCAATCCGACCGGAGCCGGTGACTCGCTGGTCGCCGGGCTGGCGCTGGGGCTCGTGGAGCGGTCCCCGTGGCCCGAGCGGCTCACCCGGGCGGCGGCGCTGGGCGCCGCGGCGGTCGCGGCGCCCGTGGCGGGCGACTTCGACCGCGACGTCTACGCCGACATCCACCCCCGCATCGTCATCGCTTGAGTAACCGTCTTCACCCCGTCTAAGGAGCCGTCATGCCCCTCGCCCGAATCGGCGACATCGTCCGCGAATCACCCGCGGGAGTGGGCGCGTTCAACGTGATCCAGCTGGAGCACGCCACCGCCATCGTCGCGGGCGCCGAGGCCCTGGGCCTGCCGGTCGTCCTGCAGATCAGCGAGAACTGCGTCCGCTACCACGGCGCCCTGGAACCCATCGCGCTCGCCTGCCTCGCGGTCGCCAGGGGAGCCACGGTGCCGGTGGCGGTGCATCTCGACCACGCCACCGATCGCGCCCTGGTCGAAGAGGCGGTGGAGCTGGGCGTCGGCTCGGTGATGTTCGACGCGTCGGCGCTGCCCGACGAGGAGAACGTGACCGCCACCGCCGACGTGGCCGCCTGGTGCCACGAGCGCGGCGTGTGGGTGGAGGCCGAGCTGGGCGAGGTGGGCGGCAAGGACGGCGTGCACGCGCCGGGCGCGCGTACCAAGCCGCACGAGGCGGTGGACTATGTGGCGCGCACCGGCGTCGACGCGCTGGCCGTCGCCGTGGGCACCTCACACGCGATGACCACCAAGGACGCCGTGCTCGACCTGGACCTCGTCGCCGAGCTCCGCGCCGCCGTGGCGGTCCCGCTGGTGCTGCACGGCTCGTCGGGGGTGCCCGACGACACTCTGCGCGCGGCCGTACGGCACGGCATGAAGAAGATCAACATCGCCACGCACCTGAACAAGGCGTTCACCGGCGCGGTACGCGACTACCTGGCCGGCGACGAGAAGGTGGTCGACTCGCGCAAGTACCTGCGGGCGGGCCGCGACGCGGTGGCCCGCGAGGTGACCCACCTCCTCGGCGTCCTCACCGGCTGAGCCCGGAAGAGCACTCAAGCGGATCCACGCTCGGCCGCAACCACCGTGCGGGTGAAGAAGTCGGTGACCGCCTTCTCGTAGCGGGCGGGGTCGGAGTTCCACGACTCGGAGTGCTCCGCGCCGGGGAACTCCGCGTACTCCACGGGCCAGTGCGCCTTCTTGGCCGCCGCGACGAAAGCGCGGTCCATCGCCGGCGGGGCCTCCGTGTCACTCAGTCCGGCAAAGAGCAGTGTCGGCGGCTTCGTGGCCGGTGGGTGGTTGATCAGATCCAGCTGATCCATGTCGACACCGCTGCGCCAATAGGTGATCTTGTTACTCAGCCAGATCGCCGGGGCGGGCACTCCGTAATGCTCCCCTCCGAACGCGGCCACCATCGGCATGCTGAGCAGCGGTGAGTCCAGCAGCGTCGCGGTGACGACACCGGCCAGCGGCGAGCGGGCCAGGAACTGGCCGACGATCATGCCGCCCATCGACCCGCCGTACAACACCACCCGCTTCGCCCCCTTGCTCTGCGCGTAGCGAACCGCCGACTCCAGGTCCCGATACTCCGATTCGCCGTAGTGCATCAGACCGTCGGCGGACGCGGGCGCCCCTTCGTCGTTGCGATAGGTGATCGCGAGCACCGGCAGGCCGAGCCGGTGGAATATCGGGATGGCCACCATGGCGTTGCGCCGAGCGTTCTGCCCGTGTACCGCGATCACCCACGTCGACCCGGACGCCGGTACGTACCAGGCCGGGGCTGGACCGAGCTCGGTGCGCACCGAGACCTCCGAGTAGTCCAGCCCGAGGGAGCTCTTCGGGTCGCTGATCATCACGCCGGTCACGTCCACCGTCGTCCCGACCGACGGAGCCGGGCCGCTCAGGATGGGCCGTTCCACGGAGCCCGCCGAACCGGCGACGACATCGCCGATCTTCGCTTCGACGCCGCCCCACACCATCCGGTATGTCCCGCGCCTTCGCGTGTACGCGTTGGGTGAGCCGATGACCACGTTCTCGCCGGAGCCGACACGCTTCACTTCGAGCACGACGTTGGAGTGGTCGGGGTGCGTGTTGAAGTGATGGTCCGGCTTGATGGCGAAGTCGCTCCCCCACCAGGCGACCCCGAAGGCGCCGCCGACCAGGGCCACCAGCAGCACGGACACCGTCACGATGATGATCCGCCGCCTGAGCTTCCCGCCCTCGGGCCCGTTCTTCCGGATGACCTTGAGCGTGGCATCTTCCGCTGTCATGTATACAGCGTACACGAACGATGTTTACGGCGTATACGTCACGAGACAGATTGACACCACTCCAGTCGTAGTACTACGGTGAAGCCACTTCATCCGCAGTACTATCAACGGAGTGCTCATCTTGCGAAGCCTCACCTACTACGTCGCGACCTCCATCGACGGCTACATCGCGGGCCCGAACGGCGAGTTCGACTTCTACCCGCTGTCCGACGACCTGGCCGCCTACATCAACGAGGAGTTCCCCGAGACCGTCCCCACCCACATCCGGAAGCAAATCGGCTTCGACGCCCCCAACAAGCGCTTCGACACCGTGCTCATGGGCCGGGGCGCCTACCAGCCGGGCCTCGACGTCGGCGTGACCAGCCCCTACGCCCACCTGCGGCAGTATGTCGTCTCCACCACGACCCCGGAGATCGACGACCCGGCGGTTGAACTCGTCTCCGGCGACCCTCTCGCGCTGGTCCGCCGCCTGAAGAAGGAGGACGACGGCCTCGGCATCTGGCTCTGCGGCGGCGGCAAGCTGGCCGGCACGCTGCTGCCGGAGATCGACGAACTGGTCGTCAAGGCCTACCCGGTGGTGGCGGGGTCGGGCATCCCCGCCTTCCACGGCGAGTTCCGCCCGACCCTGTTCAACCTGACCGCGACGCGCACGTTCGGCAACGGCACGGTCCTCATGACGTACGCGCGCTAGGAGTTCAGCGCGCTCATCAGCTCCTCGCGGTACTCGTCCATGCCCATGGGGTTCCCGTAGTCCCGCGAATGGACGATCAAGCCGTCCCGCACCCGGACGACCATGATGTACGACGAGACGACGGACCGCCCCGAGGCGACGAGACAACCGTGGATGTCGAACTCCACGATGACCACCTCGGGGTCAGCGGTCTCATGGATCAGCACGTTGTCCGTCCGCTCCCAGCGCAGCACGCCTTCAGCGGCCTTGAACCTGGCCCGCAGCTCCTCACGCCCCTGCGAGCGCCGAGGGATGCCGGCCGGGGCGAACGGTATTTCGATCACGACGTCGGGGGCGTACAGGTCGGCCAGCCCGCCGTCCACGGACGCCCGCAAGAAGCGATCGACGACCTCTCGGGCGGTCGGGTATGTCGGTACGGACATGCGAACTCCTCGTTGTGCATAGAATCGGAACGGTCAACCCGCTTAGACGCTACGGAACGCACGTTCCGGTTGTCAATCCGGGCACCGAACCGGCGCATGGGAGGCCACATGACGATCGCCGCTCGCGCGGACGCCCGGCACAACCGCGCCCGCGTGCTGGCGGCCGCCCAGGAGGCGTTCGCGGCGGAGGGTCTGTCAGTGCCGCTCGACGTGATCGCCAGACGCGCGGGCGTCGGCGCGGGCACGGTCTACCGGCACTTCCCCAGCAAAGAGGCCCTGTTCGAAGCGGTGGTCCACGACCGGATCGAACGCCTGGCCGACGACCTCACCGCCCTGCTGGCCACCGGCGAAGCGGAGACCGGAGAGGCGTTCTTCACCGCCTTCTCATCGACCGTCGAGCAGGCCGGGCTCAACAAGGCGCTCTGCGAATCCTTCGCCTCGGACCTGAAGGCGGAGATGGCGCCGGAGGCCCGGCGACGCTACGGCGTCGCCCTCGCCGCCCTGTTCGACCGGGCTCGTCAGGCAGGAGCCGTACGGCCGGACGCGCAGCTGACGGACGTCATGGCGCTGATGGCGGGATGCATCACGATGGAGGCGCACAGCACCACCCCGGGCAGGCCCACCGCCCTGGCCCTGGACGGCCTCCGCACCGGACGCTCCCCGCTGCCCACCGTAACGAAACCTGTTACGAAACAGGAGGCCCGTAACGAAACCTCTGTGGAGCCCACAGCCCGCTGCGAGGAGTGTGACACCATCATCCACACCTCCCGCACAGGCCGCCCACCCCGCTTCTGCGGCGGCGCCTGCAGGCAGAAGGCCCACCGCCGCCGGACCGCCGGCTGACGGGTGGATCACCAGGCCAGAGCCTCGCCGTCACGGAAGAACCCCCCGGTAGGCCCGTCATCCGGCAGATCCACCGCCCACAGCACACTCCGAGCCCCCTCGGCGACCGGCCGCCCGCCGGCCCCGCCCATGTCGGTGGCCACCCACCCGGGGCAGACGGAGTTCACCAGGATCCGATCCTCGCGCAGCTCGGCGGCCAGCATCCTGGTCAGCGCGTTGAGCGCGGTCTTCGACACGGTGTAGGCCGGGGTGCCGCCTCCCATGACGGCCAGCGACCCGGCCTCACTGGAGACGTTCACCACCCGACCATGATCGCCAGCCCGCAACGACGGCAGCAGCGCCAACGTCACCCGCCAGGTCCCCAGCAGGTTCGTCTCCAGAGCCTCCCGCACCACGTCGAGGTCGGCGTTCTCGGCTCGCTGCCAGGTGTCGTAGTGGATGGCGGCGTTGTTGACCAGGACATCTACCTTGTCGTACGGCAGCTCCTCGACGAATCGGCGCACCGACTCCGGATCACCGACATCCAGTTGTCGCGGTACCACGGTTCCGCGCAGTCCACTCGCCGCCTTCTCCGCCTTCCCCAGATCCCTGGCGGTCAGGATGACGGTGTCCCCAGCCAGCGCAAGCTGGCGACAGACCTCCAGTCCGAGGCCCCGATTGGCCCCGGTGACCAGGCAGACTCGATTCATTCGTAGGAGCCTATCCACGCATGTACCAAGACGGAGCCTCCTGCTTCGTAGACGAGCCGGCATGCGGCACAAGGGCGGGGTTCACAGACTGCCCCCGTAATTGGACGCGGAACACCGCCTGTGCGCTGCTGCCCTTTCTGGGCGCGGGGGCAGCCACGGCGCAGACCGCCACCGACGACCCGGGCGGCAAAACTCCGGTCAGGGACGCAACGGGCGTCGTGGAAAGCCGCGCCTACCCCACGGCGTAGGCGCGGATGACGGTCTGGGTGAGGCCCGCGCCGGAGGCGTCCTCGACCCGCGTTCGCAGCGACACATGTCCCGGCGTGCGTGGGTTGGGCACGGTCGCCGTCCATCCCGAGCCTGCTCGGGCCGTGGGGATGAGGCGCCAGGTCGCGCCGTCGTCATCGGACATCTCCAGCCGGACGCTCTTGACCGGGGCGCCGGGACTGCCCTCCAGCCACATCGGCAGTCGGGTCATCGACCCGGGGGCGGCGCGGTTGAGGTCGTCGAGCCCTGCCGGGGCGTACCGCATCGCCATCAGGGGCAGCGGCCGTTCTCCCGCCGTGTGTGCGGACCGCACCGTCCAGACGGCGTCCACGGCCGTGGACAACGTCGAGTACGGCACCTGTCGGCGCAGGGACGTGCTGATCGTGTACGTGGCCGCCTCGCCCGGCACGTTCGCGCGGAGCTCACACGTGCCGGGAATCTCGATCGCGCAGCCGGTGAGGCCGGCCCTGGCGAGCACCTGCCCGTCCCTGGCGACCGTGGCGGAGCCCGTGGCCGCGGCGTCCGTTCCGGCCCGTCCCGCGACGCCGTCGGCGAACATGGCCCCGGCCCTGAGTACCAGCTTGTCGCCGGTACGCCGTGCGTTGAGCCCGGCGAGCGAAGGCCCCGTCACCGCGGCGTTCCACACCTGCCGGGTGGCCCCGCGCCGCGCGGTTCTTCCCTCGTCCGCAATCGTCGCGGTGCCGACCTGGAGCTGGCTGTCCCAGACGAGGCCGGGTGTGCGGTAATGGGTGAGCGTGCTGGGCAGATCGAATTCGTCCAGGGGCGCCTGAAGGAACTCGTCAGGGGCGTCACCAAGGCGCGCCCCGGTCCACAGGATGCCCTTGGCCGCCACGCCGGAGGCCCGGTGTGTGGTCGTCGTCTTCGCCAGGTCGCGCCGCTTGGCCGCGTAGACGGGTTCGTCCGGGATCTCGTCGACGTGGCGCTGAGCCAGGTCGTAGACCGTGGTCTGGTTCACCCACATGTTTCTGATCATGAGCTTCAGTCCGGGTTGGCGGGTCGGGACGACGAACAGCCTGTCCGGATATTTCTTGAACGTGAGCCAGGTCATGGCCCACTTCCCGAACGCCACCTGGAAGTCGAAACCGCGCTGCTGCACCGCGTCCGGGTCGTCGATCGCGAAGCGGACCTGTTTGCCCGCGCGCGCGTCCAGCGCCACCTGCTGGTCCGTCTCGCCCACGGTGATGATGGCGTGGGCGATCGTGCTGCCTTCGGGCTCCGAGGTCTCCGTCAACAGGTTCCACTGGCCCTTGGGCAACCGGATGCGGGCGCTGCCCTGCTCGAAGAACAGGTCGCGTTCGGCACCTGTGTCCGGATTGTAGATGCGGGCCTGCGGGTCGGCGGGCGTACCGGATCTGCCGACGGCGGTGATGGTCACGTTGTGGGATTCCGGCTCGATGTACGCGCCGGCCAGCGTCCTGATCACCTGTTTCCCGGATCCGGCGGTGACGATTCCCGTATGGTCGCCGGTCGCCTTGCCACGTGCGTCGAACGTCAGGGTGACCGATGCCTGTCCGTGCGCGGGCACTTCGACGCGTTCGGCGGAGAGGTGGAGCAGCTCACCCTCCCCGGCCAGGTCAAGCGTGACCGGGGTGTCGCCCGCGTTGGTGTAGGTGACGATCCTGGTCTGCACCTGATCGGCCGCGCCGAAGGGGAAGACTGCCTGCAGGTTGGCCGGTTCGGCTACCACGGGCTGGGCCAGCGCGCGTACCAGGTCCACCAGGCCCGCACCCTGCTGGTACGGCGTCGCGTCCACCGTGGGCACGGCGGTGCCGACGAGGGCCGCCTTCAACCGGGAACCGGTCCAGTCGGGATGGCGCTGGGCGAGGATCGCGGCGGCTCCGGTCACGTGCGGCGCGGCCATCGAGGTGCCGCTCATCGCGACGTGGCCGCCGCCGGCCTGCGCGGCCACGATGCCGACGCCGGGCGCCGTGACGTCCGGTTTGATCGCGTGGTCGCCGTCGCGCGGTCCCTTGCTGGAGAAGGGGGCCAGCCGGCCCTGCCGGTCCACGGCACCTACCGTCAGGGCCGCGTCGGCGGTGCCGGGGCTGCTCACCGGGTTGATGGGGTCGTTGCCCGCAGCCACGACGAACAGCGCGCCGGTCCGTTCCGACAGCGTGTTCACCGCCTGCTCCACGGGGTCGAGCTCAGGGGTGTCGGGTGCGCCGAGACTCATATTGACGATCTTGGCCTTGACCTCGACGGCGGCCCACTCCATGGCGGTCAGCAGGGCCGAGTCGGTGAAAGAGGCACTGCCCAGCTTGGCGAGGGCGATCTCCGCGTCCGGCGCCACACCCCTGTACTTCTCGTCCGCCCCCGCGACGATCGACGTCACATGGGTGCCGTGCCCGATGTTGTCGCGGATATCGGGTTCATCGCTGAAGTTGCGCGCCTGTTTGACCACGTTCTTCAGATCCGGATGGTCGGGGTCGTACCCGGAGTCGAGTACGGCGACTTTGACGCCCTTGCCGGTGAAGCCCTGTTTCCACGCTTCAGGGGCGCCGATCTGCTTGACGCTCTCGTCGAGGCTGAAAGAGCGGCGGCCGTCCAGCCAGAGCTTGACCGTCCCCCCGGCCAGTGTGCGGGCTCCCTGGCCCGTCAGGTCCCGCCACATCTCGGCGGCGCCCGTCTTGGGCAAGCGCAGCGCGGTCATGCCCACGTCCGCGAGCCGCCGGACCTGCCCGGCGCCCCGCAACCGGGCGGCGGACTCGTCCCGCGACTGGAGGATGAGCGGGATGTCCTGCGTGGTGGCGTCGCCGTAGTCCCATCCCAGCAGCTGGGTGACGTCGAACAAGCGCTTGTCAAGGACGCCTTTGGCGATCAGCGGCGTGGCGTCGGATGGTGTCACGTACAGGTGGCCCCCTTGCACCTGCCCCGTGAACGTCACCTCGCGGCCAGGGCCGGGTGTCACGCGGTATCCCTTGCTGGCGACCATGACGCGGTCACCGGTGATCAGGGTCACCGTGTTCCCGGCGGGTCCGGCGCTCGCCTGGGCGGCCGATAACGGTGTCGCGGCGGTCGCCGAGAGCAGCAGTGCACCGATCAGCACCCTGGCGGCGATCATGACGTGCTCTTCTCGTCGGCGGCGCAGCCTTCCTTCCGCAGGATCGTGCGCATGAGCTCCTCCTCCATCGGCGTCTCGCTGACGATGAGGAAGGCCTTGCCGAGCTCGGACATCCCGCCACCGGTCACGTACATGGAGTCGGGCACGGATGTGCTGGCCTCCGTGTCCTCGCCCCGCTGGCCGGGCTTTTTGATCGAGAAGTCGGTGATGGAAATACCGAGCGCGGCCAGGCTCCCCCGAACCTCGCTGACCCGGCGGTTGTAGAACGGCTTGCAGTGCAGGGGCTCGCCCCGATCGTGCAGGCCGGCGACTGCTTGGTACTCCTCCCCGGGACGGCCTTTACGGCCGAGCTTGATCTCGGCCTTGCCGGTGAAGTCCTTGGCGATGGTGAGCCCGATCGGGCAGCTACGCGAGAAATCGCACCCCTCCGGGCGGTCGATCGTCTTGATCTTGTCCGCGTAGGGGAACGGGCCACTGGTCCATCCCGGGGTGTCGGGGGAGATCTCGCCCACGAAGGAAGGGGAGACGGGCACGACCTTGAGTGAGATGTCGAGGCCCGAGTCCTTGAGCTGTGTCTCGTACACCTCGCTGTTGGCGTACAGGTCCTTGACCTCGATGAGGTAGTGATCACCTTCATCCTTGATGTCCAGCGCGGCGGCGGGCGTGGCACCAAGAACGACCGTGGCCGACCAGCCCGCGGCGGTGACCGCCGCCGCGATCGGCAACGCGATCAACGGCCGCCACCTCGCGCGCCGGGCGCGCGGAGCGGGCTCGGCCATGTCCATGATCTGGGTCAGCATCTCCCGCGCGCCCGGTGTGAGGCCGGGGCCGGAGTCCGGGGCCAGGCTTCTGACGACGTTGTCGAGTGTCATGTGCTCTCCTTGGCGAGGCTTACGGCACGCGGGCCGTACGTGCTCAGGTCGACGTCGGTGGCGGCCAGCTCATTGGCCAGGCGCTTGCGGGCACGGTGCAGGCGCTGGCGCACCGCCACCCGCGAGCAGCCCAGCACCTTGGCGATCTCGGTGGCGCTGAGCTCTTCCCAGCCCACGAGTGACAGCAACTCCCTGTCGTCGTCCGACAGGCGCGCGAACGCCTCCCTGGCCCCTTCCGGGGCCTGGTCAAACGTCGTGCCGACGTACGCGGAGAGCTCTTCGCGAAGGCGCAGTGTCAGGGCCGTACGGCGCAGGGCCCCGCGGCGCTGGTTGGCCAGGATCCGCCGGGCCGCGCCGTAGAGCCACAGCCTGACCTCGTCACCGGCCGGCAGGTCCGCCAGCCGCCGCCAGGCCGTGGTGAACGTCTCGGCGAGAACATCGGCGCAGTCGTCCGGGTGGTCGGTACGCCGCCGGACATAGCCGGAGACCGCGGCGTAGTGCTCCGTGTAGATCTCTTCGAAGCGCCGCCGGGACTCCGCCGTGCCCACATCATCGTCCTTCTTCAGGAATGTCACATGCCGGTAGATGTCCGGCAACCTACGAGCGTGACAGTTCCACCGTCCGGAACGATCGCGACCCGGTGATGCGACAGTCGCACCGGGCAAAAGGAAGAACTATGTCTCGCCATTTGAACATCAGGCAAGCAGCGTAGACACTTCCCGACGCGGCGTGGGACCTGCATCTGGCCTGGCCGGAGGCGGAGCTGCGGATCGTCGAGGACGCCGGCCACGCGGGCGCCGAACGTGGCACCCTGCACGAGCTCATCGTGGCCACCGACGGCTACCGGGACCACCGTCCCGCCTCCCTCGTCCAGCCGCGCACCGCCGGCGGATCGCGTGACGGCCGCCAGATCGCGTGATGGTTGCCGAACGGGAGTCCGGCAGGCGGGTGGCGCCGCCCGCCGGACTCCCACCTGGAGAGGGTCAGCTACCCAGGGTCAGCTACCGGGCGGCGGGTAAGCCTCAGGGTGCGTCTTGGGATCGGGCATCTTGTCCCAGGAGGGGTCGTCGATGACCTTGCACGGCTTGACCGGACCGGTGACGAGATAGCCGCTGAACCCCCACAGAGCTCGGGGCTTCTCCGGCCCCGAGGTCTGGTCCGCGTTCTCGACGAACTCCATGACGGCGGTCTGCCCCAGCTTGATGTACTGCGGACTGATCCGGACCTCGCCGCCGCCCAACTTGAACGTCTTGCTGTTCACCGAGTTCTCGATCGCTTCCCTGACCCTCTTCTGGACCGCGGGATCCTTACTGGTGATCTCCTCCTTGGAGAACGAGGGGCCGAAGTCGGCGTCGCCGCGGCCGGTGGCGCATCGGGTGCCGGGCTTGACGTAGGAGACGTCAGCGGTCACGCCGGCTGCCGCCAGGTCCTTCTCCACCTGACCGGGGTCTCTGAACTCGGCGATCTTCAGGGTGACCGAGCCGTCGCCGTTCTTGGTCACCGCGTAGGCCGGGGTCTCCGACCCGGTCAGGAACGGCACCGCGACGGCCGCAGCCGCCGCCATCGCGGCCACCGCCACTCCGGCGAGCAGACGCCGCCTGACGACCACACGTCTAGCCGTGTTACGGGCGGCGATTTCGGATTTGAGCTCCATCAGCAGCTGCTCCTTGAATCTCATCGCATTCCTTCCATAACGAAGGGAGCCATCTCCGGCACGTTCCTGAGCGCGTGGCGAGCGCGGTGCAGCCTGGCCCTGGCGGCCCCCTGCCGGATGCCCAGAGCAGTGGCCGCCTCGCTGACGGTGAGCTGGTCGATGACGACCAGTTCGAGCATCGCGCGATCACCGTCCGCTAATCCGGCCATGGCCTGGAAGGCCCGCCTGGCCACGCTTTCCGCGTCGATCCGCTCTTCCAACTCGGCGAGGTCATCGGAGTCGAGCAGCCTTCGCCCGCCTAGGCGATCGGCCAGCCTCGTCTCCTTGAACGCCCGCCGCCGCTCGGCCGAGAGAGTGTTGCGAGCCACGCCGTACAACCACGCGATCTCGCTGCCGAGCCCGGGCCGGTAGGTGTGGGCGGAGTCGAGCACCGCGACGAAAACCTCGGCCACCAGATCGGCGACCGTGTGCGGATCATCGACCCGGCGAGCCAGGAACCGCGCGATCGCGTCGACGTGGCGCCGGTAGAAGGCTTCGAAAGCCTCCGGGTCTGTGGCGATGTCCGACTGTCTGCGACGCACCGGCCATGCTCCCTTCGTCGATTACATCCCTTCTTGGTCAGCTGCCGGAAAAGCGTTATGAGAGTGAGCAGAGATGACAATGTTCCCGGCGCGCGATGGTCGCGGGCCGGGAACATTGGTCATGGGCCCGCCGTCAACGCGGCGGGCCCATGCGGATGATCAGCTCTTGGTGCGCCGGGCGAGCCAGGCGGCCTCGTACCGGTCGATCGCCGAGCCCAGTTGGGCCAGCTTCTCGGTATAGGCGACCGGGTAGACGCCGGGCTCGGTGGCCGGCCGGTTGGCGTCCACGTACTGGGTGCCGAGGTTGGTGAAGGCCACGACGACGTAGTGGCGGCCCGCCTTGCCCGGCAGGGACCGCACGATGCCCGCGTCAGCTCCCGAGTTGCCGACCCAGCCGGTCTTGTGTGCGAACGTGACCTGCGCCTGCTTGTTGCAGGGCCGGACGTCCTTGCCGAACTTGTTGCCCTCGACCGTCACCGTGCCGTCGGCGGCCACCCACCGCGAAGCCACCCGCTGCGGGATGCCCGCAGCCGGGTAGGCGCTGCCGCACCGGTTGGTGGTGGAGAGCATGTCGTTGAAGCCCTGTTCGCCGAGCAGCTTCTTGAAGACCTGGCGGGAGGTGGGGCTCAGCACCGCGCCGGTGACCGGTGAACCGTTGGGGGCGGTCCACGCCGTGCCCTGTACGCCATCGACCAGCGTGAGCAGCTTGGCCGTGTCCAACGAGCTCATCGTGACCGGGTTGGACCAGCGGCCACCGTTGGCCGGGTTGGTGTTCTTCAGCTGCATGGTCTCCAGGCCCAGGTCCTGGAAGGTCTGGTTGAGCTCGTCCACCGCGCCCTTGTCGTGCAGCAGCTTCACCAGCGCACAGGACGCGGCGTTGGAGGAGGAGGTGATCGAGGCGTCCATGTAGGCGCTGATGGTGTTGCTCGACGGTCCACCGCACAGTGAGCTGACCGTTGTCGGCTGGTAGTCGTAGGTGTCGTCGAGCTTGATCACGCCCTTGTCCACCAGGCGCAGCACCCCGAAGTTGACCATCAGTTTCAGGACGGAGGCCGGGTAGGGCAGCATGAAGTCGATGGGCGCGTTCTCCCGGCCCGGCACGATGTCGATGGTGCCCTTGCCCTGGTTGGCGTACCATCCCGCGTCATCCCACTGCCGCCATCGCACCTGATCAGTGTGGAAGTTCTGGTCCACCGGCACGACGATCCCGTTCGGATACTGCGGGCTCATCAGGACCGTGCCGGACGACACCGGCCGGCCCCGCCGGTCCAGCTCCAGTACGGTCACGTCGAGTTGCGGCTGCTGGACGATGGGTTTGGGGTCGGCCGCATTGGCGAACAGCCGGGCATAGTCGGCGGCCGTCTTCGCGTCCTTGTCGACACCATAAGAAAGCGTCCGAGCCTGCGGGGATGTCGGCGGCGCCAAGTCGAGGACCTGCTCGAAGCGCAGTTCGTTCATGGCCTCCTGCAGGAAGGTCGCGACCTCGCCGGTCTCGGTGGCCTGGGCGGGCGGTGTCGCGGCGCATAACAGCACCGAGGCGGCGGACAGCGCGGCCGCAGCACGACGACTCGTTCTGGTGCGGAAGATGGACAAGTTTCTTGATCCTCTTCGGTAGATGTTCACGCTCCAGGGATTCAGGTGATGCGGGCTTCGGTTCGGCAGCCGAACGCCGATGGGATCGGCACTGTTCGCGGCCACTGCCGTCACACCGCCCTGGAGCCGGGCCGTTCTGCGTCTGGGAGTCGATGCCCCAACCTGATCGGCCTGGGCATCGTCCGTAGAGGACACTCGACGGCAGCCGTCACACGGCCAGCCGACCCGCCGGTGACGGTGACGGTGATCCCACCTCATCGCCGGAGCTGTCCCGTCCAAGCCCGGCCATGGGCGAGGATCTCGCAGCTCTTTGCGGTTCTTCGCCCGTTGACTGATGACACTTACACCCCGTCATCGATGCCCCCTTCGATGCAGGTTCGTGACCTTAACACAGTCTGGATCTTGGTTTCTGATGTTTTCGAGGCAACGGTCGTACGACGTGCTCTCGACTGGACGATCTGGAAGGCCGATGCCCACACCGTCCTCGCCGCAGCGAATCACACATTCAGCCCACGGAAGAGGAAACCTGCCTACTCCAGCCGCGCATACCTGATGGAATGTAGCGGCGGTGTGATCTTTCCTTGGGTGCGGGCAGGGCTGGAGGCGATGGTGCAGCGGAAGGTGGAGCTGGCCGGGCGATACCGGCTGGAGGAGCCGCTGGGCCGGGGCGGGATGGGCGAGGTGTGGCGGGGGGTCGATCTGCGGCTCCGGCGTCCGGTCGCCGTCAAGATCCTTCCGTTGACGATCGCGGCGGAACCGACCGGGGTGGCCAGGTTCCGGCGAGAGGCCGAGGTCGCCGCGACGTTGAATCATCCAGGTATCACCACGGTCTTCGACATCGACGAACACCGGCATGAGAACGAGCCCTGGCTGTTTCTGGTGATGGAGCTGATGGTCGGCCGCGACCTGCGCCACCTGCTCATCGCCAATCCCATGGGCCTGCCGATCGAGCAGGTGAGGGAGTTAGCCGTCCAGATCACCGATGCGCTTGCCGCCGCCCACCGCGGTGGCGTGGTGCACCGTGACATCAAACCGGCCAACCTGTTCCTGCTGGAGGAGGGTCGGGTGAAGATCTGCGACTTCGGGATCGCCCGCCTGGCCGACGCCACGAAGATCACCGCCACCGGCTCCTCGGCGGGGACCCCGCTGTACATGGCGCCCGAGCAGATCCAAGGCGGGCAAGTCGACCACCGCACCGACCTGTACGCCTTCGGCTGCGTCTTGTACGAACTGCTCACCGGGACCACCTGGGTCGAGACCGGCTCCAATGTCGGCGCGATCCTCTACCAGCACCTCGACCGGCACCCGGCGTCACCGAAGTCGTCGCGCCCGGAGATCCCCGACCATCTCGACTCGCTGGTGCTGGACCTGTTGGCCAAACAACCCGACGACCGGCCCCAGAACGCCGCGTTCGTCGCCGAACGGCTGCGCCAGTTGCCCGAGGTTCGGGTGAGCCGACGCCCTCCAGCAGAGGTGATCGACACACCGGACCCGCCCCCGGCAGACCGGACACCGACCCTGCGCGTACAACCGGTGGCTCCGCGACCAGAGAAGACCACCCCCGCGCCGGCGGAGACGTCCTCGCCCGCCCCACGCCGGATCCGGCGCCGCACCGTTCTCTTCGGTGGTCTCGGGGCAGCCGCCCTCGCTGGCGTCTCCGCGGCATTCCTGCTGCTGGACGCCGAATCCACCCCCTATATCACCCTCGCTACCGGTAACGACGACGACGTCACTGCGGTGGCGTTCAGCCCGGACGGCACAACCCTCGCCACCGGCAACGACAACGAAATCGTCCGATTGTGGGACGTGGCCACCGGCCGCAGCACCGCCGGCCTCATCGGCCACACTAACCCGGTGTCTTCGGTGGCGTTCAGCCCGGACGGGAAAATACTCGCCACCGGCAGCCATGACAGCACCGTCCGCTTGTGGGACATGACCACCCGCCGCACCACCGCCACCCTCACCGGCCACACCGGGTGGATCTCTTCAGTGGCGTTCAGCCCGGACGGCAAGATGCTCGCCACCGGCAGCGGCGACTACACCGCCCGACTGTGGGATGTGGCCACCGGGCGCACCACCGCCACGCTCACCGGCCACACCAACAACGTCACCGCGGTGGCGTTCAGCCCGGACGGCAAAACCGTCGCCACCGGCAGCGACGACGACACCGCCCAATTGTGGGAAGTGGCCCACGGCCGCACTGTCAACCTCATGGGCCACGCCAACAACGTCACTGCTGTGGCGTTCAGCCCGGACGGCAAAACTCTCGCCACTGGCAGCGACGACGACACCGCCTGGCTGTGGGACGTGGCCACCAGCCGCACCACCACCGCTTTCACCGGCCACACCGACGACGTCTCTTCGGTGGCGTTCAGCCCGGACGGCAAGACCCTCGCCACCGGCGGCGATGACAATACGGCCCGATTGTGGGATGTGGCCACCGCCCGCGCCACCGCCACCCTCACCGGCCACACCGGCTCGGTATCTTCGGTGGCGTTCAGCCCGGACGGCAAAACCCTCGCCACTGGCAGTTGGGACAGCACCGCCCGGCTGTGGAAGATCAAGTGACCACCAGATCGCCGGCTTTGGTGGACATCTCTACCCACACAACGCAGCGCCCCACGTCGCCGTGGCTGTGAGCCAGATCACGGTTGAGGTTGACCTTGGGTCAGGGTGGAAGCTCGGCGCAGCGGCAGGACGCCGACCCCGACATCACCCATTCGAAGGATCGAACCACCATGACGATCACCCTTTCCGACCAGGACAAGAGCACCCTGCGGACTGCCGCGTACGGCGCCGTGTCGCTGATGGCCGCCAACGGCGCCGCCGGCAAGCCCCACAAGATCGCTTCCACCGGCAGCATCGCGCTGGGCTCGGCCACCGGTCTGATCGGGCACGTGCTCGCCGAGTACCCCAAGGGCAAGGACCTGGCCGGCAAGTCCGTGGCCGAGATCGCCGACCGCGTGCTGCCGGCCCTGACCGCGGCCATGAACCTGCTGAATAAGCAGGATCCGGCCGAGGCCGACAACTTCCGCGGCACCGTTCTCATCGCCGTCGAAACCGCCCAGATTCACCAGGGCCAGCCAAGCCCTGCCGCGGCCGAGATGGCCCGCAAGATCACCGCAGCTCTCGACGCCGCCAGGGTAGCCGCCGCGGACAACGGGGCCGTGCCGGAGGCGGCTGCCGGGCAGGATCGCCCGGAGCTGCAGAAGGCGATCGAGGAGATCGTCGATTCCGGTTTCGTCGGGGTGTCGCTGCGCGTGCACGATGAGCGGGGCGAGTGGGCCGGCAGCGCCGGGGCGGCCGAGCTGGGCGGGACCGCCAAGCCGCCGATCAACGGACATGTCCGGATTGGCAGCAACACCAAGACCTTCACCGCGACCCTGGTGCTGCAACTGGTGGCTGAGGGCAAGATCGGGCTGGACACCCCGGCGGCGTACTATCTGCCCGACTTCGGGCTGGATGAGCGGATCACGGTGCGGATGCTGCTGCGGCACACCAGCGGGCTGTTCAACTTCAGTGGCGAGGTCTACGACGACGGGACGGTCGTACCAGGGATCCCCATCCCCTACGGCACCACAGGCAAGGAGTGGGTGGACAACCGGCTCAAGACCTACCGGCCGGAGGAACTCGTACGTCTGGCGTTGTCCAAGCCTGCGCGGTTCGAGCCGGGCACGGGCTGGAGCTACTCCAACACCAACTACGTGGTGACCCGGCTGCTGATCGAGGGGGTCACCGGCCGTTCGGTCGCCGAGGAGATGCGGCGGCTGATCCTGGGGCCGCTCGGGCTGTCCGGCACCATGGTGCCGGATGCCTCGCCGGAGATCCCCGCGCCGCACGCCCACGCCTACTACCGGTACGAGGACGCCGGCGAGCAGAAGACGATCGACATCACCCGCCAGAACCCCTCCTGGATCTCCAGCGGCGGTGACATGATCTCGACCACCCGAGACCTCCACACGTTCATCTCCGCGCTGCTGAGCGGCAAGCTCCTGCCGGCCCCGCTGCTGGCCGAGATGTGCACCCCACACCCGACGGGCATCCCGAACATGGACTACGGCCTGGGAGTGTTCGTGGTGACCACGGACGACGGCACGGTCATCTCCCACAACGGCGCCGCCGTGGGCCACGCGGCGCTGATGTACAGCACACCCGACGGCAGCAAGACCCTGATCGCCGCACTGAACTGCGTGGACGACGCCGACCTGTCCATCGCGGCAGCATTCCAGAACGCTCAGCAAAGGCTCCTCAACGAGGTGTTCGGTGGCGGGCAGGCCGATCCGGCTCAGCCGACGGACTGAGCACCTGTGACCCGTACGCCTCCGGGGGCGACCCCTTCCGGCCGGGCATCAGGTAGAACGCGAAGCGGGGCCATGCCGAGCTCGGCGTGGCCCGTCCACATGCTCGGCTGGGGTCTGCTTAGTGGCCGAGCTAGCGCACAAGGCAGGATTTCGCAGATGAACGGAGTCACGATCGGGCAGGCGGCGGCATTCGTCGGTGTCACGGTGAAGACGGTGCGGCACTACCACAAGCTTGGCTTGGTGACGGAGCCGGAACGCGACAGCTCCGGCTACCGGAGGTACGGATCGGCCGAGTTGTTGCGGCTTGTGCAGGTCCGAACGCTGGCCGCCGCCGGGGTGCCCTTGGCCGAGATCGGGCCTCTGCTCGACGCCGACCCCGCGCTGTTCGCCACCGCGCTCGCCGACGTCGAGCGGCAGCTCAACGAACGGATCGAGGAGTTGATCGCGCAGCGTGACACGCTGCGTCGGCTCGCCGATGGTGACCGGGCTCTGCTGCCCGACCGTGCTGCGGCGCTGCTGGAGCGGCTATCCGGCCTCGGCTTCCCCGCAGCGGAGGTGGCGGCCGCCAGGGAGGGCTGGGTGCTGGCCAGGGCCCTGGTCCCCGAGGGCTTCGACGACTACCTCACTCATGTCGAGCACGCCCTCGAAGACACCCGGTTCGTCGCCTTGATCAAGCGCGGCGCCGAAGCCGCGGGCTGGGAACCGGACGACCCTCGCATCGCCGAGCTCGCCACCGCCATGGCCGACCACTTCCTCGCCAATCCCGCACAGCTGAAGATCGTGACCGGCCTGCAAGCCCGCACCGAGGCCGCGACCCGGTACAAGCTGATCGCCCTCCACGGCGAAGAGCAGGGATCGGCCGCGGCCCGGGGGGTCGCGCTCATCGAGACCAAGCTCCGCGCCGCCGGCGTCCATATCCCCAGACCAGGCACCCACTGACCACGCCGTGCCCCGGCCCCCGGCCCCGCGGCCGGCCGGGATCTGCCCGGGGGCCGGTCAACGAGCGTGTCGCGATCCCACAGCGGCCGGTAGCCCGCCGGGCCGGAGGCGACTCACTCGTCTTCGTCCTCCTCGTGGAGGTCGGCCATGTCCAGGTCGCGCATTCCGCGGCGATTCTCGACGCTTGGGGCCAACTGGTATGCCGTAGGCGAAGCGCGCGGCGGAGCCGCGCCCAGAAGGGCGTCCGAGCGGAGCGAGGCCCCTCAGGGGTCGGGCCCACGGCCCGACTGGAAGCAACGCCTGCCCCCGAAGCGCGAAGCGCCCACCCGCGAAGCCGTTTGTGTCCGAAGCGGGGGGCGCCCAAATGGTCAGCGCTGCGTAGGCGCGACGACTACCTCGACGCGCTGGAACTCCTTGATGTCCGAGTAGCCCGTCGAAGCCATCACCCGCTTCAACGCCCCCATCAGGTTCATGGACCCGTCAGCCACGCTGGACGGCCCGTGCAGGATCTGCTCCAAGCTGCCCACCTGGCCGAAAGCCACCCGCCGCCCGCGAGGCAGGTCCGGGTGGTGTGCCTCCGAGCCCCAGTGGAAGCCATGGCCAGGGGCCTCCGTCGCGCGGGCGAGCGGGGAGCCGACCATGACCGCGTCGGCGCCGCAGGCGATGGCCTTGGCGATGTCGCCGGACGTGCCCATGCCGCCGTCGGCGATCACGTGGACGTAGCGGCCGCCTGATTCGTCCATGTAGTCGCGGCGGGCGGCGGCGACGTCGGAGATCGCGGTGGCCATTGGTACGGCCACGCCCAGCACGTTGCGGGTGGTGTGGGAGGCGCCGCCGCCGAAGCCGACCAGGACGCCCGCCGCGCCGGTGCGCATGAGGTGCAGTGCGGCCGTGTAGGTGGCGCAGCCGCCCACGATGACCGGTACGTCGAGCTCGTAGATGAACTGCTTGAGGTTCAGCGGCTCGGCCCGGCCCGAGACGTGCTCGGCCGAGACCGTGGTGCCGCGGATGACGAAGATGTCCACGCCCGCGTCGATGACGGCCTTGTGGTATTGCACCGTACGCTGCGGAGACAGGCGGACCGCGGTGGTCACGCCGGACTCCCGGATCTCCGCGATCCGGCGGCCGATCAGCTCTTCCTTGATCGGCGCCGTGTAGATCTCCTGCAGCCGCTTGGTCGCGGCCTCGGCGTCGAGCGAGGCGCACTCCTCCAGCAGCGGCGACGGGTCGTCGTAGCGGGTCCAGAGCCCTTCGAGGTCGAGGGGTGCCAGGCCGCCGAGGCGGCCGATCTCGATCGCGGTGGCGGGCGAGACCACGCTGTCCATGGGGGCGACGACCACGGGCAGCTCGAACCGGTAAGCGTCGATCTGCCAGGCGATCGAGACCTCCTCCGGGTCACGAGTGCGCCGGGAGGGTACGAGGCCGATCTCGTCGAGCGAGTAGGCCCGGCGACCGGTCTTGCCCCGGCCGATCTCCACCTGCTGAGTCATGTCTTACCTTCTGTGATAATTCGGGGCTTCCACGGTCATCTGAATATCGTGGGGATGGCTCTCCGTGAGTCCCGCCGCCGTGATCGGCATGAGCTCACAGTCGGTGTGCATCTGCGTGATCGTGCGGCAGCCGGCATACCACATGCCCTGGCGCAGGCCGCCGACGAGCTGGTGGGCGACCGCCGCGACCGGGCCCCGGAAGGGGACCTGGCCTTCGATGCCCTCGGGGATGTATTTGTCCTCGCCGCCGATGTCGGCCTGCGCGTAGCGGTCCTTGCTGAAGGACATGCCGCCGCGCTCGCGGTTGCGGACCGCGCCGAGCGAGCCCATCCCCCGGTACGACTTGAACTGCTTGCCGTTGATGAAGATCAGCTCACCGGGCGACTCCTCGCAGCCGGCCAGCAGCGAGCCGAGCATGACCGTGTCGGCGCCGGCGGCGATGGCCTTGACGATGTCGCCGGAGTATTGCAGACCGCCGTCGCCGATGACCGGCACACCGGCCGGCCCGCACGCCAGCGACGCTTGGTAGATGGCGGTGACCTGCGGCGCGCCCACGCCGGCCACGACGCGGGTGGTGCAGATGGAGCCGGGGCCCACGCCGACCTTGACCGCGTCGGCGCCCGCGTCGACGAGCATCTGGGCGCCCGCCCTGGTCGCGATGTTGCCGCCGATGACGTCGACCTTGCTGTTGGCCTTGAGCTTGGCGACCATGTCGGCCAGGCCCTTGGAGTGACCGTGCGCGACGTCGACCACGACCACGTCGACGCCCGCCTCGATCAGCGCCTTGGCCCGCAGCTCCGCGTCACCGCCGACGCCCACGGCGGCGCCGACGACCAGGCGGCCGTCCGCGTCCTTGGTGGCCAGCGGATATTGCTCGCTCTTGGTGAAGTCCTTGACCGTGATCAGGCCGCGCAGCCTGCCGTCGGGGTCGACCAGGGGCAGCTTCTCGATCTTGTTGCGCCGCAGCAGCGCGAACGCGTCGTCACGCGACACCCCGACCGGGGCGGTGACCAGCGGCATGGGAGTCATGACCGCGTGCACGGGCCGGGACTGGTCGGTCTCGAAGCGCATGTCGCGGTTGGTCACGATGCCGACGAGTACGCCGGACAGGTCGGTGACGGGCACCCCCGAGATCCGGTACGTCGCGCACAGCCGCTCCACGTCGGCCAGGGTGTCGTCGGGAGTGCAGGTGACCGGGTTGGTGACCATCCCGGCCTCGGACCGTTTGACCAGGTCGACCTGCTGGGCCTGCTCCTCCACCGACAGGTTGCGGTGCAGGATGCCGATGCCGCCCTGGCGGGCCATGGCGACGGCCATGCGGGCCTCGGTGACCGTGTCCATCGCGGCGGAGACCAGCGGGATCGACAGGTTGATGCCGCGCGACAGGCGCGAACCGGTCTCCGCGTCACCTGGTTGCAGATCTGAATAGCTGGGGACGAGCAACACGTCGTCGAAGGTCAGACCCGTCTCGGTGAACTTGGACATGCTGCGGCCCCTCCTGCCGATGCTGATGAGGCAAGTCTAGGGCCTACATGCAAAACGTCCCGAGGCCGGGAGCACGATGACCCCCACGGCCCGTCGTACCCCCGGCATCCCAAAGAGCCGGAGGATGGGGCGGTCGGTGATCCGCCCCATCCTCCGGCCACCGACATCCGGGCGGAAGCGCATAAAGCGCCACCGAACCCCCCTCCGCGTCCTGATGGCAAGCGCTGCCAGCTCAAGTGGATGCCGACGCTGGGTTAAGCCTGCGTTACTCATCGGCACACCGCAATGTGAAAACGTGCAATTGCACGAAGTTGCACATGTGGCCAAGGAGTCCACGCAAGGAGCGGACAAGGACGTATCGCCGAGTTATTCTCACGACACGCCCGTGTCCCCCCTACGGAGCCCCTTACATGCCCAGCGAGTCACCCACCCTGCCCGATCCTCTCGCGACCCTGGGCCTCGACCCGGCTCAGACCGCGCTTTACACGGCGGTGCTGCGCCTGCACAGGACCACGCGTACCGAACTGGCCGAGGCCATGGACGGTCCCGTCGACAAGGTGAGCAGGCAGCTCGACGACCTCGTCAGGCTGGGGGTGATCGATGAGCAATCGGGGGAATACCTCGCCCGGCACCCCGCCGCCGCGCTCGGCCGGCTGATCGCCGAGCGCCTTGACCGGCTGGCCGAGGAGAGCAGGCGCATCGACTCCGCGCTCGGCTCGATCCGCGGGCTGATCCGTGACTACGACGTGGGGCACGACTACCAGAACGGCGCGTTCCGGGTTGAAATGGTGAGCGGCGCCGACGTGCTCTACGAGAGCGTGGTGGGCATGGCGGTGCAGTCCCAGTCCCCGCCGATGCGCTTACTCACCGCGATTCCCGATGAGCGCACCATGGCGGACTTCGTCCGAAAGTTCGCCGATCCTTGGATCGATGCACAGCAGCGGAAACTGCTGAACGTGCGGGCCGTCATCCCGGTCTCCACTCTGACCCTGCCCGGCGTACGCGACCAGCTGACCAGACTGCTGGCGACCGGCGGGACGGTACGCACGCTGGACCGGGTGCCGAGCTGGTTCATGACCGCCGGGCCCGACGCCGCCGGCCTGCCCGCGCTGTGGGGCGGCAACCTGCCCGACCACGCCTACAACTTCTACCTGGTACGGACCCCGATCGTCGTGGGCATGCTCCGTTCGCTCTTCGAGGAGCTGTGGGGCCGGGCCGTACCCCTGCCCTGGGGTCGCCGCGGCGAGGGCGTGGTGCAGGTGCTGCGGCTCGCGGCGCAGGGCATGTGCGACGACTCGATAGCCCGCCAGCTCGGTATCTCCATACGCACGGTACGGGCCAGGTTCGCCGACGCCATGGTTCAGCTTGGCGCGCAATCACGCTTTCACGCAGGTGTGGAGGCCGCCCGGCGTGGATGGCTGAGCTAATCACCACCGCGGTGGCCGCATCGGTCATATGGTGGGAAGGTGCTGGAAGACGTCCCCCGCGACCCGTTCGCGGACGACCCGAACGACCCTTCCTCAGCGATGGGCGAGCTCGACGACGCCGAACCGCTGACCGCCTCCGAGCGCGACGAGGCCATCACCGACCTGGCCGACGTCGAGGTCTTCCGCTCCTTGTTAGAGCAGCAGGGAGTGCTGGGCCTGGTGCTCGACTGCCCGGAATGCGGCGAGCAGCACTTCTTCGACTGGGAGCTGCTGCGCGGCAATCTGCGCCAGATGATCGACAAAGGCCAGCCCCAGATGCACGAGCCGGCCTTTCATCCTGACCCGGCCGACTACGTGACCTGGGAATACGCCAGAGGCTACGTCGACGGTGTCATCGACACCGAGGAGCGCCGCTGATCCACGTCGTCCAGCAGCGCGGCGAGTAGCCGCGCGGCCGGATCGCGAGAATCTGGCAGCTCGCCGCGGGCCAGCACGTCGAGGAGCGCGTCAGTCTGCTCCTCCGGCGTCAAGCCGACTCCAGTTCGGCCATCTGCCGCAGCCTCGCCAGCGCTCGATGCTGGGCAACACGGACCGCGCCTGGTGACATACCGAGTACATTACCGGTCTCCTCAGCCGACAGCCCCGACACCACCCGCAACAACAGCAACTCGCGCTGGTTGTCGGGGAGTCTGGCGAGCAGCCTGCGGGCGTACTCCACCTCGATGTAGCGGACCACCGTCTCCTCGGGCCCCGGTCCGTCGTCCGGCCCGTCCGGCAGATCCTGAGTCGGTACGGCCGAGCGGACCGAACTCCGCAACGCGTCGGCCACCTTGTGCGAGGCGATACCGAAGACGAAGGAGGCGAAAGGCCGTCCCATGTCGCGGTATCGCGGCAGCGCGGACAGGACCGCGATGCACACCTCCTGGGCTACGTCATCGGCAATGTGATATTGCCCTGAAACCCTGCCCAGCCTGGCGCGACAATAGCGCACCACCATCGGACGCAACTCGCCGAGCAGGGATTCGATCGCAGTGCGATCTCCCTGTACGGCGAGGCTCGTCAGTTCCCTTAGGTCGGAGTCATCCGTCCGTGCCGGAAGTCTCGACGCGAGCCTTACCCCAATTTTGGCGTCGGCGACGCTTCCCTCGCTCACGATAGGCATGATGCCCGCACTGATCGGGCCTGTCGTCATCGCGAACGGCTACGGATTGGTCACATTGACGCGGCGATAACGGGCAGTAATCGAGCGGCGACACTAAGCCTTTATTGCGGAAGAATATTTCATCCCATAACCCCAAATGTGCAGAAATTGTCAGACGCCTAGACGCTTAAGCCACACATCCGGTTTACCCGAATAAACCACTTTCCTGGTTCATCACCCATCGCGCACCCTCTCATGCGGCATCGCCTGGATTGCCCGTATGTCATATGCCATACATGGCTTTGAGGGGCGCAGGTGCCCGAGGAGGACGCGCTCGAACAGCCGGAGAAAGCACACGACCCGCACCTGGAATCAGGCGCGGGTCGGGTGAGGAACGGCCCAGTGGAAAGAACGGCCCAGTGAAGAACGGCTCAGTGGCCGTGACCGTGGCCGTGGCCCTGACCGGCGGCGGCCGGCTCCTCCTCCGGCTTCTCGACGACGAGCGCCTCGGTGGTGAGGAGCATGCCGGCGATCGACGCGGCGTTCTGAACGGCCGAACGGGTGACCTTGACCGGGTCGATGACGCCCTGGTCGAGCAGGTTGCCGTATTCGCCCGTGGCGGCGTTGAGGCCGTGGCCCGCCGACAGCTCCGAGACCTTGTGGGTGACCACGTAGCCCTCGAGACCGGCGTTCTCGGCGATCCAGCGCGTCGGCTCGACCAGCGAGCGGCGGACGATGGCGACACCGGTCGCCTCGTCGCCCGTCAGGCCCAGGTCGTCGAGGTCCTTGGCGACGTGGATCAGCGCGGAGCCACCGCCGGAGACGATGCCCTCCTCGATCGCGGCGCGCGTAGCGGAGATCGCGTCCTCGAGGCGGTGCTTCTTCTCCTTGAGCTCCACCTCGGTGGCGGCGCCGACGCGCAGCACGCACACACCGCCGGCCAGCTTCGCCAGACGCTCCTGCAGCTTCTCGCGGTCCCAGTCGGAGTCAGACTGCTCGATGGCAATCTTGATCTCCTTGACCCGGTCCTCGATCGCCTGCTGGTCGCCGCCGCCGTCGACGATGGTCGTGTTGTCCTTCGTCACGACGATGCGGCGGGCGTTGCCGAGCACCTCGAGGCCGACGTTCTCGAGCTTGAGGCCGACCTCCTCGCTCACGACCTGGCCACCGGTGAGGATGGCGATGTCCTGCAGCATGGCCTTGCGGCGGTCACCGAAGCCCGGAGCCTTGACGGCGACCGAGGTGAACGTGCCACGGATCTTGTTGGTGACCAGGACGGCCAGGGCTTCGCCCTCGACGTCCTCGGCGACCACGAGCAGCGGCTTCTTGGTCTGGGCGATCTGCTCGAGCAGCGGCAGGAAGTCGGAGATCGAGGAGATCTTGCCCTGGGTGAGCAGGATGTAGGCGTCCTCGAGGACGGCCTCCATGCGCTCGGGGTCGGTCACCATGTACGCCGACAGGTAGCCCTTGTCGAACTGCATGCCCTCGGTGAACTCGAGCTCCATGCCCATGGCGTTGGACTCTTCGACGGTGAGAACGCCGTCCTTGCCCACCTTGTCGAACGCCTCGGCGATCAGGTCGCCGATCTTGGCGTCCTGGGCGGAGATGGTCGCGACGTTCGCGATCTCCTTCTTGTCCTCGACCGGGCGCGCGCTGGCGAGCAGCTTGTCGCTGATCGCCCTGGCGGCCTTGTCGATGCCGCGCTTCAGCGACAGCGGCGAGGCGCCGGCGGCCACGTTGCGCAGGCCCTCGCGGACCATCGCCTGGGCCAGGACGGTCGCGGTGGTGGTGCCGTCACCGGCGACGTCGTTGGTCTTGGTGGCGACTTCCTTGGCGAGCTGGGCGCCGAGGTTCTCGTAGCGCTCCTCCAGCTCGATCTCACGAGCGATGGTCACGCCGTCGTTCGTGATCGTCGGAGCACCGAACTTCTTGTCGATGACGACGTTGCGGCCACGGGGGCCGAGGGTTACCTTCACGGCGTCCGCGAGGGCGTTGACGCCACGCTCAAGCGCGCGGCGTGCGTCCTCGTCGAACGCTAGGATCTTGGCCATGCTGAAAGTCCTCTCCTAGCGTCGAGAGCCCCGGCCGCACGCGCTCAGACGAGACGCGCGCCCGGGGCCCGACGCATCCGGCTTACTTCTCGATGATCGCGAGAACGTCGCGGGCGGAGAGCACGAGGTACTCCTCGCCGCCGTACTTGACCTCGGTGCCGCCGTACTTGCTGTAGAGGACGATGTCGCCCTCAGCGACGTCGAGCGGAATACGCTTGTCGCCGTCCTCATCCCAGTTGCCCGGGCCCACCGCGAGGACCTTGCCCTCTTGCGGCTTCTCCTTGGCGGTGTCAGGAATGACAAGGCCGGAAGCGGTCGTCTGCTCGGCCTCAAGCGGCTGAACCACGATGCGGTCGCCGAGCGGCTTAACGGGAACCTTGGTGGCGGTCGTCACGATCGGACCTCCCCTTCAGATGTGAATGATCTAGAAGAGGCGACCAGCGGGGCCTGCCGTCGCGGGTGTCAGACCTGCCTCGTCGCACGTTGGCACTCTCAAGGGGAGAGTGCCAACAGGAAACATATGCAAGAGGGGCTTGACAGTCAACACGAACGCGTCTGCTCAGAGCGATAAGGCCCAAGAGCTTGCCCAAGGTTGAGGGTAATTGGGGTGACACGTGCCGTTGGCGTACGGCGGACGCCTGAGCTCGCACCTCCGCGCACAGCGGACGTTCCGGCCGCCGTACGCACATGGCGGACGTTCCAGTCCACAACCGTACGCGCACGCCGGCAGGCTGGAGTGCGGCGGGGAGACGCTAACGTCGGGTGACGTGGATCTCGACGCCTTCACCGAGTTGCTCACCCCGCGCGGGCAGCGCGCACTCGCCGAGGCCGTCGAGGTGGTGGGAGCCGATCTGGTGGCCGCGGCGACGAGGCTGCGCAGGTCGTACGACGCCGCCCTCACGTCGGCCGCGCTCACCCAGGCGGCGCTGCGTGAGCGCGCCAAGGCCAAGTTCGGCGCCGACGCGGCACTCATGTACTTCACTCCGCACGGCCTGGAGCAGGCCACCCGAGCCGAGGTCGGCATCCACCGGGCCCGCCGCCTGGCCGGACCCGCCGGCGGGACGCGGGTCGTGGACGTCTGCTGCGGCATCGGCGGCGACTTCCTCGCCCTGGCCCGCGCCGGTTGCGTCGTGGACGCCGTGGACCTCGACCCGCTGACCGTCGCCGTCGCCCGGGCCAACGCGGAGGCGCTCGGGCTCGCGGATCGGGTCACCGTACGCGAGGCCGACGCCGCGACGGTCTCGCCGGAGGACTACGACTGGCTGTTCGCCGACCCCGCCCGCCGCACCAGCCGGGGCAGGACGTTCGACCCCATGGCCTACTCGCCGCCGTGGCCGGTCGTGCTCGACCTGGTCGCCAGGGCCGGGCGGGCCTGCTTGAAGGTGGCTCCGGGCATCCCGTACGAGTTCATCCCGGACGAGGCCGAAGCCGAGTGGGTGTCGTACAAGGGCGAGGTGAAGGAGGCAGCCCTCTGGACCGGCACCGCAGAGGGGCCGGTGGGGTCGCCGCGAGCCAAGGGGTTGGTGGGGTCGCCGCGAGCCGAGGGGTCGGTGCGACGGGCGACGTTGCTGCCCGGCGGGGAGACACTCGTCGCCCGCGGGGCCGAGGCGCCGATCGGCCCCGTCGGCCGGTTCATGTACGAACCCGACGGGGCCGCGATCCGCGCGCACCTCGTCGGAGAGGTCGCCGAGATGGTCGGCGGCCGCCTCCCCGACCCGATGATCGCCTACATCACCGGCGACGAGCCGTTCGACACCCCATGGGCCGCGCGGTACGCGGTGGAAGACGTGCTGCCGTTCTCGCTGAAGCGCCTCCGCGCCACCCTTCGCGAGCGGCAAATCGGAAATGTCATCATCAAGAAGCGGGCCTCGGCGGTCGACATCGAACGGCTCAGAAATGACCTGCGACTTTCGGGTGGCAAAACAGCGGTAATCATGCTTACCCGAATCATGGATAAGCCCTCCGTCCTGATTTGTCACCCATCCTCACCTGCACAAATGACAAACTAGGACGTTCTCGGGCCAACCCCGATCTTTTACTTCGCTCCTGACGGACCTTGATCGAGCGGCTAAGGTGAGCACGCGGGAGTCCTCCCCCTTTGGCGGTTAGCCGCGTTCTCGTTTCATTTGCAAACCGGACCTATCCCACCGCTGCGCGGCAGACCGTCGGCGAGCGAAGGAGCCTTTCGGTGGATCACTCCAACCACACCACCCTTCTACAGGCAGGCGGCGATTCCGCCATCTCCGAAAGGATGCGGGACCTGCTCGCGCGTGCGTCTCAGGACCACGTCTACGAGCAGCGGACCCAGGGGGCCGTCCTCGACGAGATCCGCCAGCGCCTTGAGGGTATGGAGTGGCTGCTCCGGGAGGTTCGCGAGCGGGAGCTGGGGGGTCTGAGCGGCACGCTCGAGACGGTGAGCGGACGACTTGACGAGATCGCGGCCAAGCCGCCGATGTGGGCGGAGGGCCTGGCCCAGCATGTCGAGGCGGTACGCGACCACGTTGACGCCGTCGGCGAGCAGGTGGGCACCGTTGACGCGCATGTGGAGTCGGTTCACCAGCGGGTCGCGCCGGTGGCGGAGTTGCCGGGGCTGTGGGCCGAGGTCGGCACCGTCGGCGACAACGTGGACGAGGTGCTCAAGAAGCTGCAGGCGGTCCTCGACTTCACGGAGGGCATCACCAAGCGGATGAGCGACCTGGGCGTCCGGCTGGGTCACCTCAACACGGGCATGGAGGCCGCCGCCGGCCGCTTCAGCCGCGTCGACAAGTCGCTCGCCGAGCTGACCGCCCGTACGGACCGCATCGAAGGCGCGCTGCTGGAGCTGCCCGGCAGCTTCGACGGAAAGCTCGCCGCCAACGCCGAGCTGCTCGACGGAAAGCTCGCCGCCGCCGCCGAGCAGATGACCGACCAGCTGGACAGCAAGCTCGCCGCCAACGCCGAGCAGCTCGACGGCAAACTCACCGCCACCGCCCACCTGCTCGGCGGCAAGCTCACCGCGGCGACGGACCGGCTCGGCGCCCAGGTGGACGGCGCCGAGCAGCGCCTGTCCGTACGTCTCGGCGAGACCGAGGACCTCCTGACCGACCTGGACCAGCGGCTCACCGGCCGCCTCGACAGGGCCGAGCAGAGCCTGACCACGCACCTCGACCGGGCCGAAAAGGGGCTCAGCGCCCGTTTGGGCGAGTCTGAGCAGGGCCTGGCCGACCGCCTCGACGAGGCCGAGCAGGCGCTGACCGCCCGGCTCCACGAAACAGGGCAAACCCTGACCGAACACCTGGACGACACCCGGCAGAGCGCGACAAGCCGCCTCGACCAGACCGAGCAGCGCCTGGCGGGCCGCCTCGACGAGACCGAGCAGCGCGTGGCCGGGCGCCTCGACGGCGTCGACGGCAAGCTGCTCGACGTCCACGGCGCCCTCGACAGCCGGCTCGGCGGCGTCGACGAGCACCTGATCACGGTCAACGGCCACCTGACCACGGTCAACGGCCAGCTGACCACCGTGAACGGCCACCTGGCCCGCCACGACAACCGCTTCGACACGCTGGACGGCCGCGTCGACGGCCACTTCATCCGGCTCGACGAACGCCTGGCCGCCGCCGACCGCCACCTCATCGACTCCGCCACCCGCAACGAGGGCCGCTTCAACCAGCTCGACAACGGCATGGACACGCTCGACGAGCGCCTGGGCGAGGTGGAGGAGCGGGTGACCACCCGCTTCGACGGTCTCGGCACCCAGCTCAACGGCGTGGAATCCCACCTGACCGGCCTCGCCCAACGCGCCGAGCAGGCCGGCGAGCACCTCGAAGCCGTCGACGACCGGATCGAGGCCGTCAACCAGCGCATCGGCCAGCTGCCCGCGACGCTCAGCATCGGCGAGCGGGTGGGCGAGCTCCTCGACTCCCAGACCACCCACCAGGGCGAGCGCCTGGCCGCCGCCGCGGCGGTGCTCACGGAGCTGGTCGCGGCGCGCCCCGACCGCACCGAGCTCACCCAGACGGTGACCGACATCGTCGAGCCCGCCACCACCGACCTCACCAGACGCCTGGGCGCTCTGGAGGAGACCATGCTCGCCCTCGCCGAGGCCCTCCTCCGCCCCACGAGGAAAGACTGAGCTACCTGCCCGGCACTGCCAGGGACGCAAGCTTGTCCGGGTTGACCAGTGCATAGAGCCCGCCCACCCGAGTGCCCGTCTCGTCCGGTTCCACGGTGAGCGCGACGCGGACCCGTCCCCCGGCCAGCAGCAGGAATGTCGGCCCAGCCGTCCAGAGAAGGTCCAGGTCCACGTACCTGGGCCCGATTCCCATGAGGACGCGGGACACCCGGTCCGAGCCGTGAATCGGGCGTAGTGACGCGTGCACGCGGCCGCCCCCGTCGTTCCACATGGTGACATCCGGAGACAGCACCGCCAGCAGGTCGGCGAGGCTGCCGCCCGCCATCGCCGCGACGAAGCGCTCCGCCACCTCGCGCGCCACCCGGGGGTCGGCCGGGTAGCGCGGGCGGCGGGAGTGGACGTGTTCGCGGGCCCGGCGGGAGAGCTGGCGCACGGCCGCCGGTGTGCGGTCGAGGATGCGGGCGATCTCGGCGTGCTCGAACCCGAACGCCTCCCGCAGCACGAACGCCGCCCGTTCCAGGGGTGACAGCGTCTCCAGTACGACCAGCAGGCCCGTGGTGACGTTCTCAGCGGCCGTCACCGGGTAGTCGGCGGTCACCACCGGCTCGGGCAGCCACGGGCCGGTGTAGTCCTCTCTGGCGGCGCGCAGACCGCGCAGCCGCTCCAGGGACCGCCGGACGGCGATGCGGATCAGGTAGGCCCGCGGATTGCCCACCCGGGCCAGGTCGACACCGGACCAGCGCAGCCAGGTGTCCTGCACGACGTCCTCGGCGTCGGCCACGCTGCCGAGCATGTCGTAGGCCAGGGTGAACAGCAGGCTCCGGTGCTCCGCGAACACCGCCTCGGCATCGGCCACGGCCCCCTCCAGCTCCCCCGGCGGTCTCCAGTAGACGGTTTCGGCCCACCGTAACGGGCACGTGGGCCACACACGCAACGGGCACCTGGGCCACATGACAGCTCGGCATGTCACATCCGGCCCCCCGCCACGCATCCGTTGCAGGAGGACACCACCACACGACAAGGAGCGGCATGAAGGTACTTCTGGCAGGAGCCACCGGCACCGTCGGCACCGAGCTGATCCCCCAGCTGCTCGCCGCCGGCCATTCGGTGCTAGGCCTCACCCGCTCCGGGCGGGGCGCGGCCAAGCTGGCGGAGGCGGGCGTGACCGGCCTGGTCGCGGACATGATGGACCGCGACGCCCTGCTCGCCGCGGTGAAGGGCCACCAGGCCGACGCGGTGATGCACCAGGCCACGGCGATCACCGGCCTGCCGCTGTTCCACCGCCAGCTGTATCCGACGGGCGCGCTGCGCGACCGGGGCACGGCCAACCTGATCGCGGCCGCCAAGGAGCTCGGCGCGCACCGCTTCGTGACGCAGTCGTTCTTCCTCGGGTACGGCTACCGCGACCACGGCCCGGAGCCGGTGACCGAGGACCGGCCGTTCGCCGAGCCCGCCAGGGGCCCTTTCGGCGTGCACATGAGGTCGATGCGGGCCAACGAGGAGCAGGTGTTCAACACGCCGGGCATCGACGGCGTCTCCCTGCGCTACGGCCTGTTCTACGGCCCCGAGATGACGACGCGGAAGATGATGGCCATGGCGCGGCGGCGGATGCTGCCGGAGGTCCACCCGGCCGGCGTCATCTCGCTCGTGCACGTCCATGACGCCGCCTCGGCCGCCGTCGCCGCGCTGGACCGGGGCCGGGCCGGGCGGGCGTACAACGTCGCGGACGACGAGCCGGTGAGCTTCGACGCATATGTCCGGGCACTGGCTGAGACGGCGAAGGCGCCCGCACCGCTACGGGTGCCCGGCTGGCTGCTGAGGCCGACGCCGTACATCCACGCCTTCATGACCGGCGTGCGCATCCGGCTCTCCAGCGCCCGCGCGAAACAGGAACTCGGCTGGACCCCCGTCTACCCCACCTATCGCACAGGACTCACACGTGAACCGTCGTGATCGGCATCGACGAGTCGGCGGGGATGTCCAGCCTCGACGGGGTGATGCCCGCCGCGACCAGGTCGGAGCCCAGGGCGGCGACCATGGCGCCGTTGTCGGTGCACAGTCCGGGCCGGGGCACGCGCAGGCGTACGCCCGCCGCGTCGCACCGCTCCTGGGCCAGGGCGCGCAGCCGGGAGTTGGCCGCGACGCCCCCGCCGATCAGCAGGTCGCGCACCTCGTACTTGCGGCAGGCCTGGAGCGCCTTGCGGGTCAGCACGTCGACCACGGCCTCCTGGAAGGAGGCCGCCACGTCGGGTACGTGAATGGACTGGCCGGCCGACTCGCGGGCCTCCACCCAGCGCGCCACGGCGGTCTTCAGCCCGGAGAAGGAGAAGTCGAGCGTGCCGTCGTCGATCTTGCCCCGGGGGAAGGCGACGGCCGTGCCGGACCCGGAGGTGGCGGCCTTGTCGATGTGCGGACCGCCGGGGAACGGCAGGCCCAGCACCCGCGCCACCTTGTCGAACGCCTCCCCGGCCGCGTCGTCGACGGTGGAGCCGAGCGAGATCACGTCTTCGGCCACGTCGGGCACGAGCAGCAGCGACGAGTGGCCGCCCGAGACCAGCAGGGCGATGCACGGCTTGGGCAACGGGCCGTGTTCGAGCTGGTCGACGGCGACGTGGGCGGCCAGGTGGTTGACGCCGTAGAGGGGCACGCCGAGACCGAGCGAGTAGGACTTGGCCGCGGCGACGCCGACGAGCAGCGCCCCGGCCAGCCCGGGACCGGCGGTGACGGCTATCGCGTCGATGTCGGAGAACTTCAGCCCGGCCTGCGCCAGCGCGGCCTCCACCGTCGGCGTCATCGCCTCCAGGTGGGCCCGCGAGGCGACCTCCGGCACGACGCCGCCGAACCTGGCGTGCTCTTCCATGCTGGAGGCGATGGTGTTGGCCAGCAGCGTGTGGCCCCTGACGATGCCGATGCCGGTCTCGTCGCAGGAGGTCTCGATGCCGAGAACCAGGGGTGCGTCAGCCATCCAGCTTCCTTCTCATCATGATCGCGTCGGTGCCGTCGTCGTAGTAGTGGCGGCGCCGGCCGATCACCTCGAACTCGAAGTGCTCATAGACCCCCCGCGCCTGCGGGTTGTCGGCCCGTACTTCGAGGAAGATCTCCCGTGCCGCGCGCCGGCCGGCCTCGGCCAGCAGCTCCGCCAGCATCGCGCCGCCGATGCCGGTGCCCTGGTGCGGCTGGACGACCGCGATGGTCTGGACGTCGGCCTGGTCGGCCGCGGCGGCCAGGCCCGCGTAGCCGACGATCTCCTGGTCGACGAGGGCCACCACGTAGTGCCTGGTCCGGGGCTGGTCGGCCAGCTCGCCGCGGAGCATGGCCTCGCTCCACGCGTCGAACGGGAACGTGTCACGCTCGATCGCCATGACCGCCGGCAGGTCGGCCTCGGTCATCTGCCGGAGCCGTACGTCCACCTGCCGAGGCTTCACGCCGTCACCCTCTTGGGGGCGCCGGGCACCACCGCGTCGGGCCGCCGCAGGTAGATCGGGCGCGGCGGGCCGAGCGGCTCCCCCGCCGCGATGCGCTCGGCCGCCAGGGCGGCCAGGAATCCGGCATAGGGGTATGGCGGAGCGTCGGAGTGCCCCAGGAGGTCGGGGTAGAGCCCGGCACCGGCACCCGCCACGGGCAGACCCTGCACCGGCACCTCGGCGGGCCGGTCGACGAACGGCCCGTCGAGCCGGGTGCGCGCGTCGGAGTAGCGGGCCCAGAACACCTCCTTGCGCCGCGCGTCGGTGGCGACCAGGAACGGCTCGGCGAGCCCGCTGCCGTAGGCGACGGCGTCGAGGGTGCAGATGCCGTACGCGGGGACGGCCAGCGTGGTGGCGAGCCCCTGCGCGGTCATCAGCCCGACGCGCAGCCCGGTGTAGGGGCCCGGTCCACTGCCCGCCACGACGGCGGTGACCTCGGACAGGGCCGCACCCGCCTCGCGCAGCACGGTCTCGATGGTGGGAATGAGCAGCTCACCGTGTCGCCGGGCGTCGATCGTCGTCGACTCGGCGAGGACACGCCGCCCGTCGTGGAGCGCGGCCGTGACGGCGGGCGTCGCGGTATCAAAGGCCAGGACCAGCACGACTGTTTAGCCTACCCGCCCGCCGGGTCACGCCCAGCCGGTGCGCTGTTTCAGCCAGTCAAGACAGTCACGCCCAGCCCGTGCGCTGTTTCAGCCAGTCGAGCGCCACGACGCCCTGCGCCCGCTGGAACGCCCTGACCGTCGGCAGGCCGGGTGGCGGCGGCTGCCGGCTCTGGCGTACCAGGAAGCCGGTGAACGCGGCGATCACCGCCGTGGCGGCGGGATCGGGGTCGGGGAAGAGCTCCTGCGGCGGCGGGCCGCCCTGCATGGCGACCGAGGGCAGCATGGCCAGGGAATCGAACCAGGCCGCGCCGACGCAGGCCCACGGCCAGTCGACCACGTAGACGCGCTCCTCGGTGAGCAGCATGTTGTCGGCCCGCAGGTCGGCGTGGAGCAGCGTGTCGCCGGCGGCGGCCGCGGCCCAGCCGGACTCCAGCTCGGCCAGCGCGCCGAGATGGCGCAGCGCCCACGGATCCAGACCGGTGGTGTCCTCCATGAGCAGCTTCCGCCAGCCCCGGAACGCCTCGCCGAACGCCTCCGCGACCGGCGGCGCCTCGATCGGCGCGGGCGTGAGCGCGGCCGACATGCGCCGCACCGCCTCCAGCACCCGGTCGAGCTCGTCCGGGCGCCAGGGCAGCTCGGGGTGGCGGCCCTCGACGTCCTCGAAGACCAGCACCACCCAGCCCTCGATCTCGAAGGAGGTCAGCAGCCGCGGCGCGGGCACGGACTCGGGAAGGGCGGCGGCGATTCTGCGCTCGGCCTGGTAGAGGCGGACGCTGTCGGGGTTCGGCTCCGGGCCGACGGCCTTGACGAAGACGCACCGGCCGTTCGCGGCGCGCAGCCGTACGGCCGCCGCGGGCGAGAACCCGCCCGTCTGCGTCACGGCCTCGGTCACGGGGGCGCCGAGGAACTCCTCGACGGCCGCCTGGGCCGCCGGGTGCACCTCCGGCCAGGGAACCCGCGCGCCCGACGCGGGCGGATCGGTCTGCTCGCTCACGCTCTGGAAGCGTAGACGATGATGTTGTCGTCGTATTCGCCCTTGGCGTAGTCGAACTTGCCGCCGCAGGTCACCAGCTTGAGGCCGTCCTCGATGTAGACCCGCTTGGCCGGGAAGTTGTGCTTCGACACCTGTTCGACCGAGTCGACCTTGTACTTGACGACCTTGCCGTCACTCCGCTCGACCTTGACGATTTCGCCCTTGCGTACCTGCCGGAGCTTGAAGAACACCGCCGGGGCCGTCTTGGTGTCGACGTGGCCGATGATGACCGAGGCGCCCTTGTCGCCGGGCACGGCGCTGCCGGTGTACCAGCCGGCCATCTTGGGCTTCTCGTACGGCGGCAGCTCGACCTCGCCGTCCTTGCTCAGGCCGAGCTTCATCAGCGGCGCCTCGACCTCGATCGACGGGATGTCGATACTCTGGGGCACGACGGAGCCGACCGACTTGGTGGTCGCCTGATAGGACCTGCCGAACGCGACCAGCACCAGGCCGGTGACGGCTCCCGCGATGACCACCCGTCCAGGGCGGGCCACCGGCTAACCCCGGACGCGGCGCTTGATCAGCAGCCCGGCCGCCGCCAGCACGGCCGCGCCGACCAGTACGCCGCCGACCGGCATTCCTGAACCCTCGTCCACGTCCTTGCCGAAGGTGCCGCCGCCGCCCGCTCTGGGCGCCTTCGTGGGCGCCTTGGTGGAGCTGTCGTCGGAGGTGTCAGCGGTCGCACTGACGACGCGCAGGGTGGCCTTGCCGGTGTCGTTGGTGCCGTCGCACTTGACCTCGACCAGGTAGGTGCCGCGCTTGACCGTGCCCGACACCTGCGCCTCGCCGCGTACCCACGGGTTGCCGGCCGCGGTGCCGGTCGGGGCGGGTGTGGCCGTCGAGGACGTCGGCGCGGTGGTCAGCGACACCCCGTTGATGAACGCCTTGGACGTGGCGGTGCCGGTGTGCGCGGGGCCGCCGCTGGGGACGGGGCAATTGGCTAAGATCCACACCTTCGAGGTCTCACCCGCGGTGACCTTGGCGGGGCTGAGCTCGACCAGGATGGGTTTCCTGGTCACGGTGGCGGTCGGTGTGGCGCTCACCGACCCGGTGGCCGAGGCTGACGGTGTGGGAGTCGGTGTCGTCTGCGCGGAGGCCGAGCAGCCGACCGCACCGATCATGACGATGGCTCCCGCGTACGCGACTCGCCTGACCCTGAGCACCGCCGCACCCCACTCCGCGCCGTCCTTCACCAAGCATCCACCAAAAAAGTGGACGCCGCCCCTCCTGATACCCAGTTTTTCTGGGCGAACCCTTACCAATGATCATGTTTTCTATCGATGGTGAGGTACGTCAAGGGTGGCAGTTTTGCCGGAAGACAGGGCGGAATTTACTTTTCCGCAGGTTCGGACGGCGTGTCGGCCCACCGCGCGCCGACGCCGCGCAGCGTCACGAGGCGGGCGTCGTCTCCGCTTTCGCGATCGATGTGGATCTCCAGGCGGTCGTCGGACAGCCCCTCGACCAGTCCCTCGCCCCACTCCACGACCGTCACCGACTCGTCGAGCGAGGCGTCGAGGTCGAGATCGTCTACCTCCAGGTCACCGCCCAGCCGGTAGGCGTCGGCGTGGACGAGCGGCGGCCCCTGGCGCAGCGACGGGTGCACTCTGGCGATCACGAACGTGGGCGAGGTGATCGGGCCGCGTACCTTGAGCCCTTCGGCGATGCCCTGCACGAGCGTGGTCTTGCCCGCGCCGAGCGGGCCGGACAGAATCAGCAGGTCGCCCGCCCGCAGCCCGGCGGCCAGCCGGGCGCCGTAGGCGCGCATGTCCTCGGCGGTCGGAAGCCTTTCGGCCACTACAACTCCACTCGCTTGATCAGGTCGCGCAGCGCGTCGTTGACCACGCCCGGGCGCTCCAGCTGGATCAGGTGCGAGGTGTCGGGCACCTCGGTGAGCTGAGCGTTGGGCAGCGCGGCGGCGATCGCCTTGCTGTGCTCGGGCGGCGTGAGCCAGTCCTTGTCGCCGACCAGGATCGCGGTCGGGACCGGGTCGAGCACGTCCAGGGCGGCCAGCTTGTCGTGGTTCATCAGCGCGGGGTAGAAGTTGGCGAACACCTCGGTCGGCGTCGCCCTGATCATCGTCTCGGCGAAGTCGACCAGGGTGGGGCTGACGTTCCTGGAGTCGCCGAAGCCCATGTAGCGGGTCATCAGGAACGCGATCTCGCTGCCCGCGCTGCGGGTCTTGTCGACGAACGCGCCCCGCCGGCCCAGCAGCGAGATCGTCGAGGGGGCGAGCTTGTGCACGGCCTTGGACAGCAGCGCCGGCAGGCCCAGGGTGAGCTCGGCCAGCTTGCCCGCCGAGGTGGCGATGAGGGACACCGCGCGGATCTTGTCACCGAACAGCTCGGGATGGCGGTCGGCCAGCGCCATGATCGTCATGCCGCCCATGGAGTGGCCGACCAGCACGCACGGGCCGGGCACGAGGCGTTCGATCACTTCGGCCAGGTCGTCGCCCAGCCGGTCGATCGTGCAGTCCTCGGCGGTGGCGCGCTGCGAGCGGCCGTGTGAGCGCTGGTCCCACAGCACCATGCGGTGGGTGTCGCGCAGGTCGCGGCGCTGGTAGTGCCACGACTCCAGACTGAGGCAGTAGCCGTGGCAGAACACGATGGTCAGCGGCGCGTCCTCGGGCCCGTCGATCTCGACGTGCAGCTCCGTGTTGTCGGAGGTGACCAGCGTGAGGTCCCTGCCGCGCAGCTCGCCGAACCGCTCGCTCGCCTCGGCGTCGGGGCGCAGCCTCATGCGGCCCACCGCGTAGCGCTTGGCCAGCGCCGCCGCCGCCACACCGGCCGAAGCGGCGCCGACGATGGCGCCGGCGATCCCGACCTTCCGCCGTGTTGTCGTCGTCATGTCCCTGATCCCCTATACACCCGCGGCACCCGCGAACCGATCCTGGTCACGATCTCATGCGTAATCGTGCCGAGGTTATCCGCCCACTCCTGAGCGGTCGGCTCACCCCTCCCACCAGGCCCGAACAGGATGACCTCATCCCCTGCGGCGAGCGGCTCGTCGCCCATGTCGATCATGAACTGGTCCATGCACACCCGGCCGGCTATCGCCCTTCGGCGACCGCCCGCCAGAACCTCTGCCCGCCCCGTCGCGTGCCGGAGGATCCCGTCGGCGTACCCGAGCGGCACCAGCCCAAGCGTGGTCTCGGAACTCGTGACATAAAGGTGCCCATAGGACACTCCCGAGCTCTCCGGCACCCGCTTGGCCAGAGCGATCCGCGCCACCAGCGTCATCGCCGGTCGCAGACCGAAGTCGCCCAGCTCGGGAACCGGGCTGAGCCCGTACATGGCGATGCCGGGCCTGACCATGTCGTAGTGAGTCCGCGGCAGCGTCAGGATCGCGGCGGAGTTGGCCAGGTGCCTGATGACGTGGGACCCGGCCGCGCCGGCCTGCTCGGCCTGCTTGAGCGCCACCTCGAACGCCTCGATCTGCCGGTCGATCGAGCCATGCCCCGGCACGTCCGCGCAGGCGAAGTGGGACCACAGGCCGACGATCTCGATCGCGCCCTCGGCCTGGAGGGCCAGCGCCTTGGCCAGCAGTTCCGGCCAGGCGGCGAGCGGGGAGCCGCCCCTGCTCATGCCGGTGTCGGCCTCCAGGTGCGTCCTGGCGGTCCGCCCGGTGCGCCGCGCCGCGGCGGCGATCTCGTCGAGCAGCGGCGCATCGGCCGCCGACAGCTCGATCTCGGCTTCGAGCGCCTCGTCCAGCGGCTCTCCGGGCGTGATGATCCACGACAGCAGCGGCGCGGTGATGCCACCGGCGCGCAGCGCGAGCGCCTCACGGATGTAGGCGGTGCCGAGCCGGCTCGCACCACCCCGCAGCACGGCCTCGGAGGTCGGGACGAGCCCATGCCCGTAGGCGTCGGCCTTGACGGCCCCCAGCACTTCGGCGCCGCCCGCGCGCTCCTTGAGCAGCGCCACATTGTGCCTGATCGCGGCCAGATCGACCCGCGCCTCCGCGGGCGTCGCCATCGGGGATGTCATCCCTCCAGTCTGGCAGCTCACTCACGTGGTCGAGCGCGAATCGCCCCTGTCGAGGTCAGCCGACCGAACAGGATTCGCTCCCCGGCTTACCTGAAGAGCCTCGCAACGTACGGACTCCGGCTCACCTGAAAGAGCCTCGCAACGTACGGACTCCGGCTCACCTGGAAGAGTCGCGCAGCGCCCGGATCGCCGCCGGAACCGCCGAGGCCACGTCCGCGGCCGTCAGGGGCGCGTCCTCGGCCGCGATCCGGCCGGCCAGCCCGTGCAGGTAGGCGCCGCACGAACCCGCGTCGTAGCAGTCGAGCCCCTGGGCGAGCAGCGCGCCGGCCACCCCGGAGAGCACATCCCCCGTGCCGCCGGTGGCCAGCCAGGCCGTGCCGGTCGGATTGACCCGTACGGGCAGGCCCTGCTCGGCCACGACGGTGGTCGAGCCCTTGAGCAGGACGGTCACGCCCAGCTCCGCCGCCGCCTGGCGGGCGTATCGGAGCCGGCCCGCCTCGATCGCCTCGCGATCCACCTCCAGCAGCCGCGACAGCTCGCCCGCGTGCGGCGTGATCAACACCGGAGCGGTACGCCGGAGCAGCGCCCGGTCACGGGCGACCAGCGTCAGGGCGTCGGCGTCGACCAGCACGGGCACGTCACTGGCGAGCACCCTGGCGGCCAGCTCGTGCGCCCAGTCCCCGGTGCCCAGACCGGGTCCCAGCACCCATGCCTGCACCCGGCCGACCTCGTCGATCGACGGCTCGCTCAGCTCGGTGATGACCGCCTCGGGCCAATGGTGGCGTACCTGGGCCACCGGCTCACTCGGCCCCACGTAACGCACCATCCCCGCCCCCGCGCGCAGCGCGCCGCCCACGGCGAGCACGGCGGCGCCCGTGTAGCGGTCGCTGCCCGCCGCGACGCCCAGCACGCCCCTGCGGTATTTGTCGGACTCGCCCATCGGCGACTTCAGCCGCCCGGCGACGTCGCGGTGGGTGAACGCCACCACATCGGGCTCGGGCAGGTAGGGCGCGAGCCCGATGTCGATCAGCTCGATCTCGCCCACGTTGCCCGCGCCCGGATCGACGAGCAGCCCGGCCTTGGGCGCGCCCATGGTCACGGTCACCTGCGCCGCGATGGCCGCCCCCTCGACCTGACCGGTGCTCGCGTCCACGCCGCTGGGCACGTCCACCGCGACGACCAGGCCGGGGGCGGCGTTGGCCGCCTCGGCCAGCCCCGCGTACGGCTCACGCAACGCCCCGGTCGCCCCGATTCCCACCAGCCCGTCGACGATCAGCTCGGCCCGGTCCACGGCGTCCGGCCCGGCGATCGTGCCACCCGCCCGGCGGAACGCCTCCAGGCCGGCCTCATGGCTCTTGGAGCCCGCCAGGACGGCCTCGACCCGGGCTCCGCGCCCGGCCAGCCGGGCCCCCGCGTACAGGGCGTCGCCGCCGTTGTCGCCGCTGCCGACGAGCAGCAGCACGCGTGTGCCGTACACCTTGCCGAGGAGGCCCGCGCAGACGGCGGCGAGCCCGGTGGCGGCGCGGTCCATGAGCGTGCCGTCGGGCAGCCGCGCCATCAGCGCGCGCTCGGCGGTCCTGATCTGGTCGGCGGTGTAGGCGGTACGCATGATCTGAAGCTATCCCTCCGCGATCACGTAGGCCATCGCCACACCGGCGTCGTGGCTGAGCGAGATGTGCCAGCGCTTGACGCCCAGGCCGTAGGCGACCTCGGCGGCCTTGCCGGTGACGCGCAGCTCGGGCTTGCCGCTCTCGTCGCAGCGCACCTCGGCCTCCAGGTGCCCGAGCCCCTTCGGCGCGCCGAGCGCCTTGGCGACGGCCTCCTTGGCGGCGAACCTGGCCGCCAGCGAGTGTACGGCGAGCGGCCGCTCGACCTCGGTGAACAGCCGCTCGCGCAGCCCCGGCGTGCGTTCCAGCGCCGACTCGAACCGCGCGATGTCGACCACGTCCACGCCGATGCCCAGGATCATCCCCTCAGGTTAACCGGGCGCGTGCCTACAGCCAGCTGGCCCGCACGCTCTCGGCCGGCCCGTCACCGGGCGCCCTGCCGAGCTCGCCCTTCGCCACCCTGGTGAGCAGGCGGCTGACGCTCTCGACGATCTCGGGGACGCACCCGCGCAGCTCGGCCACGTCCGCGGCGATCGACTCATCGCGCTCCACCCCCGCCCTTTCCAGTACGGCGTCCAGGTCCGCCAGCTTGCCCGCCAGCCACGGAAGGGGATCGCTCGACAGCTCCCTGTCGAAGACGCGTGGGCCCGGGTCCCATCCGGTGAAGACCGGATGGTGATGGGTGCGATCGAAGCTGCCGGGGCGGCCGTCGACCGACTCCAGCAGGTCGACGCGCCAGAGGGGCCGGTCGAGGTTGATGGGCCGCGCCGAATAGATGGACCCGTTCAGCTGCCCTGGTTCGAGCATCCGTACTTCGAGGCGGACGCCGTGCTCGGCGCCCTCCTGGCCCTTGACCGGATTGGGGTCGACGAAGTAGAGATCGCTCACGGCTACGCCGATCCGGTCGAAGCCGAAGATGTACAGCACGAGGAGCCCTCCTGTCGCGAGTGTCCTCTCGGAGTATGGACAACCTCCTGGCCGGCTTCAATCAGGGGGTATCAGAGGCGCGTACGCCCTCTCGGGCTAGAACGAGCCCCGCTGCCAGGGTCCCCAGATGGCGAACGAGGTGCCCTCTTTGGACTGGACGTTGACATACAGGGTGTGACCGCCGGGGCCGAAGGTGGAGCCCGCGAACTCCGCGCCGGGGTCGCCCGCCACCGGCTCCAGGCGGCAGAAGTCGAAGATCTGGCCCTGCTTGGTGAGGCCGCGCAGGAAGTTGTCGCCGTCGCCGTCCTCGCAGAGCACCAGCGTGCCGCGGGTGCTGGCCGTCACGTTGTCGGGCAGGTCCAGCACCGACGAGCGCGGCGACTCGTACACGAGCCGGAGCCGCCCGGTCCACGTCTCGTACGCCCACACCTGCCCGCGTCCCTTGCCGAACCCGGACGGCGGCGTGTCACCCTCGGCGGTGGCGCCGCCCTGGGTGGAGCAGAAGTACACGGTGCCCTGGTGGTAGATGGCCCCCTCGAGCCTGGAGAAGATCGCCGCGCCCTCGGCCCGCCCCTGCTTGCCGACGGCCTGGACGGCCTCGTCGTTCGACGGCTTGCCGGTGAAGGTGGGGTCGGGGTCGTCGATGGTCACCCATACCGTGTTGTACGTCGCGCCGGGCCGCTGCCCCTTGGACAGGTCCTTGCGCGGCGAGCCCTTGATCGCGAGCATCTGCAACCGGCCGCCGTCCAGCAGCCGCCCGGCCTTGAGCGGGTGCTTCGGCGGCGTGTAGCGGTAGAACCCGGAGGCGAACGCGAAGCAGTCCTCGGTCAGGTAGAGCGCCCCCGCCTGCGGGTCGAACGCGGCCGACTCGTGCGCGAACCGGCCGGCGGCCTTGATCGGCTTGGCGTTGGAGGTGCCCGACACCGGCACCTCGAAGATGTAGCCGTGCTTGCGGGTCAGCTTGCCGTTGTCGCCGCCGGAGAAGTCGTTGGCCACGTCGGGGCCGTTGACGGTCTCCTCGCAGCTCACCCAGGCGTTCCACGGCATCGGGCCGCCCGAGCAGTTCATCATGGTGCCGTTGAGCGACGGGGCGCTCTTGAGCACCTCGCCGTAGCGGGTGACGTGGAGGGTCGAGGTGCCGCCGCCGGCCGCGGGGTCGTAGGCCTTGTCCTTGTCGCCGAAGGCACCGACCGCGCCGCTGACCTCGTGGTTGCGCACCAGGATCGCCGTGTCGCGCGGCCCACGGAAGGCGGCCATCCCGTCGTGCCGGCCCGGCACGGTGGAGCCGTCGGAGTATTTGCTGCCCGCCGGGCTGAAGGAGCGGTATTTGAACCCGTCGGGCAGGTTCAGCCTGACCTTCCCGTCGCGCGCGTCGCGCACCGCCTTCAGCGGCCCGTAGCCGGTCGCCCGCGTGACCCCGCCCCTGGCGCCCGCGCAGGCCACTCCGGCGAACGGCCCGGTGATCCCGGCCGCGGCGGCCAGGCCTGCTCTGGTCAGAAAGCGACGACGGTCCACAAGCCCTCCCGAAGGTCAGGTCTCCGAACAGTATCCGCTGGCAAATCGCCGCATGCCCGGTTTGGTGAGATCCCCGGGCGCGGGCCACCGCTTTACCCCAAACTGGTCCTAAGTAATCCCATGTCTTTATCCACAGGGTGTGGATAAAGAAGGCCACCCGGTCGAGAGCGCGTTTGCCGGCCGTCGATACGCTGCCAACGTGAACAACGGCTACGTTGAACTGAGCAGGGAGCAGTGGAGCGAACTCCGCAAGAACACGCCCTTGACTCTCACCGAGGCAGAGCTGGAAGAGCTGCGTGGCGTCGACGATCCCATCGACCTCGCCGAGGTCACCGACATCTACCTCCCCCTGACCCGGCTGCTGAACCTCCACTACACCGGGTCCAAACAACGCAGTAGCGTGCTGAGCGCCTTTCTCGGGCATCCCGGGCAGCGCGTGCCGTACATCCTGGGCATCGCCGGCAGCGTCGCGGTCGGGAAGTCGACGACGGCGCGGCTGCTGCACACGCTGCTGGCCCGCTGGCCCGAGCACCCGCACGTGGAGCTGCTCACCACTGACAGCTTCCTCTATCCCAACGCGGTGCTGGAGTCCGAGGGGATCATGCATCGCAAGGGCTTCCCCGAGAGCTATGACCGCAGGGCGCTGGTCAGGTTCGTCGCCGAGGTCAAGGCCGGGCTGCCCGAGGTGCACGCCCCGGTCTACAGCCACCTCGAATACGACATCGTCCCCGGCGCCAAACAGGTAGTGAAAAATCCGGATATCTTGATCATCGAGGGGTTGAACGTGCTGCAGCCCGCTCCGCCCACCTCCCTGGCGGTCAACGACTACTTCGACTTCTCGATCTACGTCGACGCCAAGGTCGAGGACATCCGGGCCTGGTACGTCGACCGCTTCCACAAGCTCCGCCGCACCGCCTTCGAGGATCCCAAGTCGTACTTCAAGTACATCGCCGACCTGTCCGACGAGGAGGCGACGGAGTTCGCGGTCAACGTCTGGCGCGACATCAACGAGCGCAACCTGGTCGAGAACATCGCTCCCACCCGTGGCCGCGCCGGCCTGGTCATGCAGAAGGGCGCCGACCACTCCGTCAGGCGGGTACGGCTTCGCCGTACCTGAACACCTCCTCGAACAGGTAGGTCGCGAACCTGCCCGCGCACCCCTGATCGTCTATGTCGGCGAACCAGCAGTCCTCGCCGTCCTCGTGACACCTGAACGTCTGCCTCATGCGAGAGACCCTCGCGTACGGGGGTCAACGCCCCATCAACATCGAATGGACAAGAATGACCCAGTGCTACATCTGCGATTGATCACTCCGTCCACCCGTACGGAGGAGGTGACGGCCGTGCTCGACGAGTGCACGGGCGTCACCAACGTCGCCGTGCTGCCCGGCGCGGCCCGCGAGCCGAAGGGCGATCTGATCCTCTGCGACGTCGCGCGCGAAGCGGCCAACGAGGTGATCGACCGGCTCAGGTGGGTGCAGGACGAAGGGTCGATCGCCGTCGAGCAGGTGCACCTGGCCCTGTCCAAGGTCGCCGCGGACGCCGTCGAGGAGGCTCCCGGCGACCCCGACGACGCGGTCATCTGGGCGGAGCTCGCCCAGAAGGTGCAGGCCGAGTCGCGCATCACGTGGGCGTACCTGGCCTTCCTCGCGATCGCCACGCAGCTCGCGGGCATCGGCGTCCTGCAGAACTCGCCCATCCTGATCGTCGGCGCGATGGTGCTCGGCCCCGAGTTCGGCGCCATCGCGGCCATCTGCTTCGGCCTGCTCCGCGGCCGGGGCCGGCTGATCGTCTCCTCGCTCAAGACCCTGGCCGTCGGGTTCGCGGTGGCGATCGCGATCACGTTCGCCTGCGCCCTTGTCTCGCGCTGGATGGGCTGGATCGACCTGAGCAACCTGCGCGTCAACCAGGAGGTCCAGTTCATCGTCAAGCCCGACCGCTGGTCGTTCATCGTGGCGTTGCTGGCGGGCGCCGCCGGAGTGCTGTCGATCACGGCGGGCAAGTCCTCGGCCCTGATCGGCGTCTTCATCTCGGTCACCACGGTCCCCGCCGCCGGCTACGTGGCCGTGGCGCTGGCGCTCAGCGATTGGGGCGAGGTCGGCGGGTCGATCGCGCAACTCACGCTGAACATCGCCGGCATGCTCATCTCGGGCACTGTCACCCTGGCCATCCAGCGGAAATTCTGGCCTCAAGTAGGACATCGTTCATCCGTGTGAACGAGGCCACACCCCATACCCGGCCGGTAGGGTCCGGACCATGCACATCCTCGCTACCGAGGGGCTGACCAAACGCTTCCCGACCGTCACGGCACTCGACCAGCTGACGGTCACCGTCGGGTCCGGTGTCACCGGCCTGGTCGGGGCGAACGGCGCGGGCAAGTCGACGCTGATCAAGATCCTGCTGGGCCTGTTGCCCCCGACCGGGGGCGGCGCGCGGGTGCTCGATCTCGACGTGACCACGCAGGGCGCCGAGATCCGCAGGTTCGTGGGCTACATGCCCGAGCACGACTGCCTCCCCCCTGACGTGTCCGCCACCGAACTGGTCGTCCACCTTGCCCAGATGTCCGGGTTGCCGCGTACGGCCGCCCGCGAGCGCGCCGCCGACGTGCTGCGCCACGTCGGCCTGGCCGAGGAGCGCTACCGCGCCGTCGGCGGCTACTCCACCGGCATGAAGCAGCGGGTCAAGCTGGCCCAGGCGCTCGTGCACGACCCCAAGCTGATCTTCCTCGACGAGCCGACCAACGGGCTCGACCCGCGCGGCCGGGACGAGATGCTGGCGCTGATCAGGCGCATCGGCACCGACTTCGGCATCAGCGTGCTCGTCACCTCGCACCTGCTCGGCGAGCTGGAGCGGATCTGCGACCACGTGATCGTCATCGACGCGGGCCGGCTGCTGCGCTCGTCGGCGATCGCCGAGTTCACCCAGGCCACGCAGACCGTCACGGTCGAGGTCGAGGAGGGCACGCAACCGCTCGCCGAGCGGCTGTCCGAGCTCGGTCACAGCGCCGTCCAGCACGGCCGCCTGCTGCTGGTCAAGGTGGCGGGCCCGGAGACGTTCGACGCGATCCGCGACGCGGCCGTCGATCTCGACCTCTGCCTGATCCGGCTGGAACAGGGCCGCCACCGCATCGAGGACGTCTTCAGGGAGGAGGTCGACGCGGGTGTCTGAGATCTATGACATCGGTTACCGCCATTACGACGGTCCGCGACTGGGCCGCGGCTACTCGACGCGCGCGCTCACCGTCCACAGCCTGCGCGGCGTCTTCGGCCTCGGGCGCACGGCGCGCAGCAAGATCATACCGTTCGCCCTGGGCGTCATCATGCTGCTGCCCGCGGTCGTGTCGATCGCGATGATGGCCCTGATGAACCGGCACGGCATGGCCTACAGCGGCTTCGCGGTCTACATGCAGACGGTCGTGGCCATCTTCCTGGCCGCGCAGGCGCCGACGGTCGTCGCGCCCGACCTGCGCTTCCGGGTGCTGCCGCTGTACCTGTCACGTCCGGTCACGATCGCCGAGTACGTGGCCGCCAAGGTCATCGCCATGACCGCGGCGCTGTTCCTGCTGCTCGCCGTGCCGCTCACACTGATCTACGTGGGCGAGCTGATCATCGACCTCGAAGGGCCGCCGCAGACCAAGGAGTACCTCGGAGCCCTGGTCATGGCGCTGGTGCTCGCGCTCCTGCTGTCGTCGTTCGGCCTGGCCATCGCCTCGCTGACGCCCAGGCGCGGGCTCGGCGTCGCCTCCGTCATCGCCCTCTACCTGCTCACCTTCGCCGCCGTCCCGGTCATCTTCGCCACGCTGTACTCGGCGGGCAACGAGTCGGGAGCCGCGTGGGCCTGGCTGCTCAACCCGTTCTGGCTGGTCGACGCCGTACAGGTGTGGCTGTTCAGCACCACGCCCAACATCACGGACGGCACCTACCCGCCGGGGCCCGTCCCGGCGCTCCTCGTGGTCGTGCTCATCGGGATCGGCCTGGCGGCGCTCGCGGCGCGCTATCGGAAGGCGGCCGCCCGATGAACATCGAGCTCGCGCAGGTCTCTCGCTGGTACGGCAACGTGGTGGCGGTCAACGACGTCACGATGACCATCGGTCCCGGCGTCACCGGCCTGCTCGGCCCCAACGGCGCGGGCAAGTCGACGCTGCTGCACCTGATGGCCGGGTTCCTGGCCCCCTCGGGCGGCACGGTGACGATGGACGGCACCCAGATCTGGAAAAACCACCACATCTATAAGAACATCGGCCTGGTCCCTGAACGGGAGGGTGTCTACGGGTTCCTCACCGGCTGGCAGTTCGTCCTGTCCGCCGCCAGGCTCCACGGTCTGCCCGATCCGATCGAGGCCGCCCGCAAGGCGCTCGCCACGGTAGAGATGGAGGAGCCCAAGGACCGCCGCGTCGAGACCTACTCCAAGGGCATGCGCCAGCGGGTGAAGGTCGCCGCCGCGCTCGTCCACGACCCGCCGGTGCTGCTGCTCGACGAGCCGTTCAACGGCATGGACCCGCGCCAGCGCCTGCACCTGATGGACCTGATCCGCTCGATGGGCACGGCGGGCAAGACGATCCTGTTCAGCTCGCACATCCTGGAGGAGGTCGAGCGGGTCGCCCAGCAGATCGAGGTACTGGTCGCGGGCCGGCACGCCGCCTCGGGCAACTTCCGTGAGATCCGCCGGCTGATGACCGACCGGCCGCACCTGTTCAGGATCCGGTCGAGCGACGACAGGAAGCTCGCCGCCGCCCTGATGCTCGACAACTCGGCGGGCGGCGTCTCGCTCGGCGCGGGCGGGCTGGAGGTCCAGGCGGTCGAGTTCCGGCGCTTCGCGCGGCTGCTACCGCGCGTCGCCCGCACCGAAGGGATCCGCCTGCACGAGGTCTCCCCCGCCGACGAGGACCTGGAGAGCGTCTTCGCCTACCTGATCAACAGGAGCACGTGATGAACCCGCGAGGAAGCGCCGTCGCCTGGAGGAGGAGCGCCGGGAGCGAAGCGACCAGAGCGACGGGGGAAGGCGGCGGCATCCAGGCGACCGAGCCGCCGAACGGAGTGAGGCAATGAACACAGTGGTTGCGGGTATTACTTATCGGGCGTTGCTGGGTAGGCGCAGGATCTTTCTTCTGCTTCTGCTGCCGCTGGCGCTGATCGGGTTGGCCGTCATGCTGCGGGTTTTCGTCGGCTACGACCCGCGCTCGGCCGAGATGCTGATGGCCAAGTTCGCCGTCGGCACGATGCTTCCGCTGCTCGGCCTCATCGTGGGCACCGGGGTGATCGCCCCGGAGATCGACGACGGCACGATCATCCACCTGATGTCCAAGCCGATCTCCCGGCCGGTCATCGCGCAGACGAAGTTCCTGGTGGCCGCCTCGCTGCTGGCGGTGTTCGCGGCGGTCCCGACGTACTTCGCGGCCTGGCTGCTGGTGGGCAACGAGGACGGTCTCGCGGTGGGCTTCGCGCTCGGCGCGCTGGTCGCGGGTATCGCCTACGCCGCGGTGTTCCTGCTGCTCGGCATCCTGACCCGCCACGCGGTCACGATCGGGATCATCTACGCGCTGTTGTGGGAGACGCTGGTCGGCTCGTTCGTACCGGGGGCGCAGAAGTTCTCCATCCAGCAGTGGGCCCTGACGATCGCCGACCAGCTCTCCGGCAACCCGTTCCTGACGGCCAACGTGACGCTCGGCTTCGCCGTACCGGCGCTGATCATCGTGACGCTGGGCGCGGTGCTCTGGGCGGGACAGCGACTGCGGGTCTTCGCGTTGACGGGCGACGAATAGCTCCTCGCTCGCGAGCGACGCTCACGGGCGTCGCTCACGGGCGTCGCTCACGGGTGAGAACAACTCACGGGCGGCCGATGGCCGCGCGCAGCGCCGCCCGGTCGAGCTTGCGCCTGCTGGATCGCGGGAAATCCGGCAGCACCGCGATCCGGTCGGGCAGCGCGCCCGCGTCGACCAGCGCAGGCAGCCGGGCGCGTACCGCCGCCTCCTGGAAGCCGTCGCCGGGCACCAGCGCCAGTACGACCTCCTCGTCCCCGGTGACCGGATCGGCCAAGCCGACGATGGCCGCGTCGGCCACGCCGGGCAGCGCGGCGATGGCCGGTTCGTACAGGCTCGGGTAGATGTTGAAGCCATCGCGAAGGATCATGTCCTTTTTCCGGCCGAGCAGGACGAGGCGGCCCTGTCCGTCCAGGCGGACCAGGTCGCCGGTGGCCACCTCGTCGTGCGGCGGCTCACCCAGGTAGCCGCGCGCCACGTGCGGGCCGCTGACGACCAACTCCTGGTCCTCGGTGAACCGCACGCCGACTCCCGGCAGCGGCGCGCCGAGCAGGTCCCCCTCCGCGCAGGCCAGCTTCTCGGCCGCGCCGGCCAGCGCGATCGGCAGCGCCTCCGTCATCGCGTAGACGCTCAGCACCTCCGCGCCGGGCGCGGCGGCGACCGCCTTCCGCAGTACGGCCGGCGGCGCGGGAGCCGAGCCGAGCAGCAGGTGGCGCAGGCTCTCCGGCAGCCGTTCCACCCGGGCGACGAGCCCGGCCAGCTCGACGGGCACGCAGTACAAATGGGTGACCCTGCGCTCGAAGATCAGCTTGGCCGGGCCCGGCATCGACCAGGTGGCGCCGCCGATGAGCGCGGGCAGGCCGAGCATGAGGCCGTCGGTGTGGACGACGTCGCCGGGCTCGACGGGGAAGCGGTCCCTGAAGATCTCCAGCCCGGCGGCGAGGGACGCTCGGGTGTGGACGACGGCCCTGGGATGCGCGGTGGTACCGGAGGTGAAGATCACCGCCGCCGGATCGTCCACCTCACCCGGACTCGCGTCAGTCGGCGGTACCGGCTCGTCCAGGCCGCGTAACCGTACGGCGGCTCTGGGCACCCCGGGCAGCCACCGGCCCGTGTAGGCGTGCCGCAGTTCCAGCTCCGGCAGCGGATCGCGAAGGCCGGGCAGGAGTACCCCCCGGCGCCTGGCCAGCGCGCGCAGCGGCGCGAACGACGTGACGGCGTACAGCAGCGACCCCGCCACCACCCAGCGCGGCCGGGCCAGCCGGAGCCGGGCCCGCAGGACCTCCGGCGCGAGACCGGGATCGGCCAGCACCAGCACCCCGCCCGCGGCGACCACGCCCAGCGCCACGGCGATCGCGTCCGGCGAGGGCTCGACGGCGTACAGCACGCCGTCCCCGCGCTCGAGCCCCTCCGCCACCAGCCGGTCGCGGATGCGTAGCGCCCGCTCGCGCAGCCCGCCGAACGTCAGCTCCCGCCCGCGCGCCCCCACGATCGCCGTCGCCCTGGGCGTACGCTCGCAGGCGGCGAACACCTGAGCCAGCAGATCACTCCGCATCCCACTCCCCTCAAAGCTCGTAACGCCGCATGACCGGCACCGCCACCCGATCGAGCAGCCAGGCCAGCACCACCCAGCCCGTACGCCGCCGCCATGGCAGATGCCCGACGGACACGGCCCGATACTCGATCTCCGGCACCGCCCCACGCAGCCGCTTGAACTCCCCCGCACCCGCACTGTCGTTGACCGACAGCCCCTCGTCCACGGCGATCTGGTAGACCAGCGCGCTCAGCATCCGGTACAGCCCGATCCCCTGCGGCAGCGCGGTGTCGTAGCCGAAGATCGGCGTGGTCAGCGTCCCGTCGCGGTGGAAGTAGCCGAGCACCCCGTCGATCCGCCCGTCCCTGGCCAGCGCCCAGTAGGTGATCGTCCCCGCCCGCATGGTCTCGCGGACGAACCGCTCGGTGAACTGCGGATTGTTCCGTGAGTACTTATCCAGATAAAGCAGGTCATAAAGCTCGACCACCCGAGCCGCATCATTCTCGCCCGGCCGCACCACCTCATACCCCCTGCGCCCCACCAGCCGCAGATCGCGCCGCCACCGCTTGCGGTACCGAGCCTCCTGCTCCCCCGGCCGCGCCAGGTAGACCCGCCGCCCCGGCACCATTACACAGCCGTCGATCCGCCGGTTCACCGAGCAGAACCCGATGGCGTGCCCGGGGAACCGCTCCCGCAGGAAGCGGATGGCGGCCCGCTCATGGGCGGGCTCGATGGCCGGATAGAGGTTCGTGGACAGCAGCCAGTTGTTGACCAGCACCACCCGGTCCAGCTCCGCCCACCGGCACAGCGCGCCCAGCGCGGAGAGCGCCGCCGCCAGCACCGCGCGCAGCACCCCGCTGCCGAGCACGCGCAGCTCCTCACCGGCATAGGTCACATAGTGCGTGTACGGCGAGCACACCCACGCGTTCCCCTGTTCGCCATCATTGACCGACACCGGCAGCACCACGCGCCCGTCCACGAGCAGCACCCCGTAGGTCGTGGCCACATTACCGACGAACGCCTCGGTCCCGTCCTCGACCAGCGGCACCAGGTAGTCACGTGCGTAGGCGCCGTCCTCGGTGTCGGGCCAGGGCAGCTGACCCAGAGTGTCCTTCATGAACAGCTCGGCCTTCACCGGCCGTCCCACTCGATGTCGTACGTCGAGCACTCGATCAGTGACCGCCGCGTCCACAACGAGCGGATCCAGTTCTCCCACAACACCCCGAACTGCGCCAGGAACGGCCCCCGGTCCCCGTCCACCGCGATCACGTCGTCAGCGGCCGACACCACGCTCGCCCACCGGCGCAACTCCGCCCAGGACCGTACCCTCGCCAGGCCGAAGCTCAGCATCGCCAGCCCGATCATCGCCCGCGCGCCCGGCGCGGGCCGCAGCGGCCGCTCGGGTACGTCACCGAGCAACACCCCGGCCAGCTCGTCGCCCAGCAGATGGACCCCGCTGGTGGCCCGCGGATTGCACTCCAGCGGCAACACCCGGTCACCGACCATGAAGTCGAAGGCGATCTGCCCGCTGAACTCGCCGCGCGCCACGAACTCCGTCACCCAGGCGTCCACCTCGGCGTGCTCCACCGGCTCGAAACTGACACAAGCCCCGGAAGCCGTGAACTCCACCGCGTAGGCGGCATGAGCCACCAATCGTCCCTTCACGGCCACGGAGTAGGTGCAGATCTGCGTCCCGCTGAGCAACTCCTGAGCCACCCAGGGCCCCTCGCCCGCCCTTAACGCGATATTTCCCTGTACAACCTGCACTTTCGTACCGAAGCGCGAAAAGACAGGCTTCAGGATGAACGGGCGCGGGATCCCGGCCAGGTCAGCCTGCGACATCACCAGCGCCGTCTCGGGGACCGGCAGCCCGAACCCCTTCGCCAGCTGGACGAACTCCCACTTGCTGTGCAACGCCCGCAGGGTCCCGAGCGGCTCGGCCAGCACCTCGCAGTGCAGCCGCTCCCGCCCCCGGGCCACCCAGAAGATCTCCTCGCAGGTGGGTACGACCAGCCGCACGCCCTCCAGCTTGACGATGTCGGCCAGCGCGTCGGCGAACGCCTCGGGGGCCCGGTTGGGCGGCGGCACCCGATGGCTCACCGCCACGGCCGAGGACCGCGCGCAGAGCTGCGCCCGCGAGCTCTCGGCCACCACGACCCGCGCACCCGACCTGACGAACTTCCTGGCCAGGTCCAGCGCCACGGGCGCCCGCCCACCGGTGATCAGCACAGTCACGCTCACCAGCCGCAGGATACGCGTGAGGGGCACGGCGCCGCCGTGCCCCTCACCGGAAAAGCCTCAGACGCAGGCGACCCGGACCACGTCGGCCAGCCGACCGGCGACCTGGGAGGCGTGCTCCTCGGACGAGGCCTCGACCATCACGCGGATCATCGGCTCGGTGCCACTGGGCCTGATCAGCACCCGGCCCGTCTCACCCAGCTCCTTCTCCGCCAGCGCCACTGCCTCGGTGAGCTCGGGCACCGACGCCTTGCCCCGGTCCACGTCCTTGACGTTGATCAGGATCTGCGGCAGCGGCGTCATCACCGCGGCCAGCTCGCGCAGCGACTTGCCCGACCTGGCCACGACCGAGAGCAGGTGGAGCGAGGTGAGCAGCCCGTCTCCGGTGGTGGCGTGGTCGAGCATGATGACGTGACCCGACTGCTCACCGCCCAGGTTGTAGCCGCCGGACTTCATGCGCTCCAGCACGTAGCGGTCGCCCACCGCGGTCTCCACGACGTGGATGCCCGCCTCGCGCATCGCCAGCTTGAAGCCCAGGTTGGACATCACCGTCGCGACCACGGTGTCCTTGGCCAGCGTGCCCTCGGCGTGCATGTCGGCCGCGAGGATCGCCATGATCTGGTCGCCGTCGATGATCGCGCCGGTGTGGTCGACCGCCAGGCAGCGGTCGGCGTCGCCGTCGTAGGCGATGCCGAGGTCGGCGCCGCGCGAGACGACGACCTGCTGCAGCTTGGGCAGGTGGGTGGAGCCGTAGCCGGCGTTGATGTTGAGGCCGTCCGGCCGCGCGCCGATGGCCTCCACCCTGGCTCCGGATCGCACCAGCGCCTCGGGGGCGACCATGTGGGCGGCGCCATGAGCGCAGTCGACGACGATGTCGAGGCCGTCGAGCCGGCCACTGACCGTGGTCAGCACATGGGAGATGTAACGGTCGGCCTCACCGTAGGCGTCACGCACCCGGCCCACGGCGGAGCCGACGGGAAAGGTCCAGTCCTCGCCGAGCCGCCGCTCGATCTCGTCCTCGACCGCGTCGGACAGCTTGAAGCCGCCCCGGGCCAGGAACTTGATGCCGTTGTCCGGCGCCGCGTTGTGCGAGGCCGACAGCATGACGCCGATGTCGGCGCCGAGCGCCGCGGTGAGGTAGGCGACGGCCGGGGTGGGCAGCACGCCGAGGCGCAGCACATCCACTCCGGACGACGCAAGGCCGGCGACCACTGCGGCCTCGAGGAACTCCCCCGAGGCACGCGGGTCCCGGCCTACGACGGCCACAGGACGACGTCCTGTGGCCGTGAACGCGCCCGCATCGCCGAGGACGTGAGCCGCCGCGACCGAGAGGTCCATGGCGAGCTCCGCCGTGAGGTCGCGACCAGCGACCCCACGAATCCCGTCGGTGCCGAAAAGACGCGCCAATTTAGCGCTTGCTGTACTGCGGAGCCTTACGGGCCTTCTTGAGGCCGTACTTCTTCCGCTCCGTGGCGCGCGCGTCACGGGTGAGGAAGCCGGCCTTCTTCAGAGGCGCTCGGTTGGTCTCGACATCAAGGGCCGTCAGCGCACGGGACAGGCCCATGCGCAGCGCGCCGGCCTGGCCGGTCACGCCGCCACCGTCGATGCGCGCGATGACGTCGAACGCCTCTTCGGCGCCGAGCACCACGAAGGGCTCGTTGACGATCTGCTGGTGGACCTTGTTGGGGAAGTAGACGTCCAGCGAACGACCGTTGATCGTCCACTTGCCGGTGCCGGGGACGATGCGCACGCGGGCGATCGCCTCCTTACGGCGGCCGGTGCCGTACGAGTTGCCCGTGGTGACGGGCTTGCGCACGGGAGCGTCAGCGCTGGCGGTGGACTCGGTGGTGTACTCGGAAGGGAACTCCTCGCCGGAGAATTCTTCCACCTCGGCCTCGACGGCCGTCTCGACACCGGTGGGCTCAGCCACGGTTCTCCTCTAAATCTTTCGGAACTCGGTAACCCCGCAGGGGGTTGCGGGGGGTGTGTCCCCCCGCAGGTCTACTACTGGGCGATCTGGGTGATCTCGAACGGCACCGGCTGCTGGGCCTGGTGCGGGTGCTCGGACCCCGCGTAGACCTTGAGCTTCTTGGCCATCTTCCGGCCGAGGGAGTTCTTCGGCAGCATGCCCTTGACGGCCTTTTCGACGGCCTTGTCCGGCCGCTTGTCCATGAGCTCGCCATAACTGACGGAACGCAGACCGCCCGGGTAACCCGAGTGGCGGTAGGCCTTCTTCTGCTCACGCTTGTTGCCGGTGAGCGCGATCTTGTCCGCGTTGATGATGACGACGAAGTCGCCGGTGTCGACGTGGTTGGCGAAGATCGGCTTGTGCTTGCCGCGGAGCAGGATCGCGACGTGGCTGGCCAGCCGGCCCAGCACGACATCGGTCGCGTCGATGACGTACCACTGACGCTGAACGTCGGCGGGCTTCGGTGAGTACGTGCGCACGGTCGTAGCCTTCTTTATGCTCGCGTCTTCGGCGCTGTCGGGAAGCGACAGCTCTAGGGTCGGTCGGTGCGGGCACACGACGGCCCGGACCTTCCGTCTCCCAGGCCCGATGGGCTGATGATGGGAGATGACGCCGGACGCGCCGCGCATCGGTCGCGCTGGACCTATGCACACAACGATTGATTAGGCTACCCGCATTTAAGGGTGCTGGTCAAAAGACCGGTAACCTGCGATGAGTCTACCCGACACAGAACGGTTCGATTTCGGTTCCCTGGGATCCCTTCTTTCCCAGGACCAGACATCTCTATCGTTGGGTGTGGCATGTGGCACACCTCTCTCACCCGGCACACCCAGCGGAGCGCACGGCGCCGGAACCATCTGGGGGTGCTCGCCTGTCTTATGGCGGTTCTGTTCACGGGTGTGCTGATCGGGCGGTTGACGGACAACGTTGAAGAAACCGGCCACATCTACCTCAACGAGACGGCCCCGCCCGCCGCCGCGGCCAAGGCCAAGCCCACAGCGACGCCGACTGCCAAGAAGGCGCAGCCGTACGCCGGGCGCATCCCCAGGGAGAGCACCGCCGGGGTCCCGCGCGGCAGCGTCAAAGTCAAGCCCACCAGGAGCCCGGACGGCAACATGGTGCCCGGCTACACCGCCGAGGACCCCACGCGGGTGCTCGGCGAGCAGACCGCCGAGATGTCGCCGGCGATGGCGGCCAAGGTCGTCAGCCTCACCAACGCCGCCAGGGTCAAGCGCGGCTGCGGCCGCCTCCGGACCGACGCGAGGCTGACCCGCTCGGCCCGCGTGCACTCCCTGGAGATGGCGCGCAGCGGCCGCTTCACCCACGACTCCCCCGACGGCTCGTCGCCGTGGGACCGGATGGAGCGCGCCGGATACCGCGCGGGCGCCGCCGAGAACATCGGCCGCGGCTACACCTCCCCCGACGAGGCGGTCCGCGGCTGGCTCGACAGCAACGACCATCGCCAGAACATCCTCAACTGCCGCATCGAGTCCATCGGAGTCGGCGTGGTGGCCGGTCCTGGCGGTCCGTGGTGGACGCAGGACTTCGGTTACTCATGACCACCTTCACGGTAATGTCGCCGCATGGGTTTTCCCGACGAACGTGACACCAGCACGGAGAGCACCCCCCGCCGTTCTCGCAGGGCCCGTGACACGGCCGAACCCGGCGGCTCCCGCAACCCCTTCGAACCGATCGGGGTCGCCACCGGTCGCAGGGCCAAGGAACCGGCCGCGGCCCCCCAGCCGCCCACCGAACCGGCGCGCCGCAGCACGACATGGAGCCCCTACGACGAGGGCAAACGCTCGCGTGGGCCGCTCTGGTTCACACTCGGCGGCGTCGCGGTGCTCGGCCTGTTCGTCGCGGGCCTCGTGGTGATGTTCAAGTCAGGCGGCTCCGGGGAGGCCGAGACCCAGGCGGCCCGCCGCACCTCCGCGCCGCTGCCGTCGTCGCCTCCCGGCAAGTACAGCTACGCGGGCGAGCGCAAGACCGACCCCGAGCCGCTCACGGTCAAGGAACTGTTCGCGACCAAGAAGATCACCGTCGCCGGCCGCTCGTACACGATGACGGTCACCAGCAAGGTCAAGAAGTGCTCCGACGCAGCCGTCGGCGACAAGCTCCAGAAGGCCCTCAAGGCCGGCAAGTGTACGCAGATCATCCGCGCGAGCTTCCGCGACAAGGCCGGCAAGGTGATGGGCACGGTCGGCGTGGCCAACCTCAAGTCCAGCAAGACCGCGACCAAGGTGCAGTCGGTCGGCAGCAAGACCGACTACGTCAAGCCGCTGACCGGCAAGGACTCACTCACCAAGAGCCTCGGCACCGGCAGCGGCGGCACCCAGATGTGGATGTACGGCCACTACGCCGTCATGATCTGGTTCCAGAACAAGGACGGCAGCAAGCCTGACAAGAAGGGGCAGAAGACGCTCTTCCAGGCGGTCGACGACATCACCAAGGCCACCGTCTTCAAGGCCCTTGACTCCCGGACTCTGACCGGCCACCCGGGTAGCTGAAAGCCTCAAACCTTTTCATACGTACCCAAACAGCATCGATGATCCAGTCGGGAACGCCCATACCGGCATAACGATCTCGCGACTCTCGCTAGGCTCCCCCTTATGCGTGGCCAGGAACCTGGGTCTGACAACGATCGTAGGGAATCTGACGGCTCGGCCGCACCGGCGACGCCACCGCCGAGCTTCGGCCAGCCCCTTCAATATCCCGAGTCACGGGCGTCTCACGAGGCGCCCGGATCTACTCCAGCATCGCCGCCGGACCCCGGCACGGGCGCTGACTCCGGCTCTGACAGTGCCGGTTACGGGAGTGCCGATAACGGGAGTGCCGATAACGGGAGTGCCGATTATGACGATGCCGGTCATGACATGCTGCCCGCCTTCCCGGGCACGTCATCGGACGCCGAGCAGACGGTGACCGGGGCATCGGCCTCCGACTCGCCGGCCGAGTGGCAGCCGTTCGAACCACAGCCGTCGGACCCGGCGTCGGCCGAGGACCAGTCCGACCTTCCTGGCCTGCCGGCCTTCCCCGGCGCGCAGCCATGGGAGGTGGCGGGCGACGACGCCGCGCCGTACGACTGGTTCGCCGACCCCCAGGGCCCGCCCCGCCCCATGCGCGGCCGCCTGCCCCGCAACCTCGGCGCCCAGCCCGGCACCCCGTCCCCGTCTCCACGACCTCCTGCCGCGGGCCCCCCGCCTGCCGGCTCCGCACCCACACGGCCGCCCACCGCTCCAGGACCGGGCGCTCAGTCTCCATCGCACCCGCCGCGACCTGGCGGCGCTCAGCCTCCCTCGCACACCTCCGGGTCAGACGCTCAGCATCCCTCGCACACCTCCGGGCCAGATGCTCAGCATCCCTCGCACGCCTCCGGGCCAGACGCTCAGCATCCCTCGCACACCTCCGGGTCAGACGCTCAGCCTCCGTGGCAGCCAGCCGCGTCCGGATCGGGCGGTCAGCCCTCCGGTCCCCAGCCCTCGTGGCAGCGTGCCGAGCCGGACGCCCCGGCGCCCGGACAGCCCGGCGCCGGGTGGTCCCCGGCGGCCGGCGCCTGGCCCGCGCCCATCCCGGAGGAGCCCGCTACCTGGGCGGTCGACCCCGTGGTGCCCGGTGCGCCGTCGTGGGAGCCGCCACCGGCCTTCACCGCCGCGGCCGCGGGCATGCAGGTATGGCCCGCCCCCGTCGCCGACCCGCCCGCCATGCCGCCCTGGCCCGCCGCCACGGGCGAGCTCGCCGTGGAGCCGGACGCCGAGGACGTCTCAGGCCCGGCATCGCCCTGGAACGTCCCATCGGCCAGCTCGCCACCGGACGACGCCGACACCCGTCCGGGGGGCATCATCCCGCCCGGACTCCCCACGTCCGGTGACAGCGACCCCGCGCCCAAGAGCTCCGTGTACGGCGGGCCGACGACCAAGGGCCCCACGTTCGGGCAGCCCGCGGCCGACTACGAAGAGGCCGACCCCTCAGAGGACGCCGAGGACTTCCAGACCGACCCGAACCTGACCGCCCCCTTCGACGCGAGGGGCGCGTCCACCCGCCCCTCCGCCGCCAACGAGACGGTCCCACCGGCCTTCGACCCCAACACCACCGCGCCTACGTTCGACGCGACGACCCCCCACGCCTTCGGTCCCAACACCGGCGCCCCCAGCACCTTCGACCCGGGCACCCCGCCGCCCGCCTTCGACCCGAACGCCGCCGGGCACCCGGCCGAGCCGAGCGATGTCCCGGTCTGGCCGCGGATCCCCCCTGGCGGACCCGAGCAGAAGGGCCAGGTCCCCGACCTCCCGTTCGAGGTATGGGGCCAGAAGCCCACCGCCGCCCTGCCCGTCCCGGCCTCGCCGGACCGCTCCACACCACCCCAGGGACTCCCCGTCCCCTACGGGCAGGGACCGTTCAAGCAGCCGCCGTTCCAGGCGACACCGCCCGCCACCGGCCAGCCCGGCAAACCGGCGGGCCGGAAAGCACTCTTCATCACCCTGGGCGTGCTCGCGCTGGCAGGCGTAGCCACGGGCGGCTTCTTCGCCTACAAGTCGGTGAGCGCCCCGTCATCGCCCGCCGCCACGTCGGCCGCCAAGGAGCCGCCGACGACGGCACCCCCGGCCATCGTCAGCCCCGATGCCTCCACGACCCCGGTCGTCCCCGCCACCTCGATCCTCAACTCCGAGCAGACCGACCCGCGCAAGATGTCGCTCTCCGAGGCGTTCCCGAAGAAGAAGATCGAGGCGGAAGGAGCCGTGTTCTCCAAGGTCAAGACCGATATGACGGCGAGTTGTGAGAAGGCCGCCTCCGGTCCCTTCGCCGACGCGCTGCGCGAGCAGAAGTGCAGCCGGATCGTACGGGCGACGTACGTCGACACCAAGCGCCGCTACGCCGTGACGACCGGCATCGCGGTGCTGCCGACCAAAGAGGCCGCCATGAGCGCCGACAAGGCCAAGAACCTCGGCCGCAACGTCTGGTTCCGCGGCCTCCCCTCGGCGGCGGGCACGGGCGGCGAACGCGTGGAGATCGCGGGCGGCTACGCCGCGGGGCTGGTCTGGGGCCGCTACATCGTCTTCAGCTACGCCACGTACGCCGACGGCCACACGCCCGGCACCAAGGAGAAGACACTCGGCAAGGTCAGCGGCGCCTTCCGCGACCAGACCTCACAGGCCCTGGAACGCCGCCTCACCAACGACTGACGGCCCGCTCGACACGGGCAACGGCTCATCGACAGGCGGATCGACGCGCCGGGTCACGCTCGTCGACAGGCGGATCGAAGCGCCGGGTCACGGCTCGTCGACGGCAGGCGGATCATCGCCCAGCGTGCGGACGCGCCGGGTCGCGAGGGCGCGCGCGGCGAGCTCCGTGTCCGGCGGGTAACTCACCTCTTCCAGGCACAGGCCGTGCGCGGGCGCCACGTGCACCCCGGAGTCCCGTACGGCCCGCCCCAGCACCTGCCCCGGCCACTCGACAGGCCGGCGCCCATCGGCGGCCGACAGCAGAGAGCCGACCAGCGAGCGCACCATCGAGTGGCAGAACGCGTCGGCGACCACGGTGGCGACCAGCACCCCATCGTCCTCTCGTACCCAGTCGAGCCGTTGCAGCCGCCGGATCGTGGTGGCTCCCTCGCGCTTCTTGCAGAAGGCGGCGAAGTCGTGCTCGCCGAGCAGGTGCGCGGCCGCCGCGTTCAGCGCGTCGAGGTCCAGCGGCCGGTTGTGCCAGACCACCTCCCGGCGTCGCAACGGATCCACCCCGCCGGCCGCGTCACTGACCCGGTACGCGTACCGGCGTGACAGAGCGGAGAACCGTGCGTCAAAGCCCTCAGAAGCCACGCAGACCCGATGCACGCGTACATCCGAGTCCAGTACCCCGGCCAGCCGTCGCAGGAGTGCAGCGAGCCGCTCATCCACGTCCAGCGGCAACACCGCGCCGGCCGCCACAGGCTCGACAGCCAGGAAACCCGCCGCGGAGTCGGCGGCCGGAAAGGGCACCGAAGGGTGGCCAGCCGGAAAGGCCACAGGGTCGGTAGCCGAGAGGGCCGCCGCGGGCTCGGCCCCGGCGGATCGCCGATGGTTGCGGTCGAGGGCGGAGAACGCCTCCACGGGAAGATCCACGTGCGCCACCTGCCCACGCGCGTGCACCCCGGCATCCGTACGCCCGGCGACGGTCAGCGCCGGTGGCTCGGCCAGCCGCAGGATCCTGCCGAGCGCCTGCTCGATCTCGCCCTGGACCGTACGCAGCCCCGGCTGCCTGGCCCACCCGGAGAAGTCGGTCCCGTCGTAGCCGAGATCAAGCCGGAGCCGTATCACCATCACTCTCCCCAGAGCGCCCAAAAACGCGAACAGGCCCGAACCCCCGCTAGAGGGGCCCGAGCCCGATTCAACTAGGCCCGTGATCCCCGCATGGCGGGAGCCTGGGCCCGATTCAGCCGACCTGACGGATCAGGCCTCGTCCTTCTTCGTCTCGCCGGCCTCAGCCTCGGACGAGCCCGAGTCAGCGGCCTCGGCCGTGGTGGCCTCGTCGGACTCGGCGGTCTCCGCAGCAGCCGGCGCCTCGGTCTCAGCCTCGGTCTCAGCGGCGGGAGCAGGAGCGGCAGCGGCGGCCGGAGCCTCCGTGCGCGACACGCGAACCGGGTTCAGCGGCTCGGTCACCAGCTCGATCACCGCCATGGGGGCGTTGTCACCCTTACGGGCGCCCACCTTGGTGATCCGGGTGTAACCGCCGGGACGCTCGGCGAACGTCACCGCGATGTCCGTGAACAGGTGGTGGACGACGCCCTTGTCCTTGACGACCGTGAGCACCTGGCGACGGTTGTGGATGTCGCCCTTCTTCGCCTTGGTGATCAGGCGCTCCGCCAGCGGGCGGACGCGCTTGGCCTTGGTAACCGTGGTGCGGATCTTGCCGTGGCGGAACAGGTCCGTGGCGAGGTTCGCCAGGATCAGCCGCTCGTGCGCCGGGCTACCGCCAAGACGTGCACCCTTGGTGGGCTTGGGCATTGCGTTCTCCTTGTGAGTTAACCCGCCCCGGCCGTACCAGGTACCGGAGTCGGGCCGGTCGCAGTCGCTCTAGAGGCGATGCGAGCCGTTACCGTCGCCCGCGCCGAGCGGGAACCGCTCGGCGCGGGGAGTCGCGAGGCAGAGCCCTCGCGATGGCTTAGTACTGCTCGGTCTCGACGTACGCGCTGTCGTCGTCGTCGTAACCGGCGCCGGCCACCGCGCTCGGGTCGAACCCGGGCGGGGAGTCCTTGAGCGCCAGCGTCATCTCGTGCAGCTTCTGCTTGACCTCTTCGATCGACTTGGCGCCGAAATTCCTTATGTCGAGCAGGTCCTGCTCGCTGCGGGCGACGAGCTCACCCACGGTGTGGATGCCCTCGCGCTTGAGGCAGTTGTAGGAGCGAACGGTCAGGTTCAGCTCCTCGATCGGCAGCGCCAGATCGGCGGCCAGGGCGGCGTCGGTCGGCGACGGGCCGATGTCGATGCCCTCGGCCTCGACGTTGAGCTCACGGGCCAGGCCGAAGAGCTCGACGAGGGTCTTACCGGCGGAGGCCACCGCGTCGCGGGGCTTCATGGCCGGCTTGGTCTCGACGTCGAGGATCAGACGGTCGAAGTCGGTACGCTGCTCGACTCGGGTCGCCTCGACCTTGTAGGTGACCTTGAGCACCGGGGAGTAGATCGAGTCGATCGGAATACGGCCGATCTCCTGACCCGGCTGCTTGTTCTGCGCGGCGGAGACGTAGCCGCGACCGCGCTCGACGGTCAGCTCCATCTCCAGCTTCGCCTTGCCGTTGAGCGTGGCGATGCGCAGCTCGGGGTTGTGCACCTCGACACCGGCGGGCGGCGCGATGTCGGCGGCGGTGACCTCACCCGGGCCCTGCTTGCGCAGGTACATCACGACCGGCTCGTCGTGCTCGGAGGAGACGACGAGCTCCTTGAGGTTGAGGATGATGTCGGTGACATCTTCCTTGACCCCGGGAACCGTCGAGAACTCGTGGAGCACGCCCTCGATCCGGATGCTCGTCACGGCCGCGCCCGGAATGGACGACAGCAGCGTGCGGCGGACCGAGTTGCCGATGGTGTAGCCGAAACCCGGCTCCAGCGGCTCGATGACGAATCGGGATCGGGTGTCGTCGATCGACTCTTCGAGAAGAGTCGGGCGCTGAGCGATCAGCATGTGGGGTCTCCCCTTTTCGTGTGGCGCCCGCTATATGACGCCACTCCGATACAAGCCTAGTTGAGGTGCGGCGAACCGCACCTCAACCACTACTTACTTCGAGTAGTACTCGACGATCAGCTGTTCCTGAACCTGGGTGTCGATCTGCTGGCGAACCGGCAGCTGGTGGATCAGGACGCGGATCTTGTCCGGGACGACGCCGAGCCACGCCGGGACCGAGCGGTCGCCGGCGGTGGCGCGAGCCACCTCGTAGGGCAGCAGGTTGCGCTTGGTCTCACGCACCTCGATGATGTCGTGCTCACGCACGCGGTACGAGGGGATGTCGACCTTCTTGCCGTTGACCAGGAAGTGTCCGTGACGGACCTGCTGGCGAGCGGCGTCGCGCGACTGGGCGAACCCGGCGCGGTAGACCACGTTGTCGAGACGGCTCTCCAGAATCTGGAGCAGCGCCTCACCGGTCTTGCCGCTCTTGCGGGAGGCTTCCTCGTAGTAGTTGTGGAACTGCTTCTCGAGGACGCCGTAAATGCGGCGGGTCTTCTGCTTCTCACGAAGCTGAAGCTGGTACTCGGACTCCTTGGGACGTCCGCGGCCGTGCTCACCCGGCGGGTAAGGACGGATCTCGATGGGGCACTTCGCGGACTCGCACTTGCTGCCCTTGAGGAAGAGCTTGGTCTTCTCCCGGCGGCAGAGCTTGCAGTCCGCACCCGTGTAACGAGCCATTTCTCAGATTCTCCTGGGTGTCAGACGCGGCGGCGCTTCGGCGGACGGCAGCCGTTGTGCGGAACCGGGGTGACGTCCTGGATCGAACCCACTTCGAGACCGGTGGCCTGAAGGGAGCGGATCGCGGTCTCACGGCCGGAGCCGGGACCCTTGACGAAGACGTCGACCTTACGCATGCCGTGCTCCATGGCGCGGCGGGCGGCGTTCTCGGCGGCCATCTGAGCGGCGAACGGGGTGGACTTACGGGAGCCCTTGAAACCCACGTGGCCGGCGCTGGCCCAGGCGATCACGTTCCCGTTGGGGTCGGTGATCGAAACGATCGTGTTGTTGAACGTGCTCTTGATGTGGGCGTGCCCATGAGCGATGTTCTTCTTTTCCTTGCGGCGCACCTTCTTGGGCGCACCCTGACGACTCTTAGGAGGCATCCTTTGCCTTCACTCCTGAGGTGTTCGGTCCCGCGGCTGCGTGGACTACTTCTTACCGGGCTTCTTCTTGCCGGCCACGGTCTTCTTCTTGCCCTTGCGGGTGCGCGCGTTGGTCTGTGTGCGCTGACCGTGGACAGGCAGGCCCTTGCGGTGCCGAATGCCCTGGTAGCACCCAATCTCGATCTTGCGACGAATGTCGGCCTGAACCTCGCGGCGCAGGTCACCCTCGATCTTGAAGTTCGCCTCGATGTAGTCACGCATCGGGACGAGCTCAGCGTCGGTGAGCTGGTGCACGCGGGTGTCGCCGCTGACGCCGGTGGCCTCGAGGACCTCCAGCGCACGGGTGCGGCCGATTCCGTAAATGTAGGTGAGAGCGATCTCCAGCCGCTTTTCGCGGGGGAGGTCGACGCCAACCAGGCGAGCCATGGTCGGGCATTCTCCTTCGTTGTGGCGGAGGTCTTGCGCCTCACGACCCCTCCCCATGCCCGGGGTGAGGGCCCCGGCCTCCGACCGGGGGTCTCCTGGGTGGTACGGCTCGGAAATAGGGCCGCCTGCTCAGGTGTGACGCGCGATTACTGTCTCAGGCTTCTCATGCGTCGAGCCCGCTCCCTAACCGGGGCGGACTCGGAGAAGCCTTACGGCGACTAACCCTGACGCTGCTTGTGGCGCAGGTTGTCGCAGATCACCATGACGCGACCGTGCCGGCGGATCACCTTGCACTTGTCGCAGATCTTCTTGACGCTCGGCTTTACCTTCATTGTCCTTCGTGTTCCTCAGACGTCTTACTTGTATCGGTAGACGATCCGCCCACGACTCAGGTCGTAGGGGCTCAGTTCCACGACTACCCGGTCGTCGGGCAGGATCCGGATGTAGTGCATCCGCATCCGTCCGCTGATGTGGGCCAGGACCTTATGGCCGTTGTCAAGCTGCACCCGGAACATAGCGTTCGGGAGCGACTCGACCACAGTGCCCTCGATCTCGATGGCGCCGTCTTTTTTGGCCAAAATTCCTCGCGTTTCACTGATCGATCGTCTGAGGCTCCGGTTCACTAAGCAGCCGCGACCTCACGCTTCGAAGAGAGCGGCGTCCGGCAACGGGCACCGACGCGTGATAGTCATAGTGAGCCGAGTAAGGAGTGTACGACACCTGAGACAAAAACGCGAAACGCGTGTCAGGTGTCCTGACACAACCACGAGTTAGCTTACCCCACCCGCCAACCCGTATGGGCCGGGCGGCACAGCGATTCGGGCGGCACGGCGAAGGCCCGCCGGCGAACCGGCGGGCCCCTGCGAGTCAGCACACCCCCTGGGATCACTCCCCCTGATGTACTTGGACGCCCTGATGTGCTCGGACGCCTGATGTGCTTAGAAGACGTCGTGCCAGCTGCCGCAGCCACTGTTGCGCGAGCCGCCCTCACACACCTGGATCTTGAAGTCCCTCTTGAAGCGGATGCCCTCGAAGTGCCGGCGGTCGTCGGACCGGTACCAGTTGCGGTGGAAGTCGCCGTGGCGGTCGTAGTACTTGAACCACACGTAGCTGTAGTCGCCGTCGTTGTGGTGACGGTCGTACAGATCGCCGTAGAAGTAGTAGTCGCCCCCGCGCTTCTGCCAGTAGCCCCTGAAGTACGACTCGTGGCCGCCGTTCTCGGAGCCGTTGGAGAAGTACGGGCCGAAGAAGTGCTTCGGGCCGGCCTGGGCGCTCTGCGCCTGGGTGGCGGTCGCGGCGTCGGCCTGGGCGGCGGGAGCGATGGCCAGCGCCCCGGCGACCATCGATCCGGCGAGAGCGGTGCCCGCGAGAAGGTGTCGAATACCCACTGTGTCCTCCTGTAAGACGGTTCCCCGTACCGGACCGGGGCTGCTCGGGTGAGCCCCTCTGTTGTCCGGCACCGCTTACGTTAGGAAGGACATCTGCTGCCTTCTGCGGACGAATGCACACAGTGCAGTACTACACACTCACTGACGCTTCGGACCGCTTCCGAAGATGGTGCTGATCAGCAGAATCGCACCCCAAGGACCCATCACCCACAGCGGCCAGGGATAGATCATGTGCCCGGAGGTGACGCTCACGATCAGCCAGATCACCCAGTTGATCGAGCTCGCCGCCGCCCACGCGCTCCAGGCCGCGCGCATCCCCGAGTGCATGCCGCTCTTGGGCGCCGGGGTGGGCTCGGTCAGCTTGGCGGGCGGGTTGCGCAGGTCCACGTCCGGCAGGTCCGCGGTCAACCGGGCCAGCTCGCCGTAGGTCTTGCTCTGGTAGAGCTGTTCGAGCCGCTCGTTGAACTCGTCCATCGTGATGCGGCCCTGCGCGGTGTGCTCCCGGAGCACGCCGGCCACCCGATCGCGGTCGACGTCCGAGGCACGCATCTCGGGGCTCTGCGCCATACCCACCACTCCCGGCTCGTCTACGGCTGCGCCAAGCGCTCTTCGCCCCCATCGAGGGCGGTTAGCACCCAAGGACCATTATGTGTCACCGCGACGCTGTGTTCGAAGTGTGCGGACTGCTTGCCGTCGATCGTCACGACGGTCCAATCGTCGGCCAGTACGCGCGTGCGCTCCGTGCCCAGGTTGACCATGGGCTCGATGGCCAGGCACATCCCGGCCTCCAGCACGGGTCCCCTGCCGGGGCGGCCGTGGTTGGCGATCCACGGGTCCATGTGCATCTCGGTGCCGATGCCGTGGCCGCCGTACTCGGGCGGGATGCCGAAGCGGCCCTGCGACTTGATGTAGCGCTCCACCTCGTACCCGATGTCCGACAGGTGGCGGCCGACGGTCAGCGCGGCGATGCCGCGCCACATCGACTCCTCGGTGATCCGCATGAGCTCGGTGAGCTTCGGGTCCACCTCCCCCACCGGCACCGTGACCGCTGAGTCGCCGTGCCAGCCGTCGAGGATGGCACCGCAGTCGATGGAGATGACGTCGCCCTCGCGCAGCGCACGGGAGCTCGTCGGGATGCCGTGGACCACTTCCTCGTTGACCGAGGCGCAGATAGTGGCGGGGAAGCCCTGGTAGCCCTTGAACGACGGGATGGCGCCCTCGTCCCTGATCGCCTTCTCAGCGATGGCGTCGAGGTCCAGGGGCGTCATCCCCGGCTCGACGGAGCGCTTCAACAGATCGAGCGTTCGCCCGACCACCAGACCGGCCGCCCGCATCTTGTCGAGCTGCTCGGGCGTCTTGATCTGGATTCCATGCCGGTTCTTCTTGAACACGTGTGGCACCCCCCGGGGTCTCAACGGGCAGATGTGGGAGCCCAATTCCCTCACAATAGCCGCGAGGTGGCACGGAAATCCGTGCCACCTCCGCAGTCGGCCATCGGGCTTACCCCATGAAAGGGCGGATGGCCTCCATGGCCCGCTGGGTGACCTCCTCGACCGGACCGGTCGCGTCGACACCCACGAGGATGCCCTCGTCCGCGTAGTAGGACACCAGCGGCGCCGTCTGCTCCTGGTAGACCTCCAGGCGATGCCTGACGGTCTCCTCTTTGTCGTCGTCACGCTGGAACAGCGTGCCGCCGCAGGCGTCGCACCGATCGTCCTTCTTGTCATCGAACTCGACGTGCCAGATGCGACCGCACTGGCTGCAGGTGCGGCGGCCGGCCAGCCGCCTGACCACCTCGTCGTCGTCCACTACCAGCTCCAGGACCAGGTCGAGCGCCTGGCCCCACTCCTTAAGCATGTCGCGCAGGATCTCGGCCTGAGCCACGTTCCTGGGGAAGCCGTCGAGCAGGAAGCCGTCCTGCGCGTCGTCCTCGGCGAGACGGTCACGGACCATGGCAATGGTGACCTTGTCGGGCACCAGGTCGCCGCGGTCCATGAACGTCTTGGCGAGCTTGCCGAGCTCCGTGCCCCCGGAGACGTTGGCACGGAAGATGTCACCTGTCGAGATCTTCGGGATGGACAGGTTCGACGCGATGTACTGGGCCTGTGTCCCCTTACCCGCTCCGGGGGGCCCGACCAGAACGAGACGCACTACCGCAGGAAGCCTTCGTAATTACGCTGCTGCAACTGGCTCTCGATCTGCTTGACCGTGTCCAGGCCGACGCCAACCATGATCAGAATGCTCGTCCCTCCGAACGGGAAGTTCTGGCTCGCTCCGGACACCGCGAGCGCGACGATCGGGATCATGGCGATCAGACCCAGATAGAGCGCGCCGGGGGCGGTCAGCCGGGTGAGCACGAAACTCAGGTATCCAGCCGTCGGCCGTCCCGGACGGATGCCCGGAATGAACCCACCGTACTTCTTCATGTTGTCGGCCACTTCAGTGGGGTTGAAAGTGATGGACACGTAGAAGTAGGTGAAGAACACGATCAGGACGAAGAACGTGATCATGTAGATGGGCGTGTCGCCCTTGGTGAGGTTCGCGGAGATCCACTGCACGACCGCGTTGGGGTTCGCCGCGTTGGCGAACAGCGAGGTCAGCAGCTGCGGCAGGTAGAGCAGCGAGGACGCGAAGATGACCGGGATGATGCCGGCCTGGTTGACCTTCAACGGGATGTAGGTGGACGTGCCGCCGTACATCCTGCGTCCGACCATCCGCTTGGCGTACTGCACCGGAATGCGGCGCTGCGCCTGCTCGACGAAGACCACGGCGGCGATCATGAAGACGCCCACCACCATGACGACGGAGAAGGTGAACTTGTTGGCCTGGAAGATGCTGGCCAGCTCGGACGGGAAGACCGCGACGACCTGCGTGAAGATGAGGATCGACATGCCGTTGCCCACACCACGGTCGGTGATGAGCTCGCCCAGCCACATGATGACCGAGGTGCCGGCCGTCATGATGACGACCATCGTGACGATCATGAAGATGTTGTCGGGGTCGAGCAGGACGTCCTTGTCACAGCCCTGGAAGAGCTGCCCGGAGCGCGCCAGCGCGATGAACGCCGTCGACTGCAGGATGCCCAGACCGATCGTCAGATATCGCGTATATTGTGTGATCTTCGTCTGACCGGCCTGTCCCTCCTTCTTGAGGGCTTCGAGGCGTGGGATCACGACGACGAGAAGTTGGAGAATGATGCTGGCGGTGATGTACGGCATGATGCCCAGAGCGAACACCGACAGCTTCAGGAGCGCGCCGCCGCTGAACAGCTGCACCATCCCGTAGATATTGCCGTTTTCACCGTTGCGGACCTGATCAAAACAGGACGCAAGGTTCTGGACGTGAACTCCCGGAGTCGGAAGAACCGAGCCGAGTCGGAACAGCGCGATGATGCCCAGAGTGAAGAGCAACTTCTTGCGCAGATCCGGCGTCCGGAACGCCCGGGTAAACGCGGTCAGCACGGTCCCTCCTGCGCGCCTAAAAGGCGGTGTGAGTATGCGATGGTGCGGGGATCTGCCATCAGAAGTCTCAGGTCAAAACGAGCCGGACAGAATCCTGCCGTCTCGCGAACTCTAACGCACTACGGGCGTGGGGGCCCATGGTCGGAGCCCCCACGCCTCGTAATAGCTCTTACAGCTCGGTAACGGAACCCCCAGCAGCGGCGATTTTCTCCTTCGCGGCGGACGAGAAGGCATGCGCCTGCACGTTGACCGCGACCGAGATCTCGCCGGTGCCGAGCACCTTCACCAGCTGGTTCTTGCGGACAGCACCCTTGGCGACCAGCGTCTCGACGGTGATCTCGCCACCCTCGGGGAACAACTCGCCGATCCTGTCCAGGTTGACGACCTGGTAGGTCGTCTTGAAGAGCGCGTTGGAGAAGCCCTTGAGCTTCGGCAGACGCCTCTGCAGCGGCACCTGGCCACCCTCGAAACCGAGGGGGACCGTCGTACGGGCGCGGCTGCCCTTGGTGCCGCGACCGGACGTCTTGCCCTTGGACGCCTCGCCACGGCCCTTGCGGACCTTGGACTTGTTGGCGCCGGGAGCCGGACGCAGGTCGTGAATCTTGAGCGGAGCCTTGTCAGTCATGACTAGTCGACCTCTTCCACCTCGACGAGGTGCGTCACCACGGTGACCATGCCGCGAATCTCGGGCCGGTCCTCCTTGACGACGACATCGCCGATTCGCTTCAGGCCAAGCGAGCGCAGCGAGTCACGCTGGTTCTGCTTGCCACCAATCTTCGAGCGAACCTGAGTGATCTTCAGGCGTGCCATGACTAGCTCACCGCCTTGGCGGCCGCCGCTTCGGCGATGCCTTCGCGCTGAGCCTTCAGCATCCGGGCCGGAGCGACGTCCTCGATCGGCAGACCACGACGGGCGGCGATCTCCTCGGGCCGGGAAAGACCCTTCAGAGCCGCCACCGTGGCGTGCACGATGTTGATCGGGTTGTCCGAGCCGAGCGACTTGGACAGAACGTCGTGGATACCGGCGCACTCCAGAACGGCGCGCACCGGGCCACCGGCGATGACGCCGGTACCGGCGGAAGCCGGACGCAGGAAGACGACACCGGCCGCCTCCTCACCCTGCACGGTGTGCGGGATGGTGCCCTGGATCCTCGGGACCTTGAAGAAGTGCTTCTTGGCCTCTTCGACGCCCTTGGCGATGGCCGCGGGGACTTCCTTGGCCTTGCCATAGCCGACGCCGACCAGGCCGTTGCCGTCACCGACGACGACGAGGGCGGTGAAGCTGAAGCGACGACCACCCTTCACGACCTTGGCCACTCGGTTGATCTTCACTACGCGCTCGATGTACGAGACGCCCTTGTCTGCGGCGCCACCGCGGCGATCGTCACGACGGTCCCGCCGCTCGCCACCGGTGCCGCCACCGCGACGCGGAGCTGCAGCCATCAGTGGTTCCTCATCTCAGTTGCCATATCAGAACTCGAGCCCACCTTCGCGGGCGCTGTCCGCCAGAGCGGCGATGCGCCCGGCGTAGCGGTTGCCACCGCGGTCGAACACGACCGCCGTGATCCCGGCTTCCTTGGCCCGCTGAGCGAGGAGCTCGCCGACCTTCTTGGCCTTCTCGGTCTTGTCAGCCTCGAGCGTGCGCAGCGCGGAGTCCATGGTGGACGCGCTCACCAGCGTGTGGCCGACGGAGTCGTCCACGATCTGCACGAACAGGTGACGAGTCGAACGGTTGACGACCAAGCGCGGACGCGCGGCCGTACCGACGACGTTCTTGCGGACGCGGCGGTGACGGCGGGCCCGCGAGACGGTGCGGGCAGCCGTGTGCTTGCCGAACGCAGTCTTCGGAGCCATGCCTACTTACCAGCCTTTCCGACCTTGCGGCGGATCTGTTCGCCCTGGTAACGCACGCCCTTGCCCTTGTACGGGTCAGGCTTGCGCAACTTGCGGATGTTGGCCGCGACCTCGCCGACCTTCTGCTTGTCGATGCCGTCCACGTGGAACAGGGTCGGCTTCTCGACGCGAAAGGTGACGCCCTCGGGGGCGTCGACGATGACCGGGTGACTGAAGCCCAGTGCGAACTCCAGCTGCGCCGGGCCCTTGGCCTGAACGCGGTAACCGACGCCGACGATCTCCAAGGTCTTGGAGTAGCCCTGCGTGACGCCCTGCACCATGTTGGCGATCAGCGTCCGCGACAGGCCGTGCAGCGCACGGACCTTGTTCTCGTCGTTGGGCCGGGTGACGGCGATAGCGCCGTCGTCATCGCGACCCACCGTGATGGGATCCGCGACTGTATGAGAAAGCGTGCCCTTCGGGCCCTTGACCTGGACATCCTGGCCGCTGATCGCAATGTCAACGCCGCTCGGCACAGGGATGGGCAGCCGTCCGATTCTCGACATGCTGTGTTCCTCCCCTCTACCAGACGTAGGCGAGGACTTCCCCGCCCACGCCACGCTTGCCGGCCTGCTTGTCGGTCATGAGACCGGCGGACGTCGAGATGATCGCGACACCCAGCCCTCCCAGAACGCGAGGCAGGTTGTCCTTCTTCGCATACACCCGCAGACCGGGCTTCGACACCCGGCGCAGCCCCGCGAGCGACCGCTCACGGGTAGGCCCGAACTTGAGCTCCACCACGAGGTTCTTGCCAACCTTGGCGTCTTCGACGGTCCAAGCCTGGATGTAACCCTCCTGCTGGAGGATCTCGGCGATGTGCGCCTTGATCTTCGAATACGGCATGGTCACGCTGTCGTGATACGCCGAGTTCGCATTACGCAGACGCGTCAACATGTCTGCGATCGGGTCGGTCATCGTCATGGCCAGTGGCCTTCCTCGCCGCGGTTTCCAGTCGGTGAAGCAGAGCTCTACCGGTGGACCTTCGGCGCGGTCATGGGCGCTCTCTAGGAGAGCTCCCGGTTTGACAGTTCTACATATGTACGGCGAGCAGCCCCCACGGGGGCGACACGTGGCCGCCCCCAAGGGTAACTACCAGCTGGACTTGGTGATGCCGGGCAGCTCGCCCCGGTGCGCCATCTCACGGAAGCACACGCGGCACAGCCCGAACTTGCGGTAGACGGCGCGGGGCCGGCCACAACGCGTGCAACGGGTGTACGCCCGGACTTCGAACTTCTGCTTACGCCCTGCCTTGGCGATCAGCGACTTCTTCGCCATGATCAGGCCTCCTTGAAGGGGAACCCGAGGAGCTTCAGCAGCGCCCGGCCCTGGTCGTCGGTCTTCGCGGTGGTCACGACCGTGATGTCCATGCCCCGCGGGCGGTCGACCTTGTCCTGGTCGACCTCGTGGAACATGACCTGCTCGGTCAGACCGAACGTGTAGTTGCCGTTGCCGTCGAACTGCTTGGGCGACAGGCCACGGAAGTCCCTGATGCGGGGCAGCGCCAGCGACAGCAACCTGTCGAGGAACTCCCACATCCGGTCGCCGCGGAGCGTGACGTGCGCGCCGATCGGCATGCCCTCGCGCAGCTTGAACTGGGCGATGGACTTGCGCGCCCGGACGACGGCCGGCTTCTGGCCGGTGATCACGGTGAGGTCGCGAACAGCGCCCTCGATGAGCTTCGAGTCGCGAGCCGCCTCGCCGACACCCATGTTGACCTTGATCTTCACCAGGCCGGGGATCTGCATGACGTTCTCGATGCCGAAGTCCTCGCGAAGCTTGGCCGCGATCTCCTCGCGGTACTTCGTCTTGAGGCGCGGCGTCGGACGCTCGGTCTCAGTGGTCGTGGCAGTCATCAGCTGTCCTCACCCGTCTCGTCGGCCTTGTCCTCGGCCTTCTTGTCGGCGGGCTTGTCCTCGCGCTTCTCGTCCTTGAGCTTCTTCACGTTGCTCACGTGGATGGGAGCCTCCATGGTCTGCACGCCGCCGGTCTTGGCGCCACGCGGACCCTGGTGGGTCTCCTTGGTGTGCTTCTTGATCATGTTGACGCCCTCGACCACCACGCGGTCTTCCCGCGGGAGGGTGGCGATGACATGACCCTTGGCACCCTTGTCCTTGCCGGTGATGACCTGGACGAGGTCACCCTTCTTCACATGCAGCTTCGGCATTACAGCACCTCCGGCGCGAGCGAGATGATGCGCATGAACTTCTTGTCGCGCAGCTCACGGCCCACCGGGCCGAAGATACGGGTGCCACGAGGGTCACCGCTGTCCTTGATGATGACCGCGGCGTTCTCGTCGAAGCGGATGTAGGAGCCGTCCGGCCGGCGGCGCTCCTTGGCCGTGCGGACGATTACGGCCTTGACCACGTCGCCCTTCTTGACGCCCGTGCTACCGGGCAGGGCATCCTTGACGGTGGCGACGATCACGTCGCCGATACCGGCGTAGCGTCGGCCCGAGCCACCGAGAACGCGGATGCAAAGAATCTCCTTGGCACCCGTGTTGTCGGCGACCTTGAGCCGCGACTCCTGCTGGATCACTGTTTTCTCCTGATTAGTCGCGCCGGTTCTCGTCACCGAGCCTGGCGGAACTCGTATGGTCTTGTTCCTCCGACGACAGCCCCTCAGTGCCCCCGAAAGCCCAGGGGCTTCGGGTGGCTCTGGAGCCGCACCGCAGGCGACGCGAGGCCGGAGCCTCGCGTCCTTGGACACCGTCATGGGGGCTTGGAGGCCCCCACGAGGCGCGGTATATCCGGGAAAGCCGTTAGGTTACTTGGCCTTCTCGAGGATCTCCACGACCCTCCACCGCTTGGTGGCGGAGAGGGGGCGGGTCTCCATCAGCAGCACGCGGTCGCCGACGCCACAGGCGTTGGCCTCGTCGTGCGCCTTGTACTTGGTCGTACGGCGGATGACCTTGCCGTACAGCCGGTGCTTGACCCGGTCCTCAACGGCGACGACGACGGTCTTGTCCATCTTGTCGCTGACGACCAGGCCCTCACGGACCTTGCGGAAGTTCCGCGAGTCGTCGTTCGTCTCGGTGGTCTCTGTGGTCTCGGTCTCAGCCATCGCTCGTCTCCTTCTCGACCGTGATGATGCCAAGCTCGCGCTCGCGCATCACGGTGTAGATACGGGCGATCTCGCGGCGGACGGCGCGCAGCCGCCCGTGGCTCTCCAACTGTCCGGTCGCTGCCTGGAAGCGGAGGTTGAACAGCTCCTCCTTGGCTTCCTTGAGCTTCTGGACCAGGGTGTCCTCGTCCTCGACTCGCAGCTCGCCGGCGGTCAGGCCCTTAGCCATCACGCCTCACCAACTTCACGCTTAACGATCTTGCACTTCATGGGCAGCTTGTGGATCGCGCGAGTGAGCGCCTCGCGGGCAACCGACTCGGCGACACCGGAAAGCTCGAACATGACGCGACCCGGCTTGACGTTGGCGATCCACCACTCGGGCGAACCCTTACCGGAACCCATGCGGGTCTCAGCCGGCTTCTTGGTCAGCGGGCGGTCGGGGTAGATGTTGATCCACACCTTTCCACCACGCTTGATGTGACGGGTCATCGCAATACGAGCCGACTCGATCTGGCGGTTGGTCACGTAGGAGTGCTCAATCGCCTGGATGCCGAACTCGCCGAACACGACCCTGGTGCCACCCTTGGCGGCACCGCTGCGGTCGGGCCGGTGCTGCTTGCGGTGCTTGACCCTGCGCGGGATCAGCATGGTCAGCTCCCTTCAGCACCCGGCTGCGCAGCCGGGCCGGTCTCGGGGGCAGCCTGTGAGGCCGCCTCAGTCCTGGGGGCACGGTCGCCACGACCGCCACCGCGACGGGCGCCACCACCGGCGCCACCACGGCGCGGACGCTCGCCGCCGCCACCGCCGCCACCACCGCGACGGTCGTCACGGTCACGACGCTGGCCGGCGCGTGCGCCGGCCGCGGCCGCCTCACGCTCGGCGCGGCTGGTGGGGGCCTCGCCCTTGTAGATCCACACCTTCACGCCGATGCGGCCGAAGGTGGTGCGGGCCTCGTAGAAGCCGTAGTCGATGTCCGCGCGGAGCGTGTGCAGCGGCACCCGGCCCTCGCGGTAGAACTCCGACCTCGACATCTCAGCGCCGCCAAGACGACCGGAGCACTGCACCCGAATGCCCTTGGCGCCGCTCTTCATGGCCGACTGCATCGCCTTGCGCATGGCGCGACGGAACGAGACACGGCTGGAGAGCTGCTCGGCGACACCCTGCGCGACGAGCTGGGCGTCGATCTCGGGGTTCTTCACCTCGAGGATGTTGAGCTGGACCTGCTTCTTGGTCAGCTTCTCCAGGTCGCCGCGGATCCGGTCGGCCTCCGCGCCGCGACGGCCGATGACGATGCCCGGCCGGGCGGTGTGGATGTCGACCTGAACGCGGTCGGTCGTGCGCTCGATCTCCACCTTGGAGATACCGGCCCGCTCCATGCCCTTCTGCAGCATGCGACGGATCGACACGTCCTCGGCGACGTACGACTTGTACAGCTTGTCGGCGTACCACCGGCTCTTGAAGTCGGTCGTGATGCCGAGGCGGAACCCGTGCGGGTTAACCTTCTGGCCCACTATCGGGTCCTTCCCTTCGGCTCGCGGGACTCCACGATCACGGTGATGTGGCTCGTCCGCTTGTTGATCCGATAGGCACGACCCTGGGCACGCGGACGGAACCGCTTCAGCGTCGGGCCCTCGTCGACCCACGCCCGGCTCACGAAGAGCGTCTGGGGGTCGAGATCGAAGTTGTGCTCTGCATTTGCCATGGCGCTCGAGAGCACCTTGTAGATCGGCTCGCTCGCCGACTGGGGAGCGAACTGCAGCACGGCCTGCGCCTCCGAAGCGGGCAGCCCGCGAATAAGGTCCACCACACGGCGGGCCTTGAGGGGCGTGACGCGGACGAACCGCGCCTGAGCCCTGGCTTCCATCGCTTACTCCTCTTAACTGCTTCTGAAGGCGTCTATCGCCGGCTGCGGCGGTCTTCCTTGACGTGGCTGCGGAAGGTGCGCGTCGGGGCGAACTCTCCCAGCTTGTGGCCGATCATCGACTCGGTGACGAACACCGGGACGTGCTTGCGGCCATCGTGTACGGCGATCGTGTGCCCGAGCATGTCAGGCACGATCATGGAGCGCCGCGACCACGTCTTGATGACGGTCTTGGTGCCCTTCTCGTTCTGGACATCCACCTTCTTGGCGAGGTGGCCGTCCACGAAGGGACCCTTCTTAAGGCTACGTGGCATATCGGCTGCTCCTACCGCTTCTTCCTCTTGCTCCGGCGGCGGATGATCAGCCGGTCGCTGGACTTGTTGGCCTGGCGGGTGCGGCCCTCGGGCTTGCCCTTCGGGTTCACCGGGTGGCGACCACCGGAGGTCTTACCCTCACCACCACCATGCGGGTGGTCAACGGGGTTCATGGCGACACCGCGGACGGTCGGGCGCTTGCCCTTCCACCTCATACGGCCGGCCTTGCCCCAGTTGATGTTGGCCTGCTCGGCGTTGCCGACCTGACCCACCGACGCCCGGCAGCGCACGTCGACCATGCGCATTTCGCCGGACGGCATACGCAGCGTGGCGTACTGGCCTTCCTTGGCGAGCAGCTGGATCTGAGCGCCAGCGGAGCGACCGAGCTTGGCGCCGCCGCCCGGACGGAGCTCCACCGCGTGGATGAAGGTACCCGTCGGGATGTTGCGCAGCGGCAGGCAGTTGCCCGGCTTGATGTCGGCCCCGGCGCCGTTCTCGATGCGGTCGCCCTGCTTGAGGCCGGTCGGCGCGATGATGTAGCGCTTCTCACCGTCGGCGTAGTGCAGCAGAGCGATGTTGGCGGTGCGGTTGGGGTCGTACTCGATGTGAGCGACCTTCGCCGGGATGCCGTCCTTGTCATGCCTACGGAAGTCAATGATCCGGTAGGCGCGCTTGTGACCGCCGCCTTGGTGGCGCGCGGTGACCCGGCCGTGTACGTTGCGGCCGCCCTTGCCATGAAGGGGCGCAAGCAACGACTTCTCGGGCGTGCTGCGGGTGATCTCGGAGAAGTCCGAGACACTCGAGCCGCGGCGACCCGGAGTCGTCGGCTTGTACTTACGGATGCCCATCTTTTTCGTTCATCCTTCGTCGGTTACATGGGTGAGCCCGCCGCACGAACATGCGACGGTCTCCACCCTTGGCAAGCCGTACGGCCCGCCTACTTCTATGGCTGCTAGCCGATCTGACCGAAGATGTCGATCCGATCGCCCTCGACCAGGCTCACAATCGCGCGCTTGGTGTCGGGACGCTTGCCGAAACCGGTGCGGGTGCGCTTGCGCTTGCCCTGCCGGTTGATCGTGTTCACGCTGGTGACCTTGACCCCGAAGATCTGCTCAACGGCGATCTTGACCTGGGTCTTGTTCGCGGTCTTCTTCACCAGGAACGTGTACTTGTTGTTCTCATCGATCAGGCCGTAGCTCTTCTCAGAGACGACCGGCTTGATGATGACGTCGCGCGGGTCGGCGATCTTCTCCATCAGGCGTCTGCCCCTTCACTCGAATTGGCCGACCCTGCCGACAAACGCGCCACGACCTGGTCGTACGCCTCCTGGGTGAAGACCACGTCGTCGTGGCAGAGCACGTCGTAGGTGTTGAGCTGCCCGGAGTCCAGCAGGTGGACCTCGGGAGCGTTGCGCAGGCTCAGCCAGGTCAGCTCGTCGTCCGCGTCAACGACGAGGAGGACGGTCCTGGACTGGGTGATCTTACGCAGGGCCTCGAGAGCCGCCTTGGTCTTGGGCGTCTCGCCGGTGACCAGACCGCTCACCACGTGCACGCGACCGCCGCCGGCCCGGTCCGACAGGGCGCCACGCAGGGCGGCGACCTTCATCTTCTTGGGCGTCCGCTGCGAGTAGTCGCGCGGCACCGGACCGTGGACGACGCCACCACCGGTGAACTGCGGCGCGCGGGTCGAGCCCTGACGGGCGCGACCGGTGCCCTTCTGGCGGTACGGCTTCTTGCCACCGCCCCTGACCTCACCACGGGTCTTGGCCTTGTGGGTGCCCTGCCGACGAGCGGCGAGCTGGGCCACGACGACCTGGTGGATCAGCGGAATGTTGACCTTGGCGCCGAAGATGTCTTCGGGCAGGTCGACGGTGCCGGCCTTGCCACCGCTGGCGTCGAGGACGTCAATGCTGGTCACTTGGCTGCCCCCTTCTTAGACGCGGTGCGGACGAGGACCAGGCTGCCATTGGCGCCGGGGATCGCACCCTTGATCAGGATGAGACCGTTCTCGACGTCGATGGCGTGAACCTTGAGGCTCTGCACGGTGGTGCGGACGTTACCCATCCGACCAGCCATGCGCAGACCCTTGAATACGCGGCCCGGGGTGGCGCAGCCACCGATGGAACCCGGCGAGCGGTGCTTGCGCTGCGTACCGTGCGACGCGCCCAGACCCTTGAAGCCGTGCCGCTTCATGACACCGGCGAAGCCCTTGCCCTTGCTCTTGCCCGTCACATCGACGAACTGGCCGGCCTCGAAGGTGTCGGCCAGCAGCTCCTGGCCCAGGGTGTAGTCGCTCGCGTCGTCGGTGCGGATCTCCGCGAAGTAACGGCGCGGGGTGATGTCGTGTTTACGCAGGTAGTCGCCGAGCGGCTTGTTGACCTTCCGCGGGTCGACCTGTCCGAAGCCGAGCTGAACGGCGGAATAGCCATCCTTGTCGGCGGTGCGGACCCTGGTCACCACGCACGGACCGGCCTCCACCACGGTCACCGGAACCATCCGGTTGTCCGCGTCGAAGACCTGGGTCATGCCGAGCTTCTTGCCCAGGACGCCCTTGATCGTCTTAGCCATGTCAGTGCGTTCCCTCAGAGCTTGATCGAAATGTCGACGCCCGCGGGGAGGTCGAGCCGCATGAGCGAGTCGACGGTCTTGGGCGTCGGGTCGATGATGTCAATCAGCCGCTTGTGCGTGCGCATCTCAAAGTGCTCGCGGCTGTCCTTGTACTTGTGCGGCGAGCGGATGACGCAGTACACGTTCTTCTCGGTCGGCAGCGGCACCGGGCCCGCGACCTTCGCGCCAGTCCGCGTCACCGTCTCGACGATCTTCTTGGCCGAGCTGTCGATGACCTCGTGGTCATAGGCCTTAAGCCGGATGCGGATCTTTTGTCCCGCCATAGTGGCCTCGGTGTCCTTCGCTGTCGTCTGAAAAAGTATCGTGCGGCCTGTTGCCGCTGTTCGTGCGGGTCGAACCCGCACAACCCCACGTGACAGACGTTTATGATCTGCCGTTTTCTTCCGTGATCCGGCAGTTACTTCGGTCACTCCGAAGCCACTGCGAGATCACGGCTTTCCCGTGGAGCCTGAGGGCGGAAGCCGTAGGGACTCCTGCCCTCGTGGCGCGGCGGTCGGCCTTCATCCGAGGGCCGACCGCCGCCCCGCGATCGTACTACTTGATGATCTTGATGACCCGGCCGGCGCCGACGGTGCGGCCACCCTCACGGATCGCGAACTTCAGACCATCCTCCATGGCGATGGGCTGGATCAGCTCAACGCGCATCTCGGTGTTGTCGCCCGGCATGACCATCTCGGTGCCCTCGGGGAGGTGCACGACACCGGTCACGTCAGTCGTACGGAAGTAGAACTGCGGGCGGTAGTTGTTGAAGAACGGCGTGTGGCGGCCGCCCTCGTCCTTCGACAGGATGTAGACCTGGCCGTCGAACTCGGTGTGCGGGGTGGTCGTGCCCGGCTTGATGATGCACTGGCCACGCTCGACGTCGTCCCGCTTGATGCCGCGGAGCAGCAGCGCGGCGTTGTCGCCGGCCTGACCCTCGTCGAGCATCTTGTTGAACATCTCGATGCTGGTGACGGTGGTGGTCGTCTTCTCCGGCTTGATGCCGATGATGTCGACCTGCTCGTTGACCTTGACGATGCCACGCTCGATACGACCGGTGACGACCGTGCCACGACCGGTGATCGAGAAGACGTCCTCGACCGGCATGAGGAACGGCTTCTCCGTCTCACGGGGCGGCTCGGGCACGTTCTCGTCGACCGCGTCCATCAGCTCGATGATGCTGTCGGCCCACTTCTGGTCGCCCTCAAGAGCCTTGAGCGCGGAGACGCGGATGACAGGCAGGTCGTCGCCGGGGAACTCCTGAGCGGACAGGAGCTCACGGACCTCGAGCTCGACGAGCTCCAGGATCTCCTCGTCGTCGACCATGTCGGACTTGTTGAGCGCCACGACGATGTAGGGAACGCCGACCTGGCGGGCCAGGAGGACGTGCTCCTTCGTCTGCGGCATCGGGCCGTCAGTGGCGGCGACCACGAGGATCGCACCGTCCATCTGCGCGGCACCCGTGATCATGTTCTTCACGTAGTCGGCGTGACCGGGGCAGTCCACGTGGGCGTAGTGGCGCTTCTCGGTCTGGTACTCGACGTGCGCGATGGAGATCGTAATCCCGCGGGCCTTCTCCTCGGGCGCCTTGTCGATCTTGTCGAACGGCGTCGCCTTGTTCAGCTCGGGGAAACGGTCGTGAAGCACCTTGGTGATCGCCGCGGTGAGTGTGGTCTTACCGTGGTCGATGTGCCCAATGGTGCCGATGTTCATGTGCGGCTTGTTCCGCTCGAACTTGGCCTTGCCCACTGGTTCTCTCCTTGAGAATCTGTCTGACTTTCGTCTACACACTCGGGCCCGGGTGATCCCGAACCCCTAAGCGGTGAGGCGGCTCGCACCGCCCCACCAGAGGCCGAAGCCCCTTGACGGCTGGGCCAGGCCCAGCCGGGGGTCCCGGGACTATTCGCCCCGGGCCTTCGCGACGATCTCCTTGGCGATGCCCGGGGGCACCTCCGAGTAGGAGTCGAACTGCATGCTGTAGCTCGCGCGCCCCTGCGTCTTGCTACGCAGGTCGCCCACGTAGCCGAACATCTCAGAAAGCGGTACGAGCGCCGAGACGACACGGGCGCCTGCCCGCTCGTCCATCGCCTGGATCTGCCCGCGGCGACCGTTGAGGTCTCCGATGACGTCACCCATGTAGTCCTCGGGCGTGGTGACCTCGACGGCCATCATCGGCTCGAGGAGTACAGCGTCGGCCTTGCGAGCGGCCTCCTTGAAGGCCATCGAGCCGGCGATCTTGAAGGCCATTTCCGAGGAGTCGACGTCGTGCGCGGCACCGTCGATCAGCGTCACCTTCACGCCCACCATCGGGTAGCCGGCCAGCACGCCGAACTCGGCGGCCTCCTGGGCACCCGCGTCGACCGAGGGGATGTACTCCCTCGGGACACGGCCACCCGTGACCTTGTTCTCGAACTCGTAGCCGTCGTTGCCTTCGCCCAGCGGCTCGAGCTTGATGATGACCCGCGCGAACTGGCCGGATCCACCCGTCTGCTTCTTGTGGGTGTAGTCGAGCTTGTCCACTGTGCGACGGATGGTCTCGCGGTAGGCCACCTGCGGACGACCGACGTTGGCCTCGACCTTGAACTCGCGACGCATACGGTCGACGAGGATCTCCAGGTGAAGCTCGCCCATGCCCCAGATGACCGTCTGGCCGGTCTCCTCGTCACGACGGACCTGGAAGGACGGGTCCTCCTCGGCCAGCCGCTGGATCGCGGTCGACAGCTTCTCCTGGTCGCCCTTGGTCTTGGGCTCGATGGCGACGTTGATGACCGGAGCCGGGAACGTCATCGACTCGAGCACGACCTGGTTGGCCGGGTCGGACAGGGTGTCGCCGGTCGTGGTGTCCTTGAGACCCATGACGGCGACGATCTGACCGGCGGAGGCCACCGGGCGCTCTTCACGCTTGTTCGCGTGCATCTGGTAGATCTTGCCGATCCGCTCCTTCTTGCCCTTCACCGAGTTCACGACCTGTGAACCCGACTCGAGCGTGCCGGAGTAGATGCGGATGTAGGTGATCTTGCCCAGGTGCGGGTCGCTCGCGATCTTGAAGGCGAGAGCGGAGAACGGCTCGGTCGGGTCCGCGTGACGTACGACGACCTTGTCCTCGTTGCCGACCGCGTGGCCCTCGAAGGCCGGGATGTCGGTCGGCGCGGGGAGGTAGGCGATCACCGCGTCGAGCAGGGGCTGCACGCCCTTGTTCTTGAACGCGGTGCCGGTGAGAACCGGGTTGATGGCGCTGGCCAGCGTCGCGCGGCGGATGGCCGCGACCAGCTGCTCCTCGGTGGGCTCGATGGCCTCGAGGAAGAGCTCCATCATCTCGTCGTCGTTCTCGGCGACGGTCTCGACGAGCTTGTCACGCCACTCACGAGCTGCTTCGGCGTGGTCGGCCGGGATGTCGACGACGTCGTACATCTCGCCCTTGGCCGCATCCTCGCTCCAGAGCAGGCCCTTCATCTTCACCAGGTCGATGACGCCGCGGAAGCCGGCCTCAACGCCCCAGGGAAGCTGGATGACCGCAGGAGTCGCGGCAAGACGGGTGACCATCATGTCGACGCAGCGGTGGAACTCCGCGCCGACGCGGTCCATCTTGTTCACGAAGCAGATGCGGGGGACGTTGTAGCGGTCGGCCTGACGCCACACCGTCTCCGACTGCGGCTCGACGCCCGCGACACCGTCGAACACGGTGACCGCACCGTCGAGGACACGAAGGTTGCGCTCGACCTCGATGGTGAAGTCGACGTGGCCCGGGGTGTCGATCAGGTTGATCGTGTGACCGGCCCACTCGCAGGTCGTCGCGGCAGACGTGATCGTGATGCCACGCTCCTGCTCCTGCTCCATCCAGTCCATGGTGGCTGCGCCGTCGTGGACTTCACCGATCTTGTAGTTGATGCCGGTGTAGAACAGGATGCGCTCAGTCGTGGTGGTCTTACCCGCGTCAATATGGGCGATGATCCCGATATTTCGGACCTTCGCCAGGTCAAGGGCGGTCGTTGCGGCCACTTCTCTCGCGTCCTCGTCGTCTCGTCGAACCCGCCGGGGTTACCAGCGGTAGTGGGCGAAGGCCTTGTTGGACTCGGCCATCTTGTGGGTGTCCTCGCGCTTCTTGACGCTCGCCCCGAGGCCGTTGCTGGCGTCGAGGAGCTCGTTCATGAGGCGCTCGGTCATGGTCTTCTCGCGGCGGGCGCGGGAGTACTGCACCAGCCAGCGCAGGGCCAGGGTCGTGCTGCGCGCGGCGCGCACCTCGACCGGCACCTGGTAGGTCGCGCCACCAACGCGACGGCTGCGAACCTCGAGGGTCGGCTTGACGTTGTCAAGCGCGCGCTTCAGGGTGACGACCGGGTCGTTGCCCGTCTTGTCCCTGCAGCCCTCAAGGGCGCCGTACACGATCGACTGCGCGATGGAACGCTTGCCGTCCAGGAGCACCTTGTTGATCAGAGCGGTGACCAGGGGCGAGCTGTAAACCGGGTCAGACATGAGCTGACGGCGGCCGGGAGAACCCTTGCGAGGCATAGTTAGCTCTTCTCCCTCTTCGCGCCGTACTTGCTGCGAGCCTGCTTGCGGTTGCGGACACCCTGAGTGTCCAGCGAACCGCGAATGATCTTGTAGCGGACACCCGGCAGGTCCTTCACACGACCGCCGCGCACGAGCACGATGGAGTGCTCCTGCAGGTTGTGGCCCACACCCGGGATGTACGCCGTGACCTCAATGCCGTTGGTGAGCCGCACACGGGCCACCTTGCGCAGTGCCGAGTTGGGCTTCTTGGGGGTCGTGGTGTAAACGCGCTGGCAAACACCTCGCCGCTGCGGATTCGCCCTAAGGGCAGGAGTCTTGGTCTTGGCGACCTTGTCCTGCCGGCCCTTGCGGACCAACTGCTGAATAGTGGGCACTGCCACTCCGTTTCGTGCCTTGGCCGGTAATACGTCTTGTGTTCATTCGCAGGTTCTGCCGGTGTCATGACCTGCTGGTTTTCCCCGTCTCGGCGCCCCCGCGCTCGGGCGTGTCGCGCACTTCGCACAAACACATCCGCAGGGACTTGGAGCCAGGAAGCCGTCCGGCGCTCGCATATATGAGCGCACAGCCGAGAGCCCGCTAACGACGGGCACGATGCTCTAGACTACCCAGGCCCACGCGACACGTCAAAGCAGCGCGACAAAGCGGACAACGCTTCTGCCACTACTGCTGGTCGCTGGGCCTCTTCGATGCATGCCCGGCTACTGCTCCGCGCCTATCATATCCGGCCCGCGGAGTGTTCAGGCGCGCTTCGCCAGGATGCCGCGCGCGGCGCTGCACCGGCGCACCGGGGCCCTGGACCGGCGTGGCGGTCCTGGCACCCCCCCAAACCTCCCGACGGCCCAGGGGGCGCACGTAGCGGCGCACAACCACCGTGCTGACAGAAAAGCACCGCGCCCGGATCACGGAGATCCGGGCGCGGTGCTTCAAAGAGCGACTAGCGGTTGTACTGACCGAAGTCGTACTCCTCCAGCGGAACGGCCTCGCCGCTACCGGTGCCGAAGGTGTAGTCGGCCGCGGAACCGTCGTATCCACCAACGGTGTACATGGCCGCCTTGGCCTCTTCGGTCGGCTCGACCCGGATGTTGCGGTACTGGGGCATGCCCGTACCGGCCGGGATGAGCTTACCGATGATGACGTTCTCCTTCAGGCCCAGGAGCGAGTCGGACTTGGCGTGGATCGCCGCGTCCGTCAGGACCCTGGTCGTCTCCTGGAAGGAGGCCGCCGACAGCCACGACTCGGTGGCGAGCGACGCCTTCGTGATGCCCATGAGCACCGGACGACCGGCGGCCGGAGAGCCACCCTCCGCCACGGTCTCGCGGTTCATCTGCTCGAAGCGCGGACGCTCGACGAGCTCGCCGGGCAGCAGGTCGGTCTCACCGGACTCCAGCACGTTCACGCGCTTGAGCATCTGCCGCACGATGATCTCGATGTGCTTGTCGTGGATCGACACACCCTGCGAGCGGTAGACCTGCTGGACCTCCGCCACCAGGTGCAGCTGCACGGCCCGCGGGCCGAGGATGCGCAGCACCTCGTTGGGGTTGACCGCACCGGCGACCAGCTGCTGGCCGACCGTCACACGCTGGCCGTCGGACACCTGCAGGCGCGAACGCATCGAGACCGGGTAGGCGATCTCCTCCGAGCCGTCGTCCGGAGTGATGACGAGCTTCCGGGACTTGTCGGTCTCGTCGATGCGGACCCTGCCCTCGGCCTCGGAGATCGGGGCGACACCCTTGGGGATGCGCGCCTCGAAGAGCTCCTGGACACGGGGCAGACCGTGGGTGATGTCCGCGCCCGCCACACCACCGGTGTGGAAGGTACGCATCGTCAGCTGCGTGCCCGGCTCACCGATCGACTGGGCGGCGATGATGCCGACCGCCTCGCCGACGTCGACGAGCTTGCCGGTCGCCAGCGAACGGCCGTAGCAGGTCGCGCAGACGCCGATCTTGGCCTCGCAGACGAGCGCGCTGCGCGTGCGGACGGTCTCGATGCCGGCCTCGACCAGCGCGGTGACGTGGATGTCGTTGATGTCGACACCCGCCGCCACGATGACCTTGCCGTCAACCTCGACGTCCTCGGCCAGGATGCGGCCGTGCACGTTGGACTCGGCGTTCTCCGCCTTGACCAGGTTGCCCGAGGAGTCCCGCTCGCCGACGTGCAGCGGGACCGCGCGGTCGGTGCCGCAGTCGATCTCACGCACGATGACGTCCTGCGCGACGTCCACCAGACGACGGGTCAGGTAACCCGAGTCGGCGGTACGCAGGGCGGTGTCGGCCAGACCCTTCCGCTGTCCGTGGGTGGAGATGAAGTACTCCAGCACCGACAGGCCCTCGCGGAACGAGGCCTTGATCGGACGCGGGATCGTCTCACCCTTGGTGTTGGACACCAGGCCACGGATGCCGGCGATCTGACGCACCTGCATCTTGTTGCCTCGGGCACCGGAGTTGACCATCATCCAGACCGGGTTGGTCGCCGGGAAGGCGTTGACCATGTCGGTCTCGACGTCGGCCGTGGCGTGCGTCCAGATCTCGATGAGCTCCTGACGGCGCTCCTCGTCGGTGATCAGGCCGCGCTCGTACTCGCGCTGGACCTTGTCGGCCCGGCGCTCGTAGTTCTCCATGATCTCGGCCTTGTTCGGCGGCGCGACGACGTCGTCGATCGAGATCGTGACGCCGGAACGGGTCGCCCAGCGGAAGCCGGCGTCCTTGAGCGCGTCGAGCGAGTTGGCCACGTCGACCTTGGGGTAGGTCTCGGCCAGCTCGTTCACGATCGTGGACAGCTGCTTCTTGCCGACCTGGAAGTTGACGAACGGGTAGCTCGCCGGGAGCGTCTGGTTGAACAGGCACCGGCCGAACGTCGTCTCCAGACGGATCGGGTCACCCTGCTCCCAGCCCTCCGGCGCGACCCACTCACGGGGCGGCAGGACGTCCTTGAGCCTGATCTGGATCTTCGCCTGAATGTCCAGCTCGTGGCGGTCGAAGGCCATCTGGGCCTCGGCGATCGAGCCGAAGACCCGGCCCTCACCCGTGGCGCCGTCCTTGTGGGTGGTCAGCCAGTAGAGGCCGATGACCATGTCCTGGGTGGGCATCGTCACGGGCTTGCCGTCAGCCGGCTTGAGGATGTTGTTGGTCGAGAGCATCAGGATGCGTGCCTCGGCCTGGGCCTCAGCCGACAGCGGCAGGTGCACGGCCATCTGGTCGCCGTCGAAGTCCGCGTTGAACGCGGTGCAGACGAGCGGGTGGATCTGGATGGCCTTGCCCTCGACCAGCTGCGGCTCGAACGCCTGGATGCCCAGGCGGTGGAGCGTCGGAGCGCGGTTGAGCAGCACGGGGTGCTCGGTGATGACCTCTTCGAGCACGTCCCACACGACCGGACGCGCCCGCTCGACCATCCGCTTGGCCGACTTGATGTTCTGGGCGTGGTTGAGATCGACCAGCCTCTTCATCACGAACGGCTTGAACAGCTCCAGCGCCATCTGCTTGGGCAGACCGCACTGGTGCAGCTTGAGCTGCGGGCCGACGACGATGACCGAACGGCCGGAGTAGTCGACTCGCTTGCCCAGCAGGTTCTGGCGGAAGCGACCCTGCTTGCCCTTCAGCATGTCGCTGAGGGACTTGAGCGGACGGTTGCCGGGACCGGTGACCGGGCGACCGCGACGGCCGTTGTCGAACAGCGCGTCGACGGCCTCCTGGAGCATCCGCTTCTCGTTGTTCACGATGATCTCGGGAGCACCGAGGTCGAGCAGACGCTTGAGGCGGTTGTTCCGGTTGATGACCCGGCGGTAGAGGTCGTTCAGGTCGGAGGTCGCGAACCGGCCACCGTCGAGCTGCACCATCGGGCGCAGGTCCGGCGGGATGACCGGAATGCAGTCGAGCACCATGCCGCGCGGCGAGTTGGTGGTGTTGAGGAACGCCGACACGACCTTGAGCCGCTTGAGGGCGCGGGCCTTCTTCTGGCCCTTGCCGCTGCGGATCGTCTCGCGCAGGTTCTCAGACTCGACGTCGAGGTCGAAGCTGATCAGGCGGTCCTGGATCGCCTGCGCGCCCATGCCGCCCTTGAAGTAGCGGCCGAAGCGGTCGCGCATCTCGCGGTAGAGCAGCTCGTCGCCCTCAAGGTCCTGGACCTTGAGGTTCTTGAAGCGGCTCCAGACCTCGTCGAGCCGGTCCAGCTCGCGCTGGGCCCGGTCGCGAAGCTGACGCATCTCGCGCTCGGCGCCCTCACGAACCTTGCGGCGCTGGTCGCCCTTGGCGCCCGCGGCCTCCAGCTCGCCCAGGTCGCCTTCGAGCTTCTTCTGCCTGGCCTCGACGTCGGCGTCACGGCGCTGCTCGATGTGCTGCCGCTCGACGGAGATCTTCGCCTCCAGCGACGGCAGGTCACGCTCACGCATCTCGGTGTCGACATGCGTGATCATGTACGCCGCGAAGTAGATGACCTTCTCCAGGTCCTTCGGGGCGAGGTCGAGCAGGTAGCCGAGGCGCGACGGGACGCCCTTGAAGTACCAGATGTGGGTGACGGGCGCGGCCAGCTCGATGTGGCCCATCCGCTCACGACGCACCTTGGCGCGAGTCACCTCGACGCCACAGCGCTCACAGATGATGCCCTTGAACCGGACGCGCTTGTACTTGCCGCAGTAGCACTCCCAGTCGCGGGTCGGACCGAAGATCTTCTCGCAGAAGAGCCCGTCCTTTTCCGGCTTGAGGGTGCGGTAGTTGATTGTCTCCGGCTTCTTGACCTCGCCGTGCGACCACTGACGGATATCGTCGGCCGTCGCGAGGCCGATCCTGAGCTCGTCGAAGAAGTTGACGTCTAGCATTTTGTGCGATCTCCCCCTCAGACTTCTTCCACGCTGCTCGGCTCGCGCCGGGACAGATCGATTCCGAGCTCTTCCGCGGCGCGGAAGACGTCCTCGTCGGTGTCGCGCATCTCGATGGACATGCCGTCACTGGAGAGCACCTCGACGTTGAGGCACAGCGACTGCATTTCCTTGATGAGGACCTTGAAGGACTCGGGGATTCCCGGCTCGGGGATGTTCTCGCCCTTGACGATCGCCTCGTAGACCTTCACGCGGCCCAGGACGTCGTCGGACTTGATCGTCAGCAGCTCCTGGAGGGCGTAGGCGGCGCCATAGGCCTCCAGAGCCCACACCTCCATCTCACCGAAGCGCTGGCCACCGAACTGGGCCTTACCGCCGAGCGGCTGCTGGGTGATCATGGAGTACGGGCCGGTCGAACGTGCGTGGATCTTGTCGTCGACCAGGTGGAGCAGCTTGAGGATGTAGATGTAGCCGACCGAGATCGGGTACGGGAACGGCTCGCCGGAGCGGCCGTCGAACAGCTTGGCCTTACCGCTCTGCTGGACCATGCGGTCGCCGTCGCGGTTGGCGATGGTGTTGTCGAGGAGACCGACGATCTCCTCCTCGTGGGCGCCGTCGAAGACCGGGGTGGCCATGTTGGTGCGCGGGGCGACCTTGTCGAAGCCCTTGTCACGCAGGCGTTCGGCCCAGGCCTCCTGCACGCCGGAGATGTCCCAGCCGCGGGCGGCGATCCAGCCGAGGTGGGTCTCCAGCACCTGGCCGACGTTCATCCGGCCGGGCACGCCCAGCGGGTTGAGGATGATGTCGACCGGGGTGCCGTCCTCCAGGAACGGCATGTCCTCCACGGGCAGGATCTTGGAGATGACGCCCTTGTTGCCGTGCCGGCCGGCCAGCTTGTCACCGTCGGTGATCTTACGCTTCTGGGCCACGTACACGCGGACCAGCTCGTTGACACCGGGCGGCAGCTCGTCGCCCTCCTCACGGGAGAACACCCGCACCCCGATGACCTTGCCCTGCTCGCCGTGCGGCACCTTCAGCGAGGTGTCGCGGACTTCGCGGGCCTTCTCACCGAAGATCGCGCGCAGCAGCCGCTCCTCGGGCGTCAGCTCGGTCTCGCCCTTCGGGGTGACCTTGCCGACCAGGATGTCGCCGGGTACGACCTCGGCGCCGATGCGGATGATGCCGCGCTCGTCCAGGTCGGCCAGGACCTCCTCGGAGACGTTCGGGATGTCCCGGGTGATCTCCTCCGG
>NZ_JBFAIF010000010.1:0-341970 GCF_040654555.1 Nonomuraea sp. NPDC050680 | reverse complement strand
TCTGGTATCTCGTGGCGTGGTGCCGCCTGCGCGATGACGTACGGGTCTTCCGTCTCGACCGGATCGCCTCGGCCTCGGTGATCGCCGAGCGCTGCGGGCTCGATGCCCACCCCGTTGTCGGTGACGACCAGGGTCAGCCGGCCGGCCGTCGCCTCCAGCAGGATGTCGGCCTTGGTCGCCTTGGCGTGCCGTACCAGGTTGGACAGGGCCTCGCGCAGCACGGCCGCCACCTGCTCGGCGACGGGTTGGCTGACCAGCGTGTCGAGCTGCCCCTCCAGGCGCAGTCCGGGACGGAAGCCAAGGTGCGCGGCGGCCCCGCCGACGAGCTCGACGACCTGGCCGCGCAGCCCGCTCGTCCCCGAGCCCTGCAGGGCGAAGATGCTGGCCCGGATCTGCCGGATCGTCTCGTCCAGCTCGTCGACGGCGTGCTGGACCCTGGTCATGGCCTCGGGACGCTCTATCAGCCTGATGGCGCCCATCAGCGTCATGGCCACCGCGAACAGCCGCTGGATCACCACGTCGTGCAGGTCCCTGGCGATCCTGTCGCGATCTTCCAGCAGGCCGAGCCGCTCCGCGTCGCGACGCGCCTCGGCCAGCTCCATCGCGATGGCCGCCTGGCCCGCGAAGGCCTCCAGCATGTGGCCCTCGGCCTCGCTGAACGGCAACCGCCCCGAGCGCTTGCTCATGGCGACCACCCCGTGTACCGACGGCGGCGCGCCCAACGGCACCAGCAGCCGCATGTCGCCCTCGGTGAGGGACTCGCCGCGGGTGTAGACCTCCCCCGCCATCGTCGTGGCCACCGCGCACGAGCTGCCCAGCAGCTCGCCCGCCCGGTCGCCCTCGGCGATCTCCACCACCAGCCGGGTGCCGCCGTCGGCGGGCATCATCAGCTCGACCAGGTCGGCATCCGTCATCTCCTTGGCTTTGCTGGTCAGCGTGACGAGCACGTCGCGCGGATCGGTGCCGGACAACAGGCTGGTGGTGATCTCCGAGGAGGCCCGCAGCCACTTCTCCCGCCGCCGGGTCTGCTCGTACAGGCGCGCGTTCTCCACCGCCACGCCCGCCGCGGTGGCCAGGGCGATGACGACGGCCTCATCCTCCTCGTCGAACTCGCCGCCACCGCGCTTCTCCGTCAGGTAGAGGTTGCCGAACACCTCGTCACGCATCCGGATCGGCACTCCCAGGAAGGTGCCCATGGGCGGATGTCCGGGCGGGAAACCGTAGGACTCCGGGTGATCGGAGATCCGCGCCAGCCGCAGCGGCCGGGCGTCCTTGATCAACAAGCCGAGCAGGCCGAGCCCGTGCGGCCAGTGTTCGATCTTGGCGATCTCTTCCTCGTTCAATCCCACGGGAATGAACTCGATCAGGGTGCTCCCATGACCGATCACCCCCAGTGCGCCGTAACTGGCGTCCACCAGGTTGGTCGCGGTCTCCACGATCCGCCGCAGCACCGTTTCCAGATCGAGATCGCTGCCCACCGACACCACCGCGTCCAGCAGCGCGTGGACGCGGTCACGCGTGGCGAGCACAGTGTTCAGCCGTACCTGCAGCTCGGCCAGCAGCTCGTCCAGCCGCATGGGGGGCATCACCGATCCATCACTCATACTCGCATATTCTGCCCCGCACGCTCGATCGGTAAAGCTCACGTACGGATGCGACCGCGGCTCCGGCACGGCCGTCGGGTCTGCCTGAAGAGGACTTCCGCCCTACGGCCGCCCCGCTCTGCGCCGCCCGAGCTCGCGGCCGGCATTCGAGCGGTGCTGCCGCATCGGTCAGGAGCGCCAGGGCGTACGGGAGCCGGTCGGCTGGTCGGCGCGGCTGCGGTAGACGATGTAGGGACGGGTCAGGTAGCCGACGGGCGCGGTGAGCATGTGCACCAGCCGGGTGAACGGCCAGATGGCGAACAGCACCAGCGCGCTGAGAGCGTGCAACTGGAACAGGATGGGCGCGCCGGCCATCAGCGAGGGGTCGGGGCTGAAGAAGAAGATCGACCGGAACCAGGGTGAGATGGTGGTGCGATAGTCGTAGCCGGAGCCGACGATATTGGCCGCCACCGTGGCGGCCAGGCCGAGCACGATGGTGGCGCTCAGCACCACGTACATGAGCTTGTCGTTGCGGGTGGTGGCGGTGAACACCGGTCCGACGGTGCGGCGGCGGTAGATGAGGATCGCCAGGCCGCCCAGGGTGGCCAGGCCCGCGATGGTGCCGAGCAGGACGGCGCCGGCGTGGTAGGCCGCCTCGCTCACGCCTGCCGCCTCGGTCCAGCTCTTGGGGATCACCAGCCCGCCGATGTGGCCGAGCAGGACGACCAGGATGCCGAAGTGGAACAGCGGGCTGCCGACGCGCAGCAGCCGCGACTCGTACATCTGTGATGAGCGGGTGGTCCAGCCGAACTTGTCGTAGCGGTAGCGCCACACGTGGCCGAGCACGAACACGGTGAGTGCCACGTAGGGCGCCACCACCCACAGCAGGATGTCGAGGGCGTTCACCGGGATGCCTCCGTGACGGCGTAGGGTTCCAGTCCGACCTCCTCGGCGGGCGGTCCTTCGGCCGCCAGCCGCAGCGCGGCCTCCTTCTCGCGCGGGCCGGCCGGGGGCAGTGTGGCGGCCACGGCGGCCACCACGTCGGCGTACGGTGAGCGCTCGTCCTCCAGCGCCGTGCGCAGGAGCTCCAGGCCCGCCCGGTGCTCCCGCAGCAGCCGCCGGGCCTCCCGCACGGCGCCGCGGGCCGACAGCTCGCACACCACCGCCACGTGGTCGGGCAGCTCACCGTCGGCGATCTCGAAGCCGGCGGCGCGCAGGGCGTGCTTGAAACGCAGCAGCGCCCCGCCGCGCTTGCGCGTGTCGCCGTAGGCGTAGTACGTCAGGTACGGGCAGCAGCGCCGCTTGAGGTCGAAGGTCGCCACGTAGTGGGCGGCCAGGTCGGCCTGGGCGGTGCCCGCGACGTGGTCGAGGAAGGCGGTCAGGCGGTCGCGGACCTCCCCGGCGGGCAGCGCGATCGCCGCCTCGGTCAGCACCTGGCGGGCGCCGTACAGCCGGTCGTCGGGGTATCCGAGCAGCACGCTGGCCACCATGTGGGCGGTACGCAGCTCGCCTTCTCCCAGAGTTCTCATCATGTGTTCCGGTTTCTTCTCGGGAACAGCCCCTCAGGGGTGCCCTTGCCGTCCCAGTTGAGGAGGTTGACGCGGCCGCGCAGCTCGTCGGCGTCCTCCAGGTCGTCGCCGGACTGCCGCTCGCGCAGCGCGTGGAAGGTCTCCACCGCCACCGGGGCGGGCAGGCCGGAGGACTCGCCGAACGGGCCGGCCATGCCAGGGCCGCCCTCGTAGTCGAGGCTGCAGCCGGTGGCGCTCTCCTCCAGCCGCGCGCCCTGCTCGGCGTGGGCATTGGGGATGACGTACCGCTCGGCGTAGGGGGCCAGGGCGAGCAGCCGGTGCATGCCTTCGACCTGCCGGCCGCTCATCCCGACGGCGGCGGCGATCGACTCGTCGGGGTCCTGGCCGAGGTTGAGGCGGCGCATGTAGGAGCGCATGGCGGCCAGGCGGCGCAGCGCGGCCCGCACCGGCCCGGGGTCGCCGGCGGTGAACAGCTCGGCCAGGTAGCCGATCGGGATGCGCAGGGCGTCGATAGCGCCGAAGAGGTTGCCGGTGTCCTCGCCGTCGTGGCCGGTTTTCGCCAGCACGTCGACCACGGGCGACAGCGGCGGGATGTACCAGACCATCGGCATCGTGCGGTACTCCGGGTGCAGCGGGAGGGCCACGCCGTACTCGAAGATCAGCTGGTGGATCGGGGAGTTCCGGGCCGCCTCCAGCCAGTCCTCCGGGATGCCCGCGGCACGGGCGGCGGCGATCACCTCGGAGTCGTGCGGATCCAGCAGCACGCTCTTCTGCGCCTCGTACAGATCCTTCTCGTCCGGGACGGAGGCGGCCTCCGCGACCCGGTCGGCGTCGTAGAGCAGCAGGCCGAGGTAGCGCAGGCGGCCCACGCACGTCTCCGAGCAGACCGTGGGGATGCCGACCTCGACCCGGGGGTAGCAGAAGGTGCACTTCTCCGCCTTGCCGGTGCGGTGGTTGAAGTACACCTTCTTGTACGGGCAACCGGTCACGCACATGCGCCAGCCGCGGCAGCGGTCCTGGTCGACCAGGACGATGCCGTCCTCGGAGCGCTTGTACATCGCGCCGGACGGGCAGGAGGCCACGCACGAGGGGTTGAGGCAGTGCTCGCAGATGCGCGGCAGGTAGAACATGAACGCCTGCTCGAACTCCAGCTTCACCTGGTCCGACAGCTTACGGAGAACCGGGTCGGCGGCGGTGAGCTCCGGGCCGCCGGCCAGGTTGTCGTCCCAGTTCGCGCTCCAGGTGATCTTCGTGTGCTTACCCGTGATCAGCGACCTGGGCCGCGCGACGGGCGTGTCCTCGGTGGCGGGAGCCGAGAAGAGCCGGTCGTAGTCGTAGGTCCAGGGCTCGTAGTACTGCTGGATGGAGGGCATGAGCGGGTTGGCGAAGATGGTGAGCAGTTTCTTCAGCCGCCCGCCCGCCTTCAGCCGGAGCCGGCCGCGCCGGTTGAGCTCCCAGCCGCCCTTCCACTTGTCCTGATCCTGGTAGGTGCGTGGGTAGCCCTGGCCGGGGCGGGTCTCGACGTTGTTGAACCAGACGTACTCGACCCCGGCCCGGTTGGTCCAGGCCTGCTTGCAGGTGACCGAGCAGGTGTGGCAGCCGATGCACTTGTCCAGGTTCATCACCATGGCCAGCTGTGCCATGATCCGCATCAGTAGTCGACCTCCTGAGAGCGGCGGCGGATCACGGTGACCTCGTCGCGCTGGTTGCCGGTGGGCCCGAGGTAGTTGAAGGCGAAGCTGAGCTGGGCGTATCCGCCGATGAGATGGGTGGGCTTGACCAGCAGTCGGGTGAGAGAGTTGTGGATGCCGCCGCGCCGCCCGGAAGTCTCGCTCTTGGGCACGTCCACGACGCGTTCCTGCGCGTGGTACATGTACACGGTGCCCTCGGGCATCCGGTGGGAGACGACCGCGCGGGCCACGACGACGCCGTTGCGGTTGACCGCCTCGATCCAGTCGTTGTCCCGGATCTTCGCCTTGGCCGCGTCGGCCGGGCTCATCCAGATGGTCGGCCCGCCTCGGGAGAGCGTGAGCATGAGCAGGTTGTCCTGGTATTCGGAGTGGATGGACCACTTCGAGTGCGGGGTGAGGTAACGCACGGTTATGCCGTCTGCCCCGGAGTCGCCGACGCCGGGCTCGCCGAACATCGCGGTCATGTCGAGGGGCGGCCGGTAGGTCGGCAGCGCCTCGCCGGCCTCGTGCATCCAGTCGTGGTCGAGGTAGAAGTGCTGGCGGCCGGTGAGCGTGTGCCAGGGCTTGCGGTGCTCGACGTTGATGGTGAACGGCGAGTAGCGTCGCCCGCCGGTCTCGCTGCCCGACCATTCCGGCGAGGTGATCACGGGCACGGGCCGGGCCTGGGTGTCGGCGAAGGTGATCTGCTTGTGCTCGTCGGCCAGCCCGTCGAACGACGTTCCGGTACGCCGGCCGAGCGTGGCGAACCCCTGGGCGGCCAGGTGCCCGTTGGTGGTGCCCGACAGGGCCAGGATGGCCTCGCACATGTCGCTGTCGCGGGCCAGGGATGGGCGGCCCTCGGCGCTGCCGCCGCGGACGGTGCCGGTCATCCTGCCGAGCCGGTCGATCTCGCCGGAGACGTCGTAGGTCAGCCCTTTGGTCGTGGCGCCGAGCCGTTCCAGCAGCGGCCCGAGGGCGGCCATCCGCTCCGCCACCGCCCCGTAGTCGCGCTCCACCGTGACGATCTTGGGGAAGTCGCGTCCCGGGGTGGGCGGCCGGCCCGTCACGCGCCAGTCGTGCACCCGCCCGTGCGGGGTGGCCAGCTCGTCGGGCGTGTCGTGCATCAGCGGCATGGCCACCACGTCCGTGCGCGTGCCCAGGTGGGTCCTGGCCAGGGCGCTGAAGGCCCTGGCGATGGCGTGGAAGGCGGCGAAGTCGGTACGGGTCTGCCAGGGCGGGTCGATCGCCGGGGTGAAGGCGTGCACGAACGGGTGCATGTCGGTGGAGGACAGGTCGTGCTTCTCGTACCAGGTGGCGGCGGGCAGCACGATGTCGGAGAACAACGTGGTGGAGGTCATCCGGAAATCCAGCGACAGCAGCAGGTCGAGCTTGCCGCGCGGCGCCTGCTCCGGCCAGGTCAGGCTCTGCGGCCGCTGTCCTGGCGCGGCCTCCTCGGCCCGCACGGCCGAGTCGGTGCCCAGCAGATGGCGCAGGAAATACTCGTTGCCCTTGGCCGATGAGCCGAGCAGGTTGGCCCGCCACACGGTCAGCACGCGCGGCCAGTTCGCGGGCGCGTCGGGATCCTCGCAGGCGAACCCGAGCCGGCCCGAGGCGACCTGCTCGGCCACGTACGGTCCCGCCTCCGCGCCCGCCGCGGCCATCTCGTCGGCCAGGTCGAGCGGATTGCGGTCGAACGTCGGGTACGACGGCATCCAGCCCAGCCGCGCCGACTGCGCCAGCAGGTCGGCGGTGGCCTTGCCGGTGAACGCGCCGTCGCCGAGCGGCGAGGAGAGGACATCGGCCGCGTAGGTGTCGTAGCGCCACTGGTCGGTGTGCAGGTACCAGTAGGCGGTGCCGATCATCTGCCGGGGCGGGCGCGACCAGTCCAGGCCGAAGGCGAGCTGCGCCCAGCCGGTGATCGGGCGGCACTTCTCCTGGCCGACGTAGTGCGCCCAGCCGCCGCCGTTGACGCCCTGGCAGCCGGTCAGCGTGGTCAGCGCCAGGAACGAGCGGTAGATGGTGTCGGAGTGGAACCAGTGGTTCGTCCCCGCCCCCATGACGATCATCGAACGGCCGCCCGACTCCTCGGCATTGCGCGCGAACTCCCTGGCGATGCGGGCTGCTTTGTTCGCGGGCACGCCGGTGATCGCCTCCTGCCAGGCCGGGGTGTACGGCTCCGCCGCGTCGTCGTACCCGCTCGGCCAGCGCCCCGGCAGCCCGTCGCGGGCCACCCCGTACTGGGCGAGCATCAGGTCGTACACGGTGGTGACCAGGTGGCCGCCCACCAGCCGCGCCGGCACGCCCCGCTCCAGCACCCCGTCGCCGTGCCCGTCGAAGCGCGGTAGGGCGACCGTCACCGCCTGCTCGCCCAGGACGGTCAGCAGCGGGTCCACCTCGCCCAGGTCGAGGTTCCAGCGGCCCCGCCCCTGCTCGGAGTGGCGGAAGGCGAGCGAGCCGTTCGGCACGACCGGCTCGCCGGTTCCCGCGTCCAGCAGCACCGTGGCGAACGCCGCCTCCTCCCCCTCCTGTCCCAGGTCGGCAGCGGTGAGGAACTTGTCCGGCACGTACGACCCGTCCCGCTCCCGCAGCCGGACCAGGAACGGCAGGTCGGTGAAGCGCTTGACGTAATCGGTGAAACAGGCCGTCGGCCGGTCGGCGAAGAACTCCTTGAGGATCACCTGCCCCATCGCCATGGCCAGCGCGCCGTCCGTGCCCGGGTGCGGGGCCAGCCACTCGTCGGCGAACTTGGCGGCGTCGTTGTAGTCGGGCGCGAGCACCACCACCTTCTGGCCCCGGTAGCGCGCCTCGGCCATGTAGTGGGCGTCGGGCGTGCGGGTGACCGGCACGTTCGAGCCCCACAGCATCAGGTACGCGGCGTCCCACCAGTCGGCCGACTCCGGCACGTCCGTCTGGTCGCCGAACACCTGCGGGGAGGCCACCGGCAGGTCGGCGTACCAGTCGTAGAACGACAGCATCGCCCCGCCGATCAACGACACGAACCGGGCGCCCACCGCGTGGGAGGCCATCGACATGGCCGGAATCGGGGAGAAGCCGGCCACCCGGTCGGGGCCGTAGGTCTTGATGGTGTGCACGTGCGCCGCGGCGATGATCTCGGTGGCCTCGTCCCAGGTGACGCGGACCAGGCCGCCCTTGCCGCGGGCCGACTGGTAGCGGCGGCGCTTGTCCGGGTCTGTGGTGATCTCCGCCCAGGCCGCGACCGGGTCGCCCAGCCTCGCTTTCGCCTCCCGGTACATCTCCACCAGCACGCCCCTGGCGTACGGGAAACGGACCCGGGTGGGCGAGTAGGTGTACCAGGAGAAGGCGGCCCCGCGCGGGCAGCCGCGTGGCTCGTACTCGGGCCGGTCGCCGCCCACGCTGGGGTAGTCGGTCTGCTGCGCCTCCCAGGTGATCACGCCGTCCTTGACGTACACCTTCCAGGAACAGGAGCCGGTGCAGTTGACGCCATGGGTGGAGCGGACGACCTTGTCGTGGCTCCATCGGTCGCGGTAGAAGGCGTCGCCTTGGCGTCCGCCGATCTGGTGCAGGGTCCGCAGGTCGTCGGAGACCGCGCCGGGGCGCAGGTGCCGGCCGAGTCTCAGCAGGGCGTCGCTGACCGGCCCGTCCATACCCGCCATACGCACAGCTCCCTCATCTAGCTTCTCGAACCTGGACATGCCCCTCCATCAGCGCTTCGATAGTCAGGTAACGGCAAGCGGAGGTCCGGCACGGAGGTCTCCGGCCTGCGCGGCGGTCGCCGGTAGCCGGTGGCGGGAGGGCGGTGCGGGATCTTCAGCTCCGCACGCCGTACTTCCTCGTAGGGGATCGTGGACAGCAGGTGCGCGATCATGTTGATCCTGGCCCGCCGCTTGTCCTCGCTCTCCACGTCGTACCACGGCGCCTCCGGGATGTCGGTGTGCACGAACATCTCGTCCTTGGCCCTGGAGTAGTCCTCCCAGCGGGTGATCGACTCCAGGTCCATCGGCGACAGCTTCCACTGCCGCATCGGATCCTTCAGCCGGGCGTGGAATCGCCGTTCCTGTTCCTCGTCGCTCACCGAGAACCAGTACTTGCGCAGCAGGATCCCGTCCTCCACCAGCAACCGTTCAAAGATCGGACACTGGTGCAGGAACCGCGCGTGTTCCTCCTGGGTGCAGAATCCCATCACCCGTTCGACACCCGCGCGGTTGTACCAGCTGCGGTCGAACAGCACGATCTCCCCAGCGGCGGGCAGGTGCTCGATGTAGCGCTGGAAGTACCATTGCGACCGCTCGCGCTCGGTCGGCGCCGGGAGCGCGGCGATGCGCGCCACGCGCGGGTTGAGGTACTCGGAGACCCGCTTGATCGTGCTCCCCTTGCCCGCCGCGTCCCTCCCCTCGAAGATCACGACCACCCGCCGGCCTTCCACGCGCACCCACTCCTGCAGCTTCACCAGCTCTCCCTGCAGGCGGAAGAGTTCCTTCTCGTACGTCTTGCGCGGCAGCCTCTTCATCGGGCTTCCTCGGTTGACGGTCCGAACGGAACCGGCGGCCCGGCGGAGCGTCGCATGGCCGTGGCACGGACCGCGGTGACGGTCAGCACCAGCGCCAGCACCGAGACTCCAGCCAGCAGGGCCAGGCCCAGCCCATAGGAGCCGAACAGGCCGTAGACGAACCCCATCACCAGCGGCGGCACGAACCCGCCCAGCCCACCGGCGGCGCCGACCAGGCCCGTGACCGAGCCGACCTTGTCGGCCGGGGCCGCCACCGCGACCAGGGCGAAGGTGGCCCCGCTGCCGGCGCCGAGCGCCGCGGCCGTGGCCAGGAACGCGATCGTGCCCAGCATCATCAGCGGGGGCGTGAACGCCTCTACCGCGGCGCAGAGTGCGACTACCGCGAACACGGTCACCAGTACGCGAATCGGCCCGATCCGGTCCGACAGCCAGCCGCCGATGGGCCGCATCGCGACCGCCAGGATCACGAACCCGGCCATCCGGTTGGCCGCGTCGGCCTGCTCCAGGCCGTAGGCCGACTGCAGGTAGACCGGCAGATAGACGGAGAAGGCGACGTACCCGCCGAACGTCACCGCGTACAGCACGCAGGCCTGCCAGGTGATCGGCAGGCGCACGGCCGCGCCCAGCCGCGCCATGGTCGACTGGGCGGGCGCCGTACGACCCGGGGCGTCCCGCAGCGCGAACCAGGCCACAACGGCGTAGACGGCGAGCACGGCCGCGGTGAGCAGGAACGGGGTGACCGAGCCGCCGGCCCTGACCAGCTTGACCGTGGTCAGCGCGCTGATCGCGGTGCCGCCCATCCCCATGCCGAAGACACCGACGGCCAGGCCACGGCGCTCGGGCGGGAACCAGGCGCTGACGAAGGGCACGCCCACCGCGAACACCGTCCCGCCGATGCCCAGGAAGAACCCGCCCACCAGCAGCACCGCCAGTGAGCCCCGCCCGGCCAGGCCGATGAACAGCACCGGGACGATGGTGGCCGCCGAGATCAGCGGGAACATCACCCGGCCGCCGAACCGGTCGGTCAGCGCCCCCACGGGGATCCGGCCCACCGAGCCGACGATCACCGGAACCGCGACCAGCAGCGCCTGCTGGGCGGCCGACAGGCCCAGCAGCTCCTTGAAGCGCGGGCCCAGCGGGCTGAGCAGCGCCCACGCCCAGAAGTTCACCGCGAATCCCACGGTCGCCAACGCCAGCATCAGCGCCGGCCGGCGGGTGTCGCCGCGTGGGACTGGCCGGTCGGTCCTGTCGGTGCTCATCTCATCCGTCCCTGTCGCGCCGATCCATCGTTTACCCGCTGCCGCTTGGTGTTTTTGCCCTGTCACATCCCCTCGCATCCAATAGCAGAAGCTTCATGCCTCCTAGTGGCGAAAGTCCTGCCTATTGAGTGCTTTGGTCTTCACCCGCTTTTGGGACTTTGGCCCCTATTCCGTGGTTGGTCTGGCCGGTTAGCGTCGGAGCATGATTCGTGTGTTCCTTGTCGACGATCACGAAGTGGTACGGCGGGGCGTGGCCGCCCTGCTGGACTCCGAGGACGACATAGAGGTGATCGGCGAGGCCGGGACCGCGGAGTCGGCGATCGCCCGCATTCCGGTGCTCAAGCCGGATGTGGCGGTGCTGGACGTCCGGCTGCCCGACGGCAGCGGCGTGGACGTGTGCCGCGAGGCCCGCTCCAGGCTGCCGCAGCTGGCGTGTCTGATGCTGACCTCCTACGCCGACGACGACGCGCTGTTCGAGGCGGTGATGGCGGGCGCCGCCGGGTACGTGCTCAAGCAGATCCACGGCTCCGACCTGGTGGGCGCCGTGCGCACGGTCGCCTCGGGACAGTCACTGCTCGACCCGCGGACCACCGCGGCGATGCTGCAGCGGCTGCGGGAGCAGGCCGCCAGGAAGGACCCGCTGGCGGCACTGTCCGATCAGGAGCGCAACATCCTCGACCTGATCGGTGAGGGGCTGACGAACCGGCAGATCGGCGAGCGGATGTTCCTGGCCGAGAAGACGGTCAAGAACTACGTGTCCAACCTGCTGTCCAAGCTCGACATGCAACGCCGTACCCAGGCGGCGGCGCTCTCGGCACGACTGCGGGCAGATCGGCACGACTGACGGCATCATCCACGGTCAGCGGGTCGCTTCCCGGTGGGGCCGTACGACCGCGACCGGGCAGGTGGCGTGGTGCAGCACGGCGCGGCTGACCGAGCCCAGCACCGCCGAGGCGAAGCCGCCCAGCCCCCGCGACCCGACGACGACCAGGTCGGCCGTGGTCGCGGCGTTGATCAGTGCGCCGGCCGGGTGCTCGCACAGTTGCGCGTCGGTGATCTCGACGTCGGGGTACTTCTCGCGCCAGGGGGTCACCCGTTCGCCGGCCGTACGGACCTCCTGCTGGAAGGCGTTCTCCAGGAGGCTGTCGTAGGCGGCCGCGTACGGGGAGAATATCGGGAGCTGCCAGGCATACAGGACATGCAGCCGCGCGTGGCGGGCACGGGCCTGGTCGATGGCGTACTGCATGGCGGCTTCGGAGTGCGCGGACCCGTCGTAGCCGACGACGATCCGGCCGTGCTCTTCCTGGCCGCGCCCGCGGACGATCACCACCGGGCCCCGCGCGTGGCCCGCGACGGCGGTGCCGACCGAGCCGAGCAGCATGCCGCTGAAACCGCCGAGTCCTCTGCTGCCCAGCACCAGGCTCTCGGCCGACTCCGACTCACGGATCAGCTCGTCGATCAGTCCCAAATATGACTGTCATTGGTCCTGTAGCGGACTAATCCCCAGAATTCACTTCTCAAAATTCGCCGCCTTGACAGGGCCGCGTCCCAACGTAGATCGTTTCGCGGGAACACTCATTCCTCGCAGGGCTGACCGTGGAAGAGCGCCATGAAGATGATCATCGGTGGGTTCGTACTGGCGGCGGTGGCGGGCGCCCTGTGGGCGCGAAGGCGCTACGTGGTGGTCACGGTCGAGGGGACGAGCATGGCCCCGACGCTCTCCGACGGAGATCGGGTTCTGGTACGCAGACGCCGCATCGACCAGGTCACCACGGGGGACGTGGTCGTGCTCGAACCGCCGCTCACTCCCGCGGGGCTCGGACCGCCGGGCGCGGACGGCCGGCAGTGGAACATCAAGCGCGCCGTCGCCTTACCCGGAGACCCCGTGCCCCCGGGGATCGGCGACGGCGTGGCCCGGGTGCCCGCCGGCGCGCTGGTCGTCCTGGGTGACAACATCGACAGCGTCGACTCCCGGCAGCGCGGGTTCTTCGAGGCCGACCGCCTGCTCGGTGTCGCGCTGCGCCGGTTGGGCGGACCGGCGCTGTAAAGCGGGTCCATGGTGCGGTTTCGACTTCTCGGGCCGATGCGGATCCAGGTCAACGGATCGCCGGTCAGGATCACGGCGCCCAAGCAACGTACCGTTCTCGCCATGCTGCTGGCCCGGGCGGGTCACGTCGTACCGATCAGGTCCTTGGTGGCGGAGGTGTGGGACGAGCGGCCACCCCGGTCGGCGGTGGCGAACCTGCGCACGTACCTCATGCAGCTGCGCAAGTTACTGCCGGATGAGGAACGGCTGGTCACCTCCGACGTCGGCTACCTGCTGCGGGCCGGACCGCAGGAGCTCGACCTGCTGGAGTTCGAGGCGCTGTCCGCGCGCGGTCGCCAGGCGCTGGCCAAGCGCGACACGAGCGCCGCCGAGCAGGCCTACACCCAGGCCCTGGCCCTGTGGGAGGGGACGGCGGCGGAGGACGTGCCGCTGGGGCCCACGCTGCGCGAGGTGGTCGCCCGCCTGACCAACAACTACCTGGGCGTGGTGGAGGAACACGCCGACATCCAGCTCGCCCTCGGCAGGAACGAGCTCGCGGCCACGCGGTTGCGCGAGGTGATCCGCCAGTATCCGCTGCGCGAGCGGCTGCACGGTCAGCTCATGACGGCCCTCTACCGCTGTGGCGACGTGGTCGGCGCGCTGGACGCGTTCGGGGCCGCCCGCCGGGTCCTGGCCGACGAACTGGGCATCGATCCCGGGCCGGACCTGCGCCTGCTGCAGCAGGCGATCCTGCGCAGGGACACCGCCCTGCTGGCGGCCGGCCGTGACAGCGCGGCCGTGCCCGTCGACGACGGGCGCCCGCGGCCACGTCTGCTTCCCCGGGCGCCCCTGGTGTTCGTGGGCCGCTCGGCCGAGCGGGCCCACCTGCACACCGTCCTGTACGGGGAGACGGGCGCGCCCATGATCGGTCCCAGCGCGGGCCCGCCCGCAGCGGCGCTGGAAGGTCCCGGCGGAGCGGGTCCGCCTGTGGTGGCGCTGCACGGGCCCGGCGGGGCGGGCAAGTCGGCGCTCGCCCTGACGGTGGCACACGGCGTGAGCGACCGCTATCCCGACGGCCAGCTCTATGTGGATCTCCAGGGATCCACGCCGGGCCTGCCACCGTTGCGACCGGCCGAGGTGCTCGGCCGTTTCCTGCGCGCGCTCGGGGTGCCGCCCGGCGATGTCCCGGCGGCGCCGGCGGAGGCGGCCACCCACTACCAGTCGCTGCTGGCCGACCGGCGCGTCCTGGTCGTCCTCGACAACGCCGTCGGCGCCGCCCAGGTGACGCCGTTGCTGCCGGCGGGCGGCGGCTGCGCGGCGCTGGTCACCAGCCGCGCCGCGCTGACCACCATGGACGCCGTGCCCCTAGCCGTCGGCATGCTCGACGAGGTGGAGTCGGTACGCCTGCTGAGGTTGCTGGCCGGTCCGGAGCGGGTGAGCGCCGAGGCGGAGGCGGCCGCGCAGATCGCGCGCTCGTGCGGCTTCCATCCGCTGGCCCTGCGCATCGCCGGTGCCCGGCTGGCGGGCCGGCCCGACTGGTCGCTGGCCCGGTTCGGCGAGCGACTGGGCGACCAGCGACGGCGGCTGGACGAGCTCCAGGCCGCCGACCTGCGGGTGCGTACCTGCTTCGAGGTCGGGTACGGGACGCTGACCAGCACCGCGAAGGCTGCCTTCCGGGCGTTCGGCGTGCTGGAGGTGCCCGAAGTCGGCGTCGAACTCACCGCCGCGCTGACCGACGTCGACCAGACGACGGCGGAGGCCGCGCTCGACGAGCTGACCGAGGCCCGGCTGCTCGAACCGGTCGGCGACGGCCGGTTCCGCATGCACGACCTGCTGCGACTGTTCGCCGCGGAGCTGGCCGCCGTCCATGACACGCCGCAGGAGCGTGCGCGGGCGGTCGGACGGGCCCTGGAGTGGTACCTCGACCGCCTCCGCCGGCTGCAGACCCTGCTGCAACCGCATCTGATGCCCGCCGGCGGGGGCGAGAACGCCTCCGATGTGGGTTTGCCGGATCTCGCCGCGGCCGTACGGTGGCTGGACACGGACCTGCCGTGCCTGGTGGCGGCGGCCGTACAGGCGGCGAAGGGAAAGCCGGCCGGCTTCGTCATCGAGCTGACGGCCCTGATCAAGGCCATCGCGATGAAGAGCGGCTACTGGCGCGAGCTCGAGACCATCGCGCGGCTCGCCATCGAGGTCGCGCGGCGTGACGGGGACCGCGTCGCGGAGGCGGCCACGCTGGCGACGCTGGGGCTGCTGGAGTGGAAGTCCGGCCGGCCAGAGGCGGCCCGCGCCCTCCTGCACCGCGCTCTCGATCTCTGGCGTGCCGTGGGCGAGCGCGGGGAGGAAGGGCTGGCGCTGCACAACCTCGGCTGGCTGTGCATGCGGACCGGGGATCTCGACGCGGCCCTCGACCACATCGGCGCGGGCCTGCTGCTGCTCGAGACGCACCGGCCGAACCGGGTCGGGCTGGTCTCGCACAACCTGGGCGAGGTGCTGCTCCGGCTGGGCCGCCACACCGAGGCGGTGGACCGCTTCGAGCAGTGCCTCACCATCCGGCGGGCCGATCGCGACCTGTACGGCGAGAGCATCACCCTGGCCGCGCTCGGCCGCGCCCACTGCCTGCTCGACCAGCGGGACAAGGCACTGGCGGTACTGGCGGAAGCACTGGTCCACTGCGAGGCGACCGGCAACCGGGAGGATCAGTGGGAGGTGCTGCTCAGCAGGTCCGAGATCCGTCTGCGGCAGGGCGATCCGGCCGCGGCGATGGCCGACCTGACCCGCGTCCTGGAGCTGACCACCAAGATCGGCGACGCGTACGGCCACGCCGCCTGCCTCCGCCAGCTCGCCAGAGCACGCGCGGCCCTCGGCGACCCGCGTGCCGCGGCGGACGCCGGCAAGGCCGCGGGACTGTTCGCCGATCCCGCGACGCGCTGCGATCCGGTGCTGGAAAGGCTGCTCACCGCCCGGCTGTAGCGCGGCTGTATGGGGTGCTGTATGCCGCCCGAATAGGTTTCGGCTAACCGCATCGCTACGAAAGGAACGAGTCCATGACTGCTGTTCTTGGCCGGCTCGGCGACCGGATTCTCGGCAAGCTGGTGCCCAAGGCGTCCGCGAAGGCAGCCGCCGAGTGGTACGTCCACTGCTACTGCCGGGAGCGCTCCGACTTCCGCAAGCTCTGCACCACCGCCGGCGGCACGACCCGATGCGGAGCCTGCTACGCGTTCAGAATCTGTGGCGGCTAGGTAGGACACGCAGGTCTGGCGGCGGTCACCCGCCGCCAGACCCCCGGCTCGCTCAAGTGAGGTTGTTGCCTGATGGCTTTCCTGGTTGCCGCTGTCGTGTTCGTCGCCCTCCTGTGCCTGTTCAACCTGGTGCTCAACCTGGGGGTGCTGCGCCGGCTCCGCGAGCACACCGCCGAGCTGGAGCGCCTCGCCGGACACGCGATGCTCATGCCGTACGATCCCGGCGTCCTGGTCGGTCGCACGCTGCCCGAGGCCGCGGCGGGCGCGCGGCTGGTCGGCTTCTTCGACGTCGGCTGCAGCACGTGTCACGAGCGCGCACCGCAGTTCGCCGAGGAGGCGGGCAAGCAGCCCGCCCTGGCGGTCATCACCGGCGACGGCGCGAAGGTGGCCGACCTCGTCACCGTGGTCGGCGGCGTGTCGAGCGTGATCACGGGCGATGAGGCCGACCGGCTCGCGCACGCCCTCGGCGTGGAGGCCTTCCCCACCTTCCTGCGGGCCGACCAGGAGGGCAAAGTGCTGGCCGCGGACACGGAACTCGCCGCCATGGCGAGCGCCGGATGACCTCGGACCGGCTGCGGCGGGCCGCCACCCTGGGGTTGCTGTGCTGGCGGACGGGACCTGTGCTGGCGGTGTCCCAGCTGGTGGTCACCGTCCTGTCCGGGCTGCTGCCCACGGGCGCCGTGTGGGCGACGAAACTGCTCATCGACGGGCTGGCGACGGGCCTCGCGGAACGGGCGCTGGGCCCGGTCGCCGGGCTCGTCGCGCTGGGGCTGGCCTCCGGGGTGCTGCCGCACGTCACGGGATACCTGCGGGGCGAGTCGGACCGCCGGCTCGACCTGATGCTCCAGGACCGCCTGTACACGAGGGTGAACCAGTTCCAAGGGCTGTCACGCTTCGAGGACCCGGCCTTCCTCGACGAGTTGCGGATGGCCACGCAGGCCACGGGCGGCGCGATGGGGCCGATCACCTCGGGCCTGTTCGACCTCTGCCGCAACGTCATCGCCCTGGCCGGGCTCCTCGGCGCTCTGGCCGTGCTGAGCCCGCTCATGGCCGGGCTGGTGGCGGTGGCGGCGCTGCCGACCCTCGCCGCCAGGATGTCCCTGGAGAAGCGGCGGACCAAGATGCTCGCCGGGCAGTCGGCGGCGGCCCGCCGGCAGATCTTCTACTCCTCCTTGCTGACCGACGTGGAGGCCGCCAAGGAGGTACGGCTCTTCGGGCTCGGCGACTTCCTCCGGCGCCGGGTCATCGGCGAGCTCACCACGATGCAGACGGCCGAGCGGCGCCTCGACCGGCGCGAAGCGCTCACGCAGTCGTCACTGGCGACCCTGTCCGCCCTGGTCAGCGGCATCGGCTTGGTCTGGGCGGTGTACTCGGCCCTGGCCGGGCGGCTGACCCTGGGCGACGTCACGGCCTTCGCCGCCGCGGTGGCCGGCACCCAGGCCGCCCTCATCGCGACCGTGGAGAACGCGGCCAACGCCGGCCACTCACTGCTCCTGTTCGACCACCACGAGCGGGTGATGTCGCTGTCCGACGACCTCCCGCCGCCGCACCGGCCGGCCGCGCTGCCCGCCCTGCGGCGCGGCATCGAACTGCGCGACGTCTGGTTCCGGTACGCCGAAGGCCACCCCTGGGTGCTGCGCGGCGTCGACCTGACCATCCCCCACGGCGCGTCGGTCGCGTTGATCGGGCTCAACGGAGCCGGCAAGAGCACGCTGATCAAACTGCTGTGCCGCTTCTACGATCCCTCCCGCGGGGCGATCCTCTGGGATGGCGTGGACATCCGCGACGTACCGCCGGCCGACCTCCGCGCCCGGATGGGCGTGCTCTTCCAGGACTACATGAGCTACGACCTCACCGCGGCGGAGAACATCGGCGTCGGCGAGATCGAGTCGATGTCCGACCGGACCAGGATCCAGGCCGCCGCCGAGATGTCCGGAGCCGACCAGACCGTACGGGCCCTGCCTCACGGGTACGACACGATGCTGAGCCGGATCTTCTTCGGACCGGAGGACGACACCGGAGTGGTGCTCTCCGGAGGGCAGTGGCAACGGCTGGCCCTGGCCCGCGCGCTCGTCCGCGAACAGCGCGACCTGCTCATCCTCGACGAACCCAGCTCGGGACTCGACGCCGAGGCCGAATACGAGGTGCACCGGCGGCTGCGTGAGCACCGGGCGGGGCGTACCAGCCTGCTCGTCTCACACCGGCTCGGCGCGGTACGGGACGCCGACCTCATCGTGGTGCTCGGCGACGGGCGGATCGTCGAGCAGGGTACCCACGGCGATCTCATCGCCGCGGACAGCGGCTACGCCCGGCTGTTCGAGACCCAGGCCAGCGGCTACCGCGTCGAGGCGTAGCGCTCACCGCCGATCTGCCCGGTGAATGCCCTGCCAGCGCCCTGGGACAGGGTTCTTCTCACGCATAGAGTCGAGCCGATCCTTCAGTGATCCCTTCGCGCGAAAGGATGTCCCGTGCGCAGCAGACGTACCGCTATCGGGCTGGCGTTGATTCTCGGCGGTCTCGCCGGCTCAGCGCTCTTACCCTCAGCAGCCATCGCAGCATCGTCCACGGCCGCGATTTCGGCCCGGCCGCAGATATGCAACCCCTCCTGCACCTGGAATTCGCAAGTGACGACACAGCTGATCGCCACCCAGCTCCTGCTGGTGAGATACCAGATCGTCGTCCAGGAGGGCTACACCGTCCTTTCCGCTCAGGTGCAGGCGGCAACCGGCGGCTACCGGGCGCACCTGGTCTACCGATAGGCCGGCGCCCCCGGGCCGCCTCAGTCGCTCTCGACCCGTCCCAGCGGCTCGGGCTCGTCCGCCAGGGCGGAGCGCGCCGCGAGCCAGCCGGCCTCTTCAGGATAGAAGACATGGCGAAGGTAGGCCCACGTGAGCCGCTGGATCAGGGCGACACGGCCGGGATGCTCGTCCGTCGTCTCCGCGACGTCGTAGCCGGAGATTCCGCCGAGCGAGTGCTCCGCCCCGAACAGCGTGAGCAGGCTCTTGCCGCCCGGACTCAGGAAGTAGGGATCGGTGAACCACTCCGGCCCCCGAGCGGTCAGGTGGGACTGGTCCCGGTCCCCCGCGACCACGAGGGCCGGCGTGGTCATGTCCGCGAAGCTCGGATTCATGAAGGGGAAGTGCTCGGCCGCGAACGGACTCAGCTCGGCTCCGCCCCGGCCGGGCGTGGCGAGCAGCACCCCCGCCTTGATCCGGGAGTCGGACATGTCCTCCCCCGGTTCGCCCTCGGAATCGAGGACTCGCGCGCCCAGCAGCATGCTCGCCGTCTGGCCGCCCCAGGAGTGCCCGGCCACGGCGATGCGGCCGCGGTCGAGACGCCCGCCGAGGCCGGGAACGGCGGCTTCGAGGAGATCGAGCCGGTCGAGGACGCGCTTCAGGTCCTCGACCCGGTAACGCCAGATCAGTGGGGTACGGGGATCTTCCGGCGGCAGGCTCAGCGTCCGCGAGTCGAGATGGGTGGGTTGGATCACCACGAAGCCGTGAGCGGCCCAGAAGTCGGCCAACGGGGCGTAGCCGTCAGCCGACCAGCCGAAGCCGTGCGAGAAGACGATGACCGGCAGTTCTCGCCCGACCGCCGGCGCGGACACGCGCACCCGCAGATCCTCACCACGGCCCGGGGCCGACAGCACCACCGGCTTCACCGAGACGACCGGAGTGGGCACGCTGACGGCCATGTCACCGTCGCCTCCCGCACCCCCTTCACGGCCTGCGACCGTGACGGCCATGTCACTGTCGCCTCCCGCACTCTCTCCACGGCCTGCGACCGTGACGGCCATGTCTGTTTCGATCATGATTGGAGGCTCCTTCAGCGATTGTCGTTGATGAGTTGGTCGGCGACCCACCGTGCGACATCGGCGGGATAGGGCGCCGACAGCCCCAGGACGATGTGCCGGAAGCCGGCGTCGATCGCTTCGCCGATCGCGCCCCGGGTGGTGCCGGGCTGGTCATAGGAGACGGGCAGGTGGATCGAGCGGGTGATCGAGGCGGGATCGCGACCGATCTCGGCGCAGTAGCGGTCCAGCAGCGCGCTGCGGCTGACGACGTCGTCGATGTCGCCGCCGGGGATGTTCCACAGGTCGGCGTGCTCGGCGACCACGCGCAGCGTCGCGGACGAGCGTCCGCCGATGACGATCGGCGGGTGGGGGCGCTGGACCGGCTTGGGGTTGCCGAACGCGTTGGTGACCTGGACGTACGTGCCGTCGAAGTCGAACGGTTCGGTCTCGGTCCACAATCGCCTGATCACCGTGCACGCTTCGGCGAGGCTGCCCACGGCGTGGGCGGTGTCGTGGAAGGGCAGGCCGTGTGCTTCGTACTCGCGCCGGGCCAAGGGGTGGCTGGGTCGTGAGCCGACGCCGATGCCGAAGTCGAGCCGTCCGCCGGAGATGATGTCGACGGTCGTGGCGATCTTGGCCAGCATCGCGGGCGGTCGGATGCGGTTGCTGGTCACGAGCACGCCGAGCCGCAGTCGTCGGGTCTGGGCGGCGAGGGCCGAGAGCAGCGTCCAGCCCTCGTAGATCGTTCCGTTCGGGTCGCCGAAGATGGGCTGGAGGTGGTCGAACAGCCAGGCGTGTTCGATCTCGGGGATCGTGTCCGCCTCGCGCCAGACCCGCAGGAGGTCGTGGTAGTCGACCTGCGACGGGGCGGTCATGATCCCGAAGCTAGGCCGGGTGGTATGCGACATTGAGGGCTTTGGTCCTTTCGACACCGGCCGCGCTGACTAGGCGCTGCCAAAGGCTAAACGGAACAGGTTTCCGATATGCGCAGCCGACGCCCATAGCATCGACATACTTGCATCCCCTGCGATCCCGGGCATGGATGTAACGCGATGTCGATGCGCGGGTTGGTCATCGGTCGGCGCTCTGGCATCATGGGTAAACGGAATCCTGTTCCGACTACTATAAGGAACACGGTTCCGCTTCGCAACCCAGCAGTGGAGGGAACGGTGACGGTGAACGACGGCGACGGAGGCGCGGGGCCCCGCAAGCGGGCCGACGCCCGGCGCAACGAGAGGACGCTGCTCGACGCCGCCGCGGCCGTCTTCGTGACCTCGGGCGTCGAGGCGCCGGTGCGCGACATCGCGGCCAGGGCGGGAGTCGGGGTGGCCACGATCTACCGCCACTTCCCGACCCGAGCCGATCTCATCATCGCCGTCTACCGGCACCAGGTCGAAGCCTGCGCCGAGGCTGGGCCGGCCCTGCTGGCGGGCGTCGCGAGTCCTTACGCCGCGCTGGGGCGATGGATCAACCTGTTCGTCGACTTCCTGGTCACCAAGCACGGACTCGCCGCCGTACTCCGCTCCGACGAGGCCGGCTTCGAGGCCCTGCACGCCTACTTCCTCGACCGGCTGGTACCTGTGTGCGGCCAACTGCTCCAAGCCGCGGCCGTCGCCGGCGAGATCCGCTCCGACGTCGACGCCCTGGAGCTCATGCGCGGCGTCGGGAACCTCTGCATCGGCGCGGAGAACGATCCCCGCTACGACGCGCGGCGGCTGGTCGCATTCCTCATCGCGGGGCTCCGCCTACCGCGCTAGTTGGGGTCTAGCGGCCCACCTTGAAACTCAGGTGCGGCACCCCGTCGCCCTGGTTGACCGTGTGCGGATCCTCGGTCCGCTCCCCGGCGAGCTCCCGGGCCTTGTCGATCGCGGCCGATGAGGGATTCAGGACGTCGGGCCGTTCTGCTGCCCCTCATCTGCTGAGCCGGGCCGGTAGAGGTCGGCGAGCGGCAGGAGCGCGTCCTTGCCGGCGCTGAGCCGCACGTCCTGCCCCAGGGTGTCCACCTGGTCCCAGGTGACGTAGCGGCTGTCGCGGTGCAGTCCTCTGATGAGGGCCCGGACGAGTGCCGGCCCGGGTCCGTGCGGGCCGCGTTCGTAGCCGAACAGTCGGCCGGTGTGACGAGGGACCACGATGAGGCCGTCGACGCGAAAAGCGTTCTGTACGTCGCCGAGCATCGGCCCGTCCTGGCGGAGCCGTACGTCGGCCACCTGCCCGACCGGCCTGTCGTCGGCATCGACGACGCGGCGGCCGAGCAGGGCGCTCATCCGCAGCTCGCCGGTGACCTCGCCGATCCTGGCCGGGCGCCGGTCGTGGGCGACCGGCTCGGCGCCGCTGCCCGGCAGCGGGGCGATGAGGTTGACCCGGGCCCAGTGTTCGAGGGCCGCCTCCTGAGGGGTGCCGCCCACCGTGACAGCGCTGTTGATGTCGGATACCAGGCGCATGGGGAGGCGCTGCGGGCCCGGATCCTCCTCGGGACGGAACAGCTCGGTGACCGCCACCATCAGGCGGCCGACGAGGCCGCCGAGGCGCGGGCCCAGCGCGAGCGGGCCGGTCAGGATCGACACGACGTAGGGGCGCCCCTGCTCGTCGAAGGTCAGCTCCAGGTCGTCGATCTTGCACACCGGGTGCCCGTCGTCGGCGCTGATCACCTGCCGGTCGAGCAGGTGCAGGTTCGCGTGCAGGTGCCTGGCCTTCATTGCCCCGCCTTCGTCGCGATCATCAGCGGGACGGCCGCCACGGCCACCACCAGCAGGAGGATCATGTACGCGGTCCCGAGGGTGTTGCTGAACCGGCCGTTGACCTGGTCGCCCATGTAATCGGCATCGTTGGCGATCATGAGCACCGGCAGGTACGTCAGGGGAAGCGCCGCCGCCGAGAAGACCAGCGAGTACTCGGTGACCATGATCGGATCGATGGTCGTCAGGATCAGCGCGGTCGCGATGAGGACCACCACCAGCACCACGGAGTGAAAGCGCGCGGCGTCACGGGGGCGTACCAGCTTGCCCCACTGCCAGCCGAAGTACTGGCTGATGGTGTAGCCCGACGACAGCGCGGTCTCCAGAGTCGCGCCGAACGTCGCCGCGAACACCCCGAAGATCACCGCCGCCAGGCCGAGCTGCCCCAGCCCGATCCCGGCGGGCAGCAGCATCTGGCCGAGCGTGTCGACCTCCGCCTTCACCGGGAAGAACACCACCGCCGCGCAGCCCGCGATGGCCAGCGACAGGAACCCGCCCAGCGGGAAGCCGATGAACACGTTGGCCCGTGAGGTGAGCAGGTCCTTGCGGGTCCACTTCTCCTCAACCCCGCCGGAGGAGAAGAAGAACACCTCATACGGCGTCATCGCGCCGCCGAGCAGGGCGATCGCGTAGTACCAGTACGTCGGCGCGCCTTCGTCGGCCGGCGGCTGGGTGAGCTGGCGGCCCAGCTCGTGCCAGTCGGGCCCGAGTTGCCACAGCGTCACCGCGAACGCCACCAGCGCCAGCCCGGCCAACCCGAAGACCCGCTCCATCGTCTCGAACTTGACCCGCCACATCACCAGCCACGCCACCAGCGCGACCCCCGGCACCCACAGCAGGTAGTTGATCCCGGTGGCCAGCTCCAGGGCCAGCGACGCGCCGCCGATCTCGGCGGCCAGAGTAAGGACGTTGATGAAGAACGACGCCCCCAGGTTGACCAGGCCGGCCCGCGGCCCCATCCGCTCCCTGACCAGGTCGAACACCGGCCGCCCCGAGACGGCCGCGATCCGGCCCGACATCTCGGCGAACAGGCAGATCCCGACGACGCCGACCACGACCACCCAGGCGAGCGACATGCCGAACCTGGCGCCGACCAGTGAGTTCGCGACCAGGTCGCCGATGTCGACGAACCCTCCGAAGGCGGTGAGGATGCCCAGCGTCACCGCGAAGAGCTTCTTCACTGATGTGCCTCCTCGAAGGCTCTCAGCTTCGTGGCGACCCCTTCGAGATCCTTTTCGGCTGCCGCCGGATCCTCGATTCCGTCCCGCCTGAGCTGGATGAGCAGCGACGCCACCTGGTCCTCGGCCTCGCCCGTGAGGTCGAGCAGCCGCCCGCGCACCTCATCGGCGGCGGCGGACGGCGGCTGCACCCCGCCGAACTGGCTGTTCACGCTGCCCAGGTCCTTGACCGTCTCGGTGAACAGCGTCTTGAGGTAGGGCGTGGTCAGGCGGCCCTCATGGCGTACGGCCAGCCGTACGATCTCCAGACTCGAGGCGGCCGACTCCGCCGACTGGGCGGCCTTCAGCCCGTAGTCGTGGTCATCCCAGGCAGGACTCGTACAGCCGCTCAGCAGCAGCACAGCCAGGATCAGCGCGACGCGCGACGAGACCCTCATGTATGGCGCCGCAGCAGGAAATAGCCCAGCAGCACCAGCAGCACCAGGAACTGCCCCCAGGCCGCGAGTAACACCAACCCCTCATCTTGCACGAGCGTGCACCTGCCCAGCGGTCCAACGATCATGCACCCGGCGACGGACGTTTGCCCAAGGGCGGCCGGGTAGGGGCAGCGCATCAGCGAAGGAGGCGCCTGACATGGCCGATCATGGTGATGACGTCATCACAATCCTGACTACCGACCACCGCGAGGTCGAGCAGATGTTCGCCGAGCTGGAGACCTTGCGCGGCACCGGAAAGCACGAGCAGATCCGCGACGTCACCGAGAAGGTGATCATCGAGCTGGTCAAGCACTCGGTGGCGGAGGAGGCCTACCTGTATCCGGCCACCCGCAAGTATCTACCCGGCGGCGACGCCCTCGCCGACCGCGAGATCGCCGAGCACGCCGAAGCCGAACAGCTCATGAAGGACCTGGAAAGCACCGACACCCACGACCCCGCGTTCGAGAATCTGCTGACCACGTTCATGGCGGCCATCCGCCAGCACGTCCTCGAGGAAGAGTCCGAGCTGTTCCCGCAGCTGGCCAAGCACGCCGACGCCGAAGAGCTCCGGCACCTGGGCTCGCAGATCAACGCGATCAAGAAGGTCGCCCCGACCAGGCCGCACCCTTCGGCGCCCGACACCCCGCCCGCCAACAAGCTGCTGGCCCCAGGCGCCGGACTGGTCGACCGCATCCGCGACGCCATCACCGGCCGAGGCAAGGACTGACAATGTTCATGCACCTCCTCGACGCGGGCGGGCCGGCTTCCATCATCGCCGGACGCACCCCCCGTAGGTGGTCATAACCGCGTGGCGTCCATCAAGCCGCACAGCCGCAGCTGCGTCTGACGACCAAAGGGGCATGCGCGGCAAGCGCCGCGGAAATGTCGCCGAACAGCAGCTCGACGGCCTGCTCCGCCATGGCCCGCAGCGGCTGTTCGGTGACGCTCAGCGCTGGAGCGGTGTGGGCGCTCTCCGGCGTCCCGTCGAGGCTGATCAGCGCCAGCCGGTCGGGCACCGGAAGCCCGCAGGCCCACGCCCCGGACAGGACCCCGATGGCGTGCTCGTCCGTGGCGGTGATCAAGGCGCGCGGCATGGCGCCTTCGGCGACGAGGTGGCGGGTCAAGGCGTCCGCCGCGCCGCGTGAGTAGTCGCAGCGCAGGAGTACGGCGTCCGGGTCGCCGGTCACGGCCGCGGCCCATGCCGCGCGCCGCACCCCCACAGGCCCCTCGTCGGAGGGGCCGGTAAGGAAGGCGAGGCTGCGGTGCCCGTGCCGGCGCAGGTGCCCGATCGCCTCGTGCACGGCGGCCTGGTTGTCGGCCGCCACCACCTGCGCGTGCCCGCCGGGGTGCCCGTGATGGACGTACACGGCCGGCACGCCTGCCGCTTGGGCCTGGGCCGCCACATCGCCGCCTCCGTCCGCGGCGACGATCACCAGCCCGTCGACCTGGGCGGCCAGGAAGCGTTCGGTGAGATGCCGCTGGCGATCCGCGGAGTATCCGGCGTTGCCGACCAGCGTGAGCCGGTCGCGCTTCTCCAGCGCCTGCTCGATGTGTCTGGCCAAGGCGCCGAAGTAGGGATTGGACGCGTCGGGCAGCACCAGGCCGACCACGCCCGTCGTACGCGAGCGCAGCGCCCGGGCGATGCGGTTGGGCCGGTAGCGCAGCTCGGCCGCGGCCGCCAGGACGCGTTCGCGCGTCGCGGCGGCGACGGGGCGCGGACCGTTGTTGATCACGTAGCTGACCACCGCCGTCGAGGTCCCCGCTCGGCGGGCCACATCGGCGAGCGTGATGGGCTTGTCTGCGCGTTTCGTCATAGCGGTTTACATCCTGCCATCTAATCGATTAGATAGTCGTGATCTAAACGATTAGATGAAAGGTGAGCAGTGCCGGCTCTTCCCTTGATCATCGACACCGACACCGCGTCGGACGACGCGGTGGCGCTGCTGCTGGCCGCCGCCAGCGGTCTGGGCGACATCCGCGCCGTGACCACGGTGGCGGGCAACGTGCCCGTGGCGGTGGGGACCCGAAACGCGCTCTTCTCCCTGCAAGTGGCCGGGCGCGTCGACGTCCCCGTCCACCTGGGATGCGAACGCCCGATGACCCGTCCCCTGTCCACCGCCCAGCAGGTGCACGGCCAGGACGGAATGGGCGACATCGGCTTGCCCGACCCGCTGCGGCCCGCCGAGGCGCGGCACGCCGTCGAGGTCCTGCTGTCCGCCCCGCGCGAGCACCCCGGTGACCTGACGCTGGTCACGCTCGGCCCGCTCACCAACCTCGCGGCCGCGCTGGTCCGCGACCGCGAGCTGCTGACCCGGTACCGGCATGTGTACTGCATGGCCGGCGCCGCGGACCTGAGCGGCAACATCACGGCCACCGCCGAGTTCAACGCCTGGGCCGACCCCGAGGCGGCCCGGGTGGTGCTGCGCAGCGCCACGCCCGGCAAGGTGACCTGGATCGGCTGGGACGTCTCCCGCCGGGACGCCGTCATGACGCCCGCGGACCAGTCCCGGCTGGAGCGGCTCGGCACTCCGATGGCCACCTTCGCCCACCGCGTGAACCGTACGCTCGCCGACTGGGCCCGCGACGTGACCGGCCTGGCCGGCTATGACCTCCCTGACCCCATCGCCATGGCCGTGGCGCTGCGGCCCGAGCTGATCACCGAACGGGAGCACGCTCATGTGGACATCGCCCTGGGCGACGAGACCCGCGGCCAGTTGATCATCGACCGCCGACGCTCGGCCCCGCCGCCCAATCTGACGCTGGTCCGCCGGGTCAGCGAGGCCGGCTTCAAGGACCTGCTGTTCACCACCTGCGCCGGAGTCGGCCAAAGCCGACATGACGTGAAAGAGCACCGATGACCTCCGCTTCCGTGCCCCTGCACGAACTGCACTGTCATCTCGACGGATCGGTACGCCCCGGCACGGTCGCCGACCTGGCACGCCACCAGGGCATCGCCTTGAACGCCCCCGTCGAGCGACTGGTCACGGCACCCGCCTCCTGCGGCAGCCTGACCCGCTTCCTCACCTACATCGACCTGCCGCTGCGAGTACTGCAGACCCCCGACGCTCTCCGCAGGGCCGCCCGCGAGCTGGTCGAAGACTGGAGCGCCGACGACGTGGTCTACGGCGAGACGCGCTTCGCCCCGCAGCTGCACGGCCGTCGCGGCATGACTCAGGACGAGGCGGTCCAAGCGGTCGCCGAGGGGCTGGCGGCGGGGCGGCGGGCCACCGGCGTACGCACCGGGCTGCTGTTGTGCTGTCTGCGGCACCAGACACCCGAGGAGAGCCTCGCCGTCGCCGAGACGGCGCTGCGGCATCGCGACCAGGTGGCCGGACTCGACCTCGCGGGCGATGAGCGGCTCCACCCCGCCACCCCGCACCGGGCCGCCTTCGATCTCGCCCACGCGGCCGGACTCCCGTGTACGGTCCATGCCGGTGAGGCGGCGGGCGCCGACAGCATGTGGGAGGCGATCGACGTGCTCGGCGCGCGCCGGATCGGCCACGGCGTCAGGTGCGTCGGCGAGCACGCGCTCCTGGATCGGCTGCGGCGCGACGGCATCGCCTTGGAGATGTGCCCGACGAGCAATGTGCTTACCGGCGCGGTCTCCAGCCTCCGGGCGCATCCCGCGGCCCGGCTCCTGGCCGACGGGCTGGCCGTCACCATCAGCACCGACGCACGTACCACTTCGGCGACCACCCTGTCCCAGGAGTTCGACCGTCTGCGCGCGGCGGCCGGGTGGACGGCTGAGCAGGACAAGCTCGCGCAGGATCACGCGGCCGGCGCGGCCTTCGCCACCACCCGTCCCGGCACGAGCGGGGCGACCCGGCCTATGCGATCTTGACGGTTCTTGATACCTTTCCTACAGGTGCGCCGGGAAGTCTGGTCGGCAGGTCCTTATCCCGTTGAGCCCGAAGGATGTGCCCGGTGCGCGCCCACGACCTGCTTGCCGCCTTTCCCGTGGTCGGTCTCGACTCTCCCGTGGTCGATGCGGCCAGGATGCTCGCCGAGCAGGATCTGCCCGGCATCATCGTGGTGGATGACGACGGCGCGCCGTTCACCATCCTGCCCGGCACCGAGGTGCTGCGGCTGGCCGTGCCCCGTTATTGCCAGGACGATCCGGCGCTGGCCCGGGTGGTGGACGAGGCGCACGCCGACGCCTTCCTGAACGCGCTGCAGGGCCGCACCATACGCGAGGTCCTGCCACGCGACCAGCGCGAGTTGCCGGTCACCGACCCCGATGCCACCGTCCTGGAGCTGGCCGCGTTGATGGCCCGCACCCACAGCCCGCTGGTCGCGATCGTCGCCGATGGGCGCCTGCTGGGCGCGGTGACGCTGCAGGCGCTGCTGGACCGGGTGCTCGCGGCGTGAACGTGCCGGCTTGGGTGAGCGTGGCGGTGTTCCTGGCCGCGTACACGTTGATCGCCACCGAGAAGGTGCACCGGGTCGCCGCCGCGCTCGGCGGTGCCGGGATCATGCTGGCCGTCCACGCCACCGGCGCGCGGGCGGCGTTCTTCTCCGAGCGCACCGGGATCGACTGGAACGTCATCTTCCTGCTGCTCGGCATGATGGTCATCGTCGGCGTACTGAAGGAGACGGGCGTCTTCGAGTACCTGGCGATCTGGGCTGCCAAGCGCGCTCGCGGGCGGCCGTTCCGGCTGATGGTGCAGCTGGTGCTGATCACCGCCGGCCTCTCCGCGCTGCTCGACAACGTGACCACGGTGCTGCTGATCGCGCCGGTGACCTTCCTGGTGTGCGAGCGGCTCGCCGTCAACCCGGTGCCGTTCCTGATCGCCGAGGCGATGGCCTCCAACATCGGCGGCGCGGCCACTCTGGTCGGCGACCCGCCGAACATCATCATCGCCAGCCGCGGGGGCCTGAGCTTCAACGACTTCCTCCTGCACATGGCACCGATGGTCATCGTGCTGATGGCGGTGTTCGTCGGGCTGTGCTGGCTGATGTTCGGCCGCTCGTTCCGCTACGACCCCGAACGCGCCAGTGAGATCATGGCGCTGGACGAGCGGGAGGCGATCGCCGACCGCCGGCTGCTGTGGCAGTCGCTGGTCGTGCTGGCGCTGGTGATGGCGGCGTTCGTGCTGCACCCGGTGCTGCACTACGAGCCGTCGGTGGTCGCGCTGCTCGGCGCGGGCGTGCTGGTGGCCGCGACCAAGGTGACCACCGAGCAGGCCATCGCCGAGGTGGAGTGGCCCACGCTGGTGTTCTTCGCCGGGCTGTTCGTCATGGTCGGCGCGCTGGTCGAGACCGGCGTCATCGGCCGGCTGTCCCAGGCCGCCGTCGCGGCGACCGGCGGACAGCTGGGACTGGCCACCATGGGCATACTGGGCGCCTCGGCCGGGCTGTCGGCCATCGTCGACAACATCCCCTACGTGGCGACGATGAGCCCGATCGTGTCCGACCTCGTTCAGGCGGGCGGTGGCAACGGGCCCGGACAGGTGCTGTGGTGGGCGCTGGCCTTCGGCGCCGACCTGGGTGGCAACGCCACCGCCGTCGGTGCCGCCGCCAACGTGGTCGTGCTCGGCATCGCCGCCCGTAACGGCACTCCCATCAGCTTCTGGCAGTTCACCAAGTACGGCCTGATCGTCACCGCGGTCACCGTCACGCTGGTCGCGCCCTACCTGTGGCTGCGCTACCTCATGTGACCGGGGCCAAGTCCGCAAATATGTCCGGAAGCGCCACTATTTGGGGTGAACCAAGAGGGATAAAGCGCTATCGCGACGTGACGGCCGTCGAAGACGTCACCCTGCGCGTGGAGCAGGGGCAGATCTACGCCCTGCTCGGTCTCAACGGCTCAGCGAGGCTCAGGACGCCGAGCCGCGCTCGGCCAGGCCGGTCAGCCGGCACAGCACGGTGAACCCGTCCTCGGTGCCGGGCCAGTGGCGGCGCACCGCCCGCAGCCCGGCGCGGCGGACCACCGAGCGCAGCACCGCGGTGACGATGATCGCGTCGTCGGCGTAGCCCAGGACCGGGATGAAGTCGGGTACCAGGTCGAGGGGCATGGCCAGGTAGGCCAGCAGCAGTCCCAGACGTACCCGCACCCCGCGTGGCAGCTCGCGATCGGCGGCCAGGCGGCGCACCAGCCGCAGCACGTCGGGCAACAGCCGCAACGCCTCGCGCAGCAGCCCGCCGCGCGGCCGGAGGACGGCCAGCGCCGCGATCAGCGCCAGCCAGGTGACCAGCAGCGCGACGGCGATCCCGATCAGCAGATCCCATCCCCACCAGCCGGTCATGCCCGCTCCCCCGTTCCGTGCTCCGCCACGGTGAGACCGCTCTCGGGTGGCGGGTGCCGTAACAAGTGACAGCAACGATAGCTTCCTGCGGAAAGCCGCCACCACGGGGACCCGCCGGGCTCAGCCCGTCACGGCATGGGCCAGCGCGAACCCGCACACGCCCGCGCCCAGGCCGCCGGCCACGCTGGCCACCACATTGGCCCAGGCGACGAAGCGGGCGCCGTCCTGGACCAGCCGCAGGGTCTCATAGCTGAAGGTGGAGTAGGTGGTCAGCGCACCGCAGAACCCGGCGCCGGCGAAGGCCATCACCGCGCCGTCGGCGGGCAGCCCGGCCAGGAAGCCCAGCAGCGCCGAACCGGCCAGGTTGACGGCGAAGGTGCCCCACGGGAACAGGGAATCGTGGCGCGCCTGGACGAGCCGGTCGGCCAGGTAGCGCAGCGGCGCGCCGATCGCCGCGCCGAGCACCACCAGCGCCACGGTCAGCGGCCCGGCCAGCGGGCCGCTCACCGGGCCTGCTCGCCGCTGGGGCGGCCGACGTAACGGATCACCTCGACCTCCTCCAAGATGACCAGCCCCTCAGAGATCAGCTCGTCGAGCCGCGGCAGGAAGGCCCGGATCCGTTCGGCGGCATCGACGATGACGATCGACACCGGCAGGTCCTCCGACAGCGACAGGATGCGCGCGGTGTGGATGTGGTTGGAGGCGCCGTAGCCCTCTATGCCGCGAAACACGCTCGCCCCGGCCAGCCCGGCCGCATGCGCGCGGTGGACTATCTCGTGATACAGCGGCTTGTGGTGCCAGGTGTCGGTGTCGCCGACGAAGATGGTCAGCCGTAGCGCCGCTCCGGCCAGTTTCACGCTCGCCTGCTCTCTCGCACGCACCGGCGGGCCGCCGCGCGGGCCGCGGCGCTGCCGGCCCATACCGCGGTCAGGGCCAGCACGGGGGTCAGCGCCAGGTACGCCAGCGCCGTGCGAGCCGCGTCGCCCGCCAGCAGCTGGCTGGTCTCCAGGATGTAGGTGGAGAAGGTGGTGAACCCGCCCAGCACGCCGACGCCCAGCAGCGGACGCACCCATCCGGGCGCGGACCAGACCTCGGTGATGGCCACCATGAGCACCCCGATCAGCAGGCACCCGGCGGTGTTGATGGCCAGTGTCGTCCACGGAAAAGCCCCGGCCTGGCGCGGAAAGGCCACGCCCAGGCCGTAGCGGGCCAGCGCACCCGCCGCGCCGCCGAGCGCGATCACCCCCAGCGTCGCCCACGGTGCCCGGCGCAGCTCGGCACGCTGGGCGGGCACGCGCAGGTCGACGTCGGCGTCCACGGGACGCTCCGCTTCAGGACGGGACATGAAGAGCCTCCTACCAGCAGCACATGGTCACCTCTGGTAGGGACCGTTGGCGGCTGGGTGCCACGGTTGCCCGCCACCGGATCGGCGGCGAGGCGGTGGGCCCCACCACCGCGACCTCCTCCAGGGAGGTTCCCCTCGACTATACCGACCGGCCCCAACAGGACCTGGCAGCGACCTCGGCCCGCCCCGCACCGGCGGCTCCGGGCTCGGGCGGGTTCCGGATGGGATCAACGCACTGTTCTTGCGCGTCCCGAACGGCGTTCACACGGCGTTCAGTGGACTCTTCGAGGCTTGCGGGTCGGCACCCTATCCGCACCACGAAAGGCTTCATCGTGAGGAACAACAAGGGCGAGCAGGCCGAGTCGGCCGGGCTCTCCCGGCGGCGGCTGGTCAAGTACGCCGGTGTCGGCGCGACGCTGGCCGCCGCGGCACCCCTGGTGGGCGGCACCGCCGCGCAGGCCGACGACGAGCGCTCTTTCGGCAACGGCGCCGGCAGCGGCCGGATGTGGCGTGCGGGCGATCACCATGTCCACTCCGAGTACAGCGGTGAGTTCGACACCAAGACCAACCCGCCGACCTTCCACAAGGGCGCCGACGCGGTCTACCCGATCGTCACCAACGCGATCATGGCCAAGTACTTCGGGTTGACCTGGGCGATGTGCACCGACCACGGCGGCCCGACGCATTCCAAGGTGAACCTGGAACAGGCCTATCCCGACCTGCTGCGCTCGCGTGTGCTCGTACCCGAGGTCCTGCAGTTCTGGGGCATGGAGTTCGACGCGCCGGCGCTGGACCACCACACGTTGATGATCCCGCACCACGCCGACGAGGCACAGCAGTTGTTCGAGCTGGAGAGCCGCTTCGCCAAGCATGACGCCTTCCCGGCCGACGCGGGCCGCGACACCGAGGCCAAGATGGTGGAGTTCCTCAAGGCCGCCCGCGACATGCGGCACAAGCCGCTGGTGATCGCGCACCACGCGGCGCGCTCGGCCACCGGGCTCGGGGTGTGGGGTCAGGACACTCCGCGCGAGTTCCGCAACGGCAACAACACCGCCCCCGACGTGTACGTGGGATTCGAGGGCGCCCCGGGACACCAGGCGGCCCCGCTGAACGGTGGCGCGCGCGGCGGGTACGGCAACCACCCCACCTACGGCGGCTTCGACCAGATGACCGCGCGGGTCGGCGGCCTGTGGGACTCTCTGCTGGGTGAGGGCCGGCACTGGTGGATCACGGCCACCTCCGACTCGCACGTGCACTGGACCCGCGGCGGTTCGGACTTCTGGCCGGGCGAGTACAGCAAGACGTACGTGATGGCGCGCCAGGACTACGGCGACATCATGGACGCCCTGCGCAACGGCCGCATCTTCGTCGCCACCGGGGACCTGATCACCGCTCTCGACGTCACCGCCGGCAACCAGGGCCGCCAGGCCACCGTGGGCGAGACGCTGGTGGTCAACCGGCGCGACCGCACCGACGTCGAGGTCGAGATCCGGTTCCGGCCGCTGGAGGGCAAGAACGGCAACGGCGACCGCCCGGAGGTGCGGCGCGTCGACCTCATCACCGGGCAGGTGAGCGGCGTGAGCGCCAATCTGGACGCCGACACCAACCCCACCACCAAGGTCGTGGCGCGCTTCGGCCCGGGCGACTGGCGCCGGCAGGGCCGGGACTACGTCATCCGGCACACGCTGCGCGACGTACAGAGCGACAGCTACCTGCGGGTACGCGGCACCAGCACCGACGAGATGGAGCCGGCGGCCGACGGCAAGGAGAGCCCGTGGCAGGACCTGTGGTTCTACTCCAACCCGGTTTTCATCCGCGTACGCTAGCCCGCTGACCTGGGGCGGTCCCGCATGCCACGCGGGACCGCCCGCTCTCGGGCAGCGCGGGCACCGCCTCCAGTACGCGTCGCGGCTCCTCCGGCAGTCTGTCCCAGCCGGCCCGCGCCGATGCCGGCGACGGTGATCACACGTTGCCCAGCACGCGTGTCACCTGGATCTCCACGACCACCCGCGCCGGGTTGGGCCGGGGCGGCTTGTAGCGGGCGGTGTAACGGCGCTCGGCGTCGGCCACCTGCTCCGGCTCGGTACGCACCACGGCCCGCCCCTCCAGCGTCGACCACCGCCGGCCGTCCACCTGGCAGAGTGCGACCAGCGCGCCGTCCGCTGCGATGAGCCGGGCTTTGTAGGAGGTGCCGGAGGTGATCACCCGGGCGATGCCGGTCTCCAGATCCAGCGTCGCGCCGACCGGCACCGCGTGCGGCGGCGCGCCTGGACGCGCCGTTGAGAGCGTGCACAGGTGCCGTTCCTGCCAGAACGCGGCGAAAGCGGCGCCCTGCTCGACCAGATTCACGAGCCTCCTCGAGGGGATTGCGGAGGCATATCGTATAGCCGGCCTTCTGATCAAGTGCTGCGCCGCCTCCCCCGTACGGACCGCTGAGGCGGGAGCCACGTGGTCAAAGCAGCACTGACCCGCGCCTGGGCCGCCGCGCGATGGGTGTCATAGACGCCGGCGACCGGCCCCGTGGGGTGGTCGACAGCCGACGGGTACCGGTTCAGGATCGTTTTCGGCGAGAGGTCTCCGGGGTGGCGAGGAGCTGGGCGATGGCCTCGCGGGCGCGCTTCTCCTCGCTCCGGTTGTTCAGCTCCACGGCCAGGTCGAGAGCGGCATTGTGCAGGCGTACGGCCTGGGCGAGGTCTCCCATGGCCGCCGCGACCTCGGCCAGGCTGTTGAGCGCCTTGGCCTCGCCCCGCCGGTAGCCGAAGAGTCGATACAGCTCCAGCGCCTGCTCGTGATGATCGCGCGCCTCGGCGGGCCGGCCCAGCCGGGTGCAGGCCACGCCGAGGTTGTCCAGGGCGTCGGCCTCCCCGCCTCGGCTGCCGATCTCCCGGGACAGCTGCAGCGCCTGGCGATGCAGGTCGGCCGCCTGCGCGTACCGGCCCAGCCGCTCGTGGACGATGCCCAGGTAATCCAGCGTCACGGCCTCGCCGAACCGGTCGCCGATGTCGCGAAACAGCTCCAGGGCGCGCAGGTCGGCCTCCTTGGCCCGCTCGTGGTCGCCCTCGTCCGTACCTACCCGGCCTAAGCCGAGCAGCGCCCGCGCCTGACCTCGCCGGTCTTCAGATGTACGGCAGGCGGCAAGAGCCCGGTCGAAGTGGTCACGGGCGACGTCATGGCGCCCCTGCACCTGATGCACCCAGCCGAGATCGGTCAGCGCCCGCCCTTCGTCGGCCGGATCCTTACGGCGTCGGGCGGACCGCAGTGCCTTGCCGTACAGAGCGAGGGCATCGTCGTGGTGGGCGTGGTCGTAGAGATAGCGGTACAGCGTGGTGGCCAGCAGGCTGGTGTGCGCCACGTCGCGATCGGCGGCCAGGATGAGGTTGGCCCGTTCGGCGTCCAGCCAGGCCAACGCCTGCGGCGCGTCATGGAGGAGGACCGATGGGGACGTGGCTGGTTCGATGCGCGGTCGCCGGTGGGCGCTGTCGGGGTAGAGCACGTCCATGGCGGCCGACGCCGTGGTCAGCTGGTGGCCGAGCAGCCGGGTCAGCGCCGCGTGCCTGGCCTGCGGCGGTTCCTGCTCGGCCACCAACTCCGCGGCGTACCGGCGGAGCAGGTCGTGGAAGACGTAGCGGCCGAAGGCGCGCTGCTGGAGCATGTGCGCGTCCAGCAGGTCCTCCAGTACGTCCTCGGTACGCTCCGTGGGCAGGTCGGCGAGCGCGGCGGCCGCGTAGGGTTCGATGTCGCGGCCGGGATGCAGCCCGAGCAGGCGGAAGAGCCGCTGCTGGTCAGCGGTGAGCTGGCGGTAGGACAGGGTGAACGCGGCCGCCACGCCGCGTTCCGACCTGGCCAGCTCGGTGAGCCTACGGCGCTCATCACGCAGGCGTTCCGCGAGGTGGTCCACGCTCCAGCGAGGGCGGTGCCGCAGACGGGTGGCGGCGATGCGTACGGCCAACGGCAGGAACCCGCACAGCAGCAGGACCTCTGTGACCGCCTCGGGCTCGGCAGCCGCGCGCTCACCCACGATGCCGGTGAAGAGCGCCAAGGCGTCGGGCAGGGGCAGCACGTCCATGGACAGGGCCCGCGCGCCATCCAGGTCGGTGAGCCGCTGGCGGCTGGTGATGAGCACCAGGCTGTGTGAAGCGCCCGGCAGCAGGGGCCGGACCTGGGCGGCGTCGGCGGCGTTGTCCAGCACCAGCAGGACCCGGCGGCCGGCCAGCTCGGCTCGCCACAGCGCGGCCCGCTCCGTCATGGACGCGGGGATGCGCTCGGTCGGCACGCCGAGCTGCCGCAGCAGCGCCTCCAGCGCCTCCCCGGGCTCAAGCGGCCGATGGCCCGCTGTGTGAGCGTGCAGGTCGATGAAGAGCTGACCGTCGGGGTATCGTCCGGCGAGCCGATGCGCGGCATGGACGGCCAGTGCCGTCTTGCCGATGCCGGCCATGCCGTCGATCGCGGAGATGGTCACCGCCTGGGAGGCAGGCTCGCACAGCTCCTCCACCTGGACGGAGCGGCCGGCGAAGTCGGCGATGTCGTAGGGCAGAAAAGCCGCCTCGGGCCTGGCCTCCTCAGGTCTGGCCGTGGCGGGCAGAGCGGCCTCCGTGCGCCGGATCGGGTCGGCCGCGGGCGGCTCACCGCGCAGGACGGTCTCCTCCACGGCCAGGAAGGCAGGGCCCGGATCCAGCCCCTGCTCATCGGCCAGTCTGCGGCGGTAGCCACGGCCGATGGCCAGCGCGTCCGTCTGGCGCCCGGCGCGGTGCAGGGCCAGCATCAGTTGCCCGGCCAGTCGTTCACGCAAGGGATGCGTGGTCAGCTCGGCGGTCAGCTGATCGATGAGCTCCTCGTGCCTTCCGGCGGCGAGCTCGAGCTCCACCAGCCGCTCGATCGCGGCCAGCCGCCGATCCTCCAGCCGTGCCCTGGCGCTCTCGGCGAAATGGGCCTGGACGTCGGCGAAGGCGGGCCCGCGCCACAGGGCGAGCGCTCCGCGCAGCGTCCGTACGGCCGCGGCCGGCTCAGGCCCCGCCTCGGCCACGAGCGTGGTGAACTCCCGCAGGTCGAGCTGTCCCGGCTCCGGAGCGATCACGTATCCGGCCGGCCGGGTCTGGACCAGGTGGCCCGCCTCCGCCACGCGCAGCGTCCGCCGGATCGCGGTCAGCGCGGCGTGCACCTGCGCCCTGGCGGTGTCCGGCCGCGTCGGCCCCCACATCGCCTCGCTCAGCCGTTCGACGCTCAGCACCGTGCCGGAATGCAGCAGCAAATACCCCAGGAACGCACGGTGACGTGGGGCGAGCGAGGGAAGCACCAGGCCCTCAGCCGACAGCTCCACCGCACCCAGGACCGCAAACCGTACATTCCCGCCGTGCACCGCAGGAGTCTATATCCACGGCGAATCACCACATCGTCGATGCATCGCGGATGTATCAATCGCCCCCGAGATGCTGATCGTACGGCGCGGCGGTCACATTTCCCCGCTCGCCTCAGTCAGGTAAGCGACAACGATCAGAACTCTCCAGGAGACGACCATGCAAGCACGCATGAAGAACCCCGCCATGATCCTGCCCGGCGCCATGCAGGCGCTCATGAACCTCCAGAAGGCCACCGACCAGGCCGGGCTGCCCAAGGTCACCTCCGACCTGGTGCTGCTGCGGGCCAGCCAGATCAACGGGTGCAGTGTCTGCGTCGACATGCACGCCAAGGACCTGCGCAAGCAGGGCGAGAGCGACGAGCGGCTCTTCGCCGTGGCCGCCTGGCGCGAGGCCCCGTACTTCACCGACGCGGAACGCGCCGCGCTGGCACTGGCCGAGGCGGTCACCCGGCTCGCCGACGGCGGCCAGGTCGGCGACGACGTGTGGGACGAGGCCGCCGACCACTACTCCGAGACCGAGCTCGCCGCTTTGATCATGACGGTCTCCACCGTCAACCTGTGGAACAGGCTCAACGCCACCACCCGGCAGGTCGCGGGCGCGGCATGGTAGCGGTCGCCCTCGTCACCGGCGCGAACAAGGGCATCGGTTTCGAGGTGGCCCGTCAGCTCGGCGACCGGGGCATCACCGCGATCATCGGTGCCCGTGACGAGGAGCGGGGACGTGCCGGGGCCGAACTGCTCGGCCTGCCGTACGTGCGGCTCGATGTCACGGATCCGGCCGGCATCCGAGCCGCGGCCACGTGGATCGAGCAGGAGTACGGCAGGCTCGACATCCTGGTCAACAACGCCGGGATCACCTTCGCCGACGGGGCGCCCAGCCAGACCTCGCTCGAGCAGGCCCGCCAGGTCTACGAGACGAACGTGTTCGGCGTCATCGAGGTCACCAACGCGATGCTGCCGCTGCTGCGCCGCTCGTCGGCGGGACGCATCGTGAACGTCTCCAGCGAGCGCGGTTCGATCGGCCGCACCCTGGACCGGAGCCATCCGCTGTGGCCGATGCTCAACCTGGCCTACTGCTCCTCCAAGGCCGCCCTGAACATGATCACCGTGTCCTACGCCAAAGAGCTGTGGGACACCCCGATCAAGGTCAACACGGTCGACCCGGGCTGGGTCAAAACCGACATCAACCACAACTCAGGCATCAAAACCCCTGAAGAAGGCGCCGCACCGATCGTGGCCATGGCCCTGCTGGAAGCCGACGGCCCCACCGCCACCTTCGTCCAGCACGAAGGCCCCCTTCCCTGGTAGTCCCCGCATTCCCTGGTAATCCCTGAAGGAGACGACAGCTATGGATCTGCGTAATGCCGTCCGGGGGCGCGTGCTGCTCCCCGGCGAGGACGGGTTCGACGAGGCGGCCCGGCCGTGGGCCGTGGGCGTCCACCAGCCGGTGGCCGCCGTGGTGGAGGCCGAGAACGCCGCTGATGTGGCGGCGCTGGCGCGATACGCCCGCGAAGCCGGGCTGACGGTCACCGCCCAGCCGTCGGGCCATGGCGCCTCGGGCGATGTGCAGGGTGTGATCCTGCTGCGTACCGGCCGCCTGGACTGGGTGGAGGTCGACGCGCAGGCGCGCGTCGCCCGGGTCGGTGCCGGAGTGCGGTGGGGCCGGGTGCTGGCCGAGACCGGCAAGCACGGCCTCACCGGGCCGGCCGGCAGCAGCTCGGCGGTGACGGTCGCCGGGTTCGTCGCCGGCGGCGGGATCTCGTGGTTCGGCCGCAGGTACGGCTGGGCCGCCGACTCGGTGCGCGCCTTCGAGATCGTCGACGCCGACGGCGAGCAGGTGCGGGTCACCGCCGACTCCGACAGCGAGCTGTTCTGGGCGCTGCGCGGTGGTGGCGGCGACTACGCGCTGATCACCTCGATCGAGCTGGCGCTGTATCCGGCGCCCAGCGTGTACGGCGGACGGATCGTCTGGCCGGCGGCCCGCACGGCCGCGGTGTTCGAGGCCTTCCGCCAGATCACCGCGGACGCGCCGCGCGAGTTGTCGGTGTGGATCAACCGCGTGGCCCCGCCGCCGCCCGCCCCGCCGATGGTCACCGTGGACGTGACCTACCTCGGCGGCGAGGCGGAGGCCAAGGCGCTGCTGGCCGGCTTCGACGAGATCGGCGGCAGCCTCTCCGACAGTCGCGGCCTGATGGACCTGGCCGACCTGGGCACGATCGCGGCCGAGCCGATCGAGCCCAGCCCGATGCTGGCCCGCACCGAACTGCTGACCGGCCTGGACGAGGCGACGCTGGCGACGCTCGCCGACGCCGACCTCGCGCCGCTGCTGAACTTGCAGGTCCGGCATCTGGGCGGGGCGCTGGCCGAGGCCGATCCCGCCGGCGGCGCGGGTGGCGCGCTCGCCGAGCCCTACATGCTTTATCTGCTCGGCCTGCGGCTGCCCCACCTGTCCGATGCGGTGCAGGGCAAGCAGGCGGCCCTGATCGAGGCGCTGGGCCAGGCGGTCAGCGGGCGCAAACCGTACACCTTCCTCGCGCCGGCGGAGAACGCCGCCCAAGCCTTCCCGGCCGGCACCCTGGCCCGGCTGCGCGAGCTCAAGCGCCATCGCGATCCCTATGGCGTCTTCCGCGCCAACTTCCCCGTCCTGGATTGACAGAAAGAGCACTCACGTGTTGAGAATCGCGACTGCCGCCGCCCTGATCGCCGCATCGACCGCGTTACCGGCACCCGCCGACGCGGAAACCGGCACATGGACAGCTGGATGGGCGAGCGCCGTCCAGCAGCCGTCGGCCGACGTCTGGTATCCCACCTGGGCGGAGAAAGGTTTCGCCGACCACTCCGTCCGCCAGGTGGTGCGGGTCGCCGCCGGCGGCTCGAAGCTCCGGATCCGGCTGTCGAACCGCTACGGCAGCACCCCGCTCCGGCTGACCGGCGCGAGCGTGGGCAAGGCCGGCACGGGCGCCGCCGTGCAGGCGGGCACCCTCCGGCCGCTGACCTTCGGGCGCTCCGCCTCCGTGAGCATCCCCACCGGCGGGCAGGCCGTCGGCGATCCCGTCCGGCTCGCGGTCAAGCCGGGCGAGCGGCTGACCGTGACGCTGTACCTCCAGGGCACCACCGGCCCGGCCACCTACCACAACCTCGCGCAGGCCACCTCCTTCCGAGCCGGCGGCGATCACCTCCGCGACCTCGGCGCGACCGCCTTCGCCGAGACCAACAGCTCCTGGTTCTACCTGTCCGAAGTGGACGTGTACGGCGGCGCGCCGGCGGTGGCGACCTTCGGCGACTCCATCACCGACGGGTACGGCGCCACCCTGGACGCCGATGACCGCTACCCGGACGCGCTGGCCCGCAGGCTGGCCGGCCGGCGACCGGTGCTCAACCTCGGCATCGCCGGCAACCGCCTGCTCAACGACTCGGCGTGCCTGGGCGAGCGGGGACTGGCACGCTTCCGCTGGGACGTGCTCGACCGGCCCCGCGTCAAGAGCGTGATCGTACTGGAGGGCATCAACGACATCCTCCTGGGCCTGCAGGAACCGACGCCCTGCACCACGCCCGCGGTCAAGGTCGGTGCCGACGACCTGATCGGCGGCTACCGGCAGCTCATCCGCGCCGCCCACGCACGCGGCGTGCGGATCGTCGGCGGCACCCTCCTGCCCGCCAAGGGGTACGCGTACCTCACGGATGAGGCCGAGCGGATCCGTGACGCGGTCAACGCCTGGATCCGGACCAGTGGCGCGTTCGACGCGGTCGTCGACTTCGAGCGCGCCGTGGCCGACCCCGCCGACCCCGACCGGATTCGGCCCGGCTTCGACAGCGGAGACCATCTCCACCCCAACCCGGCCGGCTACCAGGCGATGGCCGACGCCATCGACCTGCGCGCGCTGTAAAACCGGGAGTCAGCAGCCGCATGCGTCGGCGTGGACGGGAGCCGTCAGCGGGTCGGCGGGCCGCCTCTCCACGCCGTAGCCGGTCACGACGGGGAAGCCCTCGCGCGCCCAGTACTCGAAGCCGCCGATCATCTCCTTGACGCGATAGCCGAGCTTGGCGAACTCCAGCGCCGCACGCGTCGCGCCGTTGCACCCGGGCCCCCAGCAGTACGTCACCACGATCACGTCGCGGGAGACGACCGATGGCGCGCGTGCGGCGATCTCCGCCGTGGGCAGGTGAAGCGCGCCTTCGATGTGACCCTGAAGCCAGCTCTCCACACTGCGCGAGTCGACCACGACGATGCTCGCATCACCCGCGCTGAGATCGGCATGGACATCGGACACGTCCGTCTCGAACGCCAGACGGGCCGAGAAATGAGCGACGGCGGCGGCCGGGTCGGCGGCCTGAGTAGCAAGAACTGCTGACATTTCGGTACTACCTCCAACTCGTTCCTGCCATGAATGGTGCAGCGCACCCCCGCACCCCCACGAGTGGCATGAATGCCTAATGTCGCTAATATCCAGCCATGCTCCAGCGCTATGACAGCAACCGCACCGTCTCGGTCCTGGCCTTCGACGGTATGAGTCCCTTCGAGCTGGGGTGCGTCGTCGAGGTCTTCGGGCTTGCCCGGCCGGAGCTGGACGTCCCGTGGTACGACCTCGTGGTCTGCGCCGAGCACGACGGCCCGCTGCGGGCGGTCGGCGGCTTCACCATCCAGGCGACGTACGGGCTCGACGTCTTCGCCGAGGCGCGGATGGTGATCGTCCCGGGCGTGCCGGACGTCCGCGCCGAGGTCTCCCCCGCCCTCATCGGCGCGGTACGACGGGCGCACGAGCGGGGCGCCCGCATCGTGTCGATCTGCTCAGGGGTCTTCGTCCTCGCGGCGGCCGGTCTCCTGGACGGCCGGTCGGCCACCACGCACTGGAGGTACGCCGAGTTGCTCCAGGAGCGTTTTCCGCAGGTCAGCGTCGATCCCGGCGTGCTGTACGTGGACAACGGCGATGTTCTGACCAGCGCGGGCAGCGCGGCCGGCATCGACCTGCTGATCCACCTCATCCGCCGAGACCATGGCCCCGGCGTGGCCAACACGGTGGCAAGGAGGCTGGTCGTGCCGCCGCACCGGGAGGGCGGCCAGGCGCAGTTCATCGAGGCCGCCGTCACCCCCGTCGAGGACGATGACGCCGTGGCCAGGACGATGGAATGGGCGCTGGCCAATCTCTCCCGCCCGATCACGGTGGCGACGCTGGCCCGTGTCGCCGGGATGTCGCAGCGCAGTTTCGTCCGGCATTTCAACCGCAGGACCGGGACCAGCCCGCTGCGCTGGGTGATCGCGCAGCGGATCGCGGCCAGCCTGCCGCTGCTGGAGTCGGCCACGGCGCCGGTCGAGGAGGTCGGGGCCGCTGTCGGTTTCGAAAGCCCGGTGACCTTCCGCCACCACTTCAGCCGCTCGATGCACACCTCCCCTTCCGCGTACCGGAAGGCATTCGGCCGCTGACCCGTGCTCAAGGGCCCGGACCAGCACATGTACCTGTCACGCTTCGAGAACTTTTACACCTACCGGCTCTGCGGCTGATACCTGAACAGCCGCGGCCCCTCGGCGAAGTAGACGTCCCCGGACCTGTGCACCGCGAGCTGGTGCACAGGTCCCTGCCGCAGCACCATCCGCCGCCCGGAGACCGGGTCCAGCGCGAACACCTCCGTCCCCGCGTGCGCGCCGTACAGCAGGCCGTCCCTCCTGTTGAGGGAGAGGGCGCCGCTCGCGCTCTTACTCGACGAGAGGGTGAGCTTGGAGACCACCTTGCGGGCCGCCACGTTCACCGCGAACACCTCGCCGCCCGCGATCCCCCACAGCCGCCCGCGGCGGTCGAAGGCGAGCGCCGGGATGGCCGGCTTGCCCGGCGCGGGGACGATCTCCCAGAGCAGCCGGTTCTCGCGCACCGACCAGGCGAACAGCTTGGCCTCGGGCTGGGTGGGCGGGGTGGCCGACTGGCCCCCGTAGATCGAGGTGCCGCCGTAGACGACGCCGTCACGGTAGGCCAGCGACACGATGCTCTGGTCCTGTACGACGTTGCGCGCGGCGTGCTTCAGCTCGCCCTTCTCCGGATCCCACACCGCCAGCACCCCGCCGAGCTGACCGAGGTCGGGCATTGTGCCGGCGACCAGGTAGCCTCCCGCCGACACCAGGGCGCGCGGCCTGATCTGCTTGTCGGCCGCGAGGTCGAACAGCCTGGCCGGGTTGGGCGCCGGTCCCGGATCCGGGCTGGGCGAGTACTCGGTGCTGTTCCACGGCAGCGCGGGGTCGTAGGCGTAGACCCTGGCCTCGGGGTAGGCGCCGATGTACAGCTTGCCGGCGTGCGCGGTCATGGCCTCGCTCTGGGAGAAGGTGTGGAATTGGGTCCGCTCCCCCGTCTTCGGGTCGAGCGCGGCGAACCCGCCGTTGAGGAAGCCGCCGGTGTAGACGCGGCCGTCCGGGCCGTCGGCGATAGCGGTGATGTCGATCGGCTCACCCTTGATGCCGGTCTGGACGAACGAGCGCGCGCCGGTCTGCGGGTTGTAGCGGAACATCAGCCCCCGCCACAGCAGCCCGACCAGGCTCTTGCCCGGATAGTCGGGCAGGCCCAGCTCCGCCCAGCCGATGCCCCGGGTGTTCGCCACCCGCCCCGTGAACGGCATCCCGGTCCCGGTCACCGTACGGGTGCGCGGGTCGTAGCACACCAGCTCGGCGGCCTTGACGAAGTAGACGCGGCCCTGGTCGTCGGGCGGCGAGACGTCGAGGCCGTGGGCCGACTCGACGGCGTCCGTCCAGGCATGAGCGGCGATGTCCCAGACGTGCAACGGCCCCGGGAAGGCGCTGCCGAACCTGACGTAGAGGAAGCCTGCGACGGCGTTGACGTCGTAGGCCCACTTGTCGGTGAGGTCCAGTCCCGGTGGGGCGGGCAGTCGCTCGGCCACGCCCGTGGCGGCGTCGACCTCGAAGACGGCCGCCGGGGCCTCCGTACCCGCGTAGATCTTGCCGTTGGCGTAGGAGACGCTGCGGACGTAGGCGTGCGACGGGGACAGCCGGCCGTAGTCCCGGACGCCGCCGGCCGGGTCGTAGCCGAACAACCGGCCGCCCGGTGACGTACCGCCGTAGACGGTCGCGTTCTCACCGGCCGCCACGGACCAGATGAAGTTCTCCGACGGCAGGGGGCGGCCCAGGTCGGAGACGCCGCCCTGGCGGGTCCAGCGGTAGAGGCGGCCGTCGCCGTACGTGCCGGCGTAGAGGCTGCCGTCGGGCGTCGCGTCCACCGCCCAGGCCCCGGCGGCGCCCGGCAGGTCGAACCGGCCGCGTTCGGCGCCGGTGGCGGGGTCGACGGCGTTGAGGTGGGCGGGGGTGCCGGAGGAGGCGCCCCAGAGCGCCGCCTGGCCGTCGGGGCCGGGCGCCACGACGCCGCCGAGGAGGAGCACGTCCTGCAGCGGGACGCCGAGATCGGTCACCCGGCCCGTCGGGTGCCGGCCGGCCGCGCCGTGGGCGGGGGGCGCCACGCTCAGCAGCATGGCGGCGCTGAGCCCCGCCGCCAGGATTCGCCTGATTAAGGTCATGGCCGAAATCTAAGAAATAGGCCGCTGGCGGTCAAGTACTCCTATTACGGCTAGGGCCGTAGTTGTCAGTCGGCCGAGACGAACGCGGCGGCGTGGTCGCGGGCGAAGTCGGCGATGTCGCGCGCCGGGCGGCCGAGAAGCTCGGCGACCGTATCCGTGGTGAAGTCCCCCCAGCCGGATTCGTACGCCTGCGCGTACTCCTCCAGCATGTCGGCGATCCATCGCGGAACGCCGTAGCCGAGCAGTGTCTTGCGCTTGGCGTCGTCGCTGACCGGCACATGCGTGATGGGCCTGCCGAGAGCGAGACTCAAGTGGGCGGCGACCTCGTCGAACGTCAGCGAGCGCGGGCCGGTGAGGGTGTAGGTCTGGCCGTGGTGGCGATCCGGGTCGTCGAGCAGCACGCGGGCGGCGCACTCGGCGATGTCGCGGACGTCGATCATCCCGATCCGCGCCGCGGCCATGTTCAGCGAGAACGTGCCGGTGGCGGCGATGTCGCCCGCCTCGTTCAGCAGGTTCCGCATGAACCAGTGGGGACGCAGGATCGTCCAGCGCATGCCGCACCGTTCGGTCTCCCGGTCGGACAGCGCGTGCAGCCTGCCGCTGCGGTTCGGCGCGTCGTGTGCCGCGCCGACGACGGACAGGCGCACGACGCGCTCCACACCGGCCTGGCGCGCGGCCCACACGGCGTTCATGTTGTGCTCCGGAGCGCGCGGGCCGTTCGGGGTGAGCAGCCACACATCCCGTACGCCCTCGAAGGCGGGCGGCAGCGACCGAGCGTCATCGAGGTCACCGACGAAGACCTCGGCGCCCCGCTCGCGCGGGCCGGCCGCTTTGGACCCATCGCGGACGAGAGCCCGGAGGTCCACCTCGGCCCCTTCCAGCGCGTTGATCAGTGCGGTGGACACGGCTCCGGTGGCGCCGGTGATCAGTACGGTACGCGACATGCTCATTCTCCTTTGGTGGGGGTACGGATGAGGTCGCGGACGACCTTCGGGGGCTTGCCTGTCACCCGGGCGATGGTGATGCGCTCCAGGACCCACAGCACGACGGTCCCGGCCGAGAGGGTGGCGCCCAAGACGCACACGCCGGGCCAGCCGCTGTGCGCCCAGACCGCCGAAGCCAGCGCGGACCCCACCGCGCCGCCGACGAAAAGGGCGGTCATGAAGGCGGAGTTGATCCGGTTGCGGGCCTCGGGCCGGAGCGCGTAGAGGACGTTCTGGCTGCTGTTGAGCACCGCCTGATGCGCCAGGTCCAGCACGAGCACGCCGACGAGCAGCCAGGCCGGCGAGTGCGCCCCGGCCGCGATCGCCGACCAGGACGCCACCAGCAGGACCGTCCCGGCGCCGGTCACGATCTGTACGTATCCGCGGTCGGCCAGCCGCCCGGCCACCGTGGCGGTCAGCGCGCCCACGGCACCGGCCAGCCCGAGCAGGCCGATGGCCGACTCCGACCAGCCGTACGGCGAGCCCGCCAGCAGGAAGGTCAGCGCCGTCCACAGCACGCTGAACGAGGCGAGGCTCAGCGCGCCGATCCCCGCCCGCCACCGCAGCAATGGCTCGTACCGGAACATCGCCACCGTCGAGCGCAGCAGACCGGCGTAAGACCGGTGTCCGCCGTCTCCGCCGTCTCCGCCGAGCCGGGGCAGGAAGATGCGCAGCAGCACGGCCATCGATGCCATCAGGACCGCGCTCACCCAGTAGACCGTCCGCCACCCGCCCAGCTCCGACAATGCTCCGGACGCGGTACGCGCCAGCAACAGGCCGAGCATCAGCCCGGTCATCACCGTGCCGACCACCCGGCCACGCTCGGCCGGGGCCGCCAGCGTCGCCGCGAACGGCACCACGACCTGCGCTCCCACCGAGGTCAGCGCGGTGAGGGCCGTACTGGCCAAGAGCACCGTGCCGTTAGGGGCATTGGCCGAGACCAGTAGAAACACCGCGGTCGCCGCGTAGAGCGACATGGCGAGCCGCCGCCGCTCCACCAGGTCGCCGAGCGGCACCAGCAGGATCAGCCCCAGTGCGTACCCGATCTGTGCGGCCGTCACCACCAGCGCCGCCCGCGACGGCCCCATCTCCAGCTCCCGGCCGATCAGGTCGAGCAGCGGCTGCGCGAAGTAGTTGCCCGCGACGGCCAGCCCGGTCGCCACCGACATGAGGAAGAGCAGCCCGCGCGACAGGCCGCCGTCCGTGTTGTGAGGTCTCATCGCCGTCATGCCCCCACCTTGGGCGACAGGCGATCAATGAGTCCAACGCATGTTTGTCATCGAACCGATCGTGTATCACGATTGATCCATGGAACTGCAGCAGATGCGCTATGTCGTCGCGGTCGCGGAGACGAGCAACTTCACCCGCGCCGCCGAGCAGTGCCTGGTCGTCCAGTCCGCGCTGAGCCACCAGATCGCCCGCCTGGAACGTGAGCTGGGTGCCAAGCTGTTCGATCGCACCAGCCGCCGCGTCCGGCTGACCCCCGCCGGTGAGGCGTTCCTGCCCGCGGCCCGGCAGGCTCTGGACGCCGCCGAACGAGCCCGCGCCGAGGTGTCGGCCGCCGCCGGCGAGATCCGCGGCCGGCTCGCCATCGGCGCCATCCCCACCGTCGCGGCGGTCGATCTGCCGGCCGCGCTGAAACAGTTCCACCTGCGGCATCGGCAGGTACGGATCAGCCTCCGCTCGGGGGCGAGCGAGGATCTCATCGAACGGGTGCAGCAGGGCACCCTGGACGCCGCCTTCCTGGGGCTTCCCCTGGGCGTACGCCCCAAGGGAGTCCGCGGCCGCGAACTGGCGCGCGGCGACCTCGTCGCCATGGTGGCACCCGACCACCCGCTGGCCGACGAGCAGTGCGTGGACCTGCGGCAACTGTCGGACGAACCGTTCGTCGACTTCCCTCCGGGCACCGCCGCGCGGGCCCAGTCGGACGAGGCGTTCGCGGCGGCCGGAGTGCGGCGCGAGGTCGCCTTCGAAGTGACGACCGTGGACTTCATCGCTCGCCTGATCCGGCAGGGCCTGGGCGTCGGGATGCTGCCCGCCGCCTTCGCGGCCGAACTCCCCGATCTGCCCATCCTCCAACTCCGCGACGCTCCCGCCCGCATGGAGCACCTCATCTGGAGTCGCTTCCCTCCCTCCCCCGTCGCCACGGCGTTCCTGTCCACGCTCGGCATCTCGGCAGCGGAATCCGCGGCGGTGGTTCCCGCCGAATAGGTCAAGAAAGCGCTCAACGGCTTTCGGCGTCGAGCATTCCTCCTTACCTGCCCTGATCGGGAGAATGCGCGAAGGAGAGGCTGCGGCAGCTCGCCCCTTACTTCGTCCCGTCCGGCCAGGAGCCCCCCGGCCTACCGCAGCGATCGGCCCATGACGAGACGATGGAACGACATCGTCGCGATCCCCGGAGAAGCGCCGGCACAATTGCCAATAACCAAAGTCGAGTCATTATCATCAAACCCCCCACAGCATCGCCACAAATTCGCCATAAACTCACCATACAGCCCGCCCAACTGCGCAAACGCATGAATGAATCACCTCCAAATTATAGCTCCATGGGCGATTTGAACATCGTTCTGCGAAATCGTCAAGCTCTTGTCAAATCGATTTATCGGCACTTATCCTCCAGGTGATCAAATCACTTTTTCTCTTATTCCTGGAGGCACCACTTGCGCCGATTAGCGCTCCCCGTCGCCGTCGCGGCGATGCTCCTCCCCTTCCTCGCCCCAGAGGTCTCCGCCGCCGCGGCCCAGAAGGTCTCCGCCACCGCGGCCCAGAAGGTCTCCGCCACCGTGCTCGCCGACCCGCCGCCGGCCGACGTGCAGGAGATCGGCCCCGGCCAGTACTCCTCCGACACCCAGACCTTCAGGCTCACCGAGCTGGACGTGTCGGCGGGCGCGATCAGCCGCAAGCACGGTGTGGCCCTGGCCGGTGGCGATCTGGCCCGGCCGCAGTCGGCTCCGGCCACCCGCCCTGAGCTGGGCGTCTTCGGCGCGAGCTGGCAGGCCGAGTTCGCCGGCGGGGAGATCAACCGGAAGCTCGAGAACCAGAACGGCACCCTTGTCGTGACGGAGCTCGACGACGGAACATCGACCCGCTACCCGCTGAAGAGCAGCGTCTCCACTCCCGACGGCGGCGGTATCCAGACGTACGAAGCCGACGACGGATCCAAGATCACCGAAACCACCAAGTGGGACGCGGCCGTCGGAGCGATGCGCACCACGACGACCGAGACGTTCGTGACGGACCTGGGCGCCCAGGAGGCGGACGACGACACCTTCACCAACGCCGACGGCACACCCATCAGCGGTAACGACCTCAAGCTCACCTACACCTGGTCGCGGCCGGCCGGGGCGCCGAGCGCCGACCCCTGGCGGGTGACCAGTGTCGGCACCACCGCCTTCGGCAGGTCCTCGATCGCCTACGACGCCCAGGGCCGGGTCAGCAGCGTCAAGGAACCGGCAAACGCCGAGTCGCCCGAGTCCGTCACCACGTTCACCTACGCCACGACCACCACGGCCACCGGCAGCTCCTTCGGCGACTACGCGGGCCGGCTCAAGAGCGCCACGGTCACCTACGGCACCCAGTCACCGCAAACCGAGGCGAGCTACTCCTACGACCCGAACGGCCTGCTAAGGACCGTGACGGACCCCAGCGTCGGCGCCACCCAGGCGACCTACGCCTACGACCCGGTGGGACGTCTGTCGTCGATCGATTCCGTCAGCAATGGCGGCTGGCAGCTGTCCTTCCCGGCGGGCGCCGCGGCTCCCCAGGTGACCCTCACCAGCACCGACCTGCCCGCCAACGGCGGAGCGACCGAGGGCGCGGCCGGCCTCGACGACCCCAACGCCACCGAGCCGCCGGCCGGCGACTTCCTGCCGGACGGCGTGGACCCCCCGCAGTCCTACCCGAAGAAGTGCAACACTGCTAAAACCTGGATGTGGTACACCAAGTCGGGCTGCTCGGCCTGGGCCTACCACGGCGGCAAATGGCGCAAGCCCGACTGGAAGCGGACCGCCAGCGGCTTCAAGGTCCGGGGCATCGTCTACGACCACTGCACGAAGTCTCCGGACCGCCCCTCCAAGTTCGACTTCCGACCGGCCTGTGACTCCCACGACTACGGGTACGGCCTGATGACCAACCAGAAGAAGCACTACAAGTACTACCTCGACCGCAACACCGTGCGAAAGCTCGACGTGGACACCCGCTTTTACATCACCTTGAAGGACAAGGTGTGCGGTGGCTACTTCTTCCTGGTCCGTGGCGCCTGCCGAAAGATCGCGGCGGTCTACTACGCGGCAGTCCTCGCCTTCGGCATGCCGTGATAACGGCGTGAGCAAGCCGTGAAACCTGCGCAGTGACCTTCCTCGGGCCGGATGGTGGCATCAGCCGCCATCCGGCTCCGTGGTCCGCCGGGCGCGGTGGGCCCGGAGTTTGTGGCGGTTGCCGCAACGCTCCATCGCGCACCAGCGCCGGGCGCCGGGACGGGAGGAGTCGACGAACACGAGCGGGCAGTCGTCACTCGCGCACTCGCGAATGCGCTCGCGGAGTGGCCCGGACAGCAGCTCGATCATCTCCCGCGCCAGCGTCGACAGCGCTTGCGTCGCCCGCACCGGCGGCACCCACCCCGCTGTCGTGCCGCCGGCGACGAGCTCGGGGCCCAACTCGGGACCCAGCTGGGGGCCCAAGTCGGGAACCAGCTCGGCGACCAACTCGGGGATCAGCGGCGCCGCGGTCGCGGCCCGGTTGATGATCGCGACCGCCCCGGCGGGGAGGGGGCGACGCGCGGCCTGGGCGTGCGCCGCGTCCCAGATCGCCAGGCGGAGGGCCTTGGCCGCGCTCAGCTCGCCGGCCGTCACGGGGACCGTCATGACCGCGGCCAGCGGCGGCTCGGCCAGCCATTCTCCCAGGTCGGCAGGCTCGTGCAGGGTTTCGAACACCGCGTAACGGCCCTCACCGCCCGTGTGGGCGAAGTCCAGGCAGACGGCGCCGGCGTCGAACGAGAACGACCCTCCCTTGGGGTCGTGCAGCATCCGGCCGGTTGCACTCGCTCGCATGAAACCACTATAACTGGTGTCGAACGTAACCACTAATACTGGTGTTCGAGTCAGAGGAGGGCGACACATGAGCACACGGCACATCAACCCCGAGGGACTCCACCGCAGCCCGGCCTTCAGCCAGGCCGTCGTGGTCGAACAGCCGGCCAAGACGATCTACATCAGCGGGCAGAACGGCGTCGGCGCCGACGGCAAGGTCGTCGGTCCCACGGTCGGGGAGCAGTCCAGGCAGGCGTTCCGCAACCTCGCGGCCATCTTGGAGAGCGAAGGGGCGAGCCTGGCGAACATCGTGCACTGGCGCATCGCCGTGGTGGACGGCCACACCTTCGAGGAGGGCGTGGCCGCCTTCCAGGAGGTGTGGAACCGGGCCGACCCGCCGCCGGCCATCACGGTCCACGTCGTCGCCGGTCTGGGTCGCGGCTTCCTCGTCGAGATCGACGCCGTCGCCGTCGTGTGAGCCCGCGAGTGGCACGCCGAAAACCCGCCGCCCGCACGCGCTGACCGACCGGCCGCAGCGGGAACAGGTCGACTACGAGGCCGGGCGGGTGCGGTGATGTGGGGCGGCAAGCGACTACTTGTCCGTTGATCCGAGGCGTACACGAGAGGCAGTAAGTTTCCTCAGGACAATTTATTGTTTCCTGGCGACATTGTTTTCTGCTGCTGCGCACCCTAGTGTCGGTCCGGGCCGACCACCCGGCCGCGGGCCCAGGTGCTCGTTGACGTTCAGGGAGAAACGCGTGTCACTCGACGACCTCGCCCGTATGATCGCCGACCCCTCGATCGAGTACCGTCCCGAGTTGCGCTGGTGGCTGGCGGAGGGCCTGCACACCGACGAGACGCTGGTCCGGGAGATCGACAGCGCGCACCGGCTGGGTTTCGGCGGGATGGAGTTCCTCGCGATGGACGAGGGCGACATCGACCACTCCCGCTATGGCTGGGGCGCGGAGGAGTGGGTGCACGACTCCCAGGTGGTCGTCGAGGAGACCACCAAACGGAACATGTCGGTGAGCTTCACCTCCGGCACGAACTGGTCGAACGCCAACCTCCCCACGATCACCCCCGACCACCCGGCCGCGGCCCAGGAGCTCGACGTGGTGTTCGAGGACCTCGCCCCTTCGGGCTCGCGCAGCGGGGCGCTGCCGCGCATCGACCTCGACGCCGAGCCGCCCACGCTGCACATTCCCGGCCACCGCGGCAAGGTCACCGAGCAGCACCTGGTGGCCGTCGTGGCCGCCCGCTCGCTGGAGACCGGCGCGACGGGCGCGATCCTCGACCTCGACTCCATCATCGACCTCTCCGACCAGGTGCGGGACGAGGCGCTGGAGTGGAGCGCGCCCGCCGACGGCGACTGGCGGCTCTTCGTCTTCTGGATGCACGGCACCGGACAGACCGCCTCACCCTCGGCGTCGGTCAACTACACCGTCAACTACCTGGACCGGGACGGGGTCGACGCGGTCATCGACTACTGGGACTCGGTCGTCCTCACACCGGAGCTGCGCAAGCAGATCAGCCGCAACCCCCGCGCGCAGATGTACATGGACTCCCTCGAACTGTCCGTCTACGGCGCCGGTGGCATGTTCTGGGGGCGTACTGTCGCGCGGGAGTTCCGCGCCCGTCGCGGGTACGACCTCACCCGCTGGCTGCCCTTCCTGGTCCGGTCCGCGCCTTTCATGGCTGTCAGCACGACCTACCACAACGACGTACGCGAGGAGCACCGCGTCACCGTCGAGAAGGTGCGCTTCGACTACGTACGTACGCTCACCGACCTCTACATCGAGAACATGCTGCGCCCCTTCGCCGCGTTCCTGCACGACAACGCGATCTCGCTCCGCGCGGAGATCAGCTACGGACTGCCGTTCGAGCTCACCCGCCCGGGACCGGAGGTCGACGGCATCGAGACGGAGTCGCTGGAGTTCGGCGCGCAGATCGACGCCTATCGCTTGCTGGCCGGGCCGGCTCACCTGTTCGGCAAGCAGTACTCCTCCGAGACCGGCGCGACCACCCGCAACCACATCCTCGACCACCGCTTCTACGACCAGATCATCGCCACCCAGCTGGCGGCGGGGATCACCAAGACCGTGCTGCACGGCTGGGCGAGCACCGCGGGCGCGGAGGGCGTCACCCATTGGCCCGGACATGAGGGCATGTGGCCGATGTTCTCCGAGCGGTTCGACACGCGCCAGCCCGCGGCGGAGTTCTACCCGCTGTGGAACAAGGCGATCGGCCGCTATCAGTGCGTCCTGCGGCAGGGCAGGCCGCGGATCGACGTGGGGATCCTCCGTACCGACCACTTCACCGACAACACCTCGGGACTGGTCTTCCTCGACCCGGACGGGCGGCGGATCCCGGACGAGGACGCCTACGGGCGCATGTGGATGCGCGACCGGCACAACCACTGGTGGCAGGACCTGGGTATGCAGGACGCCGGGTGGACCTACGAGTTCTTCGACGGGTCGCTGCTGCTGCGCGAGGAGGTGTCGTTCGCGGACGGGCTCGTGCAACCGCACGGCCCGGGCTACCAGGCGCTCGTCGTCTACCAGGACACGCTCGACCCGGACGTGGCGGTCAAGCTCCTGGAGTGGGCGCGGCAGGGCCTGAAGCTGCTCATCGTCAACGGTGCCACCGAGCTCAAGTGGCTCATGACCGGCCAGTACACCACCCACGCCCATGCCGCCGCCCGCACCCCGGGACTCGACGGCCGCGACGAGGAACTCGCCCAGACGATGGCGCGGCTTCGCGAGCTGCCGACCGTCGCCGAGGTGAGCGACCCGTCCGGCACCGTCGAGGCGCTGCGCGAGCTCGGCATGGCCGGACGCGGCGAGTTCACCGGCGACGACCGCAGCCTGCTCAGTCACCTGCGTGAGGACGGCGACCTGCTGCACCTGTACCTGTACCACTTCCTGTACGAGACCGGTGAGCCGACCACGGTCGAGGTCGCCCTCCCCGGCACCGGGACGGCTCACCGGATCGACGCCTGGACCGGCGACATCCGCCCCCACCCCGGCATCCGGCACGAAGCGGGACGGACGCTCATCACCGTGACCCTGGCACCCGGCGAGACCGCGCTGCTCACGATCGACCGCTCGGTGCGGGAGCCGGCGGGCTCCGAGCCCGTCAAGCCGTACCTCCTCCAGGAGATCACGGAGTGGACGACCACGGTCGAGAGCTGGGACGCCGGCGAGTTCGAGGTGATCAGAGAGGATCGCGGGCTCGGCTACGAGACCCGCGAGGTACGGCCCACCACCGCGATCACCCGCCTCGACGGTGGCCGCGGCCCGCTCCGCCCGTGGAAGGACCTCCCTGAGGTCGGTCCCGACGTCAGCGGCGTCGGCGCGTACGACGCGACGTTCGTCCTGGAGGAGGCGCCCGTCGCGGAAGCCAGGTACGTGCTCGACCTGGGATCGACGGCGGGTGCTCTCGGCTCTGTTCAGGTCAATGAGGGCCCGGTCAAGGGCTTCGACACCTCCCGCCCGAACGTGGACGTCACCTCCGACCTGCGGCCTGGGGAGAACACGGTGACGGTCCGGGTGTCGAGCTCGCTGAACAACCGGCTGCTCGCCCGCGGCTACTACGACTCGGTCCCCGACATCGCCGCCCAACTCGCTGGAGGCGCCGGGATGCAGCAGACCGAGGTACACGATCACGGCCTGCTCGGACCGGTGCGGCTGCTGCTCCTACGCGAAGCGACGGCGGGCTGAGCCGACCGGGAGGGCGGGGGCCGCTGGATCCGGTCGCCCGCCCGCCCGACCGGCAGTAGGGTTCCCGGGGATACAACGGGCGAGGGGAGGCACATCGTGACGCGGACGCAACGCCACGAGCTGGACGATCAGGACATCGACCTGTCATCCGTCATCGCCCCGGACCTCCTTGATCCGCGCGTCTCGCTCTCCTCGATCGTCCACTGGGCGGACAGTCATGCGGTACGGCTGGCGCTCATGACGGCCGTCGATTTCCCCGTCAACGATGTGCCGATGTTCCTCGTCGTGAACCAGCTCAGCTACCGGGGAGCGATGCGCCCCAGCGACCTCGCGCTGGCCCTCGGAACAGGGCGGGCCAATCTCACCAAGATCGCTCATCGCCTGCACGACGCCGGCCTCATCGTGCGTGTTCGCGAGCCATCGGACGAACGCGGCGTGTTGCTCGCCCTCACCCCCCGCGGCCGGGAGATCGGGGAGCGGATCATGGAGTGCGTCCAGCAAGATCTTGAATCGCTCCTCGCGGACTGGAGCGACGAGGACGTGGACACGCTCAAACGCCTCCTCGCCCGCCTGGCCCGCGACACGACGTGGAAGCTGCCCACGCCGAAGGGCTACGCCAGGTCGGGCTGAGGTCTCCTGGTCCCCACGGCCTCGTCGGCGAGACGGCGGACGAGGCGCCGGACCCGATCCAGTCGCTGGCGGCGTTTTTCGCCAACCTCGCCGAGTACGCGGGTCTCTATCGCAGCCTGCTGGGACCGCAGGGAAGCGCGCGCGTCATCGACCACGTACGCCGCCGGATCACCGCGACCATTCACCTCGCCACATGCGTGTCACCGGTCGCGGCCCCTCAGGTCCCGCATGACGTGCCCGCAGCGTTCACCGCCGGCGCGCTCATCGGCGTGGCCGCCGACTGGCTCCAGCGCGGATGCCCGCGGACACCGGCCGAGATGGCCGCGTCGACGTGGCCCCTGCTCGCCGCTCTCCACCACGTCGACGGCGGCACGCCCACCCACCACGCGTGAGGGGGTCGGCTATCTCCCCCGGAAGGGACCCAGCCAGGACAGGCCGAGGCGGTCAGATTTCCTTGACGAAGACGATGGCGTCGATCTCGTCGATGGTGGCCGGGTCCAGGGAGAGGTAGGTGTAGTCGACCGGCACGCGGGGCGCCGGCTTCCGTTCCAGGGTCGCGAGGAGACGGCCGGGATCGATGACGGCGCGGGCGTGGGGCAGGGTCGACAGGAGCCCTTCGAGAGTGTCGGAAGGGGGGACGTCGGAGCCGCGGGTGCCGAAGGTGGCGGCGGCGAAGGCGTACTGGTCGCCGAGGTGGGTGCCGATGATGGCGCCCGCGCTCCACCACTGGAGCGGCTGACCGGCGAAACACAAGTGACTCTTGTCGCGCTGCAGGTGGCGGTTGCCGGCGAACGCGAGCGTGGGGCCGCGACGGGCCTCACGGCGGACGATGGCGTCGAGGTTGTCGGCCATCATCGCATCGCGCAGGCACATGAGCACACCGAGGCGGGTGGGCGCGGTGTCGGCCAGGCCGGCGTGGTAGCGCAGGAGCCCGGCGGCGGTGCGAGCGTGCAGGTCGGCGCGCCACCAGTCGTCGGGTGAGGTGGTGGCCGTCAGGTGGGGGGCGTGCGCGGTGAGCAGCGCCCGCAGGTCGTCGGCGATCAGGCGCAGTTCCTTGGCCTCGGGGGTGCGGCCGACGGACTGGGTGGGATCCATGACGCCCCGGTCGGTCCAGCGCTCGTCGGAGCCGAGCAGCTCGTCGAGGGTCTCGCGACTCCACGCCGGCTCGAGGTGGGCGGCGAGGTAGTCGTACAGTGCGGTCAGGGCCGGGCGGGGACTGGCGACGCCGGCCACCTCCAAGGGGGCGTCGAAGCCGTAGAAGCGGAGCCGCTCGTGCGGGGGACGCTGCTCGTTGCAGGCGCGCATCCAGCGCAGGAGCTCACGGTTGGCGGGTGAGGCGCCGAAGCCGTGGCTGAAGCCGCGGCTCATCGCGTCGTCGAGGGTCGTGGTGCCGTCGGTGACGTACGCGTCGGCGGTCAGGGCCGCGAGGCAGTCGCTCTCCAGGGTGATCGAGCGGTAGCCCTCGTGTTCGACGAGGTGATGGAAGAGCTCGTTGCGCAGCTCGAGGAAGGCTTCGACGCCATGGGTGGGCTCCCCGAGGCCGAGCAGGCGGGTGGTGGGAGACAGGAGCGCGGTGAGGGCGCCGCCGGTGAGAGGACGGGCGGCGTCCCAGCTGGAAGCTGTCATGTCATTCGACTGTATCGTTGAACCTTTTGTGTAGACTTTGGCGGCATTTCTGGCTGTTCACGAGGGCGTACCTTCAAACAGCGGATCACGTGCTCTCGGCGTCGACCGCGTCCGCGAACGCGCCCATGGACGTGAAGGTCCAGTCCGGGGTGACATCGGCCGACGGCGCCGGCGTCGCTCCCCCGCCCGGGTTGCCGTGACGGCGGTTGATCCACACGGTCGGCAGGCCCGCGGCCTTGGCCGGCACGTGGTCGTGGAACATGCTCTGCGCTACGTGGAGCAACCTGCCCTCGGCCACCCCGAGCCGCTCGACCTCGCGCGCCAGCGCCTCGAAGTTGCGGGGAGACGGCTTGTAGGAGCCGATGTCCTCGGCGGTGAGGATGCTGGTGAAGGTGACGCCGAGGCGCTTGTTGGAGCCGGCGAAGGAGGCCCGGTCCACGTTGGACAAGATGATGAGCTTGTACCGGCGCGCGAGCCGCTCGAGCGCCGCCGCCGAGTCGGGGAAGGCCGGCCAGTCAGGCACGGAGACCGCCAGCCGCTCGGCCTCCTCGTCACTGACCGGCACGCCGAGCTTGGCGCCCAGGCCACGCATCGCCCGCGCCAGGATTCGCGGGTAGAGGTCGCCGGGGTGCTCGACCTCAGCCTGCGCCTCGCGCGGCGCGTACGCCGTCAGCAGTTGCTCGTCAGTCATCCGGAGATCGTGCGCGTCCGCCCACTTACGCAGCACGGCCGCGATGCCGGTCTCCCAGTCAATGAGGGTCCCGTAGCAGTCGAAGCTGAGGGCATCGAAGTCGCTGAAGTTCGTAACCATATGAATCGACACGGTTAACCGTATAACAGGCAGTCAGGGGCCGAGATCGAACGTCGCCGACGGCGTGCGCGGGCCAGCAGCATTGACAGAGCCCCCGAAGGTCAGACAACCTACCGTAACGAAAGATTATGCGGCAGTGCATAATTATGCAATGGGAGCTGCTATGCGCAAGCGCAGAGTGATCATCAACACCGACGCCAAGAACGAGGCGGATGACCAGTTCGCCATCGTCCACGGGTTGCTGTCACCGACTCTCGACATGCGCGGGCTGATCCCTGCCCATTTCGGCACCTGGCGATCGCAGCGGAGCATGGAGGAGTCCCGTGCGGAGATCGACCTCCTGCTGGATCTGCTCGGCCTGACCGGCTCCGTCACCGTCGCGAACGGCGCGGCGACGCCGCTGCCGGACGAGTACACCGCGGTGGACTCCCCCGGCGCCCGGCTGATCATCGAGGAGTCGAAGCTCGCGAGCGAGGAAGACCCGCTCTATGTGGCCTTCCTCGGGCCGCTGACCGACATGGCCACCGCGATCCTCCTGGACCCCGATCTCGTACGACGGCCGCTGGTCGTGATCTGGATCGGCGGCTCCGGCTATCGCGGCTACGACGAAGGCACGCGGATCGAGTTCAACCTCTCCAACGACGTCCACGCCGCCAACGTGGTGTTCGACTCCGGTATGACCGTGTGGCAGGTGCCCAGAGACGTCTACACCAAGGTCTCGGTGAGCTACGCCGAACTGGCGGAGAAGATCGGCGACGCCGGCCCCCTGGGTCGCTACCTGATCAAGCAACTGCACGAATGGAACGCGACCTACCACCCCGGGCCGATCGAGTCCCGCTCTCTGGGCGATTCACCGGCCATCGCGTTGATGCTCTTCCCCGCGAGCGGAAACCTGCGTGTCAGACCCGCTCCCCGCTTCGGCGCGGACGGCTCCTACCTCCCCGGTTCGAACCATCCGATCCGGGTCTGCGAGGAGGTCGATGTGCGGTTCCTGCTGGAGGACATGTTCGCCAAGATCCGCGCCTTCGGACGCGAGCACGACTGACGCGCGAGCCTCCTGCGGACGACTGGTCCGCAGGAGAAGTTGTGCGCAGGCTTGGCCGTCACACGTCCGCCGAACTTCGGTGACGAGGTCTACCCCGGTGAACTTATGAAGTCCAACAGCTCCGGGACTCCTGCGGTCGGCTCCGGGACCGCTTCGTGCCGGCCCTGCTTTATGAGAGCGGGATGCGCATCGGGCAGGCGTTGGGCCTGCGGCACGAGGACTTGCGCACCTGGGAACGCGTCATTGCCATCGTCCCGCGCGGCGACAATGTCAACGCGAGATGTTCCGGAGAGCGAGAGCCGCTCCGCCTGCCGCTTCAGTACCGTGACTTCGCATGACCGACACCGAGATCGAGATCACCCCAGACCTGGTCCGCGACCTACTGCAGGAGCAGCATCCAGACCTTGCAGGGCTGGCCATCCGAGAGGTGGTGGGCGGTTGGGGCAACCAGATGTGGCGCCTCGGGGACGAGTTGGCCGTGCGCATGCAGCGCATGGCCCCCACCCCGGAGCTCCAGCTCAAGGAGCGGCGGTGGCTACCCGTGCTGGCCCCGGGCCTGCCGCTCCCGGTGCCGACCCCGGTGCGGTTCGGCGAACCGTCCGAGCGCTTCCCCAAGCACTGGACCGTGATGACGTGGGTTCCCGGCGAGCCGCTGGACCACGGCTCGATCAGCCGCAGCGCCCACGCGGCCGACACGCTGGCGGGCTTCCTCCAGGCGCTCCATGTGAAGGCGCCCGCCGACGCCCCGATCGCTACGGACCGCGGTGCCCATCCCAGGAACTGCACGCACGGCTTCGAGAACTTCTTGCAGGCCATTGACCCCGACGCCGTCGGCGATGTCCGCGCCGTCCGGGCCGTCTGGGCCGATGCCGTCGCGGCCCCCGAGTGGGAGGGCCCGCCGATGTGGGTGCACGGCGACCTCCATCCCGCGAATGTCGTCGTCTCGGACGGGACGCTCTCGGGCGTGATCGATTTCGATGCCTTGTTCGCCGGCGATCCGGCGTGGGACCTCGCCGCCGCATGGGTGCTGCTACCCGCGGGCACGGCCTCACGGTTCTTCGACGCGTACGCGCACGCGGACGAGGCGGCGATCCGGCGCGCCCGCGGGCTGGCCGCTTTGAAGAGCCTCTTCCTGATGCTCATGGGGCAGAACGGAGATCGGGGCCTTCCCGGCGGCAAGCCGAACTGGGGACCTGCGGGCCGGGCGGCACTTGATCGTGTTCTGAAGGGCGTTTGATACACCCTCCTTTGAACTTGTTCTCGATCTTGGTTGAGGGCCATGCGGCAGCCGACCTTCGTGGGTCACTCGTGGTGGAGATGTCAAGGTCCACGGCCGTATGCTGCCCGCGGCCCCGATCGAGCCGGCGGAGCCTCTCCTCGGCGCCGGCCAGGCTGACCTGGAGACCTTCGGACGTCGCGGACCGGACGGCACAGCGGCCTACCAGCGCTACCCCGGAAGTGGTGCTCCTGCAACGCTCTGGTCAACTCGATGCAGTCTCCGACGGTGATGTCGGCGGCGAGGCCGCCCTTGCGGATCACGATCCAGATCAGCTTGTTCATCGCGTCGGACCTGGCCCATCCGGCTGCGTGCTGGGTGTGCAGCTCTAGGTTGCCGAAGCCCTCGGGATCGATTGCCGTGCCAGCCCGCAGGTCAGCTCGTCACGCTGATGACGCCGGACCGGGACGGCCCGGCTCGATAACTGAAAGATCCTGCACCGAGTTGCGCCGGGACGCCTCCACCTCTTATCTTGGAATAGTCGTTCCAAGATAAGAGGTGGAGAGATGCCCGACATCAAACACTTCGATCCCGACACGGTTCTGGACCAGGTGGTGAACCTGTTCTGGCAACGCGGGACCGACACCACCGGCATCGCCGACGTCGTCCAGGCGACCGGGCTCAGCCGCTCCAGCCTGTATGCGTCCTTCGGCGGCAAGGCGCAGTTGCAGGCCGCCGCGCTGGGCCGCTACCTGGAGCTGCGGTCGCGGCCGGTGTTCGAGGCCCTGGCCGCCGACATCCGGGGCGTGCCGGCCATTGCCGCGTTCTTCGAACGGCTGGTGGCGGCACGTTGTACGGGCGAGCACGCCCGCTGGGGCTGCCTGGTCACCAACACGCACGCCACGGCGAGCGGTGGCCTGCCGGAGATCCGCGAGATTCTGGACCGCCACCACGACGCGCTCCGGGCGGCGATGCGCACAGCGCTCGAGACCGCACGCGCCGACGGCCAACTCCGGGCCGGTCTGGATGTCGAGGCGGCCGCTGAAGCGCTGACCCTGCAGGCCTACGCGGTCAACCTGCGCTCACGAGCCGGCGCCGAGGCGGCCGTGCTGCTGGCGGGCGTGCGCGCCGTACTTGACGGATTCACCACTACCGAGGAGAGATGATGAGCGGTTTTCGCACCTACAACGAAACCGACGCCCCCGAGGCCGCCCGCCCCATGCTGGAGGCGGCCAAGAAGCGCATGGGCTTCGTGACCACGCTGAACGGGGTGATGGCCGAGTCGCCGGAACTGCTGGCCGGCTACAACGCGCTGGCCGAGCAGTTCGGCAAGTCGTCACTACCCTTGGCGGCCAAGCAGGTGGTGCTGATCACCGCCAGCGTGGAGAACGGCTGCGAATACTGCGTGGCCGCGCACTCCACGCTCGCGCTGCGCGCACGGGTGCCGACCGAGGTGGTTGAGGCTCTGCGCACGGGTCGGCCGATCGCTGACCAGGCGCTGGAGGCGGTGCGCCGCCTCACCCAAGCGGTCGTGGCGCAGCGGGGCTGGGTGGCCGAGGCCGAGATCGAGGCGTTCCTGGCCGTCGGCCACACCCGCCGGCACGTGCTGGACGTCGTGCTCGGCGTCGGCATGAAGACGCTGTCGAACTACACCAACCACATCGCCCACACGCCGCTGGATCCGGCCTGGACCGATCAGCAATGGAGGCGGGAGCAGGCGACAGCCTGACCCGGTGGCTGATTGGCCCGGGTGCCGTCCAGAGCGGCGGGCGGCACCCGTTGGCGGCCCAGTTCACGGCCCTGAACAGCTACAACGCCGGCCCGCGATCCCTTACCGCCGTATTCCGGCCGCCTTCCTGGAAAAGGCCTCGTACGGCGACTTCATCGCCTTCGACCTCGATGAGCCCAAGGGCATCGTCGAGGGTGAGCGCACCCGCGGCCAGCCCGAGAACGATCGAGGCCTCAGCGCGTACGACGGCATCGAGATCGCCGCCATCGTGCAGGGCCACCTCGATGCCCGAGCCCGTCGCCCGCACCTGGAGCAGCCGGCCGTCGACCGCGATCCCCACCCTCGACGCCTGGCGTGCGGCCATCCTGCCGGTGAGCAAGGCGCGCAGGCCGACGATGAGCCAGTCGGCCTGGAAGCGGTCGCCGCCCGGCCCACGCGCCATGAGTGGCGTGGACCAGCGGATGAGGCCCTCAATCGGCTCCCGCAGTTCGGCGCCCCACGGGGTGAGCGCGTACACGATGGCGTTGCCCTCTTCGGCCAGCCGCCGCTCGACCACTCCGGCGGTTTCAAGGTCGCGCAGACGGTCGGTGAGCAGGTTGGTGGCCACGCCGGGCAGCCCATCGAGCAGTTCGCGGTAGCGGGCGGGAGCGATGAGGAGCTGGCGGACGATGAGCAGATTCCACCGGTCGCCCACGACATCGAGCGCCTGGGCGAGACCGCAGTACTGGCCGTAGCTCCGACTCATGGCAGCCACTTTACATTCTCAAGTATGCCTGACAACATCCAGTACATCGCCGGTAGGGTGCGTGGTCACGAGTGACGTGCGAAGGCCCACTGGCGCGATCCCGGCTCTGACCCCCAGAAAGGCGCTGACATGATCCCGGCCGCGGCGCACGGCGGTGCGGCCGACGCCATGGCCCAGGCTCGTGCGGCATTGCGGGAGGTTGTTCCCCGCCTCGTCGCACTTGTACGGAGCGTCCCCGACCCCCACGCCGTTGCGGTCGGTACGTGGACGGTGGGCGATGTCGCGGCTCACCTGACTCATGTCCTCCGCTTCGACGCCGACGCCGTCGCCGCACGACCGGTCCCGGACGCCGCGGTGACGACGGCGGGAATGGCCGAGGTCAACGCGAAGATGCTTGCCGAGGACGGCGAACGGGCCCCATCGGTTCTCGCAGCTCGTATCGCCGCGCTTGCCGGCGAGTTCGACGACATCGCGTCGCGCTCGGGAGCGGCCACCGTTGATTGGCTGCAAGGCGTCTGCCTGCCGCCTTCGGTGGTGGCGTGTCATCTGCTCGAGGAATGCCTGATCCACGGCCACGACATCGCCGCGGCCACCGGGCGCTCGTGGCCGATCCAGCGCCACCACGCTCTGCTCGCGGTCGAGGGCGGCGTGCTGCCACTCGTCGCGGCGCTGCCGCCCACGGCCTTGGTGAACCAGGACAAGGCCGGATCCTTCCGAGCTCGCGTCGACCTGCGCCTGCGTGGAGGCGGACGCACGTTGATGGTCTTCGACCGCGGTTCATTGACCCTCGACTCGGGGTCCGCACGCGACGTCGACGCGTACCTGTCTGCTGACCCCGCCGCTCTCATGCTGGTGTTCATCGGCCGACAAGGCCTCGGGAAACCCCTTCTAGGCGGAAAACTCGCCGCTTGGGGCCCTCGGCCATGGAAGCTCGCCCGCATGCTCACCGCCATCAGCCCCCCATAGGCCGCTGGAGTTCGGCCTGTCGCTGACCGGTGCGGGCTGAGGGTCGTCGGCTATCACGGTGGTCGCGGGGCTGGTCTGCCTGCCGCCGGTGGCCGGGGAGCGGTTGGAACACGACGAGGGCGTGGAGGGGGCCGAGACCAAGGCGGGGTTGGCGCAGCGCGTCTACGCGGCCATGGACGACCACCTGGCCCGCCGAGCCCGAGCCGAAGCCGACGGTCGATACAACACGGCGCCGAGCCCGCGAAGCCTGGCGACCGCTTTGGCCGGTGGTCACCAGGCGGCGCGCGGCGGGTCGCCCTCGCCCGGACGCTGGTCGACGGTGATCGGCACCGAGGTGACCGCGCCATCGGCGAGGCCGACCCGGTAGGCGCGCCAGTTGTGCACGTACAGGAGGTGTTCGCCGGTCCCGTCGACGCTGAAGCGCAGGCTCAGCGAGGCGCCGGGCGGCAGCTCCGGCCGGGCCAGGACCTGCGCCGGCCCGCCGGCCACGGGGACGCGCTCGACGATATGCCCGGACGCATAGATCAGCGCGCTGCCGTCGGGGGTGTGGGCCACCGACTCGATCAGCATGACGCCCGAGACGTTCTTGATGATCCGGGGCGCGGCACCTTCCGGGTCGGCGCCCAGGCGGGCGAGGTCGAGCGAGGCGAGGGCCCGGCCACCCAGCACACACGCGAGCGAGCGGCCGTCCGGGGCCCAGGACAGGCCGGTCACCATCGAGTACGCCGACGTCTTCCAGTCCCGGCGCCGGCCGGTGGCGACGTCGAGCACGGAGATCTTGGCGCCACCTCCGATGAGCGGCGTGGAGTAGGCCAGCCGGGTGCCGTCGGCGCTGATGGCTAGGTCGTAGACCATCATGAGGTCGTCGGGGTCGGTCTGCGTGATGGCCACCGGCTTCCCGGGCCGCCCGTCCTCACCGAGGCGTACCAGGAAGAACCGGATCTCCGGATTCTTCGGCTCGGTCCAGCCGGCGACGGCGAACGTGCGGTTGTCCCGGGCGGCGGCCACGAGGTGCCAAGAGCTCTCGACGCCGGGCGGCAGCGGGATGTTCGCGATGAACGCCCCGGTCTCGGCGTTGTGCACGGCGGGCGGCACCGGGGTGAAGACAGCGGTCTTGGACCTGCCGGGGAAGTAGGTGAGCGGAGTGCGCGCGGAGACGAAGAACCGCGGCGGGCCCGTGGCGGCCAGGGGTGCTCCGGTCGCCATGGGCTCGGCCAAGGAGGTCGCCATCGGGAGCGGGTGCCGTACCGGACCCGAGGACACCATGGGCGAGGGCGACGACGGGACCACCGTGAGCGAAGACGCCAGGGGCTGGGGCGCGCCGGCGAGTGACACCCGGTCGGCGGCCGGATCGGCGCATCCGGCGGCCAGGACGGCCAGGGCTAAGCCCGTCAGGGCGGCGGACATACGGGAGGACATGTAGCGATCATCGTATGGCACGGCCTTCTTGGCATCAGGTACGCGCCGACGGACCCGAGCCTCTCCCCCTCTCATCGGGCCGCATGGCGGTTGACCTGCGGATTCGCGAGGGCGGCGGGCAGGGTTCCGCGCATTGTTAGAGGATTGTCAAATCTTCAGTGGATGGATCTTCCCCAACCTAAGATCACTCCCATGCTGATTCACCGAACCTTACGGACGATCACCATCCTCGCCGCGACGTTCACCGTCGCGCTGTCCGGGGCGGTCACAGGGGGCGCGAGCGCGGCTACGGCCGACGAGGCCCAGCCCAAGTCCGACCGTCAGCTGCTCTTCTACAATCACGCCTACAGCGTCGTCGACAAGGAGACCGCCGACGCGGTCGAGAACTCCGGCTACCTGCGGAAGTTCGCCAACTTCGAGGTCCGCACCACGACCGGTGGCGGGATTACCTGGAAAGGCCGCTACCTGAAGGGCCGCGAGACCTACCTGGAGCTCTTCTCGGTGGGCGACCTGCCCGGCCAGGACGCCGAGTTCGGCTCCGCCGGGCTCGGGACCTCGGTCGAGCGCGCCGGGGACCTCGGCACGGTGACCGAGCGCCTGAAGGCCGCGGGGATCGCCAACCCGTTCCCGTACCGCCAGACCCGTGACTTCGGCGACGGCGTCAAGGTGCCGTGGTTCGACACCATCCGTGCCACCGGCGACCAGTACGACGCCTTCGACCCGTGGGGGATGGAATACCTGCCGGAGTACTTCGCCGACCCGCGCAGCAACACCGAGCCCGCTAGCTTCCCCGGCGACGTCGGCCGTGAGCGCTACCTGCCCGACGACTACCGCGACCACCTGATGCGTGACGTGACCTCCATCCGCATCGGGGTGCCCGCCCGCGACCTCGCCAACACGGTGCCGCTGCTGCGCGCCGGTGGCTTCACCCTCCAGACACTGGCCGGCGGTGGCGTCGTCGCCACGGGCGGTGGCACCCGGATCCAGCTGGACTCCGTTCCGCGCGAGCAGGCCGGCCTGAAGCAGATCCAGATGTCGCTCAACAAGCCCCTGCTGTCCATGACCGAGGAGCGGATCGGCCGGTCCACCCTCTCCGTCGGCCCCGGCGCGCGCGCCGTGTGGACCTTCGACGCGCCCGCCAAATAGGCATCGCTCCACGCGAGTAAGCGTCACTCCACCCGAGGAAGCGTCACTCCACCCGAGTAAGCAGTGTCGGCGAGGAAAGCCTCGCCGGCACCGAGGGCGGCGTGACGCTCCCGCCGTCCCCCAGACCCGGCGCGGCGCGATGGAGCCGGTCAGTGCGGGAGCTCGACCGACACGTACGGGGTCAGTGCCCGGAGGAAGTCCGCCGCCTCGAACATCGCGCCCGCCGAGGCCAGGCCCGTTGTCCGCGTGTGCCCGGCGAGGATCCGCTGGACCGCCTCCACCGCCAGAGGCGCGGTGACCGCGTAGATGTCCTGGCCACGGGCCGTGGCGCGGCGCTCGACACCGCCCGCGCGTACCAGGACGTCGACGACGAAAGTCTGGTCCGACCGTCCCAGGGCGTCGACCGGCTCCGGCGCCGGCGTGTCCGCCTTGGCCAGGTCCCTCGCGGCTTCGACGGTCATGTAGGTGCGGACTTCAGGCACGGCCAGGTGACTGGGCACGGTGACGACATCGGCCATCGTGAACTCCGCGATCACCGCCCGCCGGCCCAGCGGCTCTGGAAAGAGCCAGTCCTGCTCCGCCACCTTGTCGTCGTGGTAGCGCAGCGCGCCGTCCGTGAACCGCACCCGACGGCCCGCGCGGCGCTCATGGGACACCTGACCGGCCGCCCGCGTGCCCGCGGTGGGATGCCAGCTGCTCAGTCCGTACGCGACGTGCGCCTCGTCCGCCGAAGTCCACTCTGCCATCGCCGCGGTCACCAGCAGGTCGCCCAGCCCACCGTAGAAGGCCATCGCCGGCACCACGGGTGTGCCCGTTGTTCCGGCTGCTGCCGCATGGTCGGCGAACATCGCGGCGTTCGCCTCGATCTCGGCCGCGACGTCGACGTACGGGATCCCCGCGCGCAAGGCCGCCGCGACGACCGGGCCGCCCGTCACCGCGAACGGTCCCGCGCAGTTGATGACGGCCGCCGCGCCGGCGAGGGCTCTGTCCAGTGAGCTCGCGTCGTCCACGGTGGCCGGCCGCACGACGACGTCGGTCCATTCGGCCGCCAGCGTCTCCAGCCGGGCCGCATCACGGCCGGAGACGACCGTGGCGATGCCACGCCTTCGTAGCTCGGCGACGATGAAGCGACCGGTGTGCCCTGTGGCCCCGTAGACCACCACTGCGGCCGTCGTGCTCATGTTTCCCCCATCTCGATGTTCTGATGGGCCTCAGTCTCTCGGCGGGCGGGACCCGATGGTGAGGGTCCGGAACGCCATCATGCGTACACTTTCGGACATGCCCACCGTCGCGCTGCTGACCGCCGGTCACCTGCTGCACTTCGAGCTGGGGGTGGCCTATGAGATCTTCGGCAATCCCCCGAGCGAGGCCACGGAGGACTGGTACGACGTACTGCTCTGCGGGCCCGGTCCGGTACGGGTCGGCCCGTTCATGGTCGAGCCCGACTGCGGGCTGGAGCGCTTGGCCGGCGCCGACACCGTGATCGTGCCCGCGTGCGCCGACATCGACGATCCGCCGCCGGCGGAGCTGATCGAAGCCGTACGCGCGGCCCACGAGTCGGGCGCCCGGATCGCCTCCCTCTGTACCGGAGCGTTCGTGCTCGGCGCCGCGGGCCTGCTGGACGGCCGGCGGGCCACCACCCATTGGGCTCATGCCGCGGAGCTGAGCGCACGCCATCCGCGGGCCGTGGTCGATCCTGACGTGCTGTACACCGACAACGGCAGCGTGCTCACCGCCGCGGGCAAGGCCGCCGCCGTGGACCTCTGCCTGCACCTCATCCACCTCGACCACGGCGCCGCCATCGCCAACTCCGTCGCCCGCCGCCTCGTCATGCCGCCGCATCGGCCGGGCGGGCAGGCCCAGTTCGTGGCCACGCCGATGCAGGTCAGGGGGGAACATCTGCTCGCCGACCTGTTCGCCTGGGTCCGGCAACGGCTGGATCAGCCGCTGACGGTGACGGACATGGCGCGGAAGGCGAACACGAGTCCGCGCCATCTCGGGCGGCAGTTCCGGTCGGTGGCCGGGCAGACGCCGCTTCAATGGCTCTTGACCCAGCGCGTACGCCGTGCCCAGGAGTTGCTGGAGACCACCGGCGAGAGCATCGAGGCGATCGCCCTCGCTACCGGCATGGGCACCGCCACGACGCTTCGGCGCCAGTTCAAACGGATCGTCGGGGTCCCACCTGACAGCTACCGGCGCTCCTTTCGCGGCGCGGATCGGGCAAGCGCGCTCCCCGCGACCCCGGCCGGCTCCAGAAGCTGAACGCGAGTATTACGCCTTGGCCGCCTGCTGGATCCGCACCAGGTTGCCCGAGGGGTCGCGGAACGCGCTGTCGCGCGGCCCCCAGGGCTGTTCGATGGGCTCCTGCAGCACCTCGGCGCCGCTTGCCCGTACCCGCTCGAAGGTCGCGTCGAGATCGTCGGTGCTGAAGATGATCATCGACAGGACGCCCTTGGTGAGCAGTTCCTGCAGGGCGTCGCCGTCGGCCTGGGAACGGCCGGCGTGTGGTTCGGAGAGCACGATTTCAAGGTCCGGCTGAGTCGCGCTGCCGAGCGTGACCCAGCGGAATCCGCCGGAAGCGACGTCGTTACGCACCTCGAGGCCGAGCGCGTCACGGTAGAACGTGAGCGACTCGTCCACGTCATTGACGGTGATGTGGCAGTAGCGGAGTGCGATGGTCATGTCGCCAACGTTAGGCCGCGGTGGCGCGATCCGCTTCTCCGATCCTGCTCGGCAGGTTTCGTGTCGGCCGCGTACGCACCTTCGCCACGCACGCGGGCATCGCCACCTCGGCGCGGTGCTCCCGGCCGCGGTACGCGCTCGGCGTCTCCCCCACCACTTCGGTGAACCGCGAGCTGAACGAACCGAGCGAGGTACAGCCGACCGCCATGCACGCGTCGGTCACGCTCATGCCCTCGCGCAGCAGCGCCATCGCCCGCTCGATCCGGCGGGTCATGAGATAGCTGTACGGCGTCTCGCCATAGGCCGCCCGGAACCGGCGCGAGAAGTGGCCCGGAGACATGAGCGCGCGGCGGGCCATCGTCGGCACATCGAGCGGCTGTGCGTACTCCCGGTCGATCAGATCGCGCGCTCGGCGCAAGTGCGCGAGATTGGCGAGGTCTTCCGGGCTCATGAGGCGAAGCTACCACACGCAAATGGCCGTCTACCTGCACGAACAGGGCGTGAGACGACCGGTGGCGTGTCGGTCACCGCGGGCGGGTCGCGGTATTCCGGCAACCTGGTCGGCCACGCCCCCCGGTCCCGACAGAGCTCAGCTTCGGCCGAGCATTTCAGCGGTGAGGATGTCGCCGCCGAGGCCCCAGCCGCCGTCGGGAACTTCGTCGATGAGGACCAGGGTGTTCGCCCGGGCCCGCTCACCGTACACGGCCGCGTAGGCGTCGGTGACGGCGTCGATGAGCTTCTTCTTGGATTCGGGGGTCAGGGTGTCGGCGGGCACCTTGAGGTTGGCGAACGGCATGGTGTTTCCCTTTCGTGTGGGTGATTCAGAACGCGATGTCGGCCCGCGGCGCGGCGAACGTCAGATGATGCCGCCGTTCGCGCGCACGACCTGCCCGTTGACCCAGTGCCCCGCGGGGCTCGCCAGGAAGGCGACGACGCGGGCGATGTCCTCCGGGGCGCCGAGCCGTTCGAGCGGGGCCTGGTTGGCGAGCCGCTCGATCGTGGCCTCGTCCTTGCCCTGGAGGAACAGGTCGGTGGCGGTCGGCCCGGGCGCGACCGCGTTGACCGTGATGTCGCGTCCCCGCAGCTCGCGGGCCAGGACGAGCGTCATCGCCTCGACGGCACCCTTGCTGGCGACGTACGCCCCGTAGTTCGGCAACTGCAGGCCCACCACGGAGGTGGACAAGGTGACGATCGCCCCGCCGGCGCGCACGCGGCGCGCGGCCTCCCGCGCCATGACGAAGGTGCCGCGAATGTTGGTGCGGTGCAGGGCGTCCAGGTCGGCGAGGTCGAGATCGGCGATCGGGGACAGTGACAGCCGTCCCGCGGAGTTCACGACGACGTCGACCCCGCCGAAGACCTTCTCCGCCTCGTCGAACATCGCCGCGACCGCGATCTCGTCCGCCACGTCGGCCTGCGCCGGGATCGCTCGGCCACCGGCCGCGGTGATCTCCTGGACCACCTCGGCCGCGGCCGCGGCCGACCCTTGGTAGCCCACGACGACCGCGGACCCCTGTGCCGCCAGAGTCGTCGCGATCGCCCGGCCGATCCCGCGGGAGCCGCCACTGACCACGGCTATGCGCTGCTCGTTCATGGAAACTCCTCTTCGTCGTATCGTCGATATGCATCAGCGATATCGCCGCTAGGGCATGACGGTAGCACGGTCTTCGTATCGTCGCTAGCGCTGGGGCGTATCATTGGTCGCATGACAGGAACAGACTCCCTTCGCACGGCGATGATCGAAGCCGCGGAGCGTCAGCTGGCGACCTCCTCGGACAACGAGATCGCCACGCGGGCGGTCTGTGAAGCGGTCGGTGTGAGCCAGCCCGTGCTCTACCGGCTCTTCGGCGACAAACGAGGTCTCCTCGACGCCATCGCCGACCACGGATATGAGAGGTACGCCACGCTCAAGGCCGCGCAAGAGCAGACGGCCGATCCGGTAGCCGATCTGCGCGCCGGCTGGGAGGGCCACCTGGCGTTCGCGAGGGAGAACCCGGCCCTCTACCAGCTGATGTTCACTCCCCGGCCGTGGTCTCACTCCACTGCTCGGGATCGCGTGTTCGACTTGCTGGTGGCGACGCTCGTACGGTGCGCGGCGGCGGGCGCGTTGCAGGTCGAGCCGCGGATCGCCGCCCAGCTGATCCTGTCGGCGAGCATCGGCAACGCCCTCAACCACCTCGCCGACCCGGCCTTGTTCGACGACCCCGCGCTGTCCCATCGCATGCGTGACGCCGTGTTCTCGCACGTGCTCACCGAATCAACCGCCCAAAAGGACGCCGACCCGTTGTGTGCCGCCGCGCTGCGCCTTCACGCGCAAATGAACCTCGGGGGCACCGACGCCCTCGAACCGGCCGAGGCCGCCCTTCTCCTGCGATGGCTCGAACGCATCACACAACCCGGATGAGCGGCGCCGGACTGTCAGCCGGTGTCCGGTTTCCCGATGTCTCTACTCTGGCTTCCTGCGGTGCTCGTCGTCACGTCCCCCAAGTCATCCTGGAGAAGTCGCCATGACCATGCCCGACCAGATCCCGACCTGGCGCGACGCTCGCTACGACATGCCTGTCAGTCAGCAGCTGGCACGCTACGACGAGCTGGCCGCCAAGCACGCGTCGGCTCGCGCCCGGACCGAGCTGGTGACCCGAGGGATCTATGACCCCGTCCGGCACGGAGCCGATGACCGTCCTCCCCTTACCGTGGCCGAGCACATCGAGTTGCTGGCGCTGGCGGAGTGCATCGCGCGTACCGTGCGCCATCCCGCCAACCTCCACCACGCGCTGCTGGCCGGAGTCACCTGGGCCGACATCGCCCACATCGTCGACTCCGACGAGTTCACCGTACGGCGGGACTACCGGCAATGGGCCGACGACCAGTACGACCTCAACCGGCAGGACCCCGGCCTCGGCATGACCGCCGACGAGCACGCCGCCGCGACCGCCAGGGCTTCGGAAGGGGTCTGAGACAGCACCAGCGTGGACGGTCCGGACCCCAGGAAGCAGGTCCGCGCCGTACGCAGGAAGGTCGGCCTGCGGGCCGTGCAGGTCGTGCGGGTCGTGCGCCTTACGGAGCCGGCTTGAGGTTCTTGAGCGTGAAGTGCGAGGTGATGCCCCGGACACGCGGGATGGTCATGACGTACTGGCTGAGGAACGCCTCGTAGGCGGCCAGATCGGCCACGGCCACCCGGACGAAGTAGTCGGGGCTGCCGAACAACCGCCGCAGCTCGACGACCTCCTCGGCCCGCGCCAGGGTCTGTTCGAAGTGCTCGACCGTCTCCGCGTCCTGAGCGTCGAGCGTCAGATCGACCAGGACCTCGAAGGACCGGCCCACGGCAGCAGCGTCGATGACCGCCCGGTAGCCGCGAATCACACCCTCGGCCTCCAGTCGCTGAACGCGCCGCAGGCACGGCCCGGTGGTGAGCCCGACCCGCTGGGCCAGCTCCACGTTCGTCAGCCGCCCGTTACGCTCCAACGCGGCGATGATTGCTCTGTCAATGGAGTCCACGAAAGAATATTGCACCACAGGCCTCTGACTGAGCAATATCCGCAACCACATAACAGCTGTTTTCCGGCATCCTTGGAGGGTGCACGACGTAATAGCCCCCACCCAGTTGACCGCGGCGGCCCCCGCCCACACCACCCGGCGCCGGCAGATCACCGCAGGCGTGCGCGACTCCTTCTCCGCCGGGTTGGGGATCTTCCCGCTGGGGATCGCCCTCGGCCTGCTGGTCCTCCAGGCCGGTCTGCCCGGGTGGCTCGCCCCCGCCCTGTCCATGGCCGCCTTCGCCGGCTCCCTGGAACTCCTGCTGGTGGGCATGCTGGCCACCGTCACACCGCTCGCCGCGGTCGCGCTGACCGTCCTGGTGGTCAACTTCCGGCACGTCTTCTACGCCTTCTCCTTCCCGCTTCACCTGGTCAAGAACCGGTGGGCGAAGGCGTACTCCGTCTACGCGATGATCGACGAGGCGTACGCCGTCAACGCCTCCCTCCCCGAGGCCGAACGCTCGGCGCCCCGGCTGCTGGCGATGCAGCTCTCCTGCCAGACCTACTGGGTCGGCGGCGGCCTGGTCGGCCTCGCCATCGGCTCGGCCCTGCCCGCGCCGATCAAGGGCCTGGAATTCGCCCTGTGCGCCATGTTCACCGTGCTGACCCTGGACGCGTTCCGCTCCCGCCGCGAGATCCCCGCCGCGCTGCTCGCGGCCGCCAGCGTGACCGCCGCCCTCATCGTCACCCCGGGCATCGCCATGTTCACCGCGCTGCTGCTGTTCGTCGTCCTGCTGCTGGTCCGCCACGCGCTCACCACCCGCCGACCCGCCCCGGAGGCCGGCGATGCCTGACGTCGCCTACATCCTCGCCGTCCTCGCGATCGTCTTCACCATCACCCTCGCCCTGCGCGCCATCCCCTTCGCGCTGCTGCGCACGTTGCGTGGCTCGGCCGCCGTGGCGCAGCTGGCGGTCTGGATGCCGGTCGGCATCCTCGCCATCCTCGCCCTGACCGCCCTGCACGGCACCATCACCGCCGACCCGCACGCGAGGCTGTACGCGTTGCTCGCGGTCGCCGTCACCGCGGGCGTCCACCTCGCCTCAGGCCGCCGCACCATCCTGAGCGTCGGCATCGGCACCGCCGTCTACGTCGTCCTCGTCAACGCCTTCTGAGGTGCGCCGTGTCGCCGTCCCAGCACGCGCACCACCGGCCCCCGGTCAAGACCGCCGGATCGCGGCGACCTCGAACTGATGATCGCCAGGCTTCGTCCGTGCTCAGGAGGAGACGGCGACCGCGCTTCGATAGGTACGAGGGTCGTCGATCGCGTCCAGGGCGAAGGCAGCCAGATCGGCGCGGGAGGTCTGGTTGCCGACCTTGGCGGTGGCGCCGATGGAGACGCGGGGGTGGCCGGTGGCCGGCCGGTCGGTGAGCCGGGTGGGGCGTACGGCGGTCCAGGTCAGGCTACTGTTGGAGAGCAGGTCCTCCATGCGGGCCATGTCGGTGTAGGTGTGCCGCATGAGGTGGTGCAGGAGGCGGGCGGCCAGGCGGGTGCCGGGTCCGGCGCCGGTGGGAACGCCGAGGCCGGCGGAGGAGATCACGATCAGCCGGGCACCGGGCTTGAGCGCGGAAACGATCTCGGCGGTGCCGGTGGAGTAGACGGCGGTGGGTCCGCGGCCGGTGGCGCCGAGCGCGGAGATCACCGCGTCGTGGTCGTCCAGCAGACCCTGGAGCGAGCCGGGGGCCAGGATGTCGGCGGTACGGATGGTGAGCCCTGGCCCGGTCATGTGGAGGTCCTGGGACCGGCGGGCGATCGCGGCGACGCGGAGCGCCTGAGGCCGGCGGGCGATCGCGGTGACTCGGTGTCCGGCGGCCAGGGACCGCTCGACGATGAGCCGTCCGGTACGACCGGCCGCACCGATGACGGCGATGGAGCTCATGGCGGTGTTCCTCCCCGAGTGCCGGCGGGTCAGTGGGCGGCGGGCTTGGTGGCGGGCTGGAACTTGAAGGAGACGGCCTCCATGAGCCCCTTGTGCTTGGTCTTCTGGACAGCGGCGATGCGCCACTGGCCGTCGGCCTCGCGGACGAGGGTGTAGGTGGCGAGCTTGCCGAGCTTCTTGGGCGTGCCCTTGGCGACCTCGCCACGGGTGACCACGACGGCGGCGTCGGCGCCGTAGCGGCGGATCTCGAGGATCTCCATGACCAGGTGGGTGCCCTTGAGGAAGCTGTCGAACAGGGCCTGGTGGGCCCGGCCGATCTCGGCGCCGCCGTGGTAGACGGTGCCGACGAAGGTGACGTCGGTGGCGTCGTCGCTGAAGCAGGCGCCGTAGGCCGCGCCGTCTCCGCGGTTCCAGGCGTCCTGGCTGCGCTGGAGGACGGTACGGATGGCGGCGAGGTCGATCGTGGTGGTCATGGCGATACCCTCTCGTGATAGCTTCTAAAAAGCAGTTACTTCCTTGAAGAAGTATCTTCTCTAAAGAAGAGAGTACGAAGTGGAGGATCGCGTGTCAACCACACCGGGACCATCGGACGCCAGTCGGCTCTACCGCCGCTACCTCAGCGCGGTGATGCTGCACGGCCACGCCAGCGCCAAAGCGTGCGACCTGGGCGCCACGGATCTGTACGCGCTGAACATCCTGGAGCTGGCCGGCCCGATGACCCCCGGCGAGCTGGGCGCGCGCACCGGGTTGACCACCGGGCCGACCACCCGGCTCATCGATCGGCTGGAGCAGGCCGGCTATGTACGCCGCGTTCCGGCGCCCGACGACCGCCGCAAGGTGATCGTCGAGCCCATCGGCAAACCGGCCGAGCTCGACCAGGTCATGGCCCCCGCCCGGCAGAAGGTCGGCGCGATCCTCGCCGGCTACTCCACCGAGCAGCTCGATGTCCTCTTCGACTACTTCGACCGCGCCGCGCATGCCTACCAGGAGGCCGCCGAGCTCCTGCGATCCGACTCCTGAGCCGTCTGCCCCTGGAGGTGGCGCTGCCCCGGATGACGTCCGTCGCGAGCTCGCCGGCCGGCAGGAGGCCCGCCTGTCAACGGGACGGGAACACCAGGCCCGCGTCGTAGGCCAAGATGACCAGCTGTATTCGGTCACGGGCGTCCAGCTTGGCCAGCAGGCTGGCCACGTGCGCCTTGGCGGTGCCCGGGCTGATGTGCAGCCGGGTGGCGATCTCGGCGTTGGACAAACCGCCCCCGACCAGGGCCAGCACCTCGTGTTCCCGTTCGGTGACGCCCACGAGCCGCCGCGCCTGGGGAGACGGGGCGCGGGCCGGACCGCGGGTGAACTCCTCGATGAGGCGGCGGGTGACGCCGGGGGCGATCAGGGCGTCTCCGGCGGCGACGACGTGGACGGCGGACAGGATGTCTTCCAGCGCCATGTCCTTGACCAGGAATCCGCTCGCGCCGGCGCGCAGGGAGGCGTAGACGTTGTCGTCGTCGTCGAACGTGGTAAGCATGATCACGCGGGTGGCCGGGGACTCGGCGAGGATGGTCTGGGTGGCTTCGATGCCGTCCATGCCCGGCATGCGGATGTCCATGACCACGACGTCGGGGCGCAGCCGGCGGACCAGCTGGACGGCCTGGGCTCCGGTCCCGGCCTCTCCGGCGACCTCGACGTCGGGGGCGGCGTCGATGACCATGCGCAGGCCCGCGCGGATCAGCGGCTGGTCGTCGGCGAGGAGGACCCGGATCGTCACCGGGCCTCCACCAGGTCGATGTCTGTCTCCTGACCGAGGCCGCTCGGCGCGAGGGGCAGACGTGCGGTGACGTGGAAGCCGCCATCGGGGCGGGGGCCCGCGCTGAAGTCACCGTTCAACAGGGCGACCCGTTCGCGCATACCGACGATCCCATGCCCGTCCCCCTCGCAGGCGGCGGCGCGCCCGTCGCTCTCGCAGGCGGCGGCATGCCCGTCGCTCTCCCACGCAGCGGCGCGTCCGTCGCTCTCGCAGGCGGCGGCGCGTCCGTCGCTCTCGCAGGCGGCGGCGTGTCCGTCGTCGATGACGTCGATACGTAGTTCCTCGTTCCCGTAGCCGATCACGACCCGGCAGTGGTCCGTGCCCGCATGGCGGAGCACGTTGGTGACCGATTCCTGGATGATGCGGAAGGCGGACCGATCGACGGCGGCGGGCAGCGGCCGTGGCTCTCCGTGGCGGCGCACGTCAACGCGGACGCCGGCGGCCGCGGTCGTCTGGGCCAGGCGGTCGACGTCGGCCAGCCTCGCGGGAGCAGCCGGCTCAACCGAGCCGGGATGCCCACCCTCAGCCGAGCCGGGATGCCCGCGCTCAGCCGTGCGGAGCACGCCGAGCAGGTGCCGCAGCCCCTTCAACGTCTGCCTGCTGGTGTCCTCGATCGCGCCCAGCGCCTGGCGCGCCTGCTCCGGCCGGCTGTCGATCACGCGGGCGCCCGCGCCGGCCTGGATGGCGATGATGCCGATGCTGTGCGCGACCATGTCGTGCAGCTCTCGCGCGATGCGCAGGCGCTCGTCGGTGACCGCCCGAGCCTCGGCGTGCGCGCGCAGTGCCCGGTCGTACTCGCGCCGCTGCCGGATGAACATCCCGGCCAGCCAGGCGATCAAGACGGCCAAGCCGAGCAGGAGCGACAGCGCGAGAAAGCCCACCGCCCAGACCCGCAGGCCGTCGCGCAGCAGGTCGAGCTGCCAGGTCGTCTGCTGCACGATCAACGCGGCGACCGCCGCCACCAGGCCCGCGCGGTGCGACCAGGTGGCGGCGAGGAGACAGACCAGCACGTCGGCCGCCAGGAAGAGCGGCCAGGACGCCTGGGCCGGGGAACCCAGGGAGGTCGCCACGGCGATCTCGGCCAGCAGCACCGCGAGCACCATGGCCGGCCGCTGCCGCGCCCAGGCCAAGGGGACGGCCATGGCGACGGCGAACCCCGCATGCACCGCGCTCACCGGGAACAGGTCTTCGCCGTCGGTCAGCGTCATGGCGTACAGCAGTGGCACCAGGGTCGCCAGGCCGCCCCAGATGAACAGCGCCCGCACGCCTGGGGGCAACCGTGACCAAAGGGGTGGTCTGGGCGTTTTGTCGCGCACCCGGTCGATCGTAGTCACCCGCTTCCGGTCGGGCATCGGCCTGTGGGCATACGCCCGCAGGCCAACCGCGCGGCGCGGAAACCGGCCCACGGCCAGATGCGGCGCCTCTGGGAGCTGCGACAGCGTTGACCAGGTGATCGAAGTCAACGGACTGACCAAGCGCTACGGCACGGTGACGGCGGTGCGGGACCTCACCTTCGCCGTACGACCGGGGCACGTCACCGGGTTCCTCGGCCCGAACGGCGCCGGCAAGAGCACCACCTTGCGCATGATCCTCGGCCTGAACCGCCCCACCGCGGGCACCGCCACCATCGACGGCCGCCCCTTCGCCCGCCATCACGCCGGGCTGCGTCATGTCGGCGCGCTGTTGGACGCGGGCGACGTCCATGGCGGCCGCACCGCCGCCGCTCACCTGCGCGCGCTGGCGGTCGGCAACGGCCTGCCCCGCCGCCGGGTGGCCGAGGTGCTGGAGGAAGTGGGCCTGGCCGGGGCGGCGCGCCGCCGGATCGGCGGGTTCTCGCTCGGCATGCGCCAGCGGCTCGGCATCGCCGCCGCCCTGCTGGGCGACCCGCCCGTGCTGCTGTTCGACGAGCCGATCAACGGCCTGGACCCCGAAGGCGTGCGCTGGGTACGCGGCCTGTTCCGGCGCCTGGCCGCCGAGAAGCGCACCGTGCTGGTCTCCAGCCACCTGATGAGCGAGATGGAGAACACCGCCGACCGCCTGGTCGTCATCGGGCGAGGCGAGTTGATCGCCGAGGAGAGCCTGGCCGACTTCGCCGCCCGCGGCACCGGCGCGTCCATCGCCGTGCGTACTCCCGATCCTGCCGAGCTGGCGGCGGTCCTCACCCTGGAGGGCGCCGCCGTCCGGCCGGACGGCGGCGAAGCCCTGACCGTGACCGGGCTGAGCGCCGCCCACGTCGGCGAGCTGGCCCATCAGCGGCGGATCATGCTGTACGAGCTCGCCCCGCGTACCGCCTCGCTGGAGCAGGCGTTCATGGAGTTGACCGCCGGCCGCGCCGACTACCGAGCCGGTGACCCGCGATGATCGGTGGCCGATTCCGCGACCTCCTGACCGCCGAGTGGATCAAACTCTGGTCCCTGCGCTCGACCTCCTGGCTGGTCGGCCTGGGCACGCTGGCCATCATCGCGTTCGCTCTCCAGAACAGCCTGGATGCCTACAACGGCTGGCCCGGATACACCGCGATGGAGAAGGCCAGGTTCAACTCCCTGGCCGAGGCGTTCAGCGGCCTCTCCGCCTCCATGCTCATGATCGGCGGGGGCAGCATGGGCGCCTTGACGATCGTCGGCGAGTACGCCACCGGCCTGATCCGCACCACCCTGGTCGCCGTCCCCGCCCGCCACCGCGTCGTGGCCGCCAAGCTCACCGTCGTCGCCATGGTCTCGCTCGCGACCGGCACGCTCGTCTCGCTGGGCACGTTCGGCGTCAGCCAGGCCATCCTGTCCGGCCACGGCGTCGCCGTCTCGCTCGGCGACCCCGCCGTCCTGCGCGTCCTGGCCGCCAACGCCCTGCTGGCACCGGTGTCGGCGCTGACCGGCTTGGGGATCGGCGCGCTGCTGCGGCACACCGCCGCCGCCGTCGTCACCGTCTGCGCCGCGCTGGTCATCGTGCCCACCTTCTTCCAGCCCAACGTCCACCAGTGGCTCAACGACCTGTACGCCCTGGCCCCCTTCTATGTCTGGCGGACCTGCCTGGGCCTGCCCCAGCTCCGTGACGACCCCGCCCTGCCGACGGTGGCCGGCTCGTGGGCCGCCTTCGCGCTTTGGCCGCTGGCCGCCGCCGTCGTGACCTTGATCGTCGTACGTCGCCGTGACGTATGAGCGCCCTAATGAGGAGAAATAGCATGACAGTGCAGTCGATTCGGGCCCGCTTGCTGGCCGTTCCGTTGACGGCCTGCCTTACTGTGACCGCGGTGGCCTCCACCACGACGACCGCGACCGCGACCGCGACCGGAAAACCGATCCCCACCGCCATCCGGCTGGAACTCCCCCGCCCAACCGGCCCCAACGCGGTCGGCCGCGACATCCTGCACCTGGTCGACAGCGACCGTAAGGACCCCTGGGTGCCCGACTCGGGCCCGCGCCAACTCATGGTGTCGATGTACTATCCCGCCCGCTCCGCCACCGGTGACCCCGCCCCCTACATGACCACCGCGGAGGCCGCCTCGCTGCTGCGGCGCAAGGCCCCCGGCGTCGAACTCCCTCCCGAGACCGTCAGCGCCACCCGCACCTACGCCCGCACCGGCGCTCCCGCCAAGCACGGCCGGTATCCGCTCGTCGTCCTCTCTCCCGGACTCGGCCTCCCGCGCGCCAGCCTCACCTTCCTGGCCGAAGACCTGGCCAGCCGCGGCTACGTCATCGCGCTGGTCGATCACGCCTACGAGTCGTCCGGCACCACCCTGCCCGACGGGCAGACCATCACCTGCGCCCCTCTGTGCGACCAGCCCAAGCCTCCAGAAGGCGGGCAGGCGACCATCACCAAGAACCGGACCAAGGACGTCTCCTTCGTCATCGACGAGCTGGCCGGCCGGCACCCCGTCTGGAAGAACGCCCGCATGATCGCTCCCAAGCGGATAGGCATGGCCGGCCACTCCCTCGGCGGCGACGCCGCCGCCGCCACCATGGCCGTCGACAAGCGCGTACGGGCGGGAGTGAACCTGGACGGCACCTTCCACCCCGCCGTCACGCTCGACCGGCCCTTCCTGCTGCTGGGCAGCCAGGCCGACCACATCCCCGGCAAGGACGACACCTGGGATGCGAGCTGGCCCAAGATGAGCGGCTGGAAGCGCTGGCTCACCGTGGCCCATACCAACCACACCAGCTTCACCGACCTGACCATCCTGCAGAAGGCGGTCGGCACGTCAGCGCCTGACGATCTGTCGCCGCAACGCTCCCTCGAGCTCACCCGTGGCTACGTCGGCGCCTTCTTCGACCTGCACCTGAAGGGCAAGAAGCAACCGCTGCTCAACGGGCCGTCACCGGCCAACCCCGAGGTCGCCTTCCACAATCCCTGACCCAGTCGGCGTCGGTCCCGCCCCGCGCACTCGGCGGAGCGGGGCCGGGCGTCAGAACAGCAGGACGCGCACGATGCCGATGGCGGCGCCGCCGGCGATGAACCAGGCATTGTTGAGCCGGGTCTTCCACAACAGCACGAGCGTGACCACGGCGATGCCCGCGGTGAGCGGGTCGATGATCGCGGTCCGGCCCAGCTCGTAGGACACCCCGGCCATGAGGGCGAAGGCGGCGGCGTTGAGGCCGTCGAGCAGGGCGGAGGTCCACTCGCTGGAGCGGAGCTTGTCGGTGAGTTTGGTGAGCAGGCCGACGAAGACGAACGAGGGCAGGAAGATGGCCACAGTGGCCAGGAACGCGCCCAGCGGCCCGGCGATCATGTAGCCGACGAAGGTGGCGGTGGTGAACACCGGGCCGGGGGTGACCTGGCCGATCGACACGGCGTCGATGAGCTGCTGGTTGGTGATCCAGCCGAGCCGGTCGACGAAGTCGCCGCGCAGGAAGGCCAGCAGCACATAGCCGCTGCCGTACAACACCGAACCGATCTTCAGCATGGTGGTGAACAGCTGAAGCAGTTGACCGCCGGTCGGGTCGCCGAACACCGGGAGCCCGCCGACCTTCAGGGACCCGCCGAACGTCAGCAGTGGCGCGGCGAGCACCCCATGTGCCGCGCCCCGGCCAGGCGGGCGGCGCAGGGCCCGGGCCGCGGCGGCCAGCACCGCCCCGGCCGCCAGCACCAGCAGTTCGTTGACGCCCAGCAGGTACGCGGCCAGCGCGGCGACCGCCAGCACGCCCAGCCAGATGGTCTTGACGACGGTGCGCAGCAGGCCGAACAGCGCGTGCGCGATGATCGCGATCACCGTGGGGACGATGCCGTACAACAGGCCCTCGGCCGCCGGTGTTCTGCCGTAGGTGACGTACGCCCAGGCCAGGGCCGTGACCATCAGCGCGGCCGGGAGGATGAAGCACACCCCGGCGGCGACCAGGCCGCGCCACCGGGCCCGGTCGTAACCGAGATGGATGGCCAGTTCGGTGGAGTTGGGGCCGGGGATGAGGTTGGTGGCGCCCATCAGGTCCACGAACCGCTGGTCGCTGACCCAACCGCGGCGGCGTACCAGCTCATCGCGCATCATCGCGGTGTGCGCGGCCGGGCCGCCGAAGGCGATGATGCCCAGCTTGAGGAACAGCAGCGTCACCTCACGCAGACGGCGCCGGGCCGCCACCGGGTCCTGCTCGTTCGCGCCGTCGTGCGCTTCGGGCTCGTCCTGGCTCACGTGGACCCGGCCGGATCTTCCGCGCCCGGTTGGCCGATGCCGAGACGGCCGTCGATCAGCAGGCCGGCCAATCCGATCGCACCACAGATCACGGTGACAACGACCAGCGCGGGATCGGTACGTCCGGTGAGCGCGTCGCCGAGAAAGACGACCGCGATCGTACCGGGAGCCACACCGACGGCCGTGGCGATCAGGAAGGGCACGAGCCGGACCGACGACACCCCCGCACAGTAGTTGACCAGCGGGAAGGGAACCGGACCGATCAGCCGCAGCGAGCCGACGGCGAGCCAGCCACGACGGGCGAGGCGGCGGTTGACCACCGCGACCGAGGGGTGGGTCAACCGCGCGGCGACCGCCTCGCGACCGATGGCGCGGACGAGCAGGAAGGCCAGCGCCGCGCTCACCGTGGTCGCGGAGATCGCGATGGCGACGCCGGTCACCGGCTCGAACAGGAGCCCGGCGCCGAAGGTGAACGGGGACCGCGGGAAGGCGACGGTTACCAGAGCATGCGTGACGAAGAACATGAGGGGGAACCACGGACCGGCCGCCCGTGCCCAGTCGCGAATCTGTCCGGCACCCGGATAGGGGACGAACAGCGCGATCGTCACGAACGCCGCGACGAGCACCACGACCCCGATCAGCTTCGGAGCACGGAGCCATCGCGCATGGCGGCGTATCAGCATGGAAGGTGCTTTCAGTGGTACGGGGGGATTCGGCGTGGTCATCGCACGTCTTTCAACGGCATCGTCTTTTAACGGTATCGGAGCACGCCCTCTGGCGCCTAAGAGGGCGTGCGGGGCGGCCGTGCCGGTCAGCGGGGGGACGCGTCGAGCTGTACGCGGTCGCTCTCGCCGTCGGAGAGGAACGCCGCCAGCGCCTGCCCCTGCTCGGCGACCTCGGTGCGGTCGGCCCGGGAGAAGCCGTGCAGCGGGGTGACGATCACGGTGCCCGCCTGGACGCTCCAGGTCGCGGCGACCCGGCCGTCGACCAGGACCACGCGCGCGCCGGCGACCGACAGGCCGCGGTGGGCGTCGTCGATGATCCGGCCGCGGTCGTGGTAGCCGAGGAGCGCGTTGTCGAACGCCGGCAGGAACCGTACCGGGGCGGGTGTGCCGGGGTCGGGGCGCGGCGCGTCGGGGAGGTCCAGCAGGACCCGGCCACGCTCGTCGCGGAAGGTGACCAGCTCCTCTCGTATCGCGGCCACCGCGGCCGGCAGTCCGGCCAGGCCGCACCAGGCGCGCAGGTCCGCCGAGGCGGCGGGGCCGAACGCGGCCAGATATCGCCGTACCAGCGCTTCACCGACCGGATCCGAGCCGACCGGATCCGAGCCGTTCGTAACCGAGCCGACCAGATCCGAGCCGCTCGTAGCCGAGCCGTTCGGGACTGGTGGGTCGATCTCGCGCCCCAGCCACGAGGAGAGCAGGACGTTGCGTACTCCCGCCCTCGTACGCCACAGCCCGCGCGGCGGCAGCTGCGCCATCGGGAGGAGCGCGGCGATGAGCATCTCGCCCAGCGCCCGCGGCCCCGGCGCCGGCCAGCGATCGGCCAGCGCCCGCGCGAGCTCGCTCATCGAGCGCGGCTCGTCGTCGGCCATCACCGCCAGCCCCGCCGCCGCGAGCTCGTCGAGATCGACCCCGGCGAGCTCGCGACGGTAGGTCCCCAGTACGCGTTGGCGCAGCATGGCGTCGTGGCGGGCCCGCCAGGCCAGGACGTCGTCGGCGGTGAGGAGGTGGACGGTGCGGCGCATGAGGTGGGTCCGCACCACGCCGCGCCGGATGAGCAGGTCCGAGAGCGCCGCCGGGTCGAACGCGCGCAGCCGCGACCAGAGCCCGACGAACGGTTCCTGCGGCTCCTGCGCCTGCAGGCCGCACAGGTGCGCGACGGCGCCGAGGACCGGCATGTCGGCGCGATCGAGCAGCAGTTGCCGGGCGAGCGTCGCGCGGTTGAGCGCCCGGCTGTCGAGAACGGTCATCAACGCTCAGGTCGACTTCTGACCATCGAGCGTTTCGCGCAGGATGTCGGCGTGCCCGGCGTGCTGGGAGGTCTCGGCGATGACATGCATCAGCACCCCGCGCGCGCTGCGTACCGCTCCCGGCTCGTGCCAGGGCGCCGCCGGCAACGGGTGCGTCACCGACAGGTCGGGGACGGCGGCGACGATCTCCGCGCTGCGGGCGGCGACCTGCTCGTAACGCTCCAGGATCCCGGCCAGCGTGTCACCGGGCAGCATCTGGAAGTCGTTCTGGTGGTCGATCATCCACTGCGGGAACTGGCGTGCGGTACCGGACGCGATGTCGGCCCAGGTGACACCCTCGGGCAAGGCGTACGTCATCGCCGACGGGCCGTCGACCACGAAGCGCAGCCACGTTTCCTCCATGGACGCGACGTGCTTGATCAGCCCGCCCAGGCACAGCGCGCTGACCGTCGGGCGCTCGCCGAGCTGCTCGTCGCTGAGCCCGCGGACGGATTTGGTCAGGGCGGATCGCGCGCTCGCGAGCACGGCGAGCAGGGCGTCCCGCTCGGCGTCGAGGGTCACGGGGGGCGTGGTGGTGGTCACGGCGTTCGGGCCCTTCGAGTCGTTGTCGTTGTCTGGCACACGACAACAGTCGCAGACGAAGCGGACAGGAAGTGGCCTCTTCTCCGGGCAAAATGAGGTCATGCCGAAGACTTCCGCGCGACTGCTGTCGTTGCTCTCGCTGCTCCAGACGCGCCGGGACTGGCCGGGAGCGCTGCTGGCCGAGCGGCTGGACATCAGCCCGCGCACCGTACGCCGCGACGTCGACCGCCTGCGTGAGCTCGGCTATCCCATCCTGGCCTTCAAGGGGCCCGAGGGCGGCTACCGGCTCGACGCCGGTGCGGAGCTGCCCCCGTTGCTGTTCGACGACGAGCAGGCCGTCGCTCTGGCCATCGCGCTCCAGATCGCCGCCACCTCCAGCGGGGCGGGCATCGAGGAAGCCGCGGCGCGCGCGCTGAACACCGTCAGGCAGGTCATGCCCGCACGGCTGCGCCACCGGATCGACACCCTCCAGGTCACCGCCGTCGGGCGGCCCGCGAGCCGACCGGCCCCACAGGTCGACAGCGGAGTCCTCATGGCACTCAGCGCCGCCGTCCACGCCCGGGAGGTGCTGCGCTTCGACTACCCACCTGGGGTGGACGACGACGGTGTGCCGGTCCCGCCGCGCCGGGCGCAGCCCCATCACCTCGTCACGTGGGGCGGGCGCTGGTACCTCGTCGCCTGGGACCTCGACCGCGAGGACTGGCGCACCTTCCGTGCCGATCGGATCACCCCGCGCACCCCTACAGGACCCCGCTTCACCCCGCGCGAGCTGCCCGGAGGCGACTTGGTGGCCTTCGTGACCAGCAAGTTCCGGGGCGTCGACGGCGCCGGAAACTGGCCCTGTCGCGGCGAGGTGATACTCGATCTGCCCGCCGCCGCCGTCTCCCGCTTCACCCACAACGGAGTCGTCGAGGAGCTCGGCCCGAACCGCTGCCGGCTCGCCGTGGGCTCGTGGTCCTGGACCGACCTGGCCGCCACCCTCGGCAGGTTCGACGCCGACATCGAGGTCGTCGGCCCGGCCGAGCTCAAGGACGCCTTCGCGCGCCTGGCCCGCCGCTACGCCACCGCGGCGGCCGGCGTACCCGCCCCGCGAGGTGCGGAGTGATCGAACAGGTGCCGTCCGCGAAGTGTTCACCTTCCCCTTGGCATTCTTTGCCTTGATTTGACCTGAGCTGAGCGGCGAACATGACCATGTCTGTCACCCCCCGAAGGAGGCCTCGTGCACACTCAGCCGCGCCCCCGCCCTTCCTGGCCGGTACGACTGACCGTCGTCCTCGCCGCCATCACCTCCCTGGTCGGCCTGGTCGGCATCACCCCAGCCAACGCCACGGTCTACAACTCCTGCACCATCTCCCGCTGCGCCGACGCACGCTCGGCCGACTCGATCTGGGCTTCCAAGAGCTACCCCACCAGCAGCGGCTGGTACGCCTGGACGGACGGCAGGTACAACTACACCGGCGGGCGTTTCTACAACCGGGAGGGCCAACTCCCCAGCGGCGCCACCTACTATGAGTACGACGTGTACTCCCGGGCGCGGGGTGCCGCGCGTGACGCCTACCGGATCGTCGTCAACCGCAGCAGTGGTGTGACGTGGTTCTCCCCCAACCACTACACCGACTTCTACCGGCTCTAGGACCGCCATGACCGCCGCCGCACCTCCGCCGCCGCACTGGCTGACAGTGTCCACCGACCCTGCGCCGGCGCTGGTGGATGGGCGGGCCTGCCGGACGCGTGCCGCCTTCTTCGAGGAGGTGGCACGCGCCCTGCGCCTCCCCGGCCACTTCGGCCGCAACTGGGACGCGCTCACCGACTCCTTGCGCGATGTCGGCGCCGTCACCCTGACCGTCGGGCACGCCGAGGAACTGCTCAGCGCCGAGCCACCCGGGCAGCTCGCGATCCTGCTGGCCGTCCTCGCCGACGCGGCCCGGATGGGGCTGACCGTGACCCTGCGCACCGACCCCGGCCACGAGGCCCCGCTCCGGCAGCGGGTCGCCGCCGCGCTGGCCTGAGACCTCGGGCCGGCGCCCTCCCAGGCGCAGGCCGGGTCTACACGCGCCGGCGCGGGCCCGCCGTCCACGCGCCGGCGCGTTTACGGTCTACGCGCTGATTCAGCGTCGCCCGCGACGGGCGGTGCCGAAGATGGATCTGGTGATCTCCCGGCCGAGGCTGGACGCCGCCGACCGCGCCAGGGACTGGAACTCCTTCGACTCCAGCACCCTTTCCAGCATGGACTGCTTCGGTTCCGGCTCCCTGGCCCGTTCCGGCTCGCGTGGGGCTTCCGAAGCGGGGCTCTTGGGAGGCTCGGCCAGCTTCGCCGACAGGATCTCGTAGGCCGACTGGCGGTCGACCGCCGTACCGTACTTCGGCTGAAGCGGCGAGGCGGCGATCATGCCCTGGACCGCGTCCGGGCTCGACGGTCCCATGAGCGTTTGAGGGGCGCGCAGGCGCGTCCAGGCCACCGGCGTCGGCGCGCCCGTCTCGGACAGGACCGTCACGACGGCCTCGCCGATGCCGACTTCGGTGAGCAGCCGCTCCAGGTCGTAGGAGGACTCGGGGAAGGTCGAGACGGTGGCCTTGAGCGCCTTGGCGTCCTGGGGGGTGAAGGCGCGCAGGGCGTGCTGCACACGCGCGCCGAGCTGGGCCAGCACGTCCGTCGGCACGTCGTTCGGCGTCTGGGTGACGAAGAAGACGCCCACGCCCTTCGACCGGATCAGCCGTACGGTCTGGGCGATCGACTGCAGGAACGCCTTGGACGCGTCGTCGAACAGCAGATGCGCCTCGTCGAAGAAGAACACGAGCTTCGGCTTGTCGACATCGCCCACCTCGGGGAGCACGTGGAACAGATCGGCGAGCAGCCACATCAGGAAGGTGGAGAAGAGCTGCGGCCGGTCCTGTACGGCGGGCAGTTCGAGAACGGAGATCATCCCGTGGCCGTCCGGCGTCACCCGGAGCAGGTCGCGCACGTCGAACTCCGGCTCGCCGAAGAACGCCTCCGCGCCCTGCGCCTCGAAGTTGGTCAGGGCGCGCAGGATGACCCCGGCCGTCGCCGCCGACAGTCCGCCGATCCCGCTCAGCGCCTCCGGCGTGGTGGTCAGATACCGGATGACCGCGATCAGGTCTTTGAGATCGAGCAGCGGCAGCCCTTGCTTGTCGGCGAAGTGGAAGATCAGTCCGAGCGTCGACTCCTGCGTCTCGTTGAGCCCGAGGACCTTGGCGAGGAGGGTCGGCCCGAAGGCGGTCATGGTGCCGCGGATCGGGATGCCGTCTCCCATGCCCCCTAGGGAGAAGAACTCCACCGGACAGGCCGCGGGCTGCCAGGTCTCGCCTACCTCGGCGGCGCGCCGGGTGACGCGCTCGGAGGCCGTACCCGGCGAGGCGAGTCCCGACAGGTCGCCCTTGATGTCGGCGAGGAAGACCGGGACTCCCTGCGCGGCGAGCTGCTCCGCCATGAGCTGCAGGGTCTTGGTCTTTCCGGTTCCGGTGGCGCCGGCGACCAGTCCGTGCCGGTTCAGCATGCTCAGGGGGATGCGGATCCGCTCGGAGGGGTCGGCGGTGCCGTCCTCGCGCACCAGGGCGCCGAGCTCCAGCGCCGCTCCCTCGAAGTCGTACCCCTTCATCGCTTCTCCCCCCGTTCAGGACGGCCGCCGAGGGGTCGTGCGCATCATGCTCGCTTCGCAGGTGCAAAAAACCCGTATCTGGGCAAAAGCGCTTATGCGATGGACGAGTTCTGTGACTTTTGACTATCGTGTGGCCTATGTCCAGTCCTGAGGCGTCAAGACGCTAGCCACCGGTTCCTCCGGTGGCTTCTCGTGATGTCACGCGGCAGCGCCGCCCCCTGAGGCCAGCGCGCCCTTTCGTCACTCTCGCCGCCGGACAACCGTCATACGGACAGATTCGTTCCAGGAATTCCGCCCCTGTCGTGGTGCCGGACCTGGTCCCCTCCTTTTCACGCGGTAGCGCGCGCCCTTGATGACGCGGGCGCGCGCCGCGTCGTCCTGTGATGCCCTCTCAAAGCGGCCTGGAGTCTTTCGCTCATGCCTTTCGCCATCTACATCCTCGGACTGGCGGTCTTCGCCCAAGGAACGTCCGAGTTCATGCTCTCCGGACTGGTTCCGGACATCGCCGGTGAACTGAACGTGTCCATCCCGGCCGCCGGCGCGCTGACGTCCGCCTTCGCCGCGGGAATGATCGTGGGAGCGCCGCTGATGGCGGTGCTCAGTCTGCGCTGGCCACGTAGGCGGGCGCTGCTCGTCTTCCTGGTCGCGTTCATGCTCGTGCACGTCGCCGGCGCGCTCACCACCAGCTTCTCGGTGCTCCTGGTGACCCGGGTGCTCGGAGCGCTGGCCAACGCCGGCTTCCTCGCCGTCGGGCTCGCGACGGCGACCAGCATGGTCGCGCCGAACGCCAAGGGCCGGGCCACCTCCATCCTGCTGGGCGGCATCACGCTCGCCTGCGTCGCCGGGGTGCCCGCCGGTGCCGCGCTCGGTCAGACGTTCGGCTGGCGGTCGGCGTTCTGGGCCGTGGCCCTGATCTCCCTGCCGGCCGTCTTCGCCGTGGTGCGCTCGGTGCCGGACCTCGCGCCGGCGACCGGCGACCCCCACGCCGCACGTCCCCGCGCGGGGCGCGAACTTCGCGCCCTGCGCGGCCCGCGCCTGCTCGTCGCGCTGGTGCTGGCCGCGCTGGTGAACGCCGCCACCTTCTGTACCTTCACGTATCTGACCCCGCTGGTCACCAACGTGAGCGGCTTCGCGCAGGGCTGGGTGCCGGCGGTGCTGGCGCTGTTCGGTCTCGGGTCGTTCGCCGGAGTGACCATCGGCGGGCGTCTGTCCGACACGCGGCCGATGCGGGTCCTGATCGCGGGCGGGATCGCCCTGCTCGCCGGGTGGGCGCTCTTCGCCGCCACAGCCGGCAGCCCGGTCGCCACGCTCCTGCTCGTCTTCGTCCAGGGGAGCCTGTCGTTCGCCGTCGGCTCGACCCTGATCGCCCAGGTTCTGTACGCGGCCACCCAGGCGCCCTCGCTGGGCGGCTCCTTCGCGACCGCGGCCCTCAACGTGGGCGCGGCGGCCGGTCCCGCCATCGGCGGCGCCACCATCGCCGCCGGACTCGGCTACACCTCGCCTCTGTGGGTCAGCGCTCTGCTCGTGGCGGCGGCGTTCGCCGCAGCGGGCCTCGCCGAGGCCGTACGGCGTCACGCTGTGGTGGCCGCACGGTAACCTAGGGCCACCTGGCACGCCCGCGCACGCGTGCTTTTGGTCGTTCCCTACAACTGTGGCGCCTTGGCGTGCTCCCTCTGCGACATTCCCCTACGAGCCGGCAGAGGCAAGGCTGTACAGGTGCGAGGGGGTGCCACAGGGAAGGCGCGCACAGTCAACAGGAGGGCTCGGTCGGGTGTTCAGTCGTGTCGCCATCGTCAACCGTGGTGAGGCCGCGATGCGGCTCATCCACGCAGTCCGGGAGCTGGCCGCGGAGAGCGCGACACCGATCCAAACCGTCGCGCTGCACACCGACGTCGACCGCACCGCCACGTTCGTGCGCGAGGCCGACCTCGCCTACGATCTCGGTCCGGCCTCCGCGCGCCCGTACCTCGATCTGAAGGCGCTGGAGCGCGCGCTGGTGGAGACCGGGGCCGACGCCGCGTGGGTCGGCTGGGGGTTCGTCGCCGAGGACCCGGCGTTCGCGGAGCTGTGCGAGAAGATCGGTGTCACCTTCGTCGGGCCGAGCGCGGAGGCCATGCGCCGGCTCGGCGACAAGATCGGCGCGAAGCTGCTCGCCGAGGAGGTCGGCGTGCCGGTCGCGCCGTGGAGCCGCGGCGCGGTCGAGACCTTGGACGCCGCCCTCGCGGCGGCGGCCGAGATCGGCTACCCGCTGATGCTGAAGGCGACCGCGGGCGGCGGCGGGCGCGGCATCCGCGTGGTCACGAACGAGGCCGAGCTCGCCGACGCCTACGAGCGCACCAGCCAGGAGGCCGCTCGGGCGTTCGGCAGCGGCGTGGTGTTCCTGGAGCGCCTGGTCACCGGCGCCCGGCACGTCGAGGTCCAGGTGATCGCCGACGGCCAGGGCACCGCGTGGGCGCTCGGCGTCCGCGACTGCTCGGTGCAGCGGCGCAACCAGAAGGTCATCGAGGAGTCGGCGTCGCCGGTGCTCAGCCCCGCGCAGACGGCCGAGCTCAAGGCGTCGGCCGAACGGCTGGCCCTCGCGGTCGACTACTGTGGCGCGGCGACCGTCGAGTTCCTCTACCACCCCGGCGACCAGCTGTTCGCCTTCCTCGAGGTCAACACCCGGCTCCAGGTCGAGCACCCGATCACCGAGTCCACCACCGGGTTCGACCTGGTCAAGGCGCAGCTGCGGGTGGCATCCGGCGGCCGGCTCGAAGGCGCGCCGCCGGTGGAGCGCGGCCATGCCGTCGAGGCCAGGCTCAACGCCGAAGACCCCGACCGCGACTTCGCGCCCTCCCCCGGCCGCATCGCGCGGCTGGACCTGCCCGCCGGGCCGGGCATCCGCGTGGACACCGGCGTCAGCGAGGGCGACACCATCCCGGCCGACTTCGACTCGATGATCGCGAAGATCATCGCGTACGGCGGCGACCGCGACGAGGCGCTCGGCCGGCTGCGCCGGGCCATGGCGCAGACCACGGTGATCATCGAGGGTGGCGCGACGAACAAGAGCTTCGTGCTCGACCTGCTCGACCAGCCCGAGGTGATCGACGCCAGCGCGGACACCGGCTGGATCGACCGCGTCCGCGGCCAGGGCAGGCTGGTCTCCCACCGGCACTCCGCCGTCGCGCTGGCGGCCGCCACCATCGAGGCGTACGAGGAGGAGGAGCGCGCCGAGCGGCAGCGGCTGCTGTCCACGGCGTTCGGCGGGCGCCCGCAGGTGCAGCACGAGAGCGGCCGACCGCTGGACCTCAAGCTGCGTGGCGCCGGCTACCGCGTGCGCGTCGCGCGGGTCGGCGCGCACCGGTTCCGCGTCGGTGTCCAAGCGGGTGACGACGTCCGCACCGCCGACGTCGAACTCGAGCGCTTCGACCGGCACAGCGGGCGCATCATCGTCAACGGCACCCCCTACCGCCTGCTCACCGGTACGCACGGGCCGATCCACCTGGTCGAGGTCGACGGCGTGACGCACCGGGTCAGCCGCGACGAGGGCGGCGTCGTCCGCTCGCCCGCGCCCGCGCTGGTCGTCGCCACGCCGCTGAAGGTCGGCGCCGAGGTCGAGGCGGGCGCTCCGGTGCTGGTGCTGGAGAGCATGAAGATGGAGACGGTCCTGCGGGCGCCGTTCAAGGCGCGGCTGAAGGAATGCGTCGTCTCCGTGGGCAGCCAGGTCGAGACCGGTGCGCCGCTGCTGCGGCTGGAGCCGCTCGCCGACGACGCCGAAGCCGCGAGCACCTCGGCCGCCGTGTCCGTCGAGCTGGACCTGCCCGTCGCGCCCGGGAAGATCCCGGCGCGGGCGCGCGCCACGCGCGGCCAGGAGGACCTGCGCGGCCTGCTGCTGGGCTTCGATGTCGACCCGCACGACGAAGGCGGGGTGCTCGAGGACTACCTCGCCGCTCGCCGGGCGGCCACCGAGGACGGCCATCGGCCGCTGGCCGAGGAGCTCGCCCTCGTCGAGGTGTTCGCCGACCTGGCAGAGCTGAGCCGCAACCGGCCCGCGGGCGAGGACGGCGGCGCCGGCCATGTCTACAGCGCTCGCGAGTACTTCCACACCTACCTGCAGAGCCTCGACGTCGAGCGGGCCGGGCTGCCGGCCGCCTTCCAGGCCAAGCTCGCCAAGGCGCTCGGCCACTACGGTGTCACCGAGCTGGAGCGCTCTCCCGAGCTCGAAGCCGCGGTGTTCCGCATCTTCCTCGCCCAGCAGCGCGCGGCCACCGACGCCGCGGTCGTCACCACGTTGCTGCGCTCCTGGCTGCGGGAGTCGCCGCCGGACGAGACGCTGCGCGAGCCCGCCGGTCTCGCGCTGGAGCGGCTGCTGGCCGCGACCCAGGTCCGCTTCCCCGTGATCTCCGACCTCGCGCGCGGCGTGGTGTTCGCCTGGTTCGGCCAGCCGCTGCTGCGCCGCAACCGCGCCCGCGTCTACGCCGACGTCCGCAAGCACCTGCGCCACCTGGACGCGCACCCGGACGCGCCGGACCGCGCCGAGCGCATCGCCGAGATGGTCCGCACCACCGAGCCGCTCGTACGCCTGCTCGGCCAGCGGCTCACCCGCGACGACCTGGACAACGCGATCATGCTGGAGGTGCTGACCCGGCGCTACTACGGCAACAAGGGTCTCACCGGCGTCCGCACCAGCCAGGCCGCGGGCTGCACGTTCGTGGTCGCCGAGCGCGCGGGCTCCCGCGTGGTCTCCTCCGCGGTCGGCTTCGAAGACCTGGGCAGCGCGCTGCGCGGGCTCGCGGAGCTGGTCAGCGGCGAGGACGCCATCGACGCCGACATCTATCTCGCCTGGGAGAAGCAGCCGGAGGACTCCGAGGCGATGGCGGCCGCGCTGCACAAGGTCATCAGCGCGCACCCCCTGCCGAACCAGGTCCGCAGGGTCACCGCCACCGTCGCCGGCAGCGGCGGCACGGTGATGCACCACCACTTCACCTTCCGCCCGTCGGCCACCGGGATGACCGAGCAGCGGCTGATCCGCGGCCTGCACCCCTACATCGCGCAGCGGATGCAGCTGGAACGGCTGAGCAAGTTCGACCTCACCCGGTTGCCGTCGTCGGACGAGGAGGTCTACCTCTTCCAGTGCGTGGCGCGGGAGAACCCGTCCGATGACCGCCTCGTCGCGTTCGCGCAGGTACGCGACCTGACCGAGCTGCGCGAGCACGACGGCCGGCTGGTCGCGCTGCCGACGGCCGAGGACACCATCGCCACCTGCCTCGACTCGATCCGCCGAGCGCAGTCGCGGCGGCCGTCGGACAAGCGCTTCAACACCAACCGGATCGTGGTCTACGTCTGGCCGCCGAGTGGCATCACCCGCGCCGAGATCGAGATGATCGCCGCGCGCGTGCGGCCGACGACCGCGGGCGCCGGCCTGGAGGAGATCCTGTTCATCGCGCGGCAGCGCGACCGGACGACCGGCGAGCTGACGAAGATGGCCGTGCGCATCACCTTCGACGCCACCGGTGGCACCGACCTGACCATCGGCGAGCCGTCGGACGAGCCGGTCGAGCCGCTGGACGACTACCGGCAGAAGGTGCTGCGGGCCAGCAGCCGCAACACGGTCTACCCGTACGAGCTGACCGGCCGGCTCGGCGACTTCGCCGAGTACGACCTCGACGACGACCACGCGCTGGTGCCGGTCGAGCGGCCCAAGGGGCGCAACACCGCGGCGATCGTCGCGGGCGTGGTCACCACGCCGACCCGCCGGCACCCGCAGGGCGTCACCAGGGTCCTGCTGCTCGGCGACCCGACCAAGTCGCTCGGCGCGCTGTCGGAGGCCGAGTGCCGCCGCGTGATCGCCGCGCTGGACCTGGCCGAGCGGATGCGGGTGCCACTGGAGTGGTACGCGCTGTCCGCCGGTGCCCGGATCTCCATGAAGTCCGGCACGGAGAACATGGACTGGGTGGCCGCGGCGCTCAAGCGGATCGTCGAGTTCACCCAGGACGGCGGCGAGATCAACATCGTGGTCGCGGGCATCAACGTCGGCGCGCAGCCCTACTGGAACGCCGAGGCGACGATGCTCATGCACACCAAGGGCGTCCTGGTGATGACGCCGGACTCGGCGATGGTGCTGACCGGCAAGCAGTCGCTCGACTTCTCCGGCGGCGTGTCGGCCGAGGACAACTTCGGCATCGGCGGCTACGACCGTGTGATGGGCCCGAACGGCCAGGCCCAGTACTGGGCGCCCAACCTGGCCGCCGCGCGGGACGTGCTGATGTCGTACTACGACCACACCTACGTCGCGCCCGGCGAGCAGGGGCCACGGCGGGCGAAGACCACCGACCCCGTCGAGCGCGACATCTCGGACTTCCCGCACTCCTTGCCGGACAGCGACTTCACCACCGTCGGCGAGATCTTCTCCGCCGAGGCCAACCCGGACCGCAAGAAGCCGTTCGACATCCGGACCGTGATGCGGGCGCTCTCCGACCAGGACCACCCGGTGCTGGAACGCTGGGCGGGCATGGCCGACGCGGAGACCGCGGCGGTGCAGGACGTACATCTCGGCGGCATCCCGGTGTGCCTGCTCGGCATCGAGTCACGGGCGGTGCCGCGACGCGGGTTCCCGCCCACCGACGGCCCGGACACCTACACCGCGGGCACGCTGTTCCCGCGGTCATCGAAGAAGGCCGCGCGGGCGATCAACGCGGCCAGCGGCAACCGGCCGCTGGTGGTGCTGGCGAACCTGTCGGGCTTCGACGGCTCGCCGGAGTCGATGCGGAAGCTGCAGCTGGAGTACGGCGCCGAGATCGGCCGCGCGATCGTGAACTTCCGCGGGCCCATCGTGTTCTGCGTGATCTCGCGCTACCACGGCGGCGCGTTCGTGGTGTTCTCCAAGGCGCTGAACCCGAACATGACCGTGCTCGCGCTGGAGGGCTCGTTCGCCTCGGTGCTCGGCGGCGCCCCCGCCGCCGCGGTGGTGTTCTCCGGCGACGTCAACGTCCGCACCGCGGCCGACCCGCGCGTGCGTGACCTGGAGGCTCGAATCGCGGCCGCGGCCGGCACCGAGCGCGCCGCGTTGACCGCGGAGCTCGACGAGCTCCGCTCGTCGGTCCGCGCGGAGAAGCTCGGCGAGGTGGCCACGGAGTTCGACCGGGTGCACAACATCCAGCGCGCGGTGGAGGTCGGCTCTGTGGACGCCGTCATCCGCGCCGCCGAACTCCGCCCGCGCATCATCGAGGCCATCGAGTCGCGTCTGGGTTAGCCCGCGATAGCCCAGGTTGGCCCGCGTCAGTCCTCCGTAGCCGCGTCAGCCCAGCGTCGGCCCGCGTCAGTCCTCCGTAGCCGCGTCAGCCCAGCGTCGGCCCGCGTCAGTCCTCCGTAGCCGCGTCAGCTCAGCGTCGGCCCGCGTCAGTTCTCTGTGAGCGCCGCCTTCATGACGTCCCGCAGGGGCGTCGTCGGGTGGCCGATCAGGTCGGCCAGCGCTGGGCCGACCTGGGCGAACTCGCCCTGCCTGCTCGCGGCGAACATGCCCCCGAGCATCCGCGCCTGCGATTCCGGCACGCCATGGGAGAGCAGGCCCGCCATGTGCTGCTCGTCGGTGATGATGACGCGCCTGATCGGCCGTCCGGTGAGTTCGGCGGCGATCGCGGCGACGTCGGCGAGGTCGAGGGCTTCGGAGCCGGTGAGCGGCGGGGTCGGGCCGTCGAAGCGGCCCTCGTCGGCCAGGATGATCGCGGCGGCCTCGGCCAGGTCGGCGTGGGCCGTCCAGGAGACCGGCCCGTCCTGCGGCACGGCCAGTTCGCCGGTCCGCAGGGCATCGCGCAACAGCATCAGCGGCGTGGCGGCGTAGAAGCCGTTGCGCAGTGAGGTGTAGGCGACGCCGGACTCCCCCAGCGCCGCCTCGGTGGCGGCGTGGTCGGGCATGGGCGCGAAGAGCGAGGACGGGTTCGCACCCATGTGGCTGGTGTAGAGGATCCGGCGCGCGCCGGCCTCCTTGGCCGCCGCGATCGCGGCGCGGTGCAGGCTGACCGCCGTGTCGCCGGTGGCGGCGGCGGACACGATCAGGACCTGGGTGGCGTCCTCGAAGGCGTGGGCGAGGCTCGCGGGCTCGGCGTAGTCACCCCGGCGGACGCGGACGCCCCGTTCCCGCAGCCACTGTGCCTTCTCGGGGTCGCGGACGCTCACCGCGACCTTCTCGGCGGGGACGCGTTCGAGCAACTCCTCCACGATCGCCCGGCCGAGCCGGCCGCCGGCCCCGGTGACAATGATCATTATGGCCTCCCTTGTCGTCCACACAGCGATGCAATCGCCGCTAACGACATTGACGCTATCACTGATAAATAGTGACGCTAACGGGAATCTGTTATCGTTGCCACCATGGATGCCGATGACGTCGATGCCGGGGGCGGCCCCCGCGAACGCATCCTCGCCGCCACGGCCAAGCTGCTCGCCGAGGGTGGGCGGGAGGCCGCGTCGACGCGCGCGGTGGGCGCCGCGGCAGGAGTGCAGGCCCCGACCATCTACCGGCTCTTCGGCGACATGCGGGGCCTGCTCGACGCGGTCGCAGCCGAGGGCTTCGCCGCCTACCTGAGCAGGAAGACCGACCGGGAGCCCACCGCTGACCCGGTCGAGGATCTCCGCGCCGGCTGGGACCTGCACATCGGGTTCGGCCTGGCCAACCCGGCCCTGTACCTGCTCATGAACGAGCCGCGCCTCGGCGATGCCGCCGCCCCGCCCGCCGCCGTCGCCGGCGAAGAGGTCCTCGCCAGGCACATCCGCCGGATCGCCGAGGCGGGCCGGCTGCGCGTCAGCGAGGAACGCGCCGCCCACCTCGTCCAGGCCGCCGGTCTCGGCACGACGGTCACCCTGATCACCATGCCCGCGGACCTCCGCGATCCGGAGCTGTCCACCCTCGCCCGTGAGGCGGTCATCGCCGCGATCACCACCGACGCTCCGGCGGCCGCGTCCCCCGGACCGGTCACCGCCGCGGTCACCCTGCGCGCCGTCCTGCCCCGGACCACCGTCCTGACCGACCCGGAGCAGCGCCTCCTGGAAGAGTGGCTCGACCGCATCGCCGGCCCGGCCCGCTGACGGCCAGGAGCCGCATGCCCGCCTCGGCGAACCGCGCATCTTGGGCCTCCTCATCCGCCCCTGATGTGGGCCTGCTAGGCGCAGGTCTTCTTGTCCGGCGCGCAGAGCTTGACTTCGGGGTAGCGGGGCGATGGTTTGTCCAGCAGGGGTTGCCGCTCACCCCGCAGGTGCTGGTCGAGGAAGGCCGCCATGTAGGTGCGGGTGAGTTCGGCGGCGCGCGCCGCAGGCGGAACGCCGTAGGCAGGCTTGATGCCGAGGGCGCCCGCCAGTAGCGAGGCGTCGGTGAAGGTCGAGTGTTCCGCGCCGGTCACCACGAGCCAGCGCTTCCATCCGGTCAGCAGCTTCCAGTCGCGATCCCACGAAGTGTCGCGGCCGCCGGGGACGTGCTGCGCCGAGCCCAGGAACAGGAACGGCCGGGAGAACCCGCTCTTGGGGATCCGGGCATAGGTGGTGCCGTCCATGTCGATTCCGGCCCGTACCCGGGAGTCCTTCACCATGGTCGCCATGGCGCTGGCCCCGCCGATCGACTGGCCGACCATGGCGATTCTGGAGCGGTCGATCCGGCCGGAGCCGTCCCATCTCGAGGGCAGCTGGTCGAGGACGAAGGAGACGTCGGCCGCCCGGCCCGCGACCACCCCGGCGCCGAAGCCCGGGTCGGTGTCGCTGTCGCAGGCGAGGCATTCGGCGACCCGCCCGCCGGGGAAGGTCGTGGCGTAGCTCTCGTAGGTGTGGTCGACCCCGGCCACCACGTACCCGCGGCTGGCCAGCTCCTCGGCCAGGGACGTGAGTGTGCTCATCGGATTGGTGAAGCCGGGGGAGAGCACCACCAGCGGAAGCTTCCGCCCCGTGGGTCCGGCGTCTTTGACGGCGTTCGTACGCGTCTTACTCAGCGTGTCGTCTGGGATGCCCGCGATCCCATAGCGCCCCATGGCGAGCTCCGATTCCTTCGGTGTCATGTACGGCGCCCGCTGTCCGTCCCGCTGCTCGGCCGGATACCACAGGGTGACCTTGAGTTCCCTGGCGTCGGCGTCGAGGTTCCACGGATCGGGGCGAGAGGTGTCCTTCAGATACAGGGCGGTGGTACCGACCGGATGGGCGCCGGTGGGGGCGGGCAGGGTCGCGGGCCCGGTCGGCGTGGCCGACGGGGCGGCGGACCGGGGCGGGATGGGTGCGGAGCAGGCAGACGCGGCGAGGACGACCAGTCCTGCGGCGACGGCCAGGAGATGTCTCATCGAGGGTCCCTTCACTTGTGCAGCAAGGTCAGGGCCTCGGCCAGGGCGGGGTCGCGCCCGGCGGCAGCGTCCTTCGGGGTCAGGGGCACGTGGTGGTCGGGCGGCACGCCGACCCGGTCGATCACCTCGCGATCGGGCCCCAGATGGTGCCGGTTGGGGAAGCCCAGCGTGGTGTTGTCGCTGAGCAGGTACGCTTGCGCCGGACCGGAGATGATCCCGGCGGTTCTGGTGCCGACCAGCCGGCCGAGGCGCTGGTCCTTGATCGCGGAGCTGAAGTGCTCGCAAGCCGAGGCGCAGCCGCGGTCGGTGAGCACCATCAGCGGCAGGTTGACCAGCTCGACGGTGTCGTCGGTCCGCGCGGTCTCGCACTTGCCGTCCGCGGTGCACTGGTAGGCGGTGACCTTGCCGTGGCCGAACGCGCTCACCAGCCGGGTCGCCTCGGTGGGGCTGCCGCCGCCGTTGCCGCGCAGGTCCAGTACGACGCCGGTGAGAGTGCGGCCGGTGCGCAGCCTGGAGATCGCTCTGAGGACCCGGTCGGCGGAGTCGGGGGCGAACCCGCGCAACCGTACGTAGGCGATGCTGTCGTCCAGCAGTTTGGACTGCACCACTTGCAGGGCGGCCAGGTCCCGTTGGTAGAGGCCGGGCTTGAGCGTCACGCTCCAGCGACGGCCGGTGCTCTGGCGCAGGAGCCGCAGCCGGACCGGGCGCGCTTCGGGGTATTGCGCGTAGAGCGCGGCGATCGCTGGGCTGGCCGTCCCGTCGATGAAGGGCGCCGACCCGTTGATCGATTCGATGATGTCGCCAGGCCGCAGTCCGGCGGCCTGTGCCGCGCCGCCGAGCACGGTGGTGACGAACAGCGGGGGAAGGGCGCTGCCGGGGTTGCCGTCCACCTGCGAGCGTTCGACGTTCGCCTGCAGACCCAGGCCGTAGCCGTCGCCGTCGTAGTAGTCGGGCGGCCGCTTGACGTCGTGCGTCCAGCGGGCGTGGTTGTCGCCGAGGGCGGCCACGACGGCCTCCAGGGTGACGATCGCCAGCTTGTCGCGGAGGTCGGGGGCCTGGTCGGTGATCTTGCGGTAGGCGGTCTCGAAGGCGGTCCAGTCGGCTTTGCGGTCGCCGGTCAGCGCGGGCATGGTGGCCTCGGGCAGGTCGCGGCCGTTGCGGTTGAGCTCCTGGATCAGGGCGAGGAATCCGGCGGTCAGCAGCGCACGGGCGTCGAGGGTGGCGCCGCTGTAATAGTTTCCGAGGATGCAGTAGTAGGCCTGCTCGATGACGTCGATCGTGGTGGCCGTCTCCGCCCCGGGGGGTTCTTGGGGCTTCGCGCAGACCGTACTGGCTGCCGTGCTCGCCTGGCTGCGCGGTGGTGTCGGTGCGGTGCAGGCCGCCGCCAGCAGGAGGGCGAGCCCGGCGACCGCGATCTTGACGGCGGTCATGACAGGCGCCTGCGGATCCACCAGAAGGACAGCCAGGTGAGGCCCAGGGTGAGCAGGGCGTAGATGCCGGTCTCGATCCATTGGAAGGGCCAGAAGCGCTCAAGGGGCTGGTAGGTCGCCTTCTGCCGGTAGCCGAGCCGGTTGATCTCCGTCGGGCACGCGCCCATCCCTGCCGACGACGACGGTGCGCAGGGTCCCGACGTCGTCGAGATCTTGACGATCCCGATTCCGGGCTCGGGGCCGGCAGTCGGACGTCCGGACGGATCGACGAGACCGCTGGACAGGACCCAGGCGCCCGCGTGGCCGGGAACAGCCGCATTCAGCCGAATCTCCACACGTCCGCCTTGGTCACGGCTTATGCCGATGCCGTCCACGTTCGTCTCGCTGAGCTCGAAGGTCGAGGTGACCGGGGTCATCAGGTGGGGCCGGACCAGCAGCGGCATGGCGAGCTGGATCGCGGCGAAGACGGTCAGGGTGAGGGCCATGGCGGGCAGGGTGCGACGCACCAGCGTGCCCATGGTCACGCCCAGGACGAAGGCGAACGCCGCGTACCCCATCGGGGCGATACCGCGCGCGCCGAACACCAGAGGAGCCATCAAGGCCAAGTCGCCCGGGGCCGACTTGTCCAGGGGATCGGACCACCAGGTCACCGCGAGGCCGCACAGACAGGCGGCGGCCATGGCGACCAGGCCGGTGAACCCGAGCTTGATCGCCAGCCAGCGGCCGCGGGTGATGCTCTGGTTCCACACCAGCAGGTGCGTGCCGGTCTCCAGCTCGCGGGCGATCAACGGTGCTCCCCAGAAGAGCCCGACCACAGCGGGAAGGAGCAGCACGATGAGGCTGACGGCCATGAAGGGCGTGTCGTACTCGCCGAAGAACCGGTCGTAGAAGCGACCGCAGGTGCCGTCCTGAGTGCAAGCGGCGATACCGGTGGAGTAGTCGTCGGCCAGGTCTGGGCCGGTCAGAGCCAGGGCGGTGGCGAGGATGACGAGCAGGGCGGCCATCATCGCGGCCGAGCCGCGCAGCTGGCGCCAGGTCAGCCAGATCATCGCCGCACCTCCAGGGCGACTCGGTTCTCGGCGGTGCGCTTGTCCATGTAGGCGAGGACGAGGTCCTCAAGGCTGAGCTGGGTGACCGTCCAGGCGGGGTCGTGGATCGGGGCGTCGGTACGGATGATGAACGTGCTCTGCCGGTCGGTGTGGCGCGCGGAGACCACCTGCTGGTCGGCGGGCAGCCGATCGGGATCGCGGCGAGGGCCGGAGAGCCGATAATGGGTGGCCAGCAGCTTGTCCACCTCTCCCGCCACCTGCACGCGGGAGTCGACCAGGACGATCAGGAAGTCGCAGACCCGTTCCAGGTCGGAGACCAGGTGGGAGGAGAGCACCACGCTGAACTCGTGCTCGACGATGGCCTCCATCAGGTGCTGCAGGAACTCGCGGCGGGCCAGCGGGTCGAGCGAGGCCACGGGCTCGTCCAGGATCAGCAGCTCGGGCCGCTTGGCCAGGCCCAGGGTGAGGGCGAGCTGGGCGCGCTGGCCGCCCGACAGCTTGCCCGCCCGGTGGGCGGGGGCGAGGCCGAGTTGTGCGATGCGTTCCTGGGCCATGCCGTCGTTCCAGCGGGGGTTGAGCCGTGCCCCTAACCGCAGGTGATCGGCGACGGTCAGTCCCGCGTAGACGGGGGTGTCCTGGGCGACGAACCCGACCCTGGCCAGCTGCGCGGGCGTGCCCGCGGGCCGGCCACCAAGCACGGTGATGCCGCCCGCCGTCGGTTCGAGCTGGCCGCCTGCCAGCTTCAGCAGCGTCGTCTTGCCGGCTCCGTTGGGGCCCACCAGTCCGACGACCTGGCCCGCCGGGATGTCGATGGTGCACTCGCGCAGCGCCCAGCGCTTGCCGTACTTCTTGCCCAGTCCCTGGGCCTGCAGGACAGAAGTCATGAGAGCTCCTTCGGAGCTCTCATGACTTGAGTGCTGTGCATATTGGTGCCCTCGCTTCGCTCGGTCACGCTATGTCCTCCTGAGCGGCGGTCCGAAAGGTGGTCATGAACAGGGCCTCGATGCTTTCGTCGTCGAGGCCGGCCAGGCGGGCCTTGGCCAGCCAGCGCCGCAGGTCCTGGCGCAGCCGGCCGTGCGCGGCCAGTGAGGCGTCGGTCAGCGTCTTCGTCACGAACGTCCCGACCCCCGGCCTGGCCGCCGCCAGGCCCTCGTGCTCGAGCTCCCGGTAGGCCTTGAGCACCGTGTTGGGGTTGATCGCCAGCCGTGCCACCACCTCCTTGACCGTCGGCAGCTGGTCCCCCTCTTGCAGCAGGCCCAGCCGCAGCGCGTGCCGCACCTGCTGCACCAGCTGCAGGTAGGGCGAGACCCCGGACCGGCCGTCCAGATGGAACTCGATCACGATCACTCCATTTATCTAGACTCCTAGCACTTTAGATTACTAGCTCTAAGGAGGCAGTAAGGAGCTGGTGCCCCCGGAGCGGGTCATCAGGATGGACTCTTGCCATGACCAGCGGGATAGGTGATGCTTACTGACCTCTTGTGTGAATCGGCAGAAAGCTCCCAGAGCGCATCACTCGTGCTGTTACATCTGCACCAACGTGGCGACGGGAGCGACCAGAGAGGTAGTTCGTCCCCGTGACCCATGGCCCGTGGCCCCAGCAGCCTGCCCAAACACCATCGTCGACGCCCATAGAACCGCTGCTGACCAGGGAATACGACGCCGATCCCGCCCTGGTGCACGAACGCCTGCGCGCCACGTACGGACCGGTCGCCCCGGTCGACCTCCTCGGGGTGCCGGTCTGGTTCGTCCTGGGCTATGAGGAAGTGCTGCGCGTCCTGCAGAACACGGGCGGCATCTGGAGCAAGCACGTCGACAGGTGGCAGGCCAACATCGAGGGGCGGCTACCGGCGGACTGGCCGCTGCTGCCCGTCTTCCAGGTCAACAGCTCGGCGTTCCAGGAGGGCACGGCGCAGCGCGAGTTGCGGGGCGCGTGGACCAGCGCGCTCGCGCCCTTCCAGAACCCCAGCCACATCCAGGCGCAGCAGTTGGAACGTTCGATCGTGCGCTACGCCGACGACCTCCTCGACACGCTGGCGGAAGGCGGCTCCACGGGATGGGCGGACCTGGCGGCGCAGTACGCGCGGCCACTCCCTCTGATGGTCGCCAACCGCATGCTCGGCTTCACCGCCTCACGCGGCGAGGACGTCGTGATGGACCTCTGGCGGATGATCGACGCCGGGCCGGACGCGCCCGCGGCGTTCGAGCGGCTGTACGCCGCCATGACGGAGCTCGCGGCGAGCAAGCGCGACCATCCCGGGGACGACCTGCCCTCCTACATGATCGAGGCGAAGCCGGACTTCACGCTGGACGAGCTGGCCCGCGAGCTCCTCATGCTGCCCGGCCTGCTGGACTTCACCGCCAGCCTCGTCTGCAACGTGGTCGTCGAGGTCATCTCCAATCCGGATGTCCGGGAGAGCCTGTCGGCGGGGTCGATCGACGAGACGGTCAATCGGGTCGCCCTGCTCAATCCGCCGATGGCCAACCTGACCTTCCGGTTCCCGATGACGGACGTGAAGCTGGGCAACTACACGATCGCCGCCGGGGACCCGGTCATGCTCTCCGTCGCGGGCGCGCACGCCGACCCGCGATTCGCCGGGGCGATCGATCGGCAGGCCATCCGCAGCACCCGCGCCCACCTCGCCTGGGGCGCGGGACCGCACAGCTGCCTGGGCCAGCGGCTCGCGACCCAGATCACCACGATCGCCGTACGCCGGCTCTTCAACCGGTTCTCCAAGATGAAGCTGGCGCTGCCGCCCGACCAGCTGCCCTGGCGCCCCTCCCCCTTCATGCGAGCGCTGCGGTCCCTGCCCGTCCAGTACGAACTCGCCAGCACGCACGTCCGCCCGGCCACCCCGGCTTCCGTGGACGCGCAGCCATCCGCGGCGGGTGAGGTCGCCACCGGGCAAGTAACGCCCCGCTCCGCGCTGTGGAACTTCCTGCGCGGGCTGCGTCGGGGACGATAGGTCCCTTTCGCGGCAACCGGATGGGGTACTCCACTTACCGTGCTACGGTGACCGGTAACTGGAGATACCCCTCCAGTTACCGGGATGGAGGATTCGTGCCCTACACAGGACCCCTGCCGAAGCGAGCGGTCACCCGAGTCAACGCCTGCGCGAGCGCGCTGCGCTCCTCTCCTCGCTGGGGCCGGCTGGTGCGCAAACACCTCACGATCGTCACCTACACGGGACGCCGCTCAGGACGTGTCTTCAGCACGCCCGTCGCCTACCGGCGGGCGGACGACGTCGTCACCATCGGCGTGCAGATGCCGGACGCCAAGAAGTGGTGGCGCAACTTCCTGGACGAGGGCGGCCCGATATCGCTGGACCTGGACGGCGCCGACCGCACCGGGCACGCGGTCGCCCGGCGTGACGAAGCGGGCCGCGTCACCGTCACCGTGCGCCTCGACGGCTGACTCGGCCCCGCTTGACGCGTTCCGTCACCCGCGCACCGTAGCGGTTCTCAGCTGCGGTGCGGTGGCGATCTCGGCTTCGGTGAAGCGCTCGGTGACCCACTGACCGCGCGAGAACAGGACCGTCTGGTCGGTGTGGTGGGGCGAGGCGGGGTTGGCGGACAGGGAGTAGGTCAGGACGGTACGGGTACGCGGCCCCTCAGGGGTGAGCTCGACGGCCATCATGAAGCTGGAGCCGGTGTCCACCTCCGGGTAGCGCCCGTCGGCGCCGAGCGGACCGCGCATGCGCACCCTGTCGAAGCAGCCCTCCCCCTCGGTGCAGCCGGGAAGCGGGATCGAGGCGTAGCGCTGCGCCTGGCCCGGAGTCAGCGTCAGGGGGAGGCGGTTGGCCTGGAAGAAGAACACGGCGTCGGCCAGGGCCTGCCGAACCGTCGGATCGTCGCCCTTGAGCCCCCGAGGGGTGGTCAGCGGCCGCGCGGGATCGAACGGCACCCGCCAGGGGCTGAACACGGGCTCTCCCGGCTTGGTGGGACGCCCGAGCCGGGTGAAGAACTCCCGCCACAGGATGGCCCCCTTGCCGTCCAGGGTGGCGCGCCCGTCCCAGTCGGCCAGCGTCCGGCAGGCCTCGCGTACGTTCACCCGCTTACCCTCGGAGGTGGTCGGCTCGGGGTTGGCACGGCACAGCCGGAGCAGGTCCGTACGCATGAGCTCGAAGGTGTAGTTGCGCTTGCCGTACGCGGTGGCCTGCAGCGTCTTCAGGGTGAAGCCGGGCTCGCCGAGGCCGTCGGCGCCGGACCGCCGCTGGGCGATCATGTCCAGGCTGACCCGGGGACGCGGCTCCAGCTCGGTGCGCGCCTGACCCCAGGCCTGCGCGTAGCCGGTCAGGGGCGCCGACGGGTTCGTCATCCAGAAGGTGTTGTTGGAGTTGGCCACGTAGTCGGCGCGGGTCAGCCTGGGCTGCTCGCCCGGTCCGAAGATGCCGGGCACCACGGCGTCGCCGTCCTTGCCCCACAGGCACGCGGTGGTCGAGCCGTCCAGGACGTATGCCTCCAGGCCCGGGATGGGCGAGGGCTTGGCGCAGCGGCGCGCTTTGGCGTCGGTGACGTGCGGGACCACCGAGGCGTCGGCGAAGTAGGCGGTCCCGCCGACGTCGGCGGCCAGCGTGTGGACGAACGCCATGCCCTGGTAGGTGGTCTGGGCCGCGCGTAGCTCGGTGAGGTTCCTCGCCCTGCCCATCGCCAGCCACTCGTCGGCCGCGCGCAGGTTGGCGGCGCTGACGTCGGCCAGCGCGTACGCGACCTTGTCGGTCTGGCCGACGGCGAGCACCGGGCCGTAGCGCGAGGTGTAGATCGTGTGGCCGCTGGTGGTACCGTCCCGCAGGATGACCTCCACCTCCTGGCGGCCCACCGGCTCCGCGTGGCCGTCCACCAGGTAACTGCTCCGGTCACCCGCGAGCCTCAGCTGGTAGAGGGTGAGGCGCTGGGCGTGGGAGACGGTGTGGGTCCAGGCCACGCTCGCGTTGTGTCCGATCTGGACGACCGGGGTGCCGTACAGGCTGCCGCCGGAGACGTCGAGCACGCCGGGGATGGTGAGCTGCACCTGGTAGAAGCGGCGGATCCCGTTCCACGGGAAGTGCGGGTCGGCCAGCAGCATGCCGTGACCGTCGCGCGTCGCCTGACGGCCCAGCGCCCAGCCGTTGCTGCCCGCGGCCGGTTTCCTGTCCGGACCGTCGGCCTCGGGCCCGCGCACCCCGGTGATGGCGTCCTTGAGCCCGGAGCTGCCCATCATGCGGTTGAGGTCGAGCAGGTTGTTCCAGATGTCGGTGGCGGTGATGGGACCGACCCAGGCCTTGCCCCGGCAGGTGGGATCGGGCAGGTTCGTCACACCGGTGTCGGCCAGATAGCGGTTGTATCCCGCGACGTAGCCGTCGACCAGGCGGCGCACCTCGGCGCCCGGCCCCACCGGCGCGGGCCGGGCCAGCAGCCGCCCCACGACGCCGGAGCCCGTGACGCTCTTGTTGTAGACGTCGCTGGACAGGTTGGTGACCGGGCGGACCGGGTCGTCGGACATGGCCGTGGCGCCGAAGTAGCGGGACCGCTCGCCCCGCATGGTCACCACCCACGAGGCCAGCACGCACAGGTTGTCCTGTGCGAAGGCGTAGCCGTACCCAAACCCGAGGCCGCCGTAATCTTTGGCAGAGATGTGCGGGATGCCGTACTCGGTGCGCCGGATCGTGGCGGAGTAGCGCTCGTCGGCGGCGGACGGCGCGGTCGCGCGCACCACCACGGCGGAAGCGAGCACGACCAGCGCGAACAGCGCGACCAGCACGGCCGGTCGCGGTATGAGCTTCATGTGGCTCCTATTCGAAGCGGGCGTTGTCGGGCGCGGTCAGGCGCCTGAGCAGTGGCAGGCCGGCGAGGATCACCAGCAGGGAGGCGGTCAGGCCGCCGCCGACGGTCGCGAAGTAGACGGGGCCGGGCAGCGCCAGGGCGGCCTTCTTCATCGCGAGCTGGTCGATGAGCGGCTCGGCCACGCCGAAACCGGCGCCGGCGGCGAGCACGGCGGCCAGGACGAGCGGCAGCGCGGACTCCAGCAGCACCACTCCGGCCAGGGTGCGGGTGGGGGTGCCGGCCAGCCGCAGCAGGGTGAACGGCTGCCTGCGTTCGACCAGCCCGCCGCCGACCGCGACCACGAGGCTGCAGCCGCCGACGATGAGGGTCAGGGCGACGACGGCCAGCGCGATGTTCTGGCCCTGGGTGTACAGGGTCGCTCTGACCTGGGCGACCTCGGCGAAGGTCATCGGGGCCTCGGCGGTGTGCTCGGCCAGCAGCGTGCGGATCCGCTCCACCGCCACCGGGTCGGCCGTGGCGATCAGGATCGACTCCATGTCGAGGCCGGTGGTGGTGGAGACGGATCGGCTGCCGGCTCCCGCGAGAGGCAGGATCTTGTCGACGGTGAGCGGGTTGTCGACGTTGACCACGCGGTAGAAGGCTCCCGCCACGGCGTGCGTGGCCGCCGGGCACCGCCCGAGCGCGGGGAAGCGGGCCAGGCTCGCGCATTCGACGGCGGTTCTCGCGGGCGGTTGGCCGTCCGCGGGCGGCGGGCCGGTCGGCTGCTCCGCGATGGCGTAGATCGGCAGTACGTCCACGCCCGGGAAGCCGCGCAGCCGGGCGAGCAGGTCCTCCTGGGTCTGCTGGGACAGCCCCGCGGTGCCGGGCCGGGCGAACTGGGCGCGCAGTACGTGGTTCAGCGCTCCCCCGGCCACGGCCTGCTGCCCGGACAGCACCGCGGGAACGATGCCGGCGATCGCCGTACCGACGAACACCGCCAGCACGAGCCCGCTCACCGCGCGGAAGGCGGCCTTGGGGTCGGCGACCATCCGCTGCGCGGCCAGCAGCGTCGCCGCGCTCCGGGTCCGCCGGGCGGCCAGGCGAGCGGCCCGCATCGTCAGCCAGGGGCCGGCCAGGATCAGCCCGACCATGATCAGGGCGAGCCCCGCCACGGCCAGCACGGCATCGGGGTCGTTGCCGCCGCGGAACACCGGGCCCGCGAACAGCGCCAGCCCGGCCAGCATCGGGATCACCCGCCACGCCCTGGGCGCAGGCGCCGCGCCCTTCCTGGCCACACCGAGAGGTGAGATCCGCACCCGGCGCAGCGACCACAGGGCGGCGCCCGCCGCGGCGACCGGCACGCAGGCGAGCACGGCCGCGTACTGCCAAGGACGTGGGGCGATCAGCTCGGGGAAGAAGCGGACGCCGGTGATCCGCACCCCGGCCAGGGCGGGCCGCACCACCTGGAAGAGCGCCAGGCCGGCCAGCGCGCCGAGCAGCGCGCCCAGCGCGGCGTCCACCGCGGCCAGCACGTTGATCTGCCGGGAGGTGGCGCCCACCAGCCGGATCGCCGCCAGACGGGTCTCACGGCGGGCGGCCGCCAGCCGAGTGGCGCTGCCCACGAGCGCCAGCAGCGGGACGATCAGCGCGATGGCGCCGACACCGAAGCCGAACCGGTAGATGTCGGCGTTGCCGTCGGTCGCGGGTTCGGTGGCGACTGTGTCGACCTGCGTGGCGCCGGGCATGGCGGCGACCTGCCCCGGTGTCCGCCCCACCACGATGGCCAGCTCGTCGGGCCCGGACAGTCCGGCCTGGCCGATCAGCCCGGCACGGGTGCCGGGGAAGCGATCGGCGAGTTGCTCGCGCGGCGCCGAGTCCAGCAGCCTGGCCAGCGCGGGCGAGGCGTAGTACTGGCCGGGAGCGGGCATGCGGGACAGGCCGGGGATGACCGGCGCCCGGGTGCCGAGCGCGGCGGCGTCCAGCCTCGTGATCATCTGGCCGGCGTAGTAGTCCTCGTGCAGGTTCCACAGCGCGCCGTCGGCGGTGGCCTCCAGGGCCCAGCCGTTGGGTGCCGCGCCGCGCGTGCACTCCCAGCACAGGCGGTCGTTGGTGGCCTGGAAGGCGTTGAAGAGCGACAGCGTGCCCAGTAGCACCGCGACGCCGGCCGCCACCCCGGCGACGATCAGCGCCAGCCTGGCCACCGCCTCCCTGCCGCTGCTCAGCGACAGCCGCAGGCCCAGCCTGATCATCGGACGATCCCGCTGGCGTACGGGTCGGTGACCCGGCCGTCGCGGACGACGACCTCCCGGTCGGCGCAGGCGGCCACCCGGGCGTCGTGGGTCACCACGATCACGGTGGTGCCCTCCTGGCGGGCCAGGCCCACCAGCAGCTCCATCACGTGCTCGCCGGTGAGAGAGTCGAGCGCGCCGGTCGGCTCGTCGGCGAAGACGACCCGCGGCCCGGTCACCAGTGCTCTGGCGATGGCCACCCGCTGCGTCTGCCCGCCGGACAGCTCCCCCGTGCGCCGGCCGCCCAGCTCTGCCAGCTCCAGCCGCTCCAGCCAGGAGGCGGCCCGCGCGTAGGCCCGACGGCGCCGGGTACGGCCGAGCAGCAGCGGCAGCGCCACGTTGTCGGCCACGGTCAGCTCCGGCACGAGCTGGCCGAACTGGAAGACGAAGCCGAAGGCGGTGCGCCGTAACTCGCTGCGGCGGCCGTCGCTCAGCGTGTCCAGCCGCCGCCCGTCGAACCACACCTCGCCGCTGTCCGGGGTGAAGATCCCGGCCAGGCAGTGCAGCAGCGTCGACTTGCCGGAACCGCTGGGTCCCATGACGGCCAGGACCTCACCCGCGCTCACCGACAGGCCGGCCTCGCGCAGCGCGGGCGTGTTGCCGAAGGAGCGGCTGATCCCCTCGGCCCGCAGCACAGGGTTGACGATCATCGCTCGCGCACCGCCGCCGTCAGCGCGTCCAGCCGGGCCTGGGTGACGTCGATCCACCGCAGGTCGGCCTCGAGACGGAACAGCCCATGATCGGCCAGCAGCGCGTCGACCAGGTTGCCGGCGCGCTTGATCTCGGTCAGCTCCCGCATGCGCCGCAGATGCGTCGCCCGCTGGGCGTCGAGGTAGCCCGCCGCGTCGCGTCCCAGCATCAGGGCCAGCACGACCTTGGTGAACAGCACGGTCTGCAGGTACGGCTCGGCCGCCACCGGCTCGGTCAGCCACTCCGCGACCTCGCCCGTGCCCACCGGGGTGATGGCATAGCGCTTACGGTCGGGCCCGTCGCCCGGCTCGCTCGGCCCGGCGGTGACCTTGCCGTCTCTGGCCAGCCGGCCGAGCGTGGAATAGACCTGGCCGAAGGGCAGGGGCTTACCGCGGCCGAAGAAGGTGTCGTAGTCGCGTTTCAGGTCGTATCCATGACTCGGCTCCCGTTCCAGCAGGCCGAGCAAGGCAAGGGGTACGCTCATGAGGCGTCACTATACCCCGAGGGTATATACGCCGGGGGTAGGACAACTTCTGTGGTGACCGAGCCGCGGCGAGCCCGCGATCCCAGAGCGAGTCTCAAGGTGAGAGAGACTGGGCTCATGACGAGGGACATCCGCGAACCCGGACCCGCCATCGACGGAGGGGACGCTGACTCCGCCGGGACCGACGGCCTCACCGTCGGTCGCGCGGCCGCGCTCGTCGGGATCTCCGTACGAACGCTGCACCACTGGGACGACGTCGGCCTCGTACGCCCGAGCGGCCGCACCTGGGCCGGATACCGGGTGTACTCGACCGAGGACATCACCAGGATCCACCGGGTGCTCGTCTACAAGGAGCTCGGCTGCTCTCTCGCCGAAATCGGCCGGGTACTCGACGACCCGGCCACCGACGCGCGCGAGCACCTACGCCGGCAGCGGTCACTTCTGGTCGAGCGCATCGCCCGCCTCCAGGCGATGGTCCGCGCGGTCGATCGCGTGACGGAGGCCGCCGACTCAGGGATGCGGCTGACTCCGCAAGAGCAGGTCGAGATCTTCGGCAGCCACTGGCGGCCCGCCTGGACCGAGGAGGCGGCGGAGCGCTGGGGCGAGAGCGCGCAATGGGCCCAGTACCTCGAGCGAGCCGCCGACAAGACACCGCAGGACTGGAAGCGGGTGACGGCAGAGGCGGACGCGCTGACGGCCGACCTCGCCGCCGCGAAGCGCACCGGGGTCGCGCCCGGCACCGACGAGGCGAACACGCTCGCCGAGCGGCACCGCGCGTCGATCTCACAGCACTACGACTGTACGCGCGCGATGCAGGTGTGCATCGGGCGGATGCACGCTGAGGATCCGCGTTTCGCGGAGTATTACGACACCCTCGAGCCGGGGCTGGCCGTCTGGCTGCGCGACGTGATCTTCGCGAGCGCGGCTGCCCATGGCCTGGACCCGGCCTCCGTGACCTGGGAGTGATCGCGTCCCGGCGTCGAGAGGGCTACCCTGATCATGTGACAGATGCGGTCCAGGTCGAGCCTATGCCGGCGTTCATGCGAGCCGCCAGGTTCGTCATGACCCTCGATGTGGCCTTCAGCCTCGTGGGGCTCGCCATCGTGATCGGCACCCTCGCTTTCGGCTTCAGCTGGCCGTTCCTCCTGCTGCTCCTCTACAGCGCCGTGATCACAGCGCTCATGTGCTGGCTGCTCTCCCGCTGGTCCTCGCGACGTAAGCTCGTGCGCTGGGGTGTCATCGCCGTCGAAGTGGTCTCGGCCGGTGGTTCCCTCCTCGCGAACGCGATCGACGGCGGTCTCGGCTGGCCCACGCTGGTTTCGGCCGCGCTCGTACCGCTGGTGCTCGTCATCATGCTGCTCACGCCTTCGGCGACCCGCTGGTTCGACCGCTGATGACGTAGCGGCCACACACGTTCGCCACAGCACGCTCAGCGGTGGGCAAGCTGTGACCCCCGGCGCGGTACGAAGCGATCCTCCCGGGCAGAGGAGCCCCCGTGCCGGAACCCTCTGATCACCCCACCGCGCAGGCCCCGGGCGATGCCCGGGCCGTTCGAGAGAAACCCTCGCCGTTACCGTTCGGCCGCCCCGGCCGCCCCTTCGGCAGCAACCCCTTCCTCTTCGGCTTCACCGCCGCGCTCGGCGTACTGGCCGCCTGGCTGCTGGTCCAGGCGCTGACCGCCGCCGTCTCGATACTGATCTTGATCGTGACGTCGCTGTTCCTCGCCGTGGGGCTCAACCCCATGGTGGAATGGCTGGAAGAGCGGCGCCTGCCGCGCTGGCTGGCGATCACCCTGGTGTTCGTCGCGGTGATCGCGTTCTTCGCGGTCTTCGTCATCGCGGTCGTGCCCGCCGTGTCCCAGCAGAGCGGCCAGTTCGTCGAACAGTTACCCACCTACATCAGCCAACTGCAGAACAACCCGCAGGTGCGCGAGCTCGATCAGCGCTTCGGCCTGCTGGAGCAGGCGCAGGCCTACCTCACCGGCGGCCAGGTCGGACAGCAGTTGTTCGGCGGGCTGCTCGGCGCGGCCAGCGTCGTGGTCAGCGCGGTCTTCTCCGCCATCACGGGACTGATCTTGACGCTGTACTTTCTCGCCGCGCTGCCCTCCATGATCCGGGTCGGGTACCGGCTGGTCCCCAGGAGCCGGCGGCCGCGTGTACAGATGCTGGGCGACCAGATCTTCAAAAGCGTCGGCGGGTACGTGGCCGGGAACCTGCTCATCTCCCTGATCGCCGGCGTGACCTCGTTCATGTTCCTGTCGATCGCCGGCGTGCCCTACGCGCTGGCATTGTCCATCATCGTGGCGGTCACCGACCTGATACCGCTGATCGGCGCCGGGATCGGGGCGACCATCGCCATCTTGGTGTCACTGTTCGTGTCGTTTCCGGTGGCCATCGCCACGCTGGTGTTCTTCGTCGTCTACCAGCAGATCGAGAACTACCTGATCGCGCCGCGAGTGATGAAGTCCTCCGTCGACGTACCCCCTGCCACCACCATCGTCGCCGCGCTGATCGGTGGTGCGCTGCTCGGCGTGGTGGGCGCGCTGCTGGCCATCCCGGCCGCCGCCGCCCTCCAGCTGATCACGGCCGAGGTGGTGCTGCCGCGTCAGGAACGCCACTGACCCTTGCGGCCGTGGTTGTCAGTGAGGACCCTTGGCAGGCGCGACCATGGTGGGGTCGTGTCCGTCGGCCAGGAGGATCATGATGCGGTGGGCGTCGGTGAGCAGGCTGCCGCTGACGGCCCAGCCCTCAGGGTGGTCGACCTGACCGGCCTGGATCTCGGCGCTCATCTCCTCGTGGATCCCGATGGCCCGGGCTTGCGCGCGGGCCAGCTGGTCCCGGATGGAGTCGGGGTCGTCGGCGTGCCGGACCTGAAGGGCCAGGATGTCGGCGAGCCGGTCCAGCAGGTCGGCGTAGTCGCGGGCGAACGCGTCGCTGACGTCAGCCGAGCTGGACGGCGGGGTGTGGCGGTTGTCGAGGTGGGCCAGCGCCTGGATGACGGCGCCGATGTGGGTGCTGACCGCGGCCATGGTCCGCAGGTGCGGTGCGTGGTCGCGGCCGGGTGGCGCGGTGAGGCGGCGCAGGTTGTAGCGACGGCTCTCGGCGCCGGCCGCCACGGCGGCCTCGGCGGCGGCCAGGCGCTCCGTCAACCGGGTGGCCTGGGCCTGCCACTCGGCCAGGCCGGACAGGTCCCAGCCTTGGCGCAGCCCGTCGGCCACGTCTTCGAGCAGCGCGGCACCCTGCTCGGCCAGGCGCCGGAAGGCCGCGTCGGGGCGGCGGTGGTACAGCGGCGGCCACAGCAAGGTGTTGATGGCGGCCCCGCACACCGCGCCCATGGCGGTGGCGATGATGTAGGCCAGCAGGTAGCGCTCCTGAGAGGCGGCTCCGAAGGAGAGCATGAGGACGGCGGTGGCGGCCACGTCGGAGCCGTATTTGCCCATCCGGCGCCAGCGCGCGGCCAGCAGCGCGGGTGGGATGACCAGGACGAGGCTGAGCGCGGTCAGACCGATCAGGGAGCCGATGCTGCCGGCCAGGATGACGCCGGCGGCAACGGCGACGACCCGGCGTAACCCGTTGGTCAGGGTCTGGTACACCGTGGCGTGCACCATGATCACGGCCGTGGCGGGGGCGATCCAGATGCTCTCGTGCGGCAGCAGCCGGCTGGCCAGGAACCAGGCCAGCACGGCCGCCAGGGTGGCTTTGCCGATCTGGCGGGCCTGCAGCCGTTGGTGGGAGTCCTTGGTGGCCAGCCCGTGCCAGCTGGTGCGGATGTACGCGAGCTCACCGCGCAGCGAACGCGCGAGTCGGCCACGCCAGGAACGGATCACGACATGGCATGATATGTCCCGCGAGGACGGCGACCTGCCGCGATGGTTCACAGGCCGTGGCGGCTCTCCCCCATCGCCAGTTGGCACAGACGCGCTTCGGACTCGGCCGAGAACGGGTCCCGGTAGGCGGCCACCGCCTCGCGGGTCTCCTCGGCGACCAGATCGGCGTTGATCTGGGCCCCCGCGGTGGCACCCGCCGCGGCGGCAGTGCTCACCTGGGCGACCAGATCGCTGACATTGCCCGCGGCCCAAACGCCGGGCACGTCCGTACGGCCGGTCGGGTCAGCGGGAATGTACTCGCCGACCCCCGCGGCATGTTCGACCGGCCGCAGCCCGAGCGTCGCCAGGAACCCGGCGCGCGCCACCATCCGCGCGGAGACCGCCATCACCTCGCGGCGGACCGGCGTGCCGTCGCTCAGCCGTACTCCCACGAGACGGTCCTCGACGATCTCCAGGGACGCCACCTCGCCGTCCACCACGGTGATGCCGCGAGCGGCCAGCCGCTCCGCCTCCTCGCCGTCCGGCGGCGGCATGGTGTGGGAGAAGAGCGTGACGTCGGCACTCCACTGACGCAGCAGCAGCGCCTGGTGCACCGCCATCGGCCCGCTGGCCAGTACGCCGATGGCCCGGTCACGAACCTCCCAGCCGTGACAGTACGGGCAATGAATCACATCCCTGCCCCACCGAGCCCGCAGCCCCGGCACGTCCGGCAGCTCGTCGACCAGCCCGGCGGCAACCAGGAGCCGGCGCGCCCGGACGGACCTGCCGTCGGCCAGCGCCACGGTGAACCCCGTGGCGTCCCGGACCGCCGTGGCGACCTCCCCGGCCACCACATGAGCGCCATAACCGCGGACCTCGGCCCGGCCACGCTCCAGCAACTCGGCCGGCCGGATCCCCTCCCGCGCCAGCAGCCCGTGCACGCCCTGCGCCGGCGCGTTGCGCGGGGCCCCCGCGTCGATCACGGCCACCGACCGCCGCGCCCGAGCCAGCATCAGCGCCCCGCTCAATCCGGCAGCGCCACCGCCGACCACCACCACGTCATAGCCGTTCCCCAGCTGATCGGTCACTTTGACCACCTCCGCGATGAACTATGCGACCCCACGGGCCGGGTGCGCAAAATTTGTTGCTGATACAGCAAAGCAGGGCCACGGATCGATCACCGCGCCTTCGACGCCGCACCTGGCAGTTCGTACGGCTCACCGCAGAAATAGCGGTTGAGCGCGTCAACGGCGGCCAGCAACATGTGCGCGACCGCAGGATCGCCGCGGTGTACGTTGACCGACAGCGTCATCCGGCGCTTGCCCGTGGCATCGGCGAAACTCAAGGTCTCGTAGCCGGGGATCGAGCCGGTCGCGCCCCACATCTCGCCGCAGGTGAGCCCCACCGCCTCCAGCCCGAGCCCGTACCGGGGGAAGATCGGGGCCTGGGGCGTGGTGACGCCGGTGCGCATCTGTGTCAGCAGGTTCTGGCTGACGAGCCGGCCGCCGAAGAGCGCCTGGTAGAAGCGGTTCAGGTCGCGGGCGTCTGACACCACTCCGTACGCGGCCCAGGCGAAGGACGGGTTCAGCCGGGTGATGGGCCGCAGCGAGCCCGGCCGGCTTGGATCGGCGCCCGTGGGCAGGTAGTAGCCGGTGGCGTGTGGGCCACGGATGCCGTCCCAGGTCTTGGGCAGGTAGGAGCGCGTCATACCGGCCGGCCGGAAAATCCTCCGCTCGAGTTCCTCGCTCAGCTCATGGCCCGTCACCTTCTCCACGAGCAGCCCGAGCAAGATGTAGCCGGTGTTGGAGTAGCTGAAGCGACCCCGCTCGGGCGAGGGCAGCCCCTCGGCCTCGTCGATGAGCTGCCGTGGGGTATAGCTCCGCTTACCGTACTGCTCGGGATCGGCGAACTCGGCGGCTTCGTCGTAGGTGGCCAGGCCGCCGGTGTGGTTGAGCAACTCCCGCACCGTGATCTGGTCGCCGCCGTCGATCTGGCCGGGTAGCCGTCTGCCGATCGGCTCGTCCAGGCTCAGCTCGCCCTCCTGAACCAGTTGCAAGACGGTTGCGGCGACCATGCTCTTGGTCACGCTGGCGACGCGGAAGCGCGCCTCGCGCGGCACCGCTCCGCGGGTGTCCAGGTCGGCGGTCCCCCTGGTGGCGATCCACGTCCCGTGCTCGTCGTCGATCCGGACCAGGACGCCGGGGGCACCGGCGGACACGGCCGCCTCGAGCGCCTGCCGCATGCCGACGGGCTCGTCGTGCCGCGCCTGTGCGGCGGCCGGAACAGGCGACAGCAGGCCCGCGGCGACCAGCACGGCGATCGCCATGCGCTTACCATTCATCGGCGGCATACGCCTTCCTTCGCTGGAGATCGTGGAAACGGATCTCCATCCTGGCGGCGTCGGCGCCCGTCTCTCGTCACCACTCGTGACGATCTTTCCCTGCGACCAGGGTCGCATCCCCGGTAGTTCTCCAGGCTGATGAACCCGGAGTAACCAGCGTGGCGCCAGCCCCGTCCGACCCCCGTTGTCCAGATCGCCTACCGATGCCCGGACACGACCGCAGCCGGGGTGCCGCTCGGCCCGTGGGCAGCGGTGCCACGACATCACGCTGTAAGAAGGGGTGCCGGTAAGAAGGCGTCATAAGCCCTGGGCGGCAGGTCGCCGGCAAGGCGAGAGATTCACAGGGTTTTGGTGAGTCCTCCGTCGATGACGAAGTCGGTGCCGGTGATGTTCCCCGCTCGGTCGCTGGACAGGAGCAGTACCAGGTCGGCGATCTCGTGTGGGTGGGTGAACCTGCCGGTCTCGGCTTGGGCGGCGGTCTGTTCGGCCACCGCCGCGGGGTCACCGCCACTGGCGCGGGCAACGGTCGCGGCGACGCCTTCGTCTCCGAGCCACAGGTCCGTGGTGACCGGACCGGGACTGATGGTGTTGACCCGGATGCCTTGGGCCCCGACCTCTTTCGACAGGGCTTTGGAGAAGTTGGTGAGGGCGGCTTTGGCGGCACTGTAGTCGATCACTGCCGGGTCGGGCAGGAAGGCGTTGACCGAACTGATCGTGACGATGTTGCCATGCCCGGCCGCGAGCATGGTCGGCAGCGCGGCGCGGGTGGTGCGTATCGCCGCCATCAGGTTGAGCGTCAGGCTGTGCAGCCATTGTTCGTCGGTGACGTTCAGGAACCCGGTCAGGCGCGGCGCGACCGCGCCGACGTTGTTGACCAGGATGTCGAGGCGTCCGTGTGCCAGCGCGGCGGCGATGAGGTGGGCCGGGCCCGCGGTGGTGGCGAGATCAACCTCGATCGCCTGCATACTTCCCCGTTCGCCCACTTTCTTCAGTTCAGGTGTGCTTCGGCGTGATCCGGCGACGACCTGGACTCCCTCCTCGACCAGGGCCTGGGTGATGGCCAGTCCGATTCCCTTGCTGGCACCGGTCACCACCGCGACCTTGCCCTGCAGTTCCAAGTCCATGACATCCCTTTCTGCGGCACAGTCCGCGGCGTTGAGCGGTGATGGCGCTCAACGCCGCGGATCGCTCTCGCTCGTCTACAGGTCGTACCCGGCGAGCCAGGTCAGGCACGCGTCGGCGACCTCACGCCAGCCGTGGTCGATGGTCAGGGAGTGGCCGCGATCGGGGAACTCCTGGAAGTCGGTGATCGACGTGGAGTCCCGGTACTGCTTGAGGGTCGCTTTGGTGACGGTCTCGGGGACGGTGTGGTCCTTGCCGCCGGCGATCAGCAGCAGCGGACCCCGGGCGTTGTTGCCGGTGTCGACCTTGGCGGGTGAGTGGGGGGAGAAGTTGGCGGCGGCGGCCTCGAACAGCGGCTTGCCCGGCGCGGGAATGGTCCAGCGTTGGTACAGCTCGGCGGCCTCCTGAGCCGGGATGGCGTTGCCGAAGGCGTAGGTGAACTGGTCGAGGGTGAGGGAGACGGCCCGATGCTTGTTGGCCGGGTTCTTGAACACCGGCAGGGTCGAGCGCAGCGCCGACAGCGGCAGCGGCAACACCCCCTTGATCTGTGCGGCGTCGATCGCGATCGCGGCTCGGGCCAGGTCCTGCCCGAGCAGCTTCTCGGCGATCATGCCGCCGAAGGAGTGGCCGATCAGGATCGGCTTGACGTCCAGAGCGTTGATGATCTCCGTGTAGTGGGCGACGACGTCGTCGATGCCGTGGTCGGCGATGCTGTCGGGGTCTTTTCTGGACTGTTCGACGCTTTCGCTGTCGCCCGGCCAGCCGGGGGCTGCCGCGTCGTAGCCGGCGGTCGTGAACAGCTCGGTCCAGGCGGACCAGGAGGTGGCGTGCAGCCACAGGCCGTGGATGAAGATGACGGGAATGGTCGGTGCGGTCATCGGTTGCTCCTCAGGAACACGGCTGTCATGCCGGATGGGTGTGCGTGACCGCCTGGGTCGCGGTCGCGGCGGTGCGGATGTGGCCGGCCACCGCTGCCGGTTGCGCCAGCGCGATCGCGTGCGAGGCGTCGACCTCGATGGTGTCGGCTCCGGCGCGCTGGGCCATGAAACGCTGGGCGGCGGGATGGATCGCCTGGTCGGCGGTCGCCACGACGTACCAGGACGGCAGACTCGTCCAGCTCGCGGCGGGAGAGCTCTCCTCGAACGCCACCGCCGCGATGGGGCGCTGCGCGACGGCCGCCACCGAGGTGAGGCGCTCAGGCAGGTCGGCGGCGAACACAGCTGGAAAATGGTCGTCCTTGAGGTACAGCTCCACGGCCTCCTCTCCATCGCTTGTGCGGAAGACGGCCGGCCGCAGCGCCGGGCCCAGCAGGCTGTCGGGGAAGCGGCCCGTGACGTCCAGCACGCTCTCCCCTGCCTCCAGGGCGAACGCGGTCACGTAGACCAGCCCGACCACGTTGCCCGCCTGGGCCCCGGCCCGGGTGATGACCACGCCTCCATAGGAGTGACCCACCAGCAGGACCGGGCCGTCGATCGCGGCGACGAGGCCGGCGAGGTAGGCGGCGTCGGTGGCCGCCCCGCGCAGCGGGTTGGCCACCGCGGTCACGGGGATCCCGGATGCCTGGAGCTCGGCGATCACGCCCGCCCAGCTCGACGCGTCCGTGAAGGCGCCGTGGACCAGCACGACGGTCGGCGTGCTGCCGTTCTTGAAGGAGTTCCCTGTGGTCATGGCCTCACCGTAGGAAGCCCTCCGCGCGCCTCGCGAGCGTCACATGACTGCGTCACCGAGCGTCACCCGAGCGAAGCGGTGAGGTCAGGCTGATACGCGCAGGGCTGTGCTCAACGCCGATCGCGAGGTGATCGCCAGCTTGGGGAAGATCCTGTAGAGGTGGGAGCTGACGGTTCGATGGGACAGGTAGAGCTTCTCGCCGATCTCCCGGTTCGTCAGGCCGTCGGCCGCCATCTGGGCGATCTGGAGTTCCTGTGCGGTCAGCACGTCGCGTGCTTCGCTGCTGCGGCTGCGGCTGCTCTCGCCGGAGGCCCGCAGCTCCTGGCGCGCCCGCTCGCTCCAGGGGATCACCCCCAAGGCGTCGAACGTCTCGCGAGCCGTGCGCAAGGGCGCCCGCGACTCGGCCGTACGCCGTTGGCGCCGCAGCCATTCACCGTACGCCAGCTGCACCCGGGCCCGCACGAAGGGCCATCGCCGCAGGTCGGCCCCGAGCGCGGCATCGAAGAAGGGCTCCGCTGCCGCCTCATCGGCCAGAACGGCCCGGGCGTAGCGCAGGTCGGCGTGCAAGGACGGCGACGGTGTGGTGAGCGCCACCGTCTCCAGTTCCCCGATGATGCCGGCGACCGCGCGGCTTTGACCGCTGTGCACCGCGGCGTCTGCGAGTTCGGCGATGGAAAAGCAGCGAAGCGCCAGGTGGAAGGCCGGATCGGCGGGGTCGTGCACCCGTCGCAGATGGTCGAAGGCGTCGGCGTAACGTCCCTCGCCCAGCGCGGCGAGCCCACGCGCATGCTGCACCGTGGCCAGCACGGGGCGGGCTCCGATGGGCAGGGCCACCTGCTCGGCCGCCACCGCGAGGCTCTCCACGCGATCCTGTTCGCCGCGTAGCGCGGCGAGCACCGCGCCCGAGGCCTGAGCCATGGCGTGCATCAGCGGCTGGGATGTCTCGTGCGCCAGACGGGCGGCCTCCTCGGCCGCGGGAATGGCCAGGCTCAGGTCGGCCAGCCGGGCCGCGCTCCACGCCTGTGCCCCGAGGTCTCGTGCCAGGAGGCTGAGCCGGCCCTGCGCGCGCAGGGCCGGCAACGAGGCGGCGCAGAATTCCTCTGACAGGTCGAACGCCCCCACCATCAACGCCGAACTGCCGAGCAGGCGGGCCGCCAGCCGGTCGCCGGTCGGGTGGGCGGCCAGATGGCGTAGTCGCTCGATCACGACCTGGCCACGCTCGATGGGAGCCGCGAACGCCAAGACCGTCAGCAACCGCCCGTCCAGATCGTCGACGGGCAGGCCCTCGGCCACGGTGACGACGCGTTGCCGCGACCGCTCGTCAGCATGAGCCCAGAAACATCGCAAGGACGCACTGGACAGGAGTTTCAGCGCGAGATCGACATCTCCCTGCGCCGCCATGCTCTCGGCGAGGTCGGCCAGCGAGTGCGCCGCCGCGCTGTCGTCACGGATGCCGTCCTCGAAGGTCTCGCGGATCCACACCATACGAGCCCGCTGCTGGGCCGACGGCTGCAGCCGCTCGCCTTCGCCCAGCAGCCGCCCGACGATATCGCGCCGTCCCATCTCAGCCGCGTACTCGGCGGCCCGCACCAGCCGTTCACACCGGTGAGCGGGATTCTCGCTGAGCCTGGCCGCGTGCTCCAGCGCCGCGACGGCCGACAACAGGTCGCCCCGACCTCGCACACTTCTGGCCGTGGTCTCCAGCTCGACGGCGATGGTCTCATCCGGCCTGGGGGTGGATGCCGCGCGGTGCCAGAGGCGACGGTCCGGCCGGCCGGTGAGGACGTCGGCCAAGGCGGCGTGCACCGCGTGCCGCTGGGAGATGCTCGCCCCCTGGTAGATCGCCGAGCGCATGAGCGGGTGCCGGAACGACACTCCGGTCTCGTGCACGTCGACCAGCCGTACGGTGACAGCGGGCGCCAGATCGTCTGCCGTGACCGGTACGCCGGTGATCAACGCGGTGGCATCGAGGATCTCGGAAAGGGCGGTGCTGTCGTTGAGCGCGGCGACCAGCAGCATGGTCCGGAGGATCGACGGCAACCCCGACATGCGGGCGGTGAAGGTCTGTTCCAGCCGGGTGGTCAGCGGGAGCCATCCCGGCGGCAGGGGCCCCTTCCCGCCCTGCGTTTCCGCGGCGATCGGCAGCTCGACCAGGGCCAACGGGTTTCCCGCAGCCTCCCGTAGCAACCGTGTGCGCACCGTCGGCGTCAGGGTGGTGCCGCAGGCGTCCAGCAAGGCGGTCGCGGCGCTGTCATCGAGCCGATCGAGGAGCAACTCCGGTAGCCCGGCCCCGTCAAGTGGACTCGGGAAACCGTCGCGTATCGCGGCCAGCAGCACGATCGGTTCGGACTCCAGCCGTCGCGCGACGAACGCGAGCACGTCGGCGCTGGCGCGGTCCAGCCAGTGAGCGTCTTCGACCAGGAGCAGGACGGGCGAGCGGGCGGCGGCCTCGCCCAGGAGGTTCAGCGCCGCCAAGGCGATGAGGAACGGGTCGGGCACCCGGGCGTCGGTCAGCCCGAACGCCGCTCCCAGCGCGTCGCGCTGCGGGGCGGGCAGTTCCCCGATCTCGGTACGAAGCGGAAGCAATACCTGATGCAGGCCGGCGAAGGGCATGTGCGTCTCTGATTCCACACCCACCGTCCGCAAGATCCGCATGCCACGCGCGGCCGCGATCCCCGCCGTGTCCAGCAACAGGGCCGACTTCCCGATCCCCGCCTCGCCGCGCACCAGCATCGCCCCGCCGCTCCTGCGGACGCCGTCCACGAAATCGCCGAGACGCCGCTGTTCGGACTCCCGCCCGAAAAGTGCTCTTACTGGCTGGTTTGCCGCCATATGGAGCCATGATCGCTTGCTCCCGAGGTCCCGTCCAGCGAACCCGGCCTCCAGGTAGGAGCGGACCGCTGAGCCGGAGTAACTGTCACCTCTGTTGACAGATCGCTTCTGACCGGGCCGGTCGTGCGCCGTGGCGGAATCAGTGGGTGTGGCGCTGATGAGGGTGCCGCCGGGGATGAGCAGCATGCCTTCGTCGGAAACGTGGGTCATGAGGATTCCGGCCTTTCACTGATGCGCTCAGTTCTGCGGGTGCGCGTGTTCTGGGCGGCTCGTCGGCGGCCCCTGTCTGAACGCCCTTCTGAGCAGCGCCTTGTCACTTGGTGGAACTGTCCGGTCGGATGTGATCGGTATCCGGGGCGGACGTCAGGCGGCGGCCTCGCAGATGAGGTCGGCGACAGCGGCGGGCTGGAAGACGTAGACGGCGTGGCTGCCGATGACCTCGACGACCTTCGCTCCGGCGCGCTCGGCCATCATGCGCTGGGCCGGCGGCGGGATCATCCGGTCCTCGGTCGCGACGAGGTACCAGCTGGGCTTGTGCCGCCAGGCCGGTTCGGTGACCGTCCCGCCGACGCCGTCCACGCCCCACGGAACCTGGGAGTCAGATGCGATGAGGGTGTTGACCGATTCGCCCTTGTCGGGGGCGAACGCGGCGATGTACACCAGCGACGCGACGTTGGGGTGGGTGCCGGCCTCGCTGATGACGACTCCGCCGTAGGAGTGGCCGACCAGGACGGCCGGGCCGTCGAGGCCGTCCAGGACCCGGCGGGTCACCGCGGCGTCATCCTCCAGCGACAGCGTCGGGTTCTGCACGATGTAGACGCGGAGTCCGTTCCTGGTCAGCTCGTCGTAGACGTCCTGCCAGCCGGATCCGTCCACGAAACCACCGTGCACGAGCACGATGTTCCTGATGGTGGTCATGGTCGCTCCTGAGCTGGATGGACGGACCCTGGCGCCGGTCCCGGTGCACTCCATCCAAGTCGCGCGCACGTGGCCCGGCCACGCAGAACAGGACGCAGAAGTGGCGCGGAAACTGTCAGGACGCGGCGTTCGCCAGGTCGCGGCAGCGGCTGCTCGCCTCGGCGTCGCCGATGGCCTCGTACACCTCGGCCGCCCGCGCGTAGGTATGGCGGCTATCGCCGGTCCGGTCCTCCTCGGCCAGCAAGGCCGCGAGTGTCTCCAGGGAGCGTGCCTGCGGGACAGGCAACTGAGCCTGCTCCATGAGGCTGATCGCCTCGGTGAGCTTGGTGATCGCTTCGGCCCGGTGGCCGAGCAGTCCCAGACATTCGCCGACGCGGGCGAGCGCGATCGGCCGGGTGAACGCCGCGACGCTCGGCGTTATCCCCGAGCGGTCGTCGTTCAGCAGGGCCAGCAAGTCGAGGTACTGCTCCAGTGCCTTGGTGTAGTGTCCGGCGTCGCGAAGGCAGGTACCGAGTGCGCCGAGACAGTGGCAGTACCGATCGATGTCGCCGTTGGCCTTGTGTATCTCCGCCGCCTGGGTTTCCGACGCGATGGCCTCATCGAGCCGTCCGAGCCGTCGAAGCGCGCCCGCCGCATGGTGGTGGGCCAAGGCGATCTGCACCGTGGCGCCACTGCGGGTCGCCACGTCCATCGCCTGGGCTGTGTAGCACAGTGCGGTCTCCATGTCCTCGCGCGGCACCAGATGGACCCAGGCCAGCATGTTCAGCTGCGCGGCCTGCCGGGCAGGATCCCCCAGCACAGCGGCGGCCTCGGCACCGAGGGTGAACACCTCGTACCAGTGCGGCGCGTGCATCCACTGATCGGAGAACCAGTCCATCGACTCGGCGCAGTCGAGGACGGCGGTGAACCGGCCGACGCTCGCCGCGTGACGTAACGCGCCCAGCCAGTTGTCCGCATTCACGCGTAGCCAGTGGTCGGCCTCCTCGGGGGAGGACAGGTGGGCGAGGTCGGGGTCAGGCCGGTCGGGACGGCCGTACAGGGGATCGAACCACCGCCCGGCGGTGGTGGCCATCCGCAGCAGCCACGACGTCATCGTCACGGTGAGCGCGTCGCGCTCGGCCGCGGGTTCCTCCTCCCTGAGCCGGTCGCGGGCGAACAGCCGGACCAGGTCGTGGAAGCGGTAGCGTCCCAACGTGCTGTCCTGCAGCAGACCGAGGTCGACGAGTTCGTCGAGGGCGTCCCATGCTCCCTCGATCGACGTGCCGCCCACCACGGCGGCGAGAGCGGCGTCGAAGCTGCGACCCGGCACCAGGGAGAGCCGGCGGAAGACCCGCCGGGTCGAGGTGGCCAGCTGCTCGTAGGACAACCCGAACGCGGTGGCGATCTTGAGATCGCCGGCGCTGAGCTGGTCCAGGCGGCGCTCCTCGTTCGTCAGCCGGGCGGCGAGGTCTGCGGCGTTCCAGCCGGGCCGGCTGACCAGCCGATTTCCGGTGATCCGGAGCGCGAGAGGTAGACCGCCGCACAGCTGCGCGAGCTGCCAGACGGCCGAGCCTTCGTCCGAGGCGCCGCGGTCTTTCAGGATTCCGGTCAGCAGTTCGGTGGCCTCCAGCAGGGGCAGGGGCCCGAGGCCGAGTCTGCGCACTCCTTCCAGGCCGGCCAGCAGGCGGCGACTGGTCACCAGGGCCCTGCCCGCGCCACCGCCCGGCAGCAGCGGCCGGACCTGCTCCTCGGAGCCGGCGTTGTCGAGCACGATCAGTACGCGCCGGTCACGCAGCAGAGACCGGTACAAGGACGCACGCCCGGCGACGTCGCCCGGGATCTGCTGATCCGCGATGCCGAGTGCGCGAAGCAGCATGCCCAGGGCCTCGTCGACGGGCAGTGGCTGCGCGGACATACCGAACAGGTCGAGGAAGAACACCCCCTTGGGGAAGTCCGGCCGCAGGGCGTGAGCGGCGCGGACGGTCAGCGTGGTCTTGCCCAGCCCGGCAGAGCCGGTGATGAGCCGCACACCCGCGGTCCCCGGTGCGTCCCCGGCGCGTAAGAGCTCGCTGGTCCAGGCCAGTTCCGCGACTCGGCCGGTGAAGTCGTCGACGGAGCGCGGCAGCTCGCACAGCCCGGTCGGGCGGGCCCAGCGATCGCGCAGGCGGCCCTCGCGCGCCAGCTCGACGAGCTGTTCGCGGTCGGCGTCGGCCAGACCGAGGGCATCGGCCAGCGCGGTGACGGTCCGATGCTGGGGGCCCTTGCTGCGTCCGCGTTCCATGTCCGACAGCGTCCGGTCGCTGACCCCCGAGGCCTCGGCGAGCTGCTCCAACGTCAGACGTGCCGCGTGCCGATGGCGACGCAGCACCTCCGCGAAGCTGGGTGGGGCGCTGATCGAGTGCTCCTTCTCCGCGACCTGGTGGAGATCACCCAAAGCTTACGGGAAGACCGGTGACAGCGGCCTTAGGCACGATCGAGGACGAGCCGCCGCTTCGTTCCCCTTCAGCCTGGAACAAGACCCGCAGTCACATAGCGCTCGGTGACGCAGTCAGGTGACGCTCGCGCGGCAAGCGAGCCGGTTTCTACGGTTTGCCCCATAACCCAGCGCGTTGAGCAGCCTACGACCCTCGCTCGCCTCGAAAAGGGGAACCTCTTGTGAAAACAATCCATTTCACCCTTGACCCGAAGATCCGCGGCCGCGTCGTCATCCCGATCGCGGTGATCGGCATGCTCACCAGCCTCGCCCCTGCCGCCTCCGCCCAGGCCACACCGGCGCCCATCACAGCCATCACCTCCAAGACGCCGCCGAAGAGCGGCCATGAGCCGCGTATTCCGGCAGGTTTCCGCGAGAAGAGAGTTCAGGTCGGCAACATCGCGATCAACTACGTGCGCGGTGGACACGGGCCGACGCTGGTTCTGCTGCACGGATACCCGCAAACCTGGTACACCTGGCGCGAAATCCTGCCCGAACTCGCCAAGCACTACACGGTCATCGCGCCGGATCTACGCGGAGCAGGCAAGAGCGACGCACCCGCCAATGGCTACGACAAGAAGACCCTCGCCGCTGACCTGTACGGCTTGCTGACCACGCTCGGCCTCAAGCGGGACATCAGGCTCGTGGGGCACGACATCGGCACGATGGTCGCCTACGCCTACGCCGCCGCCCACCCCGGCGACGTCACCAAGCTGGTCCTCAGCGAGGCCCCCATCCCCGACAAGACCCTCTACACCTTCCCCTCCCTCACCGCGAAGGGGCCGGGCGCTTGGAACTTCGGCTACTTCAGCCTCACCAACGGCCTGCCCGAGCGCATGGTGAACGGCAGGGAAGAGCAGTGGGTGGAGCGTTTCATCGACTCCCTCGAAGTCAAGAAGAACGGCGTCAGCGACAAACAGGTCCGCGAGTACGCCCGCTACCTGCGCGATGACGCTCACCTGCGGGCGAGTTTCGAATGGTTCCGCGCCTTCCCCAAGGACGTCGCCGACAACCGCGCGTACAGCGCGAAGAAGCTCCCCATGCCCGTGCTCGCCATCGGCGCCCGCGGCAGCCTCGGTGACTTCGTCCCCACCCAGGTCCGCCGGTACGCCGGCCATGTGACCGGGATCGTCATCGAGGACTCCGGTCACTGGATCTTCGAGGAACAGCCCGAACAGCTCACCCGCGTGCTCCTGCGCTTCCTCAAAAAGAACTGACCCGACGCCGAAACAGGAGCACCCACATGAACAAGGAACGTCAACCCCATACCGGCGACGCGCAGAACCACCCCTACCAAGGAGATCCGCCATGTCCGCGCACGTGTCCCGACAGACCTCTCCGCTCTCCCGGCCGGGAATCCGCATCCTGCTGCCCGTGACGCTGGCCCTCCTGTCCATGCTGGCCATCCTGGTCACAGCTCTCTCCTCGCCGGCCGCCGCCTCCGACGCGGCGGGCCGCCATACGGCCAAACCCACCGTGGTGCTGGTCCACGGTGCGTTCGCCGACGCCTCGAGCTGGAACAAGGTCGTCGCCCGGCTCCAAGGGGCCGGCTACCCGGTGATCGCCCCCGCCAACCCCCTGCGTGACCTGGCGGGCGATTCGGCCTACCTGTCGAGCATCGTGTCCACCATCGACGGACCGGTCATCCTGGTCGGTCACTCCTACGGCGGAGCGGTCATCTCCAACGCCGCCACCGGCCACCCCAACGTCAAGGCGCTGGTCTTCATCGCCGCATTCGCACCCGAGGAGGCCGAGTCAGCGCTCGACCTGACCGGCGAGTTCCCCGGCAGCCAGCTGCCCACCAGCCTGATCACCCGCCAGTACCCGCTGCCCGGCGGCGGCACCGGCACCGACGCCTACGTCGATCCGGCCAAGTTCCGCGCCGCCTTCGCCGCCGACCTGCCCGCCCGCGACACCGAGCTGATGGCCGCCACCCAGCGCCCGGCCGCCCTGGCCGCGCTCGGCTCCCCCAGCGGACCGCCCGCCTGGAAGACCATCCCCTCCTGGTACCTGGTCGCCGGCGCCGACCAGGCCATCCCACCCGCAGCCCAGCGGTTCATGGCCAAGCGCGCCGGCGCGCACACCAGCGAAGTCAGGGAAGCCTCACACGTGGTCATGATCTCCCGGCCTGACGCCACCACCGCTGTCATCACAGCGGCAGCCCGCACCACCCGCTGATCCACACCACACCCATCGGTCCGGACCGCGGCAGGCGCGCGATCCCCGCGCCTGCCGCCGTTCCGGCCCTGGCCGCCTGGAGACAATCCCCATGGTCCACACCACCGCCCCAGCGAGTAGGCGAACCTTCCTCACCCGAGCGACCGCCGTGTCGGCGCTGCCCCTGGCCGCTGGCCTGTTCGGGCCCGGAGACGCGCCGGCATCCGGCGCCCTGCCCGACTACGCGCCCATCCCCGAGGCGTCGAAGGGCCCCGCTCTCAACGACAAGGGCTACTTCGTCGGCCAGATCAACGGCGACCTGTACTGGGTCACCGACTCCTCCTACCAGGCCATGTTCCTGACCACGCGCCAGGGCGTCGTCCTCGTCGACGCGCCACCCACCATCGGGCACAACCTGCTGCGCGCCATCGAGGAGGTTACCCGGGCCAACGGCCGCCCCCGGACGGTGACCCACCTCATCTACTCCCACTCGCACGCCGACCACATCGGAGCCGCCTCGATCCTCGGCAAGGACGTCATCCGCATCGCACATACCGAGACCGCGAGATTCCTGCGCCGGGACGCGGACCCGAACCGGCCGGCGCCCACGCTCACCTTCGACGACCACCACGTCCTGCGGGTCGGCGGCGAGCGTCTCGAACTGGCCTACCACGGCCCCAACCACTCACCCGACAACATCTTCGTCTACGCCCCCAAGCAGGAGACCCTCATGGTGGTCGACGTGCTCTATCCCGGCTGGGTGCCGTTCAAGAACCTCGCCGTCTCCCAGGACATCCCCGGCTGGTTGCGGGCCCACGACACCGCCATGAGATATCCGTGGCGCACCCTCGTCGGCGGCCACCTCGGCCGCCTCGGCACCCGCGCCGACGGACACCTGCAACAGCGATATCTGGCCGACCTGCGGACCAGCGTCCGTGACACGGTCTCCAGCCTCGACCCGGCGCCGTTCTTCGCCAAGTACGGTCCGGCAGGCAACGCGTGGGCGATCTTCGCCGGCTACCTGGACGCGGTCGCCCAGCAGGCCGCCGCCCCGGTCATCGCCGGCTACCTCGGCACGCTGGCCGCCGCCGACGTGTTCACCAAGGACAACGCCTACGGCCTGCTGGAGTCCATGCGCATCGATACCGGCCTGCTCGGGCCCTTCGGCATCCATCCCTGACCAACACGCTCGACGCCGGCCAAGAGCCGGCAGTCGTGGTCCTACGAAACCGCCCTCACACCGATGAGGAGGACGGCCGTGTTGGACACCGCTTCGTGGGCTTCCCGCATCGCCTGCCGTTTCGGCGCACACCCGCCGGCCGTCCGCCCCGCCGTCGGGCCGGCCGAACTGGCGGGCGAGGACTTCGTCCTGCCCCAGCACACCGGATCAGATCAGGAGTGTCCAGTACATCCAGAACCGCTGGAGAATGAGCCCGGCGATGACGAGCCCCCAAGCCATCACCACGACCGTGTGATAGCGCGCGGCCGCCGCCGCGAGGTTGTGGGTGGCGGAGGAGAGCCGGATCCGGCCCGCCTCGACGCTGGCCAGGCTCACGGGGGCAGCGGTCTGTCCACGCCGCCCCGGCCAGCCTGCGCGCGGCCCGGTCACCGAGCGCCACCGGCATCAGCGCGATCCCGGCCGCGAACAGCCAGGCGATCATCGCCCGGATCCGCCCCGCTCGCCCAGGGCAGCGCGCAAGGCGGCGGCCACCTCCGGCGTCACCGTTCCGACGAAGCGCTGCACGGCCGCCGCGACGTCGCCGGCCTCGTCCAGGGCAGCGCGCATGGCCTCGGCGACGAAGGCGTCCTTGTCCGCGGTGGCCCTGTACAGGTGTGCTCGTCCGATGCGCTCGCGGGAGACCATGCCCTTGTTCGAGAGCCGCATCAAGACGGTCAACACCGTCGTGATGGCGGGCCGGGAAGGCAGCTCCGCGGCGAGGACGTGGGCGAACATGCCCCCGGGATGCTTCCACAGGGCTTCCATGACCGATCGCTCCAGGTTGCCGAGCTGCACCGTCGCCCCTCTTGCCCGTGTTCTACTCAAGATGGAAGGCTACCGTCCCCCTGCCGTCCGGCACCTGGCAATCATTGTGGGGACCGCTTCATGCTCCCCCGATCGCGCCGGCACCGAGTAGCGCCTTGATGTCGCTGTAGAACGCCGATTCTGGAGCGACCTTGAACGGTTCGAGGTTCAGCAGCACGCCTTTGGCTCCACGGCGGTGCAAGCGCACGTGCACGGGTGCCCGGCCGGGATGGGCGGTCAGGATGAGTTTGAGCTCCTGGACGATCCGGAGGTTCAGGCGGGCCTCCTGGACCGTGATCACCACGGGCGGCTCGGCGTCCGCCTGGGAGATGTCGAGCGGGACGATCTCCTCGCCGTAGACGCTCAGCGTCTCGTCGCGTACGTTGATCCGTCCCCGCACGCAGATCACGCGATCCTCGGCCAGCGCCTCGCCGTAGAGGCCGTAGGTCTTGGGGAAGATCAGGCACTCCACGGCGGCGTCGTGATCCTCCAGCGTGACGATCGCCCACTGGCTGCCCTGTTTGGTGACCTTGCGCTGCACGCCCGAGATGATGCCGCTCACCCGGATCGTCGCGTCCTGCCGCCCTGAGGCCAGGAGGTCGGCGATCGTGGTGTCGCGGTTGGCGTCCAGAACGCCTTCCGCGCCGTCGAGCGGGTGGCTGGACACGTACAGGCCGAGCATCTCTCGTTCGAAGGCGAGCAGCGTGGCCTTGTCCCACTCGCCGTCGGGGATCGCGATCGAGAAGGCACCGTCGTGGCCCGGCTCGCCGAACAGCGAGTCCTGCCCGTGCGCCTCGTTGCGCTTGATGTCGATGACCGCGTCGACGGCCTGCTCGTGCACCGCGACCAGGGCCTTGCGGTGATGACCCAGGCTGTCGAACGCGCCGGCCCTGGCCAGCGACTCGATGACGCGTTTGTTGCAGACGACGGACGGGACCTTGCCGAGGAAGTCGTTGAAGTCGGTGTAAGGTCCCCTGGCCTCCCGGGTGGTGACGATCGCGTCCACGACACCGGCTCCGACGTTGCGTACGGCGCCCAGGCCGAAGCGGATGTCGGAGCCGACGGCGGCGAAGTCCAGCCGGCTGGCGTTGACGTCGGGCGGCAGCACCTTGATGCCCAGGCGACGGCAGTCCGACAGGTAGACGGCCATCTTGTCCTTGTCGTCGCCGACGGAGGTGAGCAGTGCCGCCAGGTATTCGCTGGGATGGTTGGCCTTGAGGTAGGCGGTCCAGTACGAGACCAGGCCGTAGCCGGCGGTGTGCGACTTGTTGAAGCCGTACCCGCTGAAGGGCACCAGGACGTCCCAGACGGCCTTGATCGCCTCGCCGCAGAAGCCGCGGCCGCGCATGCCCGTGGAGAACCGGTCCCATTCGGCGTCCAGGACCTCCTTCTTCTTCTTGCCCATGGCCCGGCGCAGCATGTCGGCGGCGCCGAGTGAATACCCGGCCAGTTGCTGGGCGATGGCCATGACCTGTTCCTGGAAGACGACCAGGTGGTAGGTGTCGCCCAAGATGGGCTCCAGGGCCTGCTCCAGCTCGGGGTGGATCGGCTCGACCGGCTGCCTGCCGGTCTTGCGCAGCGCGTAGTTGGTGTGGGCGTTCATCTCCATCGGGCCCGGCCGGTACAGCGCGTTCACGGCGGCGATGTCGGTGAACGTGGTCGGCCGCATCAATCTGAGCAGGACCCGCATGCCGCCGCTGTCCAGTTGGAAGACCCCCAGCGTGTCGCCGCGCGCCAGCAGCTCGTACGTGGTGGTGTCGTCGAGCGGGACCTCCAGGATGTCGATGTGGACGCCCTTGTTGGCGCGGACGCCGGCGATGGCGTCGCCGATGACGGTGAGGTTGCGCAGGCCGAGGAAGTCCATCTTCAGCAGGCCCATGTCCTCGGCCTGGGTGAAGGGGAAGCCGCTGATGACCGGACCGGCGGCCTTGGGCTTGACCAGGGGGATCACGTCGATCAGGGGTTCCCTGGAAAGAATCACGCCCGCGGCGTGGACGCCGGTGCCGCGGGTGAGGCCCTCGATGCCGGCTGCGGTGTCGATCACCCGTTTGACGTCGGGGTCCTGCTCGTACATCGCCCGTACCTCGGCGGCCTCGCCGTGCCGGGCGTGCTGCTCGTCGTGGATGGCGGCGAGCGGGATCTCCTTGCCGCCGACCGCCGCCGGGAACGCCTTGGTGATGCGGTCCCCCAGCGCGTACGGCAGGCCGAGCACGCGACAGGAGTCCTTGATGGCGGCCTTGGCCTTGATGGTGCCGAATGTGACGATCTGGCAGACCCGGTCATCGCCGTACTTGCGGGTGACGTAATCGATCATCTCGTCGCGCCGCCGGTCATCGAAGTCGAGGTCGACGTCGGGCATGGTGATGCGCTCGGGGTTGAGGAAGCGTTCGAAGATCAGCTTGTGCTCGATCGGGTCGAGCTGGGTGATGCCCGTGCAGTAGGCGACGATCGAGCCGGTGGCCGAGCCGCGGCCGGGGCCCAGGCCGATGCCGTTGTCCCGGGCGTACCGGCAGATGTCGGCGACCACCAGGAAGTAGCCGGGAAAGCCCATGGCGTCGATGACCGACAGCTCGTAGTCGATGCGGTCCAGCACCTCCTGGGTCGGGTGGCCGCCGTAGCGGTGGCCCGCCCCCCGCAGGGTCTCCCGGCGCAGCCAGCTGGACTCGCTCTCGCCTTCGGGGACGGGGAAGCGTGGTGTCAGGTCCCGGTGGGCGAAGACCTCGCCGTAGTCGCCGACGCGCTCGGCGATCAGCAGCGTGTTGTCGCAGGCGCCCGGGACCTCGACGTCCCACAGAGCCCGCATCCGCTCGGCGGACTTGATGTAGTAGCCGCTGCCGCTGAAGCGGAACCGGTCGGCGTCGGCGAGCCGCTTGCCGGTGCCGACGCACAGCAGCGCGTCGTGCGCCTGGGACTGGCTCTCGGTGACGTAGTGGGAGTCGTTGGTGGCCAGCGGCGGCAGGGCCAGCTCCTTGCCGAGCCGCAGCAGGTCCTCGCGGACCCGGCGCTCGATGGCGAGGCCGTGGTCCATCAACTCCAGGAAGTAGCCGTCCCGGCCGAAGATGTCGCGGTAGCGGGCGGCCGCCCGCACCGCCTGGTCGTACTGGCCGAGCCGCAGCCTGGTCTGCACCTCCCCGGACGGGCAGCCGGTCGTGGCGACGATGCCCTGCCCGTACTCGGCCAGCAACTCATCATCCATGCGCGGATATTTCTGGACATGGCCTTCCAGCCAGGCCCGGGACTGGAGGCGGAACAGGTTCCGCAGGCCTTGAGCGTCGGCGGCCCACATCGTCATGTGCGTGTACAGGCCGCGCCCGGAGACGTCACCGCCCTCGCCGGTGTCGTCGTTGGACCGGCGCAACGCGAGGTTGTCGCTGTAGTACACCGGCCGCCGGTGGTGCCGCGAGGCGGGGGCGAGGTAGCTCTCGATGCCGATGATCGGCTTGATGCCCGCTTCGCGCGCCGCATGGTAGAACTCGTACGCCCCGTGCACGTTGCCGTGGTCGCTCATCGCCACGGCCGGCATCCCCAGCCGCGACACCTCCTGCATCAGCAGGCCGACCTTGGCGGCGCCGTCGAGCATGCTGTACTCGGTGTGCACGTGCAGATGGACGAAGGACTCCACGAACGACCACGCCTCCTGGTTGTAGGCTCGTGTACGACCCGAGCATTCGACCCGAGAGCAGGCGGGGTTGTCCAACAATCAACACACCGATCCCTCACAATCAACAGTTGTGGAAAGGAGCGCGGCGGATCTTGATCTCGGCACAGTCCGCGCCTTCGTCGCCGTCACCGAGGAGCGATACTTCAGCGAAGCCGCGGCCCGGCTGGGCATCAGCCAGCAGGCCGTCTCCAAGCGGATCGCGAAGCTGGAGTCCGACCTCGGCGCGAGGTTGTTCGCCCGCTCACGCAACGGCACCGACCTCACCGAGGACGGCAGAGCGTTCCTCCACCACGCGCGTGCCCTGGTCAGCATCGCCGACCAGGCCCTCGAAGTGCTGCGCGGCCGACGCCGCGCGCTCCGGGTCGACGTACTGGACACCCGGCTGGCCTCCATCGACCTGATCCGGGCCTTCCACCAGAGCGCCGAGGACGTGGAGATCGACGTCACCACCTCGAACGGGCTCAGATCCGCGCGCGGGGCGCTCGCCGCCGGATCCGTCGACGCGGCCTTCGCCCGCGTCGGCGACGGACTGGAGGAGGACCTCCGGTACGTGCCGGCCTACCTCGAACCGGTGCATCTGCTGGTCAGCCGCGACCACCCCCTCGCCGACCTGCGGAAGGTCGAGATGGAACGGCTGTCCGGGTCGACCGTGTGGATGCCCGGCAACCACCCTGAAAGTGAGTGGGCCGAGTTCTACCGCTCGCTGAGCGCCGCGTTCGACATCCGGATCGACACCTCAGGGCCGAACTTCGGCTGGGACTACTTCGTGGAGGAGATCGGCTCCGGTCAACGCATCGGGTTCGTGGGCGAGCGGTGCCGGCTGCCCTGGCATCCGCGCACCGTCCAGATCCCGATCGCCGACCCGGCGCCCATGTACCCGTGGTCGCTGCTCTTCCACCCGCGAAACCACCACCCGGTGCTGGCCAGGCTCATCCGCTTCGTCGTGCGCGATCGGCGGCCGTTCGACCCGCGGCACCAGTGGCTGCCGGACTTCGACCGTGCCGCCTTCGACCGTGCCGCCTTCGACCGTGCCGCCTTCGACCGTGCCGCCTTCGACCGTGTCTCCTTCGACCGTGCCTCCTTTGGCGGGTAGCCGCCTTCAGAAGGTACGCGTCCAAAAGACGCGGGCTACCCGCCGAGTGCCGCCGGTTGCCGGGCTCGCCAGTTCCCGAACCGGCTGTCGGCCCCGGCATGGCGGCCTTCATGAAGTCAGATGATCGATGCATCCGAATGTTGTTAGTATCCTGTGGCCATGATGGGGACGAAGAGGTGGCCATGGTCAGGCTGACCCGGGCGCAGCAGCAGGAACGCACCAGGGGGGCCGTCCTGGCCGCCGCGCGGGAGGAGTTCGGCGAGCGTGGATACGCCGACGCCAAGGTCGACCGGATCGCGGAGCGGGCGGAGCTGACCCGTGGTGCGGTCTACTCGAACTTCCCGAGCAAGCGCGCGCTCTATCTGGCGGTCCTCGTCGACTCGATCGAGCGCTCGGAGGTCCCTGAGGCGCCGTCGCCAACCGGCCTGGCCGAGGCGACGGGCGCGTTCGCCCGTAGCTGGCTCGACCGCCTGCCGCTGACCGGCGACACGCCCGCCGACGGGAGCCTGCGGCTGCTATCGCTGGCCGGGGTGTTCGACGACGAGCCTGGCCGCACCGCGCTGGCGCAGGTCACCAGGCTGGAGGCGCTGCTGCTCGCTCTCGCACTGGAGTCGCTGGGGTCGGCGGGATCGCCGGGGTCGCCGGGGTCGCCGGAGTCACGCCTGCCGCGCCACCCGCGGTGCGTACGCCTGGCCGAACTGGTCCTCACGTTGCTGAACGGCGCCGGTCACCTGGCCGATACGGCGCCCGGCTTCGCCGACCCCTTCGACGTGGCACGGGCCTGCGAGCACCTGGCCGGCCTCGACCTCGCCGACACGTGGGACCCGCCGCACCTGCCCTTCGTCGCCCCCGCGCAGCCCGTCCAGGATCTCTGGGAGCCGCCCGCCGAGTTGCCGGATCAGATCACCGGCCACCGGGTCGGATTCGACGCCGACGGCGTGATCGCGGTCCTCGGGGCCGGCCGGTTGGAGGCGGCGGAGGAAGCCGTCCGCGCCGCCCGGCCGGGCGACCGGATCACCGTGGCCGTGGTGACAAGCGATCCCGCCGAGATCGGACGTCTCGTCCGGCTCAGGGTCGGCGACCTCACCGGGTGCCTGCGGCGGGTGTTCGCACCGGACACCCGGCCTGGTCTCCGCCTCGTCCTCGACGACCACGCCACCATCGCCTCGGCCATCGGCCTCCCGGACACCGGCGACGCCACGGAGGCCGCCGTACGCGTTCAGGCGGGCAAGATCGTCGCCCGAGCCGGCGGACGCGGCGCGGCCCACGCTGTCGCGACCGCGGGAAGATGACGTCGCGTGGCGCGTGAGAGGATCCCCACAAATTGGACCATTGAGGGGGGCTATGTACGCGATATCCCTGGGCGACGACGGCGCAGAGCTGCGCCCGCTGGAGCCGTGGCGGGCCGCGGAGTTCCTTGACCACATGGACCGGGGACGGGAGTTCATCGGGCAGCACATCGCGCTGCCGGACGTCGTCACGGACCTGGAGTCGAGCCGCTCGTACCTGCGGGCGTACGCCGAGAAGGCCGCGGCCGACGTGGGCCGGATCTACGGCATATGGACGGACGGCGATCTGGTCGGCGGGGTGCTCTTCCGGACGATGGACATCGAGCACGGCAACGCCGAAGTGGGCTGCTGGCTGGAGCCGGCCGCGGCGGGCAAGGGTCTGGTGACCAGGGCCGCGCGGGTGATCATCGACTGGGCCGTAGAGGAGCGGGGCGTCCACCGCGTGGAGTGGGTGGTCTCGGCGGAGAACGCGTCCAGCATCGCGGTGGCCCGGCGCCTCGGAATGACGAAGGACGGCGTGTTGCGCGAGAGCTACCCGTATCGGGGGAAGCGACTCGACATGGAGGTCTGGTCGGTGCTCGCGCCGGAGTGGCGGGCGGGCAAGCAGGCGCCCTAGAGCGATGCGCGCTGCTCCCCCGCCCGGCGTTCGGCCCCAGCGTTCGGTCGGTCAGCCGCCGCAGGCGGCTGACCTCACTGGGCCCCTACGAGCACCGGCCATCCGCCCTGCGGCGTGAAGGTGGCGGCGGACGGCATGCGCAGTTCCGCCTTCTTGCGGCACCCTCTCTGTGCTCTTGGGGCGTTCCACCACGTTCCACCTGACGTGCGGGCGGGTGTTGCTCAGGCGTCGTTCAGGCGTCGCGCAGTCGTAGCGACAGCCCGCCGCCCACGAGTGCCACGGTGGCCCAGAGGGCCAGGACACCGAGTCCCGCCCATGGGCTGAGGGGCAGGGTGGACAGATGGGTGGTCGCCTGGATGGCGAGCCCGGCGTTCATCGGGGAGAGCTGCCAGAGGAGCTTCTGCCAGCCCGGGTCGGCGATCATGAAGGGCAGGATGGAGAGGACGTACAGCAGGCCGAGCACGATCCCGATGGCCGTGGCCGAGTCCCGCACGGCGGCGGCGATGCCGAGGCTGAGCAGGGCGATCAGCGCGAGGTACAGGACCGAGCCGAACGCCGCGCGCAACATCGGCCCCTCGAACAGGGACAGCATCGGGGTGCCGGGACCGCGGGTGAAGCCGTTCTCGAGCAGGACACGCCGCCCGACCAGCAGGGACGCGAGCACCGCGACGGTCCCTGCGGCCAGCGTCAGCCCGGTGACCACGGCCGCCTTGGCGGCCAGCACGGTGGCCCGGCGCGGCATCGCCGCCAGCGTGGTGCGGATCATGCCGGTGCTGTACTCGCCGCTGATCGCCAGCACGGCCAGGATGGCGACCATCGCCTGGCCTACCTGGACCCCGAACAGGCTGATCTTGGCGGGGTCGTAGGCGCAGCCCGCCGACGTGCAGGACACGGCGGCGGCCGCCACGACGCTCACGGCGACGGTCAGCGCGACGAGCCCGAGCAGCAGCCAGCCCGTGCCGGCCACGGTACGCAGTTTCGTCCACTCCGCTTGCAGGTGTCGTCTCATGCGTCCCTCCGACGGAGCTGGAAGACGGCCAGGCCGAGCGCGAGCACGGCGTATCCGCAGAGCACGGCGAGGCCGGCCCACGGTGCCAGCGGGTAGTAGCCGCCCGACGGGAGGTAGTTGCCTAGTACGTGCGCGTACGCCGGAATGCTCTGCTGGATCGCGAAGCCGGCGGCCGGGGTGAGCCGCATCAGCCACTGCGCCGCGCCCGCGGGCAGGACCGAGGCGGTCGCGAGGATGTAGGGGACGACGATCAGCACGATGGCGGTGATGACCGCCGCGACGCTGCGCCGGAACAACGTGCCCACGGCGAGGGCGAGGATCGCGGCGGCGGCGAGCAGCACCGCCGTGCCGACGATGACACGCAGTTCGGTGAACGGCGCCACCGGCAGGACATAGTTGCCGTTGGCGACCAGGATCCCCTTGCCGAGCATGACCGCCGCCGTGGCCGCGACCAGTCCGGTGACGAAGGTGACCGCACCGATGGCCAGGGCCTTGGCCACGAGCGTCCGGCCGCGCCGCGGACCGGCGAGCAGGGTGGTGCGGATCAGGCCGCGCCGGTATTCGGTGGTGATGAACATGACCGCCACCACGATCACCACGATCAGCCCGGTCAGCACGCCGGTGAGGGTGTTCTCGATCTGCTGGCCGTCCGAGAGCGGCGCGATGTCGCCGACGCCGGTCACCGTGTACGTATCGCCGGACTCCTTGAAGCCGCCCGGATGGTGGGCCGACCCGTCGGGGTTCAGGGTGACGCCCACGTCGTCGGGCCGCCACGCGCCACTGGCGGCCGAGCCTTGGAGACTGACCTGGTCGAACACGGCGGTGGCTTCGGCGAAGCGGGAGGCCGCGCTGGATCCGCCGAAATCGCCCGGCGTTACCGTCAGGTCCCCTGGGGAGGCGGCGAAGAGCCCGACCTGTACCGCGTCCGGCAACCCGGCCAGGCGCGCGGTTCCGACGCGGGTCCACTGCCTGCCGTCGGTGGACTCGTAGCCGGTGAGATCCGCACCGGAGCGGGTCAGCCGCAGCCAGCGCGGGGACTGCTGGGAGACGCCGCCGGGCCGGCCGGCCACGTCCTGGGTGAAGTCGTGCTGCATCCGCACCCCGTGCGCACCGGTGACCATCACCGCCGCGTAGGTGGAGCCCTGCTTCATGCTCTCCTTGATCATGACTCCGGCCTTGGCCCACGGCACGAGACCGGGGACGACCTGCCGGGTCCCCGGGGTGAGGTCGGGCCGGCGGATCTGGCCGGTCATCGAGGTCACGCGGACGGTGATGCTGCCGTCTCCGTTCAGCGGCCGGTGGACGAAGTAGAACTTGTCCTCCACCGCCTCGCCGCCCGGACCCACCGGAACGGCGGGACAGGCGCCGCCGCACGACGTGTGGCTGCCCGAGGCGGACAGCAGCCCCAGCAGGACGGTGACCAGCGCCGCGGCCGCCATGGCGAGCACCCAGCCGCGGACCGTCCGGAACTTGGTCCATTCGGCGCGCAGCAGCCGCGCGAAGCCGGAGCGGTGGGCGGTGGCGGTGCTGAGGCCGGGCGCGTCGCCCGGACGCCGATCGCTCATCGTGCCGCCTCCTGCCCTGCGGCGCGGAACTCGACGGCGTCGCGGGTCAGCTCCATGTACGCCTCCTCCAGCGTCGCGCGATGCGCCGACACCTCCGAGAACGGCACCGCGGACCGGTTGAGGAGCGCCACGACGTGCTCGGCCGCCAGCCCGGTCACCGTGAGGGTGTCGCGGCCGGTGGCGGCCACGGCGGCGCCGGCGTGTGCCAGCGCCGTCATCGCCTCCGACGGCGCCGTGGTGCGCAGCGCGACCCGGCCGGTGGAGGCGGCGGCGATCAGGCCGGCCACGCTGGTGTCGGCGACGACCCGGCCGCGGCCCACCACCACGAGATGGTCGGCGGTGTCCTCGAGCTCGCTCATCAGGTGGCTGGAGACGAGCACGGCCCGGCCCTGGGCGGCCAGCGCCCGCAGGAAGCCGCGCATCCACACGATGCCCTCGGGGTCGAGGCCGTTGGACGGCTCGTCGAGCATGAGCACGGGCGGATCGCCGAGCAGCGCGGCGGCGATGCCGAGCCGCTGCCGCATGCCCAGGGAGAAGCCGCCCGCCCGGCGCCTGGCCGCCGACCCGAGCCCCACCCGCTCGATCACCTCATCGACCCGCCGGGCGCCCAGCCCCTGGGAGTGGGCCAGCCACAGCAGGTGGTCGCGGCCGGTGCGGCTGGGTTGCAGCGCGGCGGCGTCCAGCAGCGCGCCGACGTGACGCAGCGGGTCGCGCAGGCCCGTGTACGGCCGCCCGCCCACCAGCGCGGTGCCCTCGTCGGCCGCGTCCAGGCCGAGGATCACCCGCATCGTGGTGGACTTACCCGCTCCGTTGGGGCCGACGAAGCCCGTGACCTGCCCCGGCTCCACGGTGAAGGACATCCCGTCCAACGCCATGGTCTGGCCGAACCGCTTACGCAGCCCGGCGACCTCGATGGTTGCTCGCATGGGTTCGGTTCTACGCACCAGGCCATAACGTGGGCCGAACGGAGGCTGTCACGTCGTTGTTAGGTCCCGGACGGCATCCTGGAGGCCGACACTCGGCGGGGGGAGAACTCATGAGGAAGCTGCGGGAGCGCACCGTACGGCTGCGCTTCACCGCCCTGTACGGCGCCCTGTTCCTCCTGTCCGGCGTCGGGCTGCTGGCCATCACCAACCTGGTGAGCCTTGGGACGCGGGTCACCTCCCCCATGGAGACACCGCCAGCCGAGCAGCTCACGCCCGGCGCCGCCCAGGAGCTCATCGCCCGCCTCCAGAGTCAGCTGTCGGAGATCCAGGTGCTCCAATCACGCCGGCTCCTCATCGGCTCGGCGATCGCGCTGGCCGTCATGGCCGTGGTGTCGCTCGTGCTGGGCCGGGTGGTCGCGGGCCGGGTGCTGCGCCCGCTGCGGACGATCACCGCGGCCACCCGGCGGATCTCCGCCGACAACCTGCACGAGCGGCTGGCCGTGCCAGGCCCGGCCGACGAGGTGAAGGACCTCGCCGACACCATCGACGACCTGCTGGAACGCTTGGAGGGCTCCTTCGCCGCGCAGCGCCGCTTCGTCGCCAACGCCTCCCATGAGCTGCGCACCCCGCTGGCGACCATGCGGGCGTCGCTGGACGTGGCCCTGGCCAAGCCCGAACCCGTACCCGCGCGGACGGTCGCGCTGGCCGACCGGCTCCGCACCGAGCTGGACCGGGTCGACCGGCTGCTGGAAGGCTCCCTCGTGCTCGCCCGCACCCAGCACGGCGCCCTGGCCGACCGGGCGGAAGTCTCGCTCGGCCGTACGGTGTCCACGGCCCTGGCCGCCCGAGCCGCCGACATCACCGCCAAGAACCTCACCGTCGACGACGGCGACGTCCACGACAGCGCGTGGACACGGGGCAGCCGGACGCTCCTGTCCCGCCTGGCCGAGAACGTGATCGACAACGCGATCACGCACAACCACGACGGCGGCTGGATCCGCCTCGCCGCCACGGCCGACGGCGAAACCGCGCTGCTCGTCGTGGAGACGGGCGGGCCGGTTCTCGACCAGGAGCAGGTCGCGCGGCTGGCCCAGCCGTTCGAGCGGCTCGGCACCGACCGGACCGGCTCCGGCGAGGGTGCCGGGCTCGGACTGTCGATCGTCGCGGCCATCGCCACCGCGCACGGCGGCGCTCTGGAGCTGCGGGCGCGGCCCGACGGCGGCCTGCGGGTCATCGTCTCGCTGCCGCCGGCGTCGGCAGAGGTCTCGGCGTGAAGGTGCAGGTGGTGGGGGGCGGCCCGGACGCGGCGTAAAGGTGCAGGTGGTGGGGGGCGGCCCGGACGCGGCGTGAACGCGCAGGTGGCGGGGGGCGGCCCGGACGCGGCGCGGCGGGCCGCTTCCTGGATCTGCTTCCTGGATCCGAGGGAGCGGCCCGCCTGCCAGAGGTCGGGAGGTCGGGTCAGGGGGTCACGATGGCCAGCTGCGAGATGTTGTTCTCGGTGGCCCAGAGATTGTCGTCGGGCCCGGCGGTGATGTCGATCGGTCCGGAGGAGATGGTCGGTACCTCGTACTCGTTGATCGTCCCGGAAGTGGTGATACTGGCGACGTTGTTGATCTCTTGCTCGGTGAACCACAGGTTGTTGTCCGACCCGACGGTGATGCCCCACGGGAAGCTGTTGGAGTCGGAGAGCGTGTACTCGGTGAAGGTGCCCGTGGTGGTGGTCTTGCCGACCTTGCCGTTGGCGTCGGTGTACCACAGGTTGCCGTCAGGCCCCGTGGTGATCCCGATGGGCATCGAGCCGGTGGTCGGGGCGGCGAACTCGGTGATCGTGCCGTCGGTGGTGATCTGCCCGACGCTTCCGATGAGCGGTTCGGTGAACCAGAGGTTGTCGTCCGGACCCGCGGTGATGCGCATCGGGTAGGTTTCGCCGGACGGCAGCTCGTACTCGGTGATCGTTCCGGAGGTGGTGATCCGGCCGATCTTGTTGGCGATCGTCTCGACGAACCACAGGGCGCCGTCCGACCCCGCGGTTATGCCCCACGGGTAGGCCTCGCTGGTCGGCAATTCGTACTCGGTGATCGTTCCGGAGGTGGTGATCCGGCCGATCTTGTTGCCGATCGCCTCGGTGAACCAGATCGCGCCGTCCGGTCCGGTGGTGATGTGCGCCGGCTCGGCGTCCTCGGTGGGAAGGGAGTACTCGGTGAACAGGCCCTCTGTCGTTACTTTCCCGATCTTGTCGGCGTAGTTCTCGGTGAACCACACATTGCCGTCCGGGCCGGACGTGATCCCGATGGGAGTGGCGGGGTAGGTCGGTATCGACAGCTCGCTGATCGACGGCGTCCGCCTGCCGGCTTCCGCCGCGAGCCGGGCAGCTTGAGGACCGCGGGGCGCGGGCGGGAAGTGGCACTTGATCCGCCGGTGCTGCGGCATCTGCTTGAGCTTGAGGCAGAGCTTCACCCAGGGGCGTTCCGGGCGAAACGGCGGGGAGTTGGACGCGGATACGGCCATGGGCGCGCTCGCCGCCATGGCCAGGGCCATGACCACGAGCGGGTACCCCAGGCGTCGAGTCAAGTGAGACATGACATCCCTTCCAGAAGACGAAAAAGGATCGCGAGCCGGGCGCCATTTGATGAATCGAGGCTCGCGGTGTCGGGCCGCCGTCAGCGGGATCCGCGACATCGGCGCAAAACCCGTGGGCCGGGCCGGACAATGGCGTTCGATGTCCGCTCCGGCGGTCTCAATATCTCCTGCGGCCGCGGCTCGCCTTCAGCCATCCGCGTTCGTGGCTGGTCACGGAAGTGCCAACTCATCGGCAGGCTCGCCGCTCAGGCAGATGTGCTGTTCAGGCAGTCGTGCCGCTCAGGCGACCGAGTGGATGATGCTGCCGTTGTAGGTGCCCGAGACGGCGGAGGACGGGATGGTGATGACGATCGTAGGTGCCCAGGCCGTGGTTTGGAGAATCGCCGCCGTTTTGCGTCCGCTGAATGCGGTCGCCGACGATGACAGCGCGACTTTCTGGGCCGCAGTGGCTTGCCCGGGGACGCGAGTACCGCCGCCTGTTGAAACGGTGGCCGCGCCGGACCAGTAGGCGATATTCGCTTTTGGGATGGTCTGTGTGGGCGATCCACTGAGGGTGAAATCGGTGGCCGACACGGTGGCCGTCCAGGGCGGAATCCCGATGCGGGCGTCCGCCACGGTCACCGTGCCCAGGGATGCGCTGATCGAGCCGCCTTGCGAGTCGGCGCCGAAGTTCACCGAGTTAGGTACGGTGATCGTCAGTGTGTCGGCGCGCACCGCGATCGTGGCGGGGGGCGCGGCACGCGGACCGGCCGACGCCGCCGGCGCCCCGAGAGACAGCGGCGCCACGATCGACGCCACCAGCGCCAAGGATGCTCGCGCAACGGGGTTACCCGCACGGCTCATCCGCATTCCCGTCCTCACAAGTGACCTATCGACCATGCGCGTGAAGCATGTCGCGCTCAAGTCCGGAGACTGTTCGGCGACGCGCAGCAAACCGATGGAATCGTAGATCACATTCTGCTCGCTATGTTCCCCAGCCAGATCCGTGAACGGCAATTCCCACGCAAAGACAACGGCAAGAGCTCTCAGATATGGGAACATCCGATGCCGTTGTGGACCAGAGTGCAGGGGCGAATCGCCATAACCACCGTTATTCCTCACACATGACCCCCCGAGGTGAATTGCCAATTTCAGCTGGTCGTCATTTGATCACCAAAAGTGTGCCAGGTGCCCTCTGAGACAGTTTCCGAAATCTGATCACTGAGGAGAATGTGCTGAGAAACGGCCCAGACAGGGCGGGAAATGCGATGAAGGAGACAGCAGTGTTCAAAAGCCGTCTGGGCCTTCCCCTGATAGGCATCGCCGGCATCATGGCGACCGTGGCGGTGGCCCCGCCCGCACAGGCCGGCACCTGTGCCGCGTCCACCACCTGCTCCACCACGGTGACCTTTACCGTGGCCGCCGAAGGCGGGCTGCAGATCACCGTACCGAACACGGCGAGCCTCGGTAGCGGCAACCCGGCCGGCCAGATCAGCGCGCAGCTCGGCTCGGTCACGGTGGCCGACCAGCGCGCCGCGCTCACCGCCACCTGGGTGGCGTCCGTGGTCGCCGCGGCGGGAGCCTTCACCACGGGTGGCGGCACCACCGCCGAGACCGTTCCCAACACGGCCGTCCTGTACTGGTCCGGCGCGGCGACCGCCACCACAGGGACCGGGACTTTCGTTCCCGGTCAGGTGAACGCGGCGGCCGCGCAGTCGCTGGACGTCTCACGCACCGCCTTCAGCAAGACGACCGGCTCCGGCGACAACTCCGCCACCTGGAACCCGACCGTCGTGGTCAACGTCCCCGATCAAGCGGTGGCGGGCGTCTACACCGGCACGGTGAACCACTCCGTCGCCTAGCCCACATGCCCACTTCACTGTTGCCCCGGCTCGTCTCCGTGACGCTGCTCGCGTACGCGATGCTCAGCGCACCGGCGATCGCGGACTCGAGCCGGGGCGCGGCGCGCCCCTCCGACAAGGACAGCATCGGCATCCGGCTGCTGGAGATCCCCGCCAACCGGATGGACGACCCGCGCGCGCACGCCTTCATCGTCGACCATGTCAATCCCGGTACCACGTTCACCCGGCGCTTCGAGGTGTACAACGTCTCGGACAAGTCCCTGCACGTGGAGCTGTACAGCGCCGGCGCCGGCATCAGCCATGGCCGCTTCACCTTCGAGCCCGAGCGCACGCCGAACGAACTGAGCTCCTGGATCAAGCTCAACCAGGCCGCCACCGACCTGCCACCGCAGGGCAGGACGTCGGTGAAGGCCACCGTCGGCATTCCCGCGTGGGCTCCCAAGGGTGAGCGATACGCCGTCATCTGGGCACAGATCTCCTCACCCGGCGCGGGGCAGCAGAAGGGCATCACTCTCGTCAACCGCGTCGGGCTCCGCGCCTACCTCGACGTCGGTCCGGGCGATGAGCCACCCTCGGACTTCAGGATCGGCGAGATTCTGCCCCAGCGGACCGAGGACGGGCAGCCGAAGATCGTGGCCACCATCGCCAACACCGGCGAACGCGCCATCGACCTCGAAGGGAAGCTGTCGCTCACGGACGGGCCGAGCGCTCTGAGCGCGGGCCCCTTCCCGATCGAGCGGGGCACGACCCTGGCCCCCGGCCAGCAGGGGGATGTCTCCGTACACCTGGGACAGGAACTTCCCGACGGGCCGTGGAAGTTCAGCCTCACGCTCAGGAGCGGCCGGATCGACCGGACGGAGACCGGAACGTTCACCTTTCCGCACAAGGCGGGGACGTGGGGTCTGACCGCGTCCTCGGACTTCCCGCTGTCGCTGATCCTCGTCCTCCCCGGGATCGCGGCCCTGGCCGCCGGGACGGTCCTGATCATCACCTACCGCCGTTTGCGCGCCCGCCGTAAGAGCGCCGGCTGATCCGAGCCGCTGAGCGGCGATCGGCTCCGGTGCGGCCGCGGGCGTCCGGTCACCGGCTCAGGCGACCGAGTGGCTGATGGTGCCGGTGTAGATGCCGGCCACCGCCTGGTCGGGGACGTTGACCACGATGGTCGGGTTCCAGCTGGCGGAGTTGCGGCCGGCGCCGCTGATCTTGCTGAAGGCCGTGTACACCTCGTCGAGCACCTGCGCGGAGGCGGCGGTGGGCTGACCGGGCACGAAGGTTCCGACCCCGGTGGTGGCCGTCGCGGGCCCCGACCAGTAGCTGAGCGCGCTCAGCGGTATGATCTCGGCGCCCGTACCGCCGCCGGTCGTGAGCGGCGTGCCGGACACGCTCGCCGTCCAGGTGGCGTTGAGCGCGGCCCGCTGGTCCATGACCGTGACGACCTGGAGTTGCCCGCTGACCTGGTTGCCGGGCTGGCCGCCGCCGAGGCTGACCGGCCCGTCGGGCACGCTGATCTCCAGACCCTCGCCCGCGTTGACGGTGAACGTCACCGTCGTGGAGCAGGTGGTCGACGCTTCGCACGTATCCCCCTGGGCGGATGGCGCCCATGCCAGCGCCGTGGTGACCATCGCAGCGGCCGTGCCCGCCCGCAGAGCATCAAATCGGCTCATTCCCATGGCCGACCCCCCATCGAATCCGCCCCGCCCCCAGGGCGCCAACATGTCGATCACATCCTGCTCTGCACGAGACGTCCGGAAACGCCCCCTACACGCAACTGGCGACTCCTTTGTCATGATCTATTGGCGCTTGGCGTTCCGCTCTGCCCGCTCGATGAACAGGTCCCGGCGGCGATGTCGTCATCGGCCTTGAGAAGGGTCACCCGACCGCTCTGGGCAGCCGTCGCCCGGCAGGCAGTCCAGCCAAGCGATCAGGCGGGCACCTTGCCGCGTCATGACGTCGGGCTCGCGCAGGGCGTTGGCCAGCAACGACATGCCCTGATAGGCGCCCACCAGAGTCAGGGCGAGTCCGTCGGGATCAGGCAGCCCAAGCTCACGGAACTGGCGTTCAACCCAGTCCAGCAGCAGCCGGATGGCCTTTCCCACCTCCACATCCAGGCCGCCTTCGTCGCGTTTGTCCAGCTCGACGGCCAGCGTTCCGGTCGGGCAGCCGTAGCGGGCCGCGAGCTCGCGCTGGCTGACCCACGCCTCCACCAGGCCCTTGAGCCGCTCCAGCGGGCCACCGAGGCCTTCCAGGTGTTCGGTGAGGAACCCCAGCTGCCGGACCTGCTCGGCGAGCGCGGCCGAGATCAGCTCGTCCTTGGTCTTGAAGTAGTAGTACACGTTGCCCACGGGCACGTCGGCGGCGCGGGCGATGTCGGCGATGGTGGTGCGTTCCGCGCCCTGCTGATGCACGACCCGGGCGGCGGCGATCATCAGCCGCTGCCGCTTCGCGGTCGCCGTCTTCACCCGGGAGCCTTTCGAGTCAGTCACCTAACTAACTATAGGCGCCCGGTCAAGCGCCTGGCGAGACGGTGATCTGTCCTTGGGGCGGCGTAGTGCCACAGCTGAGGCACCGCCCATACGATCAGGGCGACGGCCGCCACGGTGAGCAGCCCGCCGACGCAGATCGTCACCCGCGGGCCGAACGCCGCCGAGGCACTCCCGTGCAGCAGGTTGGCCAGCTGCGGGCCACCGATGAGGACGACGGTGAGAGCTCCCTGGATCCGGCCGCGCATGGCATCGTCGGTGTACGCCTGGGAGATGGCGTTACGGAAGGTGCTGAGCACGAAGTTCACCGCACCGCCGAGCAGGAGGGCCGTCAGCGCGAGCCAGAGCCGCGGCGCCAACCCGAGGAGGACGACGGTTCCTCCCCAGGAGGCGGCGGCCGATGCCATCAGGGCACCGTGACGGCGGGCGCGCGTGAACGTCCCCGACATCAGCCCGGCCACGAAGACACCGGCCGGATAGGCGGCGTAGAGCAGTCCCAGCTCCAAGCCTCCTCCCACCGGGCCGCCGTAGGTGCGCTGCGCCAGTTCCGGAAGAAGCGCCGCCGGCATCCCGAAGACCATCGCGGCGAGGTCCACCGCCAGCAGTGCCACGAGCACCCGGCTGCTGAGCAGGTAACGGAACCCGGCGAACGTCTGCCCGAGAATCGACGGCCGCCGATCACGCCGCACCGTCGAAGCGCCCTCTTCTGAGATGCCGTACGACTTGGACATGCCGTACGACTTGGACATGCCGTACGACGACCCGGCCCGCGACACCGGGCGGGCCGGGTCGGGCAGGATCGGCGGCAACCTGACGATCGCGTATATGACGGCCGGCAACACGACGGCGTCGAACAGGTACAGCGTGCCGAGCCCCACCACCGGAAGTGGTCGGCGGCGACATGCCGCCACATCAGGTGGGTCTGCGGGAAGCCGTGCAGCAGCACGATGGGCGCGCCCGAGCCCGCGACGGCCGCGTTCAGGGACACGCCGTCGGCGACAGGCACACGCTGGTAGTCGAAGCCGGCGATGGCAGGCGTCATGGTTCGGTCCTTTCCGATGGGGTGGCTTCAGCCTGCCGGGCGCCGATGAGCATCGGATGAGCGCCCCCATTGATGCGCGGGGGCGGGGTCAGACAGCGGCGGTGCTGAGGTAGGTGCTGACCCGGCGGAGCCAGGCGATGTAGCCGGCCGTGACCAGCGCGTCGGGGATCAGGCGCGTGAGGGCCTGCGGCCGGTACTTGTTGGTGCTCTCGGTGGCCGCCAGGTCCGCCGCCCGGGCGGCCTGCCGGGAGCGGATCCGCTCGTAGCGGCGCAGCCTCTCCACCACCGCGCCTGGACCGTCGAGCTCGCGGGCCAGGGTCCAGCCGTCTTCCAAGCCCTGGTTCGCCCCCTGGGCCATCGTCGGCGGCATGGAGTGCGCGGCATCCCCGGCGAGCGTCGTACAACCCCGGCCCCAGACCTTCGGCACGCGATGGCGGTGGTGCGTGAAACGGTCGACCTCGCCGATCGAGGCGAGTACCTCGGGTACGGGCGCGGCCCAGTCTCCGAAGCGCGCGGCCAGCGCCTCGACGGGCGAGGCGGGCAGCGGCTCGCGGTGGTCGGCCCGATGGTCGAACCACCACAGCAGCAGCCCTTCCCCGGCGGGGATCAGGCCGCAGAGCCCTTCTCGTCCAACGATCATGAGGACCCGATGGGAGGAGACGAGGTCGAGCGGGCCCTTGACGAACCCCTGCCAGGTGACCCACTCGGTGATCTGACCGGGGTCGGCTCCCCAGAGGTGACCGCGTACGACCGAGGAGCGTCCGTCGGCCCCGACGACAACGTCGCCACGCGCCGTACTGCCGTCGGCGAAGGTGATCTCGCCCCGCGCGTGATCAACATGCGTGCAGGTGAAGCCGAGGCGCAGCACGCCGTCGGGCAAGCCGTCGGCGAGGCGTTCGACCAGCCGCTGGCGGGGCAGGTGCACGTTCGGGGTGCCGTAACGACGGGCCACGGCGGCCACGTCGACGGTGAGCATCGGCCGCCCGTCGGGCGAACGCGACTCCATCGCGTCGATGCGCCGCCCGACGCCGGTCAGGTCGACCCCGAGGTCACGCAGGATGCCGGTGCTCCCGCTCCAGAGCGTCACGGATCCGCCCGCCGTACGGAGCATGGGCGCCCGCTCGTACACCTCGACCTCGTGCCCCGCCCTGACCAGGCCACGTGCGGTGGCGAGTCCGGCGACGCCCGCGCCGACAACCAGTATTCTCATCTCATTGCCCTTTTCTGATACTCCAAGTATCTGATATCGAAAGTATCATAATGTCGAGCAACCCGCCCCCCAGAGGCCGCCGGCCCGATCCGGCCGTCGATGCGAAGATCCGCTCCGCCGTCTTGGACCTGCTGCTTCAGCGCGGCTTGGAGGTGACGATGGACGAGGTGGCCGCACATGCCGGCGTGGGCCGCGCCAGCGTGTTCCGCCGCTACGCGACGAAGCGCGACATGCTGCTGGACGCGCTGGCCCAGCTGCTCGACATCCAGGTCGCCATCCCCGACACCGGCTCACTCGCCGGCGACCTGCGGCAGGTGATCGTGGACACGCTGGCCATCTGGCGGGATGATCGGCTTGCCGCGCTGAGCCGCCAGATCCTGGGCGAGAGCGGCCGCGATCCGGTCGTGGCCGACCTCGTCCGCACGAGCATGCGCAACCGGATGGCCCGGACCTGGCCGGTCTACGACAGGGCGATCGAACGCGGCGAGCTCCGCCCGGACAGCGACCTGTGGCTACTGACCGACCTGTTCGCCGGACTCGTGGCCTACCGTGGCCTGCTCAGCCTCGACCTCCCCGACCCCGACGAGATCATCCGGTCTCTGCTGTACGGCTTCGCGGCGACAGGCTAGCGCTGCCACACGTGAACGGTTCACTGCTCGATCCTCGTGGCAGACGTTGTAGCCGCGTAGCCCGCCAACATGTCCGCCACCTCTTTGGGGCGGCTGAGTGCGACGCAGTGGCCGCCCGCGATCTCGTCGGGGACGATACCCAGGCGCTCGGGCACCAGCCGGCGAAAGAAGTCGGGCGGGAAGAAGCGGTCCTCGCCGCAGAGCACGAACCTCGTCGGTACGTTCGGCCACGCGTCCAGCGGCCACGGAGCGGCCGATGCGGCCCTGGACGGATGGTCGCGCTCCTTGCCCATCGCCTCCTCGGCCAGCTCCCGGGGTACATCGTGGTAGAAGCTCACGAATGGATCCGCGCTGCCGGTCAAACCGCCATCGCGCTTGGCCTGCTCCTCCACCGCGCTCTGACAGCCGGTGTTGGCCCACCACTCATCCGGCGACTCACCCGGCGACGGGATCATGCCGGCCAGGAGGACCAGCACATCGACGGACAGCCGATCGGCGACCAGCGGGGCGGTGAACGCACCGAACGAGTGGCCCACGACGACCAGGTCCTGCTTGTCACCGACGGCCTCGACCACGGCGTCGGCGTAGTCCGTCAGGGTCTTCGACTCGTCATCACCCGGAAGGTCGGGAGCCAGCACGTCGTGCCCACGCGCTCGTAGCTCGGCCTCCACCAGGTGCCAGGACCATCCGACGTCTCCTCCGCCGTGGATCAACACGAATGTGCTCATTGGGCTCTCCCTTGATTGCTGAAACGGAAAGGGTTTCGAGCTTTTGTCGGTGCAACGGTGATTACCGTCATGCCAGCTACGCTAGGAGCCAGAAGCCATCGTGAAAAGCGATTGTTTGCGATCAAATCGATCGCTTGAAGCGATGATTGGCAGTACGCTGGGGCCCGTGACCGATCTCGAACTGAGGCACCTGGCCGCGATGGCCGCCATCGCCGAGGAGGGCTCGTTCGGCCGGGCGGCGGCCCGCCTCGGCTACACCCAGTCGACCGTGAGCCAGCAGATCGCCGCGTTGGAGAGAGCTGTCGGCGGCCCGGTGTTCGATCGACCGGGTGGGCCAAGGCCGGTACGGATCACACCGCTCGGCACCGTCGTCCTCGAGCACGGACGCGAGCTGCTGGCCAAGGCGGCGGCCCTGGCCGAGGCCGTGGACCGGTTCCAGGCCGGCGATGGCCGGATCGACATCGGCACCCTCCAGAGCGTATCCACGGTGATCTTGCCGGTCGTCGTACGCCGGCTGCGCGACGAGCACCCCTGCTGCGACATCCGGCTGTCCGAAGAAGAGCCGGAGGCGCCTCAGATCGGCGATCTCGACCTGCTGTTCTACGACGGCCGCCTCAACGGCGACGTCGAGCATGTCAAGCTGCTCGACGATCCGTACCTGCTGGTGGCCAGGCGCGGCACCTTCTCCGAGCATTCCGTCCCGCTGGACCAGCTCGACGGCGCACCGCTGGTCGCCTGGCCGCCGACCTGCGACCAGCCCAGGATGGAGGAGGCATTCACCCGCGCCGGCGCCAACCCGAAGATCGTCTTCCGTACGGCAGGCAACGAGACGCTGCTGTCGATGGTGCGAGCCGGAATGGGATCGGCGGTGCTGCCGTGGCTCGCCATCCACGCTGCCGACGCCGAGTCCGACGACCGTCTCCGCGTCCACGAGCTGCGACCGGCCATTCCCCCACGTGAGATCTGCCTGCACTGGCGGGCCGGCCGTACCCACTCTCCCTTGGCAGCCCGAGCGATCGAGATCGCCGTCGAAGTCGCGTCCGACCTGACCGACGAGCTCGCCCTGCAGCGCTCCGGTCCGACTCCGTAAGCGGGGGTAGCGCGGCACGACGAATGCGCGCACACGATCATGCGACGGCTTGCTTCGGGCGTCGTAAGCGGGGAAGGCGTGGGCCAGCCCACGGTGGTCGGGTCGGCGACGATGCGGTTCCCAGCAAACCCACCCGACCGCAGGGACCGGGCGGTGCAAGTATCTCGACGAGAAACCTGGGCCGGACCGCAGCGGGAGCGCGTCATCCAGGCCCTCGGTCAGGCGCAGGTCGTCAGGAGCTACTACGGCAACGAGAAGCGACCGGCGTCGACAGCCTCCATGCGCTCATCGTGTCAGGGCATCCATGATCCGTCGACCGGGATGCCGGCGGCCGCGGCGATGCGGTCGCGGGACTCCAGCAGCCGTGCGCGCAGCGCCGGCAGGTCCACGCCGAGCAGCCGGCCGTCCCGCTTGACCGCTTTGCCGGCGACGAAAACGCTGTCCACCACACCGGGATGACCGGCGGCGACAACCGTGGCCACAGGGTTGCTGACCGGGAAGAGCGAGGGGTCCTCGGCGTCGAGCAGGATCAGGTCGGCGTCCTTGCCGACGGTGATGCTGCCGGTTCGGGCGTCGAGTCCGCATGCGCGGGCGCCGTCCACCGTGGCGAACTCGACGAGGTCACGTGCGGTGAGGCCGCCGTCCAGGCCGCGTTGCACGGCGAAGGCCGTACGCATGGCGGCGAACATGTCGCCGCCGGCGGACGGGCAGTCGTCGATCGACAGCGATGGGCGGATCCCGGCGGCCAGCATGCGGCCGGTCTCCGGCCAGCCGAAGCCCATCTTCAATTCGACGTCCGGGCTGATCGACACCGAGCAGCCCGCGTCGGCCATCATCGCCACCTGGTCGTCGGAGAGGCCGTTGCCGTGCACGATGGTCGTGCGGTCGTCGAGCAGCCCGCGCGCACGCATGTCGGCGATCGGACGGTGACCACTGGGCCAGCCGGTGGCGCCGTGTACGTGCACACTCACCCGAAGCCCGAGTTCGCGCGCGAGCGCGACATCGGCGGCGGTGGTGTCCATCGTGGTCAGTTGCGGCCCGCGCAGACCCAGTGCCATACCGTCGTCGGGCAGTTGCGCCCGTACGCGCGTGATCTCTGGTGCGATGTCCGGCTCGGCGGCGCAGTAGCAGAACACCGAGCGGCCGGGTGCCTCGCGCAGCGCCTGGATCGCGGCGTCGGCATTCTCTGGGCGGACGGCGCAGTGGAACCAGTCGAGCATGGTCGTGACACCCGAACTGAGCGCCTCGATCCGCCCGAGCAGGTTGCCCAGGTAGACGTCCTCCGGCTGGTAGTGCGGCCGGAGCGTGCCGTGCATGGCGACGCGGTACTGGTCGAACGTCCAGTCCGCACCGATGCCACGGAACGTGGTCTGCCAGGTGTGCCGGTGGGTGTCCACGAAACCGGGCATCACGATCTTGCCCGTGGCGTCCACGATTTCGGCGTCAGCCGCGTCGACGGTGGTGGCGACCGCGGCGATCCGGCCGTCCTCGATGAGCACGTCACCGCGCGGGAGATCCCCGACGGCCGGGTCCACGCTGACCACCATGCCGCCACGCACCAGTGTTCTCAGAGCCATGTGCGTCCTTCCGAGAAGTTGATAAGTCAACTTTAGAGGTGGTGGAGTTGTCGCGTCAACTTCCCGCTCAGCAGGTACGATTCCGCCATGGCGGAGACGCTGGAACCCGACGAGTGGGACCTCTGGGACACCTGGATGCGCGCGCGGCGTCTGCTCGACCGGGAACTCGACCGCGGCCTGCAGCGCGACCACGGCATCTCCAAGGCGGAGTTCAGCGTGCTGGTGACGCTGTGGCGGGCATCAGGCCGCGAGATGCGCGTCGGCGACCTCGTTGATTCGCTCGGCTGGGAGAAGAGCCGCGTCTCACACCAACTGACGCGCATGGAGAACCGCGGCTTCGTGGCGCAGACCCAGGCCGGGCCCAGCGGCCGCCGCACCCGGATCGGGCTGACCGCCACGGGGTGCCGCATCGTGCAGGACGCCGTTCTCGGGCACGCCGGCAACATCCGCCGTTACTTCCTCGACTCGCTCACCCCCGAGCAGGCCGCGACCATCCGTGCATGGAGCGAGCAGATCATCGACCGCATCGAGCCGCCCCACGGCGAGACCACCGACGCCGGAGCCGCCTGACGGCGTCGGCGCCCGCCCCGCGCCGCGGCCCGGCTGCTGGTCACCGAGGGGCCGGGGTACGCGCTGCGCGCGGAGCCGGACGCGGTGGACGCCTGGCGTTTCGAGCAGGCGGTGGCCGCGACGCTGCCCCGCCCGAGGGCGTGCTCACGCGGCTGGAGGAGGCGCTGAGATGGTGACGCGGGCCCGCCTACGCCGAGTTCGCGGAGGAGGACGGGGCCCGTGCGGAGCGCTCTCGCCTGGCGGAGCTGAGGCAGCGCGGGCGCGGCTCCTGGCCACGATCGCCCTGGAGTGCGGTCGTAGACGAGGCGGACGGCTTGGCCGACCTTCTCGGCGACGGCGAGGTCCAAACCGAGGGGCTGGTCGAACAGGCGTCGGCCCGCGCCGAGCACCGCCGGGAAGACCAGCAGCCGGTATTGATCGATCAGGTCGTGGGTCCGCAGCGTATCGACGATGCCAGCGCTGCCGGCGACCACGACATCCTGGCTCTGCCTGCGCCTGGCCACCTCGTCGGCCAGGTCCCCCCGCAGCAGGGTGGAGTTGCGCCACCCGTCGACGCGGTCCAGCGAGCGTGAGGCGACGAGTTTGGGGATGGCGTTCATCTTCTGCGAGAACTCGTCCTCCCTGGAAGCCCAGATGCGCGAGAACAGCTGCCAGGTGACCCGGTCCAGCAGCATGACTCCGGTGTCCAGCACCTCACCCAGGTCGAACTTGTCGCCTGCCACGCTTTCGGGTCCGTAGCGGAAGGCCCACCCTCCCTGCGCCGTACCGGCCGACCCGTCCGGGTCCTCCATGATCCCGTCAAGGGAGACGAACTCGATGACGATCACCAGACTCATGACCTTGAACCTCCTCGTAGCCGATTTGTCGGCCATAGGACGAACAGACCCTGCTTCCGGGGACAGGTGAAAAATGTGATGCCGGTCACAGTTACGGGCGAGCCTCAAGCTTCGGTGGCCCGGGACTGGGCTGGGCGGGGCCGGCGCCGAAGGCGTCCGCGCACAATTGGGCGAACCACCCCACCCCCGGCAGCAGGAGCACCCAGCCGAGCAGCGCCCAGCCCAGGTGGAGGTGCTGGGCCGCGTGGGCGAAGGCCGCGACGCCCTGGGCGCGCAGCCCGTCGGCACGTTCGTAGGTCATCCGGCGCAAGCCCCGCGGATGCCGCTCCGCAGGCAGGATCCGCAGCGAGACGGGCCGCCGGCGGACGAACCAACGGCCGACCGCGTCACACCGCTCGCAGGTCGCGGCCACGTGGAGGTCGGCGTGCGGCAGGCCGGAGTAGGGGCGGACGCGGGGCAGCCAGGCGCGTACCTGGTCTCGGTAGTCCGTCCACTCCTGGCCGTACCGCGACAGGAGCTGGGTCCCCTCGTGCCAGGCGGCCAGCCCCGCACCGTAGGCGACGCAGCTCGCCGCGGCGGCGGCGAACCGGAGGTCGAGCACCGCGAGCAGCAGGTAGGCGCCCGCCATGGCGGATTGCATGGGATTGCGCAGGTAGGCGTACGGCCCGCTCGTGACGAGGCGTTTGGGCGGATCGTACGGCACCGGCGTCCCTCCCCCGGCGACGGCGAACTCCCGGACGGCGGCCAGCCCGAACAGCAGCGGCACGGCCAAGACCTGTCCCAGCAGCCCGATCACCCACTCCGGCTGCCGCCAAACGCCGGTCAGCGCGAAGGGCAAGCCGAGCATGAGCCCGCCCACGAGGCCCACCTGGAAGGACACGCGCCAGGTGAGCCGCCGGTCCGCGGCGGTCCAGCGGGCCAGCAGCAGGCCGGGCAGCAGACAGAAGAAGATCGCGACGGCCTCCCCGTACAGCCACCCTTGGCCCAGGACCACGACCGGCCCGGCCAGCGGCATCACCCCCAGATCCAGCCAGCCGAACCCCGCCAGGACCAGCGGCAGCGGGTACGCCCGTGCCACGCACGCCGGCAGCGCGCCCCACAGCAACGCCCAGCCCAGCAGAAGATCGACGGGAACGCCCGCCACCACGGCGCCCTCGGCGGCGAAGCGCCACCAGCCCGCGTACGCGGCGACGACGTTCACGACCGCGAGGGTGACCAGGTTCCAGGCCGTGGCCAGGATGATCGCGGCGAGGTCCCGCTCCCCCGGCCGCCGTACGGCCGCCGCGATCCAGACGGCCGCCATCGGGACGAAGAGCGCGACGCCCCGGATGAGCGCGGGATCGTTCATCCGGCTTGGAACGAGGTGAACGTCTTGACCAGGTACCCGGCCGCCTCGGAGAGCGCGTAGCTCTGCAGCGGGCCGAAGTACCAGCCCGGATCAAAGGTACGGCGGTAGGCCAAGGTCACCGTCAGATGGCCGCTTCGCCAGTCGAACGTCGCCCGGCGCAGGTCGAGCCAGCGGGCGAGGGTGGTGTCCTCGACCACGGCGAACACCACCCGTCCCGGCAGGCGCTCACTCACCCGCAGTGTCATGGACCGGGGCTCCAAGGGGGCCCCGATGCCCAGCGAACGGCGCGGCGTGAAGGAGATCTTCCGCGTGTCGCCGACGGCCAGCCCGGTGCCTTCGGCCCGTAACGGCCGGGGGAAGCCGAGCGACAGGAACCGCGACTCCACGGGCCCGAACCGGGGTTCGGCGGCCAGCGCCCGCTCGACGTTCGCCGCCGCCGGCGCCCCGGTGACGCTCACCTCGTTGTCACGGGGCAGCGAGACCGCCGTGCCCTCCAGCGCGGCGGCGACGAGGAGAAGCGGCGCGAGGAAGAGGTTCATCCGGCCCTTGCCCCGGTGGCGCCGGACTTCGTCGATGAGCAGCCCGACGATCAGACCGACCAGATAGAACAGCGGCGCGGCCATGAGCAGGCACACGATCCCCTCCCCGAGCAGCGGGCCGGCCAGGGCCAGTGCCACGGTGATGGACGCCATGATCAGGCCGATGGTGCTGCGAGGCCGGGCGGTGAGGGCGACGGTGACGGCGATCACCGCCGGGATGCCGACGTAGAACAGCGCCGTCTGCTCCAGATGCCCCTCGTGCAGGACTCTGTCGAGCAACATCGCCGCGAACAGCGCGACCAGCACTCCGGCCAGCGTCCACCGCGCCCTCAGCTGCGGCCGGCGTTCAGGCTCCACAGTCATCCCCTTAACCAGTAGATTTAATCAGGCGATTAAACTGTACGATGAGGACGCGAGAATCTGTCAAGCGGGGGTGCGGGTGGCCGAGAAGCAACAGCAGGGTGCGGAGACCCGAGACCGGCTCATCGACGCCGCGGCCGAGACGATCCGGAGCCAGGGCTACGCCGGCACCAGCGCGCGAGCCATCGCCAAGGCGGCGGAGGTCAACTCGGCGCTGGTCTTCTACCACTTCGGCGGCGTCGACGCGCTGCTCCTCGCCGCCCTGGACCGCTCGTCGGAACAGCGCATGGCCGCCTACCGGCAGGCCGTGGACCAGGCCAAGAGCCTCGAGGAACTGGTCGAGACCGCGAGCGCCATCTACCGGGCCGACCTCGAAGGCGGCCACATCACGCTATTCTCCGAAATGGTCGGCGCGAGCATCGCCCGGCCCGAACTCCGCGCGGAGATCACCGCGCGCTCCGATCCCTGGATCGACTTCATCGAGCAGGCCCTCGAGCGGGTCATCGGCGGATCGCCACTGGCCAGGCTGCTGCCACCGCGTGATCTCGCGTACGCGGCGATCACGTTCTACCTGGGCGTCAACCTCTTCACCCACCTCGACGCCGACCGCACCCGGACCGAGGCGCTGTTCAACCTCGCCGAACGGGTCGCACCCCGCGCGCGACTGCTCACCATGCGCCTGCCCGGCCGTCGGGGCAATGACAAGCCCAAAAAATAATAGACGAGCAGGTCACTTCAGCGCGTCCGGCAGCGACCGGGCGCCTCCGGCGACCAGTACGAGCGCCGCGGCGAACGCGATGGGCAGCAGGGATGCAACGTGCCGCGGACCAGGTCGCCCCAGAACCGGACAAGAGACTCCAGAAGCAGGCAAACAAGGGAACGAGCGTTACGCGCACACCAGCGTCTGTGGCGCGGCCTGCTTCATCCGGGTGCGCAGCCACAACAGCTGGGTGGCGGTCTGGCCCTCGCAGTCGCCGACGACCCCGAACAGCTCCTTGTCACGGGCGCCCTGCGCTGCCTGGCCGATCAGCGTCCACGAGATGTCGCATTCGGCCGCCATGAGGTACAAGTCGTGCAGATCGCGCAGCAGGCCCAGGCCGCCGCCGCGAGTGCCGGAGAAAAGCGTGGAGTGCAGCCGCTGCGGCTCGTCAGGGGCGTCTTCCGAATAGTGCTCGATGAAAGGCTCCAGCCGCTTTATGTGGTCGTCGCACTGCTCGGCGAGCCGTTCGCAGGTGCGGACCACATCCGGCTCCTCGCCGTGGTCCGCCGCCACGTCGCGGAAGGCTGCGGCCAACTCGCGCTCCGACCTGTGCAGCAGGCCGAGGTAGTGGGCGAGGAACACGGTCATTCATCCTCTCTTGTCACCCGTACGGCGGTGACCTTGTAGATGGGCTGTTTGGACACGGGGTCCCAGCCGGTGGCCGTGACCTCGTTGGCGGCGCGGGCGGCCGAGGCGCCGGGTCCCGGCGCGTCGTGGTCCCAGTAGCCGTAGTGGAACGGCACGAAGACGACGCCACGCCGTACGCCGCACACCCGGGCCCGCGCCCACACGGCGCCGCGAGGCGACTCCACCCGCACCAGGTCTCCCCCGGAGATGCCGAGGTCGTCGGCGTCCGCGGGGCTGATCTCCACCCACGAGTCAGGTGCGGCGTCGTTGAGCCGAGGGACGCGGCCCGTCTTGGTGCGGGTGTGGAACTGGTACACGGTCCGTCCAGTCGTCAGCAGCAGCGGATAGTCGTCGCTGGTCACCTCGGGTGACGGATGGTAGGGCTCGGCGTGCAGGAACGCCCGCCCGGCCGGATTCTGGGCCACGTAGTGCTCGCGGCCGTATTCGGCGCCGGTGGTGAGGTCCTGGCCGAACGTCTCGCAGTAGTCGTGATCGGTGTTGAACCGCCCGCCGGTGTAGAGGCGCTCGGTGCCGCCGGGCGATGACGGCGTGCAGGGCCACTGGATGCCGCTGGCACCGCGCAGGCGATCATAGGTCATGCCGGTGTAGTCACAGGGACGACCGGCCGAGCACGCCTTCCACGCCTCGAACGCCGACTCCGGGTCTCGCCAGGAGATCAGCGGCTTGCCGTCGCGGTCGCGGAAATCCATCCGCCGCGCGTAGTCGAGGAAGATCTCCAGGTCGGGCCGGGCCTCGCCGGGCGGCTCCACGGCCTTCTCCGTCAGGTGGACGGTACGGTCGGCGTTGGTGAACGTGCCCTGCTTCTCGCCCCAGGTGGCGGCTGGGAGTACCACGTCGGCCAGTCGCGCGGTCTCGGTGAGGAAGACGTCCTGCACCACCACGAACAGGTTCTCTCGGGTGAGGATGCGGCGGATTCTGGCGAGGTCGGGCAGGGAGACCGCCGGGTTGGTGGCCGAGATCCACAACAGCCTGATCGACCCCTGCTCGGCGTAACGGAAGATCTGCATGGCGTGGGTGGGCGGAGCCCAGTGCGGGATGACGGACGGATCGACGTTCCACAGCTCGGCCAGCTCATGGATGTGTGTGGGGTTGTCCCAGTTGCGCAGGCCGGGCAGGTCGCCGTCGGCACCGGTCTCGCGGGTGTTCTGCGCCGTGGGCTGGCCGTTCATCTGGAACAGACCCGCTCCCGGCAGGCCGAGCATTCCGCGCAGCAGGTGGATGTTGTTGACCTGGCAGGCGGCGGCGGTGGCCTGGTTCGACTGGTAGAAGCCCTGCAGGACCGTGGACAGCAATCGCTCGGACGTGCCCAGGATCTCCGCGGCCCGCTCGATCAGCCGCACCGGCACGTCACAGATCTCCGCCGCCCACTCGGGCGGGCATGGCTCGACCATCCGGCATAGCCGCTCGAACCCCAGGGTGTGCTCGTCCACGTAGCGCCGGTCGTACCAGCCGCGCTCGATCAGCCGGTGGATCAGCGCGTTCAGCAACGCCAGGTTCGTGCCGGAGCGGACGGCCAGGTGCACGTCCGCCTCGCGCGCCACCGGGGTGTCGCGGGGGTCGACGGCGATCATCGCGGGCGGACTCGGGCCGCGGCGGCGGTCGAGCATCCGCTCCCACAGCACCACCTGGGTCTCGGCGGCGTTGTGTCCCCACAGCGCGAGCGCGTCGCAGTGGTCGATGTCGGTGTAGGAGCCGGGCTGCCCGTCCGTGCCGAAACTGGCCTTGAGCGCGGCGGCGGCCGTCGCGGTGCACAGGCGGGTGTTTCCATCCATGTGCGGCGTGCCGATCCCGGCCTTGCCGATCACGGCCAGCGTGTAGTACTCCTCCAGGAACAGCTGACCGCTGGTGTAGAAGCCGAGCCGCCCCCAGCCGCCGGGCCCGTCGAGCAGCTCTTTCGAGCGGGTCACGACGCGGCTCATCGCGGTGTCCCAGTCACTCTCGACCAGCGTGTCCCCCTCGCGGACCAGCGGACGGGTGAGACGGTCGGCGCTGTTGACGGCCTGCCAGCCGTACAGGTCCTTCGGGTCGAGCCGGCCCTTGTTGACGCGATCGCCGGCGCGCCCCCGCACGCCGGCGACGCGCCCGTCTTTGACGGCGATGTCCATGGCATCACCGTTGGAGTGCAGAACCGAGGCCGCCTGCGCCCACGCGTCCACATCGGCCACGGTCAGGCCCTCGTCGAGGCAGGTGTCCACGCGGACCGGCCAGTCCTCCGAGCGGCCGTACGGCGTGCGAGGTCCCCACGGAACGGAGATGCGGTCGGGCATTCCAGTGGCTCCTCCCAGATCCGCCGGCTCCTTCCAGCCCAGCGGTCATGACCGCCTACCCAGGCGCCGCCCTGGCATGCCCGCCCCTCAGCGATCATGTTTGCCCATCTGCGTCGGGGTAGCGCCTGCCATGGCGTTGACGGAAGTCGAAGGAAGTCGAAGGAAGTCGAAGGAAGTCGAAGGAAGTCGAAGGAAGTCGAAGGAAGTCGAAGGAAGTCGACGGAAAGGAGTGGTGAGATGACGAAGTTCGGCTATTTCCTGGGGTGCGAGGAACACGATCCGAAGGAACTCGTCCGGCAGGCGGTGCTGGCCGAGCGGGCCGGCTTCGAGAGCCTGTGGATCTCCGATCACTACCACCCATGGCTGGACGAACAGGGACAGAGCGCGTTCGTCTGGTCGGTGATCGGCGCGATCAGCCAGGCCGTGTCGCTGCCGATCACCACGGCGGTCACCTGCCCGCTCGTCCGGATCCATCCCGCCGTCGTCGCCCAGGCCGCCGCCACCAGCGCGGTGCTGACCGGCGGCCGGTTCCAGCTCGGCGTAGGCACCGGTGAAGCACTGAACGAGCACATCATCGACTCGCGCTGGCCGCCGGCCGCCGAACGCCTGGAGATGCTGGAGGAGGCGGTCGAGCTGATGCGCGAGCTGTGGAGCGGCAAGCTGGTCACCCACCGCGGCACGCACTACCAGCTCGACACCGCCCGTCTCTATACGCTTCCCGACAGCCCGCCGCCCGTGTACGTCTCCGGGTTCGGCGAGAAGGCGGTCACCCTGGCCGGCCGGATCGGCGACGGCTACATCTCCGCAGGGCCCACCGCCGAGTTGGTGGACCTTTTCCGCAAGTCCGGCGGCGCGGGCAAACCCGCTCAGGGTGGCCTGAAGGTCTGCCACGCCGCCGACGAGGCGAGCGCACGCCGTACCGTGCACCGGCTCTGGCCGACGCAGGGCATCAAGGGTGAGGCGTCGCAGTTGCTGCCGCTCCCCCGGCACTTCGAGGAGCTCGCCGGCATGGTGAGCGAGGAGGAGGCCACCGCCTCGACCCCGTGCGGTCCCGATCCGGAGGCGCACCTGAAGTCAATCCGTGAGTACGTCGACGCCGGGTTCGACGAGATCTACATCAACCAGATCGGCCCCCAGCAGGACGCCTTCTTCGAGTTCTACGCCCGGGATGTGCTGCCCCGGCTGCGATAGAACGGCTGTGATACGGATCAGCGCGTCTCCTGCGGTCGCGGGAGGACGAACCTCTTCAGCGCGTCTCCTGCGGTCGCGGGGGGACGAACCTCTTCAGCGCCTCCTTGCCGAACTGCACCGCCGCGTTCCCGCGTTCGAGCAGGTCGTCCTGGTAGGCCCCCAGTGCCGAGAGCAGATCCCGCTCGCCTCGGTGGGCCTCGGCCAGCCGGGCGCTCAGCCGAACGGCGTCCTGCATGGCGGTGTTCGCGCCGTTCCCGCCACTGGCCAGCGTCAGGTGCGCGGAGTCACCGAGCAGCGTGATCCGGCCCACCGGCCAGGGCGGCATCGGACGGTCATAGATCTTGGACCGGCCGACGGCGCTCATGTCGGCGGAGCGCACCAGATCGCGCAGGTCGGGATGCCATCCCTCGATGAGCTCCAGCACCAGCTCGCGCGCGTCCTCCCCGGCGGACCCCGGGTCGGTGGCCGCCGGGTGCCCCGGCGGCACCAGCAGCACCCACCGTACGTAACTGTCCCGGTAGGGCATGTCCAGACCGGGGACGAGGTCGGCGGCGGCCGCGGACGGCTCCCTGTCGAACTGCATCCGCCCCAGCATCAGCGTGACCTCGCGACCCTTCACCATCGTGCCGCGCCCCGGCACCAGCCGCAGGAAGCGGTCGGTGATCGTGGTGCGTCCCATCGCGCCGCACAGGTCCGACTCGACCAGCCCGACCTCGGGCACCAGGTGCCGCCGCACCACGGAGTTGCCGCCGTCGGCGCCGACCAGCACCGCGCCCGTGGCCTGCGTGCCGTCGGCGAAGCGCGCGGTCACGCTCCCGCCCGCTCCCTCCGTACCGTGGGCGGAGCGCACGCCCGCCCCCTCCGCGACACCCGTCAGCCGCTTGCCGTGCGTGACCCGGTCGCCCAGGTCGCCGAGCAGGATCCGCCGCAGTACCTGCCGGTCCACCGCCCTGCTCCCCTCCACCGGCCCGTCCAGGTCACGGCTGAGCACCGTTAATTGCTCGTCGAACAGCAGCCCCGGCCCGGTCAGGCCGCCACTGGTGGCCTCGACCATCTCGTAGAGCCGCTGCGGCAGGCTCGCCCGCAGAGCGGTCAGCCCCGGCTCCGCCAGCCCGATCCGGTATCCCTGGAACCGCTCGCCGCTGCCGTCGTCCGCCTCATAGACGCGCACGTCGAGGCCCGCCCGGACGAGCGCGTGGGCGAGCGTCAGCCCGCCGAGCCCCGCCCCGATCACCAGCACGCGTCCCACGCCTTGCTCGGTCATGACACCCTCCGTCTCCTGACGCTGTTCCGACGTGAACAACGTTCACGTGTACATTGTTCACGTACGGGAGGCCGCATTGTCAACCACGACTTGGAGGATTCGATGAGTCAGCGACGCGCCCAGGTGCTTCAGGCGGCGATCGAGCTGCTCGACGAGGTCGGCCTGGACGGTGTCACCATGCGGCTCCTGGCGAGCCGGCTCGGCGTGCGAGCAGGCGCGCTGTACCGGCATTACCCGAGCAAGCAGGCTCTGCTGGACGCCATGGTCGCGCACCTGGTCGTCCCGCCGGGCGAGGCCGTGCCGCCGCTCGACGGGCCCTGGGACGAGCGGCTGCGCGGCCTGGCGATCGGCACGCGGGAGCTCATGCTGGCCCACCGCGACGGCGCCCGCCTCATGTCCACCTTCCAGAACCCGGGCAGCGAGGCCGTCGCCTTCTACCACGACCTCATCGCCACCCTGGCCGCCGCGGGCGTTCCCGCGGACACGGCCGCCGCCGCCGTGGACACCGTCATGGCCTACGTCAACGGCTACACGACCGAGGAACAGGCCCGCTCGATCGCCACCCAGCCCAGAGAACTCCGCGACCGCTCCTTCCGCGCCGGCCTCGAACTGATCATCGCCGGAGTCCGGGCATCTCTGCCCTGAGCTGCCCCCGGAGGCCATGAGCTGGCCCCTGGAGCTGCGACGACACGTTCGCCCGACATCAGGGAAAAATTTCGCTCCGCCGTGTCGATCCGCCGTCGACGCGTTCGACGCGTTGGTGACAGGACAGCACGGGACTCACCGTTCCGGACTCCCGCACTCGGAGGAGCGCACCATGCAGAAGATCACCACGTACCTGTGGTTCGACAACCAGGCCGAAGAGGCGGCCGAGTTCTACACCTCGCTGTTCGAGGACTCGCGGATCCTGGAGGTGCAGCGCTACGGCGACGCCGGCCCAGGTCCGGCGGGGACGGCCATGATGGTGTCGTTCGAGCTGGCGGGCCAGCGGTTCCTCGCGCTGAACGGTGGCCCGGAGTTCACCTTCACCGAGGCGATCTCGCTGTACGTCGACTGCGCCTCGCAGGAAGAGGTCGACCAGCTGTGGGCCAAGCTCACCGAGGGCGGCGCGGAATCGCAGTGCGGCTGGCTGAAGGACAGGTGGGGCCTGTCCTGGCAGATCGTCCCCAAGGCGCTGCCCGAGCTGCTGGGCAACCCCGACCCGGCCAAGGCGCAGCAGGTCATGAAGGCCATGCTGGGCATGCGGAAGATCGACATCAAGGCCCTGGAAGAGGCCGCCCGCCTCTGAGCGCCGCCCGCCTCTGAGCGCCGCCCGGGCTCAGGGCGCCGTCCGGGCTCAGGGCGTCGCCCAGGCTCAGGGCGTCTGCGGGGCTCAGGGCGTCGGTGGGCGGAGCACCTGGTCCAGGCCGAGTGGGGTGGCCGGTGGCAGGGGGTCGGCGCCTTCGGCGCGGAACGCCTGGAGCAGGAAGGCCACCAGCCGCCGGGACGCGGCCAGCGCCGCCTCGGGCGAGTCGGTCACGATGCCGCTGTTGGCCATGAGGAGGAGCGTGAGGTCGTCCTGGACGAAGTCGGCCCGCAGCCGCCCGGCCTCCTTGGCCCGCCGCGCCAGCTCGGCGAACCCCCGCTCGGCACATTCGCGTTCACGCTCGAAGGCGATCGCGTCCGGGAACGCCGAGAGGAACGCCGCGGTGAATCCCCGGTCGACGGCCTGCATGGCGCACACCTTCTCGATGACGGTGCGGAAGCCGCGCCACGGGTCGGGGTCGGCGAGCGCGTCGTCGACGACCTTCGCGCACGCGTGGAGGTCGTCGGCGAACACCTCCACGACCAGCGACTCCTTCGTGGGAAAGCGACGGTAGAGGGTGGCGATCCCGACGCCGGAGCGCCGGGCGATCTCGACCATCGGCACGTCCAGTCCGAGCGTGGCGAAGGTCTCGCGAGCGGCCTCGAGGATGCGGTTGCGGTTGTGCAAAGCATCGGCACGCAACCCAGGCGCTTCGGCGGGCGACTCGGGCCCTTCGGCGGGCAGCCCGGGCCCTTCGGCGGGCGGCCCGGGGACTTCGGCGGGCAGCCTGGGTGCTTCGGCGGCCGCGCACGACATCTGAGACGGCTCGGTGGACATGCCTCTCACTTTAGCCCAACCGGAGTGTCCTTTCCGGTTACCGGAATACGGCACGTCGCGGCGCGTCGGGCACCATAGTGCTGTGACCGAAAGTGTGGGAACCCGCGGCAGCGCGCTCGGCCGTTCTTCGCTCGCCTCGCTGATCGAGTTGGTGGCCGGCGGGGGCGTGGTGGTGCTCAGCGGGGCAGGACTGTCGACCGAATCGGGAATCCCGGACTACCGGGGACCCACAGGTCGTGCCCGGAAGGCCGAGCCCATGACGTACCAGCGCTTCGTCGGCAGCGCCGAGGCGCGGCAACGATACTGGGCGCGCAGCCACGCCGGCTGGCGGCAGATCGGCCTGGCCAGACCCAACGCCGGGCATCGCGCCGTGGCCGAGCTGGAACAGCGCGGGCTGATCGAGACCATCGTCACGCAGAACGTGGACGGCCTGCACCAGGCGGCCGGAGCGCGGCGGGTGATCGAGTTGCACGGCGGGCTCGACCGGGTCGTGTGCCTGTCCTGCCGCGAGCGAACCCGCCGCACCGAGCTGGAGAGCCGCCTGCGATCGGCCAATCCCGGCTGGGAGGCCAGCGGGCAGATCAACCCCGACGGCGACACCGTACTCTCCGACGACCAGGTCGAAGGGTTTCAGGTGGTGGACTGCGCGGCCTGCGGCGGGCTTCTCAAGCCCGACGTGGTGTTCTTCGGGGAGAACGTACCCAGGACCCGGGTGGATGAGTGTTTCGCACGCGTCGCGGCGGCGCGGGCACTCCTGATCCTCGGATCGTCGCTGACCGTACGGTCCGGCCTTCGGTTCGTCAGCAAGGCCGCCGAGCTCGGCATTCCGATCGCCATCGTGAACCAGGGGCCGACCGGCGGAGACGCCCAAGCCGTACTCACCCTGGACGCACCCCTCGGGGCGACCCTGACCCACCTCACCGACCGGCTCTGAACGCGACCGGTAAGTGTTGTGGACCTTGCGGTGACATCTAACTCGTCTTTTCCGGATCTTGCTCATCGCGGACAGTTGGGAGGACATTTCACTTTTTGGAGGCCTCTCAGTGACTACCTCTCCTCTGCGGCTCCCGGTTCCCGGTGAGCGGGCGTCCAGCACGATTCACCGCTTTCGGGATGAGCACGGGCCGGTGGTTCAAATCGAGCTCCCGGGCAAGGTCAAAGCGTGGATCGTGACCTCGTACGACATGGTGAACGAGGTCCTCGCCAACGACGACACGCTCTTCAGCAAGAACGCCCGAAACTGCCCCGCGCTGAACGACGGCACCATCCCTCCTGACTGGCCGCTGCGGCAGGTCGTCGAGGGCGATCACCTGCTGACCCACGACGGGGCGGACCACCGGCGGCTGCGGGGCCTCATCAACCGGGCCTTCACCCCGGCACGCGTGCAGGGTCTCGCCGCGCGCATCCAGGAGATGACGGACGAACTCCTCGACCAGCTGCCCGACGGCGGCGAGGTGGTGGACCTCGTCCGTCATTTCACCGAGCCGTTGCCGGTCAATGTGATCTGCGAGCTGTTCGGTGTGCCAGAGGAGGAGCGCTACCAGATCCGCGAGTGGACGAATGTGCTCCTGTCCCACACCGCCACCCCGGACGAAGCCGGCGCTGCCGGGGCCGGCCTGCTCGCCTACCTGGGCAAGTTCATTGACCGCAAGCGCGGCGATACGGCTGACGATCTCACCACCGGGCTCATCCGGGCGCAGGAGGACGACGGGGACCGGCTGACCGACAGCGAGATGGTGGGGATCCTGTGGCTGGTGCTGATCGCCGGTCACGAGACCACCGTGCACCTGCTCGCCAACACGGTCATCGCCTTGTGCGCGGACCGGGACCAGCTCACCCTGGCAGGTACGCGGGACGCCTGGGCGCAGGTGGTCGAGGAGGCGTTACGCAGCCGGAACTCGGTGATCAACGTCATGTTCCGCTACCCGCTGAAGGACGTGCGCCTCGGCGAGGTGACGATCCCGGCCGGGGATCCGATCGTGGTCGGGATCGCCGGCACAGGGACGGATCCGGTCAGATTCGGCGGGGACGCCGGGCGGTTCGACATCGCGCGCGGCCAGGAGACGCATCTGGGGTTCGGCCGCGGGCCGCACTTCTGCCTGGGCGCGCCGCTGGCCAGGCTGGAGGCCCGCATCGCGCTGTCCTCGCTGTTCGGCAGGTTCCCCGAGCTGCGCCTGGCAGTCGGGGAGGACCAGATCGTCTACACCGCGTCGTTCATCACCGAAGGACCGGTGGTGCTGCCAGTGGTACTCGGGCCCGCCAAGGACGGAGGTCGCCGGTGAGGAGGTGGGGCAGGACCTATTCGATGACGAGGGCGACCGGGATGTTGCCGCGGGTGGCGTTGGAGTAGGGGCACACCTGGTGCGTGGCCTCCACCAGGGCGCGGCCGGTCTCGCCCTGCAGGTGGTCGGGGAGCTCCACGCGGAGCGCGACCTCCAGGGTGAAGCCGCCGTCGCCGTTGGGGGCCAGGCCCACTTCGGCGGTGACCGACGCCTGCTCGGCCTCCACCTTCATGCGCTTGGCCACCAGCGCGAGGGCGCTGGCGAAGCAGGCGGCGTAGCCCGCGGCGAAGAGCTGTTCGGGGTTGGTGCCGGCGCCGGCGCCGCCCAGCTCCTTCGGCGGGGACAGCGTGACGTCCAGGCGCCCGTCGGAGGAGACGGCGCGGCCCTCGCGGCCCGTCGCGGTGGCTATGGCGGTGTAGAGAGTGCTCATGATCGCTCCTTATTGGTTGCGTCCAACTTGATTGTGCACAATTTAATTGCTTGCCGTCAACCCCGGGTATGCTGGGGTCATGAACGCGTTGCTGCTGGAGAACCAGGTGTGCTTCGCCGTGCACGCCGCGTCCCGCGCGCTCGACGGCTTCTACCGGCGCGAGCTGGCGGAGCTGGGGCTGACCTATCCGCAATACCTGGTGATGCTGGTGCTGTGGGAGCGGGAGCCGGTGACGGTCAAGGAGCTGGGAGTGGCGTTGCGGCTCGACTCCGGCACCCTGTCACCGCTGCTCAAGCGGCTGGAGGCGGCCGGGCTCGTGCGACGGGAACGCAATGCCGACGACGAACGCTCCGTGGTGGTGCGGCTGACCGGGGCGGGCGCGGAGTTGCGGCAGTCGGCCTTGCGGGTGCCCGAGCACGTGCTCGGCGCCACCGGGCTGCGGATGAGCGAGCTGGCCGACCTGCAGCGTACGCTCGGCCGAATGACCCAAGCCCTGACCGACGCCACCTGAGGTTCACCTCTCCGGACGAATCGTCGAACGGTCCCGAGCACCGCCGGCTGGTCTGTATGAAGAATGCGGAACGCCCGCACCGCCGGAGGTCGCCTTGGGAAGTACGAACACGCTCGACGTCAGGAAGACCGCCACCCTCACCGTCGGCCTGCTCATGGGAGTCTGGGTCGTCGACTACATCGACCGGGTGATGATGGCGGTCGCACTGCCGTTCATCGGGGCGGAGTTCGCGCTCACCAAGACCGAACAGGGCACGCTGATCACCGTGTTCGCCCTGGTCTACCTGCTGTGCCAGATCCCCGGCGGGCTGCTGGCCGACCGGGTCGGGGCGCGCAGGCTGCTCGTCGTCTCGCTCATGCTGTGGTCGGCGTTCACCGCGCTGACCGGCCTGGCGTGGGGGCTGGGCGCGTTGCTGGTGATCCGGGCGCTGTTCGGCGTGGGGCAGGGGATCTTCCCCGGCGCGTCCTTCAAGGCGCTGTCCGAGCGGACCACGCCCGCCCGGCGGGCCACGGCGGCGGGCACGATGCTGGCCGCCACCCAGCTGGGCGCGGGCCTGGCGCCGCTGGTCGTGGCGCCGCTGCTGCTGGCGTTCGGGTGGCGGCCCACGTTCTGGGTGACGGCGGCCGCGGGCGTGGCGATCGGGCTGCTGCTGTGGGCGCTGCTCCCCCCGCCCCTGCCCGCCGAGCTGAACGGCTCCGGCGACCTGTCCCGCTCCGCTCCCCCGCCCACGTCCGTGCTGCGGGCACCGGCGGTGTGGAAGTTCGCGGCGCTGTTCTGCGCGACCAACATGCTCGGGTACGGGATGATCACCTGGGTGCCCAGCTACCTGCTGGAGGCGCGCGGCGTCTCCCTGCTGAACACGGGCCTGTACGCGGCCATCCCCGGGCTGGTGATGACCGTGACCATCGTCCTCGGCGGCTGGCTGTTCGACCGCTACTTTCACGACCGGGGCCGGCTCTACGTCATCCCGCTGCTGCTCTGCACCGCCGTGCTGTTGGTGCTGATGCTGCGCGCGGAGACGGCGGCCGGGTTCACGCTGTTCCAGACGCTGGCCATGGCGGTGGCCGGGCTGTCGATGATGGGGATCCTCGGCATGCCGGTACGCGCGCTGCCGCCCGCGGTGATCGGCTCGGGAATGGGGGTGGTCAACGTCGGCGGGCAGGTGGCGGGCGTCCTCGCGCCGGTGCTGATGGGCTGGCTGGTCGACCATTACTCCTATGCGGCCGCGTTCGGGCTGCTGATCGGCACCACGGTGCTGGGCGCGCTGATCGCGGTGGTCGTGCCGCAGCGGGTCGACCAGTTCCACCTGGAGCCCGCGTGACGGTGACGTTCCGCCTGGAGCCCGCGCGGCCAAGACACGGACACGGACACGCAGGCGCCCCGCCGCGCCTTGTCCAGGCGGGGCGGGGCGTCCGCGCGGGCTACTTGATCTTGTAGGCCCTGGTGATGGTCTCGGCGAAGCCGTTGCCGCCGGTGTCGACGGCCTTGACGCGCAGCGAGGCGAACTTGCCGCGCGCGCTGATCGGGTGCCAGGTCTCGGCGGCCCAGGCGCCCTGGGCCGACGGGTGCACCAGCGTGGGCAACCAGGTGCGGCCGTCGTCGTAGGAGATCTCCACGGTGAGCGTACGCAGCCTCAGATCGGGCGAGCCGTCCTGACGCTGGACGCGCAGCGGGATGCGCGCGAGCCCGGCCGCGGCCCGGTTGCGATCGTCCAGCTCCGGATTGATCTTGAGAGTCAGCAGCGGCAGCACCTGCCGCTTGCCCGGCTGGGGGGTCTTCGAGCTGAATGTCCACTCGGCGCTGACCCGCGTGGACACCTGGGTCTGGGCCGGCACGCGCTCGGCCGTCATGGTCAGCCGGTACTCGCTCTCCTTCGTCTCCGCCGGCGCGTCGACCGTGCCGGGCAGGTAGTCGGCGGCGTAGATCTCCTTGCCGTTCCGGTAGAGCCGGGCCTGCGGAGCGGCGTACTCGCCGTAGGAGATGCGATCGGACGTACCGTCCTCGAACAGGCCGGCCGCGAACTGCAGTGTGTTCTCCTCTCGCCAGGTGTAGTCGCCGCGGGGGTTGAGCGCGGCGGCGAAGACGCCGGTGTTCCACTGGTCGTCGGTCTTCTTGCCGGCGCGGTAGAGGGTGGTCTTTCCGAAGAAGAACTGGTCGGTGTCGTTCCAGCCGTCCGGCGGCGTCCGGTACTGGATGAAGGAGGGATACCAGCCGGTGTCACCTGGCGTGTAGTACTCGGTCCGGTGGAACGGGAGCGGGAAGCGGGACACCTGGCCATACGGCGTCCAGGCCAGCTCGGTCCCGTACAGCACGGGCAGGGCGAAGTGCTCGCCGAACTTGACGTCGTTCTGCGTGGCATAGGTGGAGTCGACCTCGGCGAGGTCGCGGCGGCGCGGGCGGTAGCCGGGGTCGGCGGGGATCCGCGGCTCGGCCTTCATCAGGTGGTAGAAGTACGGGCTGTCGTCGTAGCCGCCGTCGCCTTTCGGCTTGGCCCACTGGGTCCAGCGGTAGAAGGCGAACTTCTTGCTCACCGTACGCGTCGTCGGGATGGCCTTGATGCCCTCGACGCGGTCCGCGCCCCACATGCCGGCCAGATCGACGTCCACGCCGAGGGGCTGCCCGCTGTCGATGAGCTGGAGCATGCCGAGCATGCCGATGGCCAGCCGCGCGGTCGGCTCCTCCGTACGCACGTCCACCGGCTTGGCCTTGCGGGCGTCGGCGGTGACCGTACGGTCGGCGTCGAGGGTGAACTCCGGATCGGAGGACATCACCAGAGTGCCGTCATTGTCGAACATGAGGCCGACGACGGTGTAGCGGTGGCCCCGGTCCAGCCTGAGGTCCAGCGTGCCGCCGGAGATGTCGTAGTTGCGCTGCTCCTCGGTGTCGAGGTCGATCAGCCCGGCGAAGGCGTTCTGGACGGGCTGCCCGTCCGTGCCGGTGTAGCGCAGCTTGAGCGCGCGCTTCTCCGGCGCGACCCGCATGCCGATGCCGGTGCGTAGGGAGACATCGGCGTTCGCGGCGATGACCGTACCGCTGAACAGGCCGGTCGGGCCCGCCGTGGCGGTCACCTTGACCTGGGCGGTGCCGTGCGCGGGCACCTCCAGCGTCGTGGCGCCGAGCTTGAACGGCGTCACCGCCGCGCCCTTGTCGTCCTTGGCGAGCACGCTCAGGTTGAGCTGGACGGCGGCTTCGCCGTCGTTGCGGTAGGTGAGCGTCTTCTCCTTGGGCGCGGGGCTGGGCAGCTCGATGTCGCCCATGCTCAGCGCGGCGGGCTCGGCGGTGACCTGCTGGGTGACGGCGCGGGCGACGTCGACGCGGCCGGAGCCCTGGACGTAGGCCCCCAGCTCGTCGCCGGGCGCGGTGGAGGCCATCAGGGCGGCCTTGATCTGGGCGGCCTTCCAGTCGGGGTGCTGCCCGGCGACGATCGCGGCCGCTCCGGCCACGTGCGGCGTCGCCATGGACGTACCGCTCAGCGCCGTGTAGGAGTCGTCGACCGGGAAGCCGGCGGAGGTGCCCGCGGCCCGCGCGGCGACGATGTCCACGCCCGGCGCGATCAGGTCGGGCTTGACCGCGGCGTCGCTCGCGCGCGGGCCGGTGCTGCTGAACTGCGCCACCGTGTCGTCGTCGCGGTAGGAGGCGCCGACCGACAGCGCGCTGTCGGCGGTGCTCGGCGAGCCGACCGTCTGCGGACCGTCGTTGCCCGAGGCGATGACGAACAGCGTGCCGTACTTCTCCGACAGGCTGTTGACGGCCTGTTCCACCGGGTCGTCGCCGGGAGAGTCGGGCTCCCCGAGACTGAGGTTGGCGACCCGGGCGCCGTTCTCCGCCGCCCAGGTCATGGCCTCGATGATGGCCGAGTCCGGGCAGTCCCCGCTCTGCACGCAGACCTTGCCGATCAGCAGCTTGGCGCCGGGGGCGACGCCCTTGTACCGGCCGTCCGAAGCGGCGCCGGATCCGGCGATCGTGGACGCGACGTGGGTGCCGTGACCGTTGAGGTCGCGGACGTCGGGCTCGGAGGTGAAGTTCTCCGCCTTGGCGACCAGGCCCTGGAGGTCGGGATGCCCAGGGTCGTAGCCGGTGTCGATCACCGCGACTGTGACGTCCTTGCCGGTGTGACCGGCCGCCCACGCCTTGGGCGCGCCGATGTGCGGGACGCTGACGTCGAGGGACAGCTTGGCCTTGCCGTCCAACCAGACCTTCGCGGGCGCGGCCGCCGCCCTGGCCTGCGCGGTCAGGGACTTCCAGAGCGTGCCGGCCGCGGCGCGGGGCTCGCTCTGGGCGATCCCGTTGATCGCGGGCAGCGGGCGCCCGCCCGCGGCGCGCAGCGTGGCGGCGGCGGTCTGGTCCGGGTACGTCACGATGAGCGGGAGCGCTGAGCTGGTGGCGTCGTCGTAGCCGAGGGCGGCGAGCCGGGTGACGTTGAACAGCCGGGGGTCCAGCCGGCCCGCGGCCAGCAGCGGTATCGCGTCGACGGGGACGATGCTGAGCCCGTCCTTGGCCCGGCGGTGGACGAAGTTGATCTTCTCCCGGCCGGGGCCGGACTGGACGTCCAGCTGGGTCCGCTTGTCGGGGAGCGTACGGAGGGTGACCTTGTCGCCGGTGATGAGGGTGATGGTCTTGGGCGGGCCGGCCTTCGCGGCGGGCTGGGCCGCGGTCGGGGTCGCAGCGGGGGTCGGGGTGGCCGACGGAGCGGGCGTCGGTGCGGCCTGGGCCGGAGCGGCGGCCGCTATCAGGGCCGTGATCACGACACCCAGGAGCGCGGTTCTCTGAAGCACCTCCGCTTTCTAATTCTTTGTGACTTTTGATGACAAGGTGATTTAAGTGGCCTATTGCGGCAACTGCCGGAAGTGGCCAAGATCATGGGCATGTTTGAGGACAGCCGGGCGCTCGAGGTCGTGGGAATCAGCGCGTTCGACGAGCGGATCTACCGGGGGGTCCTGGCCTGCCCCGGCATCACGGTGCAGGAGCTGGTCATGCGGAGCGGGGAGGGCGCCGGACGCATCCAGGCGTCGCTGAGCAGGCTCCGCGCCAAGGGCCTGGTCAGCCGTCTGTGGGGCCGCTCGCCACGGTGGACGGTGACGAACCCGGGGACCGCGATCCGCTCGCTGGTGCGCGGCCTGCAGAGCGAGCTGGACCAGCTCACCGACACGGCCGACGAGCTGGAGGCGGCCTTCCGCACCGTCGGCCAGGACCCGGAGGAGGGCGGCCAGTTCGAGGTCCTCGCGGGTCCCGAGGAGCAGGCCCGCTGGTACGTCCGGCTGCAGCAGGAGGCCAAGGAGGAGGTGCTGACCTTCGACTGTCCCCCGTACGTGCTGGACTATCACAACCCGCTGCAGACCGACCTGCTGCGCAGCGGCGTCCGTTACCGGACCATCTACGTGCCTGAGGCGTTCGACCACGCGGGGGCGCTCCACGAGGTGGGCAGCCTGATCAAGGCGGGCGAGGAGGCGCGGGTCCTGCCCCGGCTGCCGTTCAAGATGGCGATCGTCGACCGGTGGCGGGCGGTCATGCCGATGCACATGGACCCGCCGCTGACCCGCGGCGTGCTGATCAGCGGCTCCACCATGGTGGTGGCCCTGGTGGAGCTGTTCGAGCGCCTGTGGCGGGAGGCGCTGCCGGTCCGCCCCGAGCTGTGGCACGACACGCCCACGACACCGGAGCCCGCCGGCAAGACGACGGAGTCCGCCGACGGGGGGCCGGACGCGGCGGAGCTCGGCCCCGAGGATCGCCGGCTCCTGGCGCTGCTCGCGGCCGGGCTCAAGGACGACGCCATCGCCCGCCAGCTCGGCACCAGCCCGCGCAGCCTGCGACGCCGCCTGCGTCACCTCCTGGACCAGCTGAACGCCGAGACCCGCTTCCAGGCCGGCGCCCAGGCCAGCCGCCGCGACCTCGTGTGACCCGCGCCCCGGCCAGCCGCCGCGATCTTGTGTGACCCGCGTCCGAAGGTCAGACCCGTTCGGCGGTGCGGACCCCGCCGCTCGACCGGTCCCGGAACCACGCGTAGCAGCTCACGACGATTCCGGCCACGGTGACGGCGGCGCCGACGAGGTACAGGGACCGCAGCTCGAACCCGCCGTCGATGACCCGGCCGCCCAGCCAGGCGGCGAAGGCCGCGGCCAGTTGGTAGGCGGACGCGTTCACCGCCATGGCCAGTGTCGGTGCCGCGGACGCGGTGGTCAGGACCCGGGTCTGCATGCCGGGAATGACGGAGAAGCCCAGCGCGCCGATCACGAAGACCAGCACCGCGGTGATCGCCATGCCGCCGCTGACCGCCCACATCAGCACCAGCGTCGCCGCGAGGACGGCGAGCAGACTGAGCTGTGCGGGCATCAGCGCCCGGTCGGACAGCCAGCCGCCGGCGAAGTTGCCCACCGCGGCGCCGACGCCGTACACCAGCAGCAGAACGGCGATCGCGTCCGCGGCGAATCCGGTGACGCCGGTGAGCAGCGGCGCGAAATAGGTGAACACGATGAGCAACCCCGCGTTGCCGACCGCCGTGACCGCGATGGCGCGCCGCACCTCACGGCCGCGCAGCACCCGGAGCTCGGCCAGCGCGGAAGTGCCGGGTGTGGCGTTCCGGACATCCGGTACGAAGCGCAACACCAGCAGCAACCCGAGCACGCAGCACATGGCGATGGTGACGAAGGTGGACCGCCAACCGAAGCCGTTGCCGATGAATGTGCCGATGGGCGCGCCGAGGATCATCGACAGGTTCATGCCGAAAACGAGCTTGGACACGGTGGACGCCTGCTTGCCCGGCGGAGCGGTCGAGGCCGCGATGACGATCGCGTTGGCGAAGAAGGTGGAGGTCACCAGCGCGGTGATGATCCGGGCCGCGAAGAGCACGGCGTACGTCGGCGCGATCGCCGAGGCGAGGTTCCCGACGATCACCACCGCGAGAAGGACGAGGATGAGCGGCCTGCGGTCGAAGCGCGCGGTGAGCGCCGTCAGCACCGGACCGCCGATGATCATCCCGATGGCATAGGCCGTCACCAGCAGCCCGGCCGCCGGAATCGACACGGCCAGATCATCGGCGATGTCCGGCAGGATGCCCGCGATCACGAACTCGCCGGTCGTGATGCCGAACACGCACAGCATGAGGGAGAGGACAGGCACGCAGTTCACCTCTAATAGTTGACTGATCAGTACAAAAAAGGGGCAGCACGATACGAGCGCCGCCGGCCGAGGGGGTCACAGAGCCGCGAGCGCCCCCTCCATGACATCCAGCAGGGCGTTCCTGTCGTCGGTCACCTTCGCGAGCACCCGCAGGCCGTAGTACGCGCTCTGGAACGTCCGCGCCACCTGGAGCGGCGCCCGGTCGGCGGGCAGCTCGCCCGTGCGCTGGCCGAGCGTCACCAGGTGGCAGATCGCCTGCTCCAGGTCCGCGAACTGCCGTCGCACCAGCGCCGCGACCGCCTCGGTCCGCCCGCTCGGCTCGGTGGCGGCGTTCAGCGCCAGGCAGCCGCGGCGGCCGGGGTCGGCCATATCGGCCTCGATGACGCCCAGCATCAACTCCCGCAGCCGCTCCCGCACCGACCCCGCTTCCGGGTCGGCCAGTATCGCCAGCTGGGCGTCGGCCCGGGTCGCGGCGTAGCGGCGAATCGCCTCCTCGTACAGGCGGTGTTTGCTGCCGAACGCGTTGTACAGGCTGCCGCGGCCGAGCCCGGTGCGGTCGCACAGGTCCTGGGTGGTGGCCGCCTCGTAGCCCTTCTCCCAGAACACCTCCATCGCGGCGTCCACCACGGCGTGATCGCTGAACTCCCGAGGTCTGCCCATGGATCGAAGCTAGCGGATTCTGTACAGATCAGTCAAGAATTAGGAGCGACCCGAGCACCCGGCTCGGGCAAGCCGAATGAGGGCATCAATCGTGGTCGCCGGTCCGGCTTTTCGACCGTGACCAGTACTTCGACGGGGGCGCAGTCTGGGGCGTCGGCGGTCAAGCGAATGTCGCCGGGTGCGGTCGGCTTCACCACGGCGAGCGCGCGGCCCTGGTAGGTGTGGCGCACGGTCGCGTCGAACCGTTCCGTGTTCGACGGGTCGGCGCTGCCGAAGCCGATCAGCATTCCGTCGCCGGAGACTTCCACTCGCACGGGCCGGTCGGCTGCGGTGTGCATCGTCCCGGCCGCATCAACCAGGGTGAAGGTGATGTAGGCGAGGTCGCCGACGTCAGCCGTGATAACCGGTCGGTCGGGTGTGGCCCGCAGCACAACGGGGGCGGTCGCGGTGCGCAGGATGTCGCGGCCGGATTCGACGCCGGCGCGGTAGGCGATCGCGAGCAGTTCGCCTGGTTCGTAGGTGATCTCGAATTCGGTGCGGAAGCGGTGCTGTTCGCCGACCGACTGGCGTCCGAGGGAGCGGCCGTTGAGCAGGAGTTCGACCTCGTCCGCGGCGCTGTATACCTCGACGATGATCGGGGCGCTTTCGTGGCCTGGCCACGTCCAGCCGGCGATGGCGTCACTCCAGGCCCAACGGCTGCTCATGACGGTCTTGCCATGGTGCTGCGGTCGCTGGACCGCGAGGTAGGGCTGGACGCGCAGGCCGAAAACGATCTCCCGGTAGTAGGAGGCGGGAAGACGGTGGCCGGTGATGTCGAGATCGCCGCAGCCGGCCAGCAGGTAGGGATACGGCGCGGTGAACGTGGGGTGTGGCGTGTCCGTTGTGGAGTACTGCGGCCGGCCGATACCGACCTCCCCCAGATAGTCCCAGCCGGTCCAGGTGAAATCGCCGATGACATGGCCGTGCTGCTTGACCAGTCGCCAATTGTCGTCAATACGGGCGGGGAAGGTCTCAGTGCCGAGGATGATCCGGTTCGGGAACAGCGTGCGGTCGGTCGCGTAGCGGATTTCCGAGTAGTTCATCCCGGCCACGTCGAGCACACTGTAGGACTCGGCGGTGCGGGTGGTCACCAGTTCGGAGCCGGCGACGGCGTTGACGTCGAACCCGCTGTCGGCCATCAAGGTGTTGATACCCGAATTTTCAGATCGCAGGGCGGCGAGATCGGGCAGCAGAGCCAGCAAGTTGTTGATCGCATTGGTGAGGAAGCGGGTGTCGTCCAGCGCACGAACCTTTTCGGCGAGTCTGCGGCCCCACATGGCCCCAGTGGCTGAGCCGGTTTCGGGGATCTCGTTGCCGAGGGAGTAGAAGACGACGCTGGGATGGTTGTGGTCCTTGGCCACCATCGCCTCGATATCGCGTTCCCACCATTCCGGGAAGTTGAGGCTGTAGTCGAACGGGTTCTTGCCCCAGGTCCACATATCGAACGCCTCGTCCACCACCAGCATGCCGAGACGGTCGCAGGCGTCGAGCATCGCGGTGCTCATGGGGTGGTGGGACATGCGGATCGCATTGAAACCCGCGTTTTTGAGCAGCCGCACGCGGCGCTCCTCGGCTTGGGCGAACGTCGCGGCGCCCAGCGGTCCGTTGTCGTGGTGCACGCAGGCGCCACGCAGCTTGATCGTCTCGCCGTTGATCCGCAACCCGTGCTCGGGATCCAAGCGCAAGGACCGGATGCCGAAGTCGACCTCCACGGCGTCGATGTCCGCTACGGACACCGCGCACGTGTACAGTGCGGGCGAGTCCGGGCTCCACAGTGAGGGGTCGCGGACGTAGAGACGCCGGCGAGCGATGACCGGTTCGCGGGGCTGTACCGTTATCGGCGCGGTGTCGGATGCGACGACGGTTCCCGCGGCATCGCGGATCTCGGTGACCAGTTCGACCGTGCGGATGTCGATCGAGTCGTTCTCGATCGTGGTCGCGACCTCCACCACCGCGCGTTCGGTGTCGATGTCCGGCGTGGTGAGGTGAACGCCGTCCGGGCTGATGCGGACTACCTCGCCGACGAGCAGCCAGGTGTCGCGGTAGATGCCCGCGCCGGAGTACCACCGCGAGTCCTGATGGGTCCGGCACTCCACCCGGACCTCGTTGTTCTCGCCGAAGCGCAGGAACCGGTCGGCGTCGATGAAGAACCGCGAATATCCGTACGGGCGCTGCCCGGCGTAGTTTCCGTTGAGGAACACCGTCGCGTCCCGGTAGACGCCCTCGAACTCCAGCATGACCCGCTTGCCCCGGTGCTCCTCGGGTGCGAAGAACGTCTTGCGGTACTCGTACGCCCCACCGGGGAAATAACCGGTGGCCGCGCCGTCCATGGTGGCCGCGCGGTCGCGGGTGATCATCGCGTCGTGTGGCACCGTCACCGGCTCGAACGGGACCGCGCTTCCGGCCAGTTCGGCAAAGGGATTGACCTTCGGACGGAACTGCCAGTTGTCGTTGAACGATGCGCGGATCATATAGCTCCCTCGGGGTTGAGAGTTTCCTGGAGATCAGAAGGCCACACAGAGCGGATCCCTCTCGCTCGCTAGCTTCGACTCCTCGATGATCAGCCGGGCGCCGGGCGGATCCACGGCGGTGCGCTCGTCGGGCGGCGCCGTCGCCGCGCCGTTCGCCACGGTGACGGACTCCGTCAGACCGAGCAGGTCGAGCAGGAGATCGATCTCCTCGCGGGACTCTTCCATGGCGCGCCGCGTGCGCCGGGTGCCGAAATGGACCGGGATCAGCCCGCGCGTGTCGAAAGTCGGCGACAACAACCCGGGGACGATGGCGAACTGGTCGTCCGCCTCGTTCTTGGCGTCGCTATTGATGATCACTCTGCGTTGGCGCATCATGGCCTTTCCTTGCATAAATATGCGGTGCCGCACAATCTTCCGTGCCGCGGGGAGAGGCGGTGGAGCGCCGCACGACCAGGCTCGGGATGACCGAGAAGTGCACCGCCGACGTGCGGCCTTCGATGCGCTCGAGCAGCAGCCGCCCGGCCGTGCGGCCCATGACTACTCCGTCCTGGTTGACGGTGGTCAGCGCGATGTGGGGATGGGCGGCCAGCCGGGTGTTGTCGTAGCCGGCCACGGAGACGTCGCCCGGGACGGACAGGCCGGCCTCGTGCAACGCGGCCAGGACGCCCAGAGCCGCCTCGTCGGAACCGGCGAAGATCGCGGTGGGGCGCGAAGAGCGGCTCAGCAACTCGCGGGCGCCGCGGTAACCGCCTTCCTCGGAGTAGGAGGTCGCGGCAACGGCGACCTCGTCGGCGAACCCATGATCACGCATCACGCGCTCGTAGGTTTCCGCTCTGATGTGCGGCATCTGGTCGGCCAGTCGGCCGTGCTCCTGCTGGAAGGTGATGTGCGCGATGCGACGGTGGCCGAGCGCGATCAGGTGTTCCATGACGAGCTCGGAGCCGATCCGGTCGTCGTCGACGATCGAGTCGTAGGCCGGCGAGCGGTCATGCCTGCCGAGCACCAGGGTGGGGATCTCGCGTGCCACCTGCTCCAGCTGGGTGCGGCCGACCAATGGAGCGATCATGAGGATGCCGTCCACCTGCCGGTCTGTCAGAGCGTCCAGGGCACGTTTCTCGGTCTTGTCGTGGGTGCCGCCGTGAATCATGATCGCCTGATAGTCGGACTCGGTGAGCTGCTCCACCAGGCCGGTCACGATCTCGGCGTAGAACGGGATCCCGATGTGCCGCATGAGCACGCCGATGGTGAACGCCCGCCCGCGCAGCGCTCGCGCGGCCGCCTGAGGGCGATAGCCCAACTCGTCGATGGCCCGCTTGACGCGCTCTCGCATGGCCTCGCTGACCCCATAGTCGTTGCGGATGACCTTGGAGACCGCCGCCTTGGAGACTCCGGCGTGTTTCGCCACGTCGGAAATGGTCACTCGTCGTCGTCGCGCGGGCGCGACCATGGGCATCCCTTCTCGTCGAACCGGGTCCTGTCTGATTCACGGTGCCGAGATCATCGCGAACGTAGACCGGTCTATGCAAGATAGCGGAAGATCGAAAACCTTCCCGCTTTGGCTAGTAGTAACGCCGTAGACCGGTACACATTTTTCCCTTGACCTTCTCGCGGCGTTGCGGCTACGTTGACTCGCATTCGGGGCCCGCCCCGACGACCCCCGACGCACCGACACATGATCGAGAGACGCATGCACACCTTCCCCGACGGCTTCCTCTGGGGCGCGGCGACCGCACCACACCAGGTCGAGGGCGACAACGTCAACAGCGACTTCTGGGCGCAGGAGGAGCGCATGCCAGGAGCGGATCGCAGCGGCGACGCACTCGACAGCTACCACCGATACTCCGAGGACATCCGGCTCGTCGCGCAATCGGGCCTGAACACCTACCGCTTCGGCATCGAGTGGGCGCGCATCGAGCCGGTCCCCGGGAGGGTGTCCCGGGCGGCGCTCGCCCACTACCGGCGCATGATCGACGAATGTCTCGCCGCGGGCGTCACCCCGTTCGTGACGATCCACCACTTCACCTCGCCGAGGTGGTTCGCCGAGGAGGGCGGCTGGCGCGGCGAACGGGCCGTGGACCGCTTCCGCGCCTACGTCGAGACGGCCACCTCGATCCTCGACGGCGTCGAGTGGGTCTGCACCGTCAACGAGCCCAACATGCTCGCGATCATGGTGCGCGAGGCGGAGGCGACGCTCGACCCCGGCTCGGGTCTGGGGTGGCTGAGCCCCACGCTGGAGGCGGACACGCCCCGGCCGGTGAAGCCGGCTCCGCCGGTGGAGATCGGACGCCGTCTCATCGAGGCCCACCACACGGCCCGGGAGGTGCTGCGGGAGCGCACGGACGCTCGGGTGGGATGGTCGGTCGCGAGCCGCGCGTTCGAGACCCGCCCCGGTGCGGAGGAGGTGCGCCGGCAGCTGGAGTACATCTGGGAGGACTTCTACCTCGAGGCGGCGCGCGACGACGACTTCATCGGGGTGCAGGCCTACTCGGCGCAGTGGGTGGGGCTGGACGGTATCGAACCGCACCCCGTGCGCCCGGACAACACCCTCGTGCGTACGGCGTACCGCCCTGACGCCCTCGGCATCGCCGTCCGGCACACCGCCGACATGCTGCCCGACGTCCCGATCGTCGTCACCGAGAACGGCATCGCGACAGGCGACGACTCCCGGCGCGTCGCCTACACGAGCGCCGCGCTCGCCGCGCTGTCCGAAGCGATGGAAGACGGCGTGGATGTGCGGGGCTACATCCACTGGAGCCTGCTCGACAACTACGAATGGGGCCACTGGGACCCGACGTTCGGCCTCGTCGCCGTCGAGCGGGAGACGTTCGAGCGCCGGCCCAAGCCGAGCCTCGCGTGGCTGGGCGGCGTCGCCAAGGCCAACGCGCTCCAAGAGAGGTAAGGCGACGATGCCCGAGGCAATCGACCGGCGCCAACTCGTGCGACAACACAACCCCGTGCTGACGTCCGCGCACCCCGCCGACGTCCTCACGGTCGGCAACGGTGACATCGCGCTCACGGTCGACATCTCCGGACTGCAGACGTTCCCGTCCTTCCACGAGCTTGTCCCCGACCCGCACCGCGTCGTTCGCGATGGTCTGTCCGGTCTGCCGGAGCAGTACCCGCGGGTGTTCGACGCCGACGACTTCCAGATCCCGCTGCGCACCCAGTCGACCTGGGGCTGGTACGAGACGCGCACCGACCGGGAGCTCCGGCTCGAGGACGCGACCACCCTGTACGAGACGTCCCGCGGCCCGGTGCCCTACCTCGACCGCATGGGTCTCCAGCGGGCCGGCGACCCCATCGCCGACGAGTTCGCCACGGGCGCGTGGTACCACTTCAATCCCCGCCGCGCTCACCTCGGCCGCCTCGCTCTGGTCCGCCCCGACGGGACGGGGCTCGACGATCCCGCCACGTTGACCGACGTCCGTACCGAGCTCGACCTGTGGACGGGATCGGTCCAGGCCGAGTACGTCCTCGACGGCGAGCGCGTCCGCGTCACCACCGTCGCCGACCCACGGGATCACCGCTTCGCGGTGCGGGTCGAGTCCGGCCTTCTGCTCCGTGGGTGGGGCGTCGCCTGGGTGTTCGACGAACAGCCGGACGACCTGGCCGCCTTCGAACTCCCGCTCGCGCAGGAGACGGTCTGGGACCGGCAGACGGTGCGCCACTGGAACGCACGGCGCACGGTGGAGAGGCTGACCTACGACGTAAGCGTGCACACCACCGGCGGCCTGCGGCAGGAGGCCGAGTCCGTCGTCGCGCACGCGGACGCCGCCGTTCTCGAGGTCGTGGTGAGCCTGGCGCTGGGCCGTCAACAGGACGAGCCCGACTTCTCCGCCGTCCTCGACTCCGCGCAGGACTGGTGGGCGGAGCACTGGAGCGCCGGCGCCGCGGTCAGCCTCGCCGGCAGCACGGACGAGCGCGCTCCGGAACTCGAACGCCGCATCGTCCTCTCGCAGTACCTCCTGGCCGTCAACAGCGCGGGCGCCACGCCTCCCGCGGAGTCCGGCCTGACGTACAACACCTGGTCGGGGAAGTTCCACCTCGAGATGCACTGGTGGCACGCGGCGCACTTCCCGATGTGGGGACGGGGGCACCTGCTGGAGCGCGGCCTGGGCTGGTACCACAGCGCGCTGGAGGCGGCGAAAGCGACCGCCCACCGGCAGGGGTACCGCGGAGCCCGCTGGCCGAAACAGACCGATCCGTCCGCGCGCGAGTCGCCGAGCAACATCGGCGTCTTCCTCCTGTGGCAGCAGCCGCACGTGATCTACCTGCTGGAGTTGCTGCGAGGCGAGGGGCGAGACGAGGCGTTCCTGCGCGGCCACTACCCGCTTGTCGAGGCGACCGCCGACTTCATGGCCGACTTCGCCGAGGAACGCGACGGATCGTTCGGGTTGCCGCCCCCGCTCATCCCCGCGCAGGAGAGCTACCTCGTCGACCGGGCGACGACCACCGATCCGACCTTCGAGCTGGCGTACTGGTCGTGGGCGCTCGGCGTGGCGAACGAGTGGCGAACTCGGCTCGGTCTCGAACCGAGCGCGGAGTGGGACCGCGTGGCGCGGAACATGAGCCGGCCCGCGTTGCTGCCCGACGGCACATACGCCGCGATCGCGACTCCCCCACTGCTCATCCGGAAGGATCACCCGTCCATGCTCATGGCGTTGGGGTGGCTACCGGATACCGGCCTCGTGGACCCGGCCACGATGTCCGCGACGCTCGACTCCGTATGGGAGCACTGGGACCTGCAGTCCAGCTGGGGTTGGGACTACCCCGTCATGGCGATGACCGCGGCCCGCCTCGGCGACGTCGGCCGTGCGATCGACGCTCTTCTGCTCCCATCGCCCAAGAACGTGTTCCTGCCCAACGGACACAATCCGCAAATGCCAGGATTTCTCACGATTTATCTGCCGACGAACGGCGGACTGCTGGCCGCGATGGCACACATCGCCACGGCGGTGGACCAGGGGGCGGAACCTCCCGACGGTTGGCTGATCACCTCAGAAGGACTGGGCGCGCTCACCCCGCCCTGGCGCCATGTCCGCACCTGAATAGCTGTTCATGCACACGGAAGGAGAGGCGAGGACCATGGGTACAAACCCCTCAGCACGCGGCGCCAGTCGTCGCGCCATCATCGCGGCCGGATCATTGGCGATGGTTGGGGCGCTCGCTCTGGCAGGCTGTTCGTCGGCCGAAAAATCCGCCACCGGGGACGCCGGACTGACTTTCATGAACCAGTCGCGCGGACAAGAGGCCGCGCTCACCCAGCTCGCGGCTCAGTACACCAAAAAGACCGGCGTCAAGATCACCATTGACACGCCCGGGCCGGTCGACTACCTGCCCAAGCTCCAGGCGAAGGCGCAGTCCAGGTCCATGCCCGACATCTATTCGTCGTTCGACGCGACTCAGATGGCGCCGTTCTACAAGGCCGGCTGGGCAATGGACCTTTCTTCCCAGCTGACCGCCGGTTGGAGCAAGAACTTCAGCCCCGCCGTCCTCAAGATGTCGACGTTCAAGGAAGGCAACAACCTCGGGGTCAAGCCCGGCGTCTACGCGGTGCACTGGGAGACGCAGACGTACGGCTTCCTCATCAACCCGGCGCTGACCGGAATATCGGCGAAAAAGCCGCCCGCCACGACGGCCGCATTCATCGATGCGCTCGCTGCTTCGGACGGAGGAAAATTCTCCGTCGCGGCCTCGCAGACACCGAACATCATCCAGGCCCTCGCCTCTAACTGGCTGACGGACGCCGAGATCGAGGCAACCCTCAACGGGAAATCGACCTGGAAACAGGACGGCTGGCGAAACGCCTTCCAATTCCTGGTCGACCTGAAGAAGACCGGCGTCATCGCGAACAATTCTATTCCCGGCGGTCAGGACGACCACCCGAATGTGGAGTCGTCCTTCTTCACCAAGAAGATGGGCGCGATCTTCGACGCCTCTCCCGGTGTCTCGGTGGGTCTGAGGACGAACCCAGAGTTCGAGGACTACTTCTCCACCGGGCTTCCCAAGGCTCCCGGAAGCGTCCACGAGCCGCGCTCGCCGGGCATCCCTGGGAAGGGCGCGGTGATCAACCCGAGGGGCGAGCATCCTGAGCAGGCGCTCGCGTTCGTGAAGTGGCTGACCGAGCCCGCGCAGCAGTCGGTGTTCGCCAAGGTCGCTCGCATCCTCCCCAGCAACCCGGAACTCCTCGCCGGCGCGGACATCCCCGGCCAGCTCGCGGGCTTCGCCGCCGGCGTGAAGGGCATGCAGGTCATGTCGACGACCTTCAAGCCTGACGTGATCACCGCGATCAGGGCGGAGTCTCAGCGCCTGGTGCTGGGCGAGACGACGGTGGACGACGTGCTCGCCAAGATCCAGGCGGCGCAGGATCGCACGTCATGACGACGTGGCAACTCGCGGTTCCCGTGCGGCGCCGCAGGGCGCCGCACGGGAGGCGCGCTCTCCGGCGCAACCTGATCGGCTGGTTGTTCCTGGCTCCGGCCATCGCGCTCATCGGGATCTTCACGATCACGCCGTTCGCGCAGGCGATCCTGTTGAGCTTTCAGTCCTGGGACGGCGTCAGCCCCGACACTCCATGGGTGGGGCTGGCCAACTACGACTTCGTCGCCTCCGACCCCATCTTCTGGGCGTCCATGCGCAACGTCGTCTTCTTCGGTGTCGTCGGTTTCTTCCTCGGCAACGGAATCGCCTTGGTCATGGCGCTGGCCGTCAACAGCGTCGCCCGCGGCAAGACGTTCTTCCGCACCGTCTTCTACTTGCCGGGCGTGCTGTCGGTGGTCGTCGTCGGTCTGCTGTTCTCCTTCATCCTGGCCCCTGGATCCGGCATCCTCAATCGGCTCCTGGGTCTGGTGGGTTTGGGCACGCTCCAGCAGAACTGGCTCGGCGACCCCGCCGTCGCGCTGCCCGTCGTGGCGGCGGTGTTCGTCTGGTTTCACTGGGGGTTCGGCTTCCTGCTCTTCCTCGCGGGGCTGCAGGACGTGCCGAAGGAACTGTACGAGGCCGCCGAACTCGACGGCGCGAACCGCTGGTCCAAGTTCCGGTACATCACCTGGCCGCAACTGGCTCCGGTCACCTCGATCGTGAGTCTGCTCACCCTGCTCGCCGCGCTCCAGATCTTCGGGACCGTGCAGGTGCTGACCAACGGCGGACCCGGCCAGCACACGATGGTGCCGACCCTCGCGATCTACAACGAGGCGTTCGTCAACTGGCGTTACGGCAGTGCCGCGGCCATGTCGGTCATCTTCGGCGGCGCCCTCGTGCTGCTGTCGGTCATCCAGCTCGCGATCACCAGGCGGAGGTCCCGCGTATGAGCAGCCGGACGACAGGAAGGGCTGAGGAGATGTCCGTCGCCTCAGTACCGGCCGAAGGCGGGACTCCGCCACCTCGTCGAGGGGTAGGCCTCGACAAGGTCGGCCTGTACGGACTGCTGGGCATCGCCGCACTGATCGCGCTGTTCCCGCTGCTGTGGATGCTGTCCGGATCTCTGCAGAGCCTCACGGAGCTGCTCTCGAACGACAGCTTCCTGCCGGCCGACCCGCAATGGGGCAACTACGTGACCGCGTGGGTCCAGGGAGAGCTCGGCATCTACCTGCGAAACAGCGTGATCTACACAGGATCCGCCGTCATCGGCATCCTGCTGGTCTCCAGCCTCGCCGGGTACGCGCTCGCGCGACTCGACTTCGCGGGCAAGGGCATGTTCACGTTCGTCATCCTCGCCGTGATGATCATCCCGGCGCCCGCCATGTTCCTCGCCCAGTACAAGCTGCTCATCTCACTCGGCCTGACGAACAATCCCGTGGGCTACGTGCTGGTCCTGATCACCTCGGGCATCCCGATGTCGACGCTCATCATGCGCAGCTTCTTCGTCAGCCAGCCCCGTGCCCTGGAGGAGGCGGCCGCGCTGGACGGCGCCGGTCCGCTGCGCATCTTCTGGCACGTGATCCTCCCGCTGGCCAGGCCGGGCCTCGCCGCCGTGGCGGTCATCCAGGGGCTGGGGGCGTGGAACGAGTACCTCATGGCGCTCGTCCTGTTCGACGACAACTCCCTCATGCCCATCCAGCGCGGTCTGACCGCCTTCACCTCCGCCGAGACGCCACAGCAGCAGATCCTCCTGGCCGCCACGACCATCTCGATCGTGCCGGTCGTGATCTTCTATCTGATGGCGCAGCGTCACATCGTGAAGGGCATCGGCGCGGGCGCGATCAAGTAAGCCCGGCAGGCCGGGGTCAGCGCCTGTTCCTTGTCCGCCCACCATCGATCCAACGCGGGAACTTTGCCGGCCGGTCGGGCATCTAACCCGCGTGGAAGCGCTGATCGCGGGAGATCCGGAGCACATCGGGGAGTACTGGCTCGCGGGCCGGCTCGGCTCCGGAGGCCAAGGTGTGGTGTACGACGCCTACGATCGTGACGGGCGCAGGGTCGCGCTCAAGGTGCTCCACTCGGCCAGCGATGAGGGCCGCGACCGGTTCGCCAAGGAGGCGACGGCCGCCGGCCGGGTGGCCTCGTTCTGCACGGCCAGGGTGCTGGCCGCCGACATGTCGGGCAGCAAGCCGTACATCGTCAGCGAGTATGTGCCGGGGCCGAGCCTGCGCCAGGCGGTCGGCCAGGGGCGCAGGTTCACCGGGGACGACCTGCACAGGCTGGCCACCGCGATCGCCACCGCGCTGACCACGGTGCACGACGCGGGCGTGATACACCGAGACCTCAAGCCGGACAACGTGCTGCTCAGCCCCGACGGTCCACGGGTGATCGACTTCGGCATCGCGCGGACCTTGGACATGTCGCTGACCAAGACCGGTGAGGTGTCCGGCACGCCCACCTACATGGCGCCTGAGGTGTTCACCGGGCAGCGGGCGGGCGCGCCCGCCGACGTTTTCGCCTGGGGCGCGATCATGGTGTTCGCCGCCACGGGCGAGGACCCGTTCAGAGCCGACAACCTGGGCGGGGTCATGCACCGGGTGCTGTCGGCGCGGCCCGACCTGAGTGGGCTGCCGCCGCGACTGACCTCGCTGGTGGCCGCCGCGCTGGAGAAGGACCCTTCGGCCCGGCCCTCGGCACGCGACCTGCTCCTCGCGCTGGTCAGCGGCGGCGACTCGGACATGCGCGGGCTGCTGACCGCGGGCAGCCGTGCGGCCAGTGGCGTGCACGTGCCCGGCACCGCCGATCCGGCGCTCGGCACGATCGCCGAGGACGCCTACCGCGCGCTCGCGCCTGAGGTACGGGAGCTGACCGCCGAGGTCTTCCTCCGGATGGTGTCCGTCACCGATGACGGGCACGAGAGCGTCCGCTGGGTGCTGAAGGACGAACTGTTCGCCGGCCGCTCAGAGCCGGAGGTCCAGGCCATCGAGCGGATTCTGCGGGCCTTCTCCTACCTGGTGACGCAGAAGGACGACGCGGTCGCGCTGTCACACCCCGCTCTGCTGCGTGCCTGGCCGCGGCTGCGGACGTGGGTGGACGGTGACCGTGACGGCCTTGCCGTACTGGGTCAGATCAGTGACGCGGCGCGCCAGTGGGCCGAGAACGGGCACAAGGACGGCGACCTGCTGCGGGGCAGCAGCCTGGACCACGCGCTGACCTGGGCGGCCACCGGGCGCAGGCACGTCACGCTGACCCCGCGGGAGCGCGACTTCCTTGCCGCGGGCACGGAGCTGACCAGGAAGAACATCCGCCGCAGGCGGCTGACCACGGTGGCGCTGGGCGTACTGCTGGCGGTGGCGGTGGCCGCGGGAAGTGTCGCGGTGGTGCAGGGCAGGCAGGTCGCCGAGCAGAATCGCGTGGTCGCCCAGCAGCGCGATCAGGCCATAGGACGGCAGGTCGCGACCGAGGCCGACAAGCTGCGCACCACCGACCCGGCCAAGGCGATGCTGCTCAGCGTGGCCGGCTGGCGGCTGGCCTCAGGCCCCGACACCAGGCAGAGCCTGACGACCTCGCTGACGATGCCGGAGAGCATGGCCTTCCGCGACCCCGGCGCCAAGGGGGTCTCCGCGGCCGCGGCGGCGGCCGACGGGCGCACGCGGGTCATCGCCGGCGAGGACGGGGTACGCGTCTACGACGTCCCTTCGCGGCGGCAGAGGACCTTCTGGAAGTGGCCGAGCGGATTCGCCGCGCTGCCGTCGGCGGCCGCCCTCAGCCCGAGCGGCCGGACACTGGTGATCGTCAGCCGGGACACGGCGTACTCCTGGGACACCATGACGGGCAAGAAGCTGCACGAGCACCGCGTGGCAGCGGGCTCTCCCGGTGTGGACGTCGTCTTCGACGCGCATGAGAGCCTGGCCGCGGTGATGCGCGAGAGCACGATGGTGTTCTTGTGGGACACCCGGACGGGCAGGTCCTACGCTCAGGAACTGGAGGCCGACTCCGGCCCGGCCATCGCACCCTCTGGCGCCTACGTCGCGGGGATCGGCATCAACCAGGGCGGGCTGAAGGTGATCCATCTGCCTGACCTCACCGTGGACACCCGGATCCCGAAGAAGTGCGGCACCGCGGCGACATTCACGGCGGACAGCCGGCGGCTGCTGTGCGCCAACGGCGACATCGTGGCCTGGGACCTGCGCACAGCCAGGAAACTGCCCGACGAGGATCGGCCGTTCTGGCAGGAGTCGGCCTCGGACGACTTCTCGGCCACGTCTCTGCGGGTCAGCCGGGACGGCAGAAGGCTGCTGGGCGTCGAGGGCAGGACGATCCACCTGTGGGACGCCGAGAAAGGCGATGAGCTCTACACCTACGTGGCGGAGGGCGAGCCGGACGAGGCCTGGCTGGACCCTGACGGCAAGACCATCCGATACCTGCTCGAAAACTCGATCATCACCCTCGACATCGGCTCCCGTGTCCCTCGCAGCAGGCTGCCGAGCGGATACGAGGTCGGCGGGTTCAGCCAGGACGGCCGATTGATCGCCGCCGAGAAGGACGACGCACCCACCCGCGTCTGGGACATGCGCCGCCTGGGCGTGCCGTTGGCCGGCAGCGAGGGCACCACCAACTCGCTGTTCGACCCGGCGGGCAAGAGGCTGGCCGCCACCGGCGAGGGCTCAGGGGTCTCCGTCTGGGACGTGGCCACGGGCAGGCGACTCTGGCATCATCCCGTTCCCAATGAGTGGTTCGTCAGTTCGACGGCGTTCACTCCGGATGGCGGCAAGCTGGTGCTGTCGCTCGGGAAGATGAGCGGGCCGGACGCCGGAAACGAGCTGATCGTCCTCGCCGCTGACAGCGGCCGCGTGCTCACCCGGCACAAGCTCGACACCGCCACGGGGATCCTCGCCTCGACCCGCGACGGCACGGCCATGGTGAGCACCACCGGCAGGGTGCTCGACCTGGACACCGGCAAGCCCGTCGGCACCGGGTTCAACCGGGCGGGCAACACCCTCGCGGTCAGCCCCACAGCGCCGCTCCTGGCCCTCGGCACCGGCACGATCGAGCTGTGGGACAGCGCGAAGGGCGCCGAACAGCCGCCCGCCCTGCGCGTGGCGAGCAAAGGCGAGGTCGAAGCCGTGCTGTTCAGCCATGACGGCACACTGCTGGCGGCGATCAGCAGGTCCATTGGCGAAACCTTCGATGACGTGTACACCGCCCAGATCTGGGACGTCGCCTCACGGCAGCGGCTCGGCTCGTTCCCCATCGACATCTTCGACCGGCTGGCGTTCAGCGCCGACGACGGCATGCTGTATGTCTCGGGCAACCAATCGGGGACCATCGCCCAGATACCGGTCGCCGGGGACCGCGTCGCCGAGCTCGTGTGCGGGCGGGCGGGTCGCACGCTGAGCCGCCAAGAGTGGGACCAGTATCTGGCAGGTGCGCCCTATCGCGACATCTGCCCGCTGCTGACGTCCAAGGGCCCGGCGTATTGATCATTTCTGGCTTTTCGCGATCTCCGTGCCGGTCGTGGACGTGGTCTCAGCCGGCGGCTTACGCGCGTCCACGTTCGTACGCAGGGTGATCGGCTTGAGCAGCAGCGCGGCGACGACACCGACAACGGCGACGGCGGCGGAGATGAGGAAGACATGTCCGGTGGCGTCGCCGTAGGCGGTGGCCGCCGGCACGCCGACGGCCGTGCCGGCGCCGACCTGGCGGGCCAGGACCGCGCCGAGCACAGCGACGCCGACGGTGCCGCCGAGTGAGCGGAAGAACACGACGGTGGCGCTGGCGGCGCCGATGTCGCTCAGCGCGACGGCGTTCTGCACGACCAGGACGAAGTTCTGCAGGGTCAGGCCGACGCCGGCGCCGACGAGCACCATCGCGAACCCGATGAGGAGCATGGGCGTGTGCTGGTCGAGCAGGCCGAGGATGACGAATCCGGCGGTGAGACCGACGGCTCCGGTGATGAGGAACGGCTTGAGCTTGCCGGTACGGGTGACCAGCCGGCCGCCCACGATCGAGGAGACCAGGATGCCGACCATCATCGGGATGGTGAGCAGACCGGCCTCGGTGGGAGTGTGGCCGCGGCTGATCTGGAAGTACTGGGTGAGGAAGACGGTCGCGCCGTACATGGCGGTGCCGGCGGCGAGGCTGCCGAGGATCGCGAGGGCGGTGGCGCGTTGCCGGATGATGCGCAGCGGCACGATGGGCTCGGCGACCCGGGATTCGACCCAGAGCGCGAGGCCGAGCAGCAGTATCGAGCCACCGGCCATGGCGGCGGTCTGCCAGGAGGCCCAGGCGAAGGCGTCGTCGACGAAGGAGACCCAGATCAGCAGGAGGCTGACGCCTGCGGTGATGAGCGTGGCGCCCCAGTAGTCGATCTTCACGTTGTCGCGGCGGTAGATCGGCAGCCGCAGGGTCAGCTGCAGGATGATCAGCGCGACGATCGCGACGGGGATGCCGACGAAGAAGCACCAGCGCCAGCCCAGCCACGAGGTGTCGACGATGAAGCCGCCCAGCAGCGGGCCGCCGATGGTGGAGATCGAGGTGACGCTGGACAGGTATCCGGCGTAGCGGCCGCGTTCCCGGGGCGACACCAGCGCGCCGATCGCGATGTTGACCAGGGTCTGCAGCGCGCCGACGCCGACGCCCTGCACGGCGCGGGCGGCGATCAGTTGCCCGGCGTTCTGGGAGAGGCCGGCGGCGATCGAGCCGGCGACGAAGATCAGGATGGCGATCTGGATCAGTGTCCGCTTGGAGAACAGATCGGCGAGCTTACCGAAGATCGGGGTGGCGACGGTGGCGGCCAGCAGGGTGGCGGTCACCACCCAGGTGTACTGGGTGGGGGAACCACGCAGTACACCGAGCATGCGCGGCAGCGCGGTGGAGACCACGGTGCTGGCCAGCGTCGAGACGAACAGGGCGAGGAGCAGTCCGCTGAGCGCTTCGAGGATCTGCCGGTGGGTTCTGTCGGGGGTGGAGCTCATGGTGTGGTCTCTTCGGGGTTCACGCGCAGAACGCTGCCGTCGCCGTTCGCGGCGATGATCAGGGAGCCGTCCGCAGCGGCCGCGATTCCGGCGAACGGTCGCGGTATTCCGGGCAGGCCTGGCGGGATGAACAGGCCGGGTTCGGGGCGGGTCAGGCCGGCCGCGGACGCGACCGGTAGGGAGTCGGCTTCGATCTCGACGTCGCCGGTGGCGAGGTCGATGGCGAGCAGACGGCGGTGGGTGGTCTCGACGACGTACACGGTGCCGTCGTCGACGGTGATGCCTTGAGGGGTGCCGAGCCCGTCGGCGAGCAGTACGGGTACGCCGTCCTCGACGCGGTACACCGCTGCGAGCTGCTCGTCGCTGATATAGCAGCGCTGGTCGGCGTCGACGGCCACGTCGACCGGGCGGCCGAGACCCTCGACCAGCACGCTGACCTGGTCGTCGTGGTCGATGGCGACGACGCGGCCGGCGCCGGATTCGGCGACCACCAGGGTGCCGTCGGTACGCACGGCGATGCCCAGCGGACGGTTCAGGCCGCCGGCCCGGGTGCGCACCGAGCCGGAGCGCCGATCGTAGGTGCGTACGTGCCCGTACTGGGAGGTGGCGTGGAGCAGGTCGCCGTCAGCGGCGACGCCGTGCACGAAGTTCAGCAGCTGGGTGGTGGTGACGTCTTCGCCCGGCCGGTCGGCGGGCTGGGTGAGGCGGTAGTGGTCGGCCACGTGGATGCCGCCGCCGAGATCGATGGTCACCCCGAAGGGGCCGCCGAGACCACGGGGCACGATCTGGCGGGTGCGTCCGTCGGCCGCGAGCTCGGCGACGCCGCCGTGCGCGTAGCTGGAGACGAACATCCGGTTGTCGGCGTCGAAGGCGGCGTTGTCCAGGGCGTTGAGTTCGCTGACGATGGCGGACCGGTCACCTGTGCCGGTCAGGTCGACGCGCGTGACGATCCCGCTCTCGCCGCGGGACAGGACCAGCAGGGCGCCACCGCGGTCGAAGCGCACGGCGACCGGATCCGGGACGTCCGCGGCCACCAGTTCCGGCTCGCCACCGTCGAGCGGGATGCGGAACACCTCACCGGTGAGCATGTGGGGGTAGTAGAGCTGCCCGTCCGGGCCGAGTTGCATGGCGTTGCCCATGGCGAGGCCGGCCGTGAGCACCGTGGGTTCGTCGCCTGCCAGGGACAGCTCCAGCAGGCGTCCACCCGGGATCATCTCGTTGGCGAACACCCGCGTGCCGACGCAGGCGATGCCGTTGGGTGCGGTGATCTCGTCGGTGACAAGCACGAAGTCTCCGGCCGGGTCACATCGCCACACCCGGCCCGGGACCAGGTCGGTCACGTACATCGCGCCGTCGACGTCGAAGGCGAGGTCATCGGGAGAGTGCAGTGGCCCGTCCGGTGGCACGACCACCTCGACGTCGCCGGTGGCCAGGTCGACGGCGCTGATCTGCCCGGCGAGGAACTGGGCCACGTACAGGCGTCCGTCGGGTCCGAAGGCCATGCCGTTCGATCCCCACAGCCGGCGCGCCTGGATCAGCGGCTCGACTTTCCGGCGGTTCATCGGTTGCCCGCCAGCACTTCGTCCAGGCCGCCCTGGGTGCGCCAGCGGCGCAGCAGGTCGTGGAAGGCGACGGGGCCGGGCCCGTACGTCTGGCTGACCGGGCGGGGCTTGCCTTCGTTGTTGTAGTAGCCGGGCGTGCATTCGGCCTGGAACCGGCTGTTGTCCGGGGCCAGCTCCCGGATGGTGGTGACCCACGCGTCCTCGGCGTCCGTGGTCGGCTCGACCACAGCGATGCCACGCCGGCGGGCCTCGGCGACCACGGCGCCGATGTGGGTGGCCTGTTCCTGCAGGATGTGCACGAAGTTGACCGCGGAGGCGTTCTGCAGCGGGCCCAGGTGGAACAGGTTCGGGAAGCCGTGGCTGTAGAAGCCGTGCAGCGTGCGAGGGCCCTGCCGTCGCCAGGTGTCGAGCAGGGCCGCGCCCTCCCGGCCGTGCACCGGCAGGGCGCCGGAGACGATGCCGGAGACGCCGACCTCGAAGCCGGTGGCGAAGATGACGCAGTCGACCTCGTACTCCTGCTCGCCGACCACGACCGCCGACTCGGTCATCGCGGTGATCCCGCCGTGGTCGGCGGTGTCGACCAGGGTGACATTGGGCCGGTTGAACGTCTGCAGATAGTGGTCGCTGAAGGTGGGCCGCTTGCACATGTAGCGGTACCAGGGCTTGAGCAGTTCCGCGGTGACCGGGTCGCCGACGATCTCGTCGACGCGGGCGCGTATCTGGTTCATCTTCTGGAAGTCGGCGATCTCGTCGAGGTACTCGCGTCGCTCGGGTAACAGGTCGGTGTCGACGGTGCCGGCCAGCAGGTGACGTTGCAGCCGTGCGGTGCTGGTCCAGCCGTCGTTGATCAGGTCCTGTTCGGCGAGCCCTCCGGTGACGACCGTGAGGAAGTTCTCCATCCGTTCCCGCTGCCAGCCGGGCTTGAGCGAAGCGGCCCAGGCCGGGTCGGTGGGGCGGTTGTCGCGCACGTCGACCGAGGAGGGGGTGCGCTGGAAGACGTACAGCTGCTGCGAGTCGCGCCCCAGGTGCGGGATGACCTGGATACCGGTGGCGCCGGTGCCCACGACCGCGACGCGCTTGTCGGCGAGCTTGTGCAGGGCGCCGTTCTGGTCGCCGCCGGTGTAGCCGTAATCCCAGCGGCTGGTGTGGAAGGTGTGCCCGCGGAAGGTCTCGATGCCGGGGATGCCGGGCAGCTTCGGCTGGACCAGGGTGCCGGCGGACATCACGACGTAGCGGGCCCGGAAGTCGTCGCCTCGGTCGGTGCGCACCTGCCATTCGGCCGCAGCGTCGTCCCAGCGCAGCTGCGTGACGCGGGTGTGGAACATTGTGTCGCGGTAGAGGTCGTAGAGTTCGGCGATCGCGACGGCGTGCCGGCGGATCTCCTCACCGGGTGCGTATCGCATGGTGGGCAGGTAGCCGGCCTTCTCGAGCAGCGGCAGGTAGACCGATGATTCGATGTCGCAGTGGATGCCCGGATAGCGGTTCCAGTACCAGGTGCCGCCGAAGTCGCCGGCCTCGTCGAGCATCCGGATGTCGTCCACGCCGGCCTCACGGAGTTCGGCCCCGGTGAGCAGCCCGCCGAAGCCGCCCCCCACCACCAGCGCCTCGACTCGGTCGCGGACCGGTTCCCGCTCGGCGCGTTCGGTGTACGGGTCGGCGGCGTAGTAGCCGAACTCGCCGCGGGCGCCCTGGTACTGGGCGTTGCCGTCGGGCCGCAGCCGGCGATCGCGTTCGTGGCGGTACCTGGCGCGCAGCACGTCCGGGTCGAAGCCCAGTTCCGCGACTGTGAAATGCGCAGGCGGCGGCGAAGAGTGGTCCATGAATGCCCTTCCGATTCGGGAGCCGCTGAGTCGTTGCCGCGCCCGGGGAAAGGGCACGGGAGATCGTCCGGCGCGGAGACGATCGGACGGGGCGGCAGACACGTCTGCAGCGGCGGATGATCGCCCCGTCTGAGAGAAGCTAACCGAATGCGGAAAATTAAGTCAAACGACTGCTTTAATGCTCGGTTGCGGGGGCTAGATACAGCCCCTCGATGGCATCGATCAGCTCGGCGGCCGTGCCCGACCATGCCGCCCTGGCCGCGTCCGCGTCGGCCGGCAGCGTGTGCTCACGATGGGCGCATGTGTGTACGAGCAGCGTGCGTGCCATGTCGTCACGTCGGCGGCGTAGCTCGGGCGAGAGCGCCGGCAGACAGCGGTGCAGGCCGCCGACGACCGTGTAGAAGTTGGGCGCGTCCTGCAGTCCTGCGGCCGCCAGCTCGCGTAGCTGCGGTTCGGTCATGATCTGGGCGGCGAGTCTGGCATACCAGGTCGGGGTTTCCAGGCTGCTCAGATGCTCGGTGAACGGCAGCACGACGCAGGCGACCCAGTCGCGCAGATCCGTGCTGTCACCCCTGGCCCGCAGCAATTGTTCCCTGATCCGCTCCATCAGCGTGGTGTGGTGCTCGACGATCGCGCGCAGCAGGCCGGCCTTGGTGCCGAAGTGGTAGCCGACCGCGGCGTTGTTGCTCTGACCTGCGGCCTCGCTGATCTGGCGGTTGGAAACCGCGAACACCCCGTGCTCGGCGAACAGACGTTCGGCGGTCAGCAGGATCCGGCTCCGGGTCTGACCCGCCTTCGGGGTGGTTTTGTCGGTGGCGGTATCCGTACGCGCCGCCGGCGCCGCGCGGATGGCCGCTGTACCCGCCTCGGCCAGCGCGAACATCTGGTCGAGGATTTCGAACAGCTGTGCCGGGCCGGCCTCGGAGTCCCACGCCATGACGCTTTCCCGGACGCAGGAGAGCGCCATGCTGCTCATCGTCCTGGCACTCAGGCCGGTGATGCCGCGACTGCCGAGCCAGTCGAGGATGGACTCCTCGAAGTGGATGTTGGCCACCAGGAGGAAGCGGCTCAGCTCGGGCTGGCCGGCCAGGATGCGCCGCCGCGTGGACACCGTCCGGAACTCCGCGGCCAGGTATGCCTTGAGCGCCCTGGTCAGGGCGACCCACGGGTCGGTGCCGATCTCCTGGGCGAGCAGGTCCGCGACCTGGGCCGCTTCGCCGGGAGCCGGGTCGAACAGGGCGGCCGCCTTGGTGTCGAAGTGGTTGAAGAAGGTGCGCCGGGACACGCCGGCGGCCGCCGCTATGTCGTCGATCGACACGGCGGCGAATCCGCGTTGCTCGAACAACGTCAGGGCGGCCTGACGCAGCCGGCGCCGGCGTTCGGTCTTGTCCGCGCCGCCTGTGATCCGGGCGCCCGGCGACGTGGAGGTCACTCCTAGACACTAGAGCCTCGGCGTGTCAGGTACATCTGCACTAAGTGCAAGCAACTCCCTGGGTTGGCCCCCGCCATGCGGCTCCGCCTGGTCGCGTCAGTGGATGCCCGACAGGGCGTTGCGGGCGATCTCCGCCCGTTCGGCGGCCGCCGCTTCGGCGGCCTGCTCCTCCGCCCGCACGCGGGCGTCGTAGGCGGTGCGGGCGGCGGCGATCTCGTTCTGGTGCGCCTCCGTCCAGGTGACCAGCGCGCGGATGGTGGAGTGCAGGGTCACGCCCAGCGAGGTGAGCTCGTAGTCGACGCGTGGCGGGACGGTCGGGTGCACGGTCCTGCTGACCAGCCCGTCGCGCTCCAGATGCCGAAGCGTCCGCGTGAGCATGCGCTGGCTGACCCCGTCGATCATGCGGCGAAGCTCGGTGAAGCGCAGGCTGCGCCGGTCGAGCAGGGCGATGACCAGCAGCGACCACTTGTCCGCCACGCGGTCGAGAATCTGCCGGACCTCGCAGTCCTCCCGGGTGTCCCACTGAAGGATGTCGTAATCGCCGTCGGTATCCCCGCAGTAACCGAGGGACTTGAGAGTGCCGTCTTCCATGACATCGCATGATGCACGACGATTTGGCCGGTTACAAGAAGGAACCGGCAAGCGGTTGAGGAACCATGGCCGGTCCTGTGCTTTCGAGAGGAGTGGACCATGTCCCTATCGATGCCCGCATCGAGCAACCGCATGAACGCCCGCGCCTGGGGAGTGCTCTTCGTGCTCGCCGGAGCCGTCTTCCTGGAAGGGATCGACGTGGCGATGCTGAACGTGGCACTGCCGTCGATCCGGACCGATCTCGGCCTGTCCACCGGCATGCTCAGCGGAGTGGTCAGTGCCTACGTGCTCGGCTACGGCGGATTCATGCTGCTGGGCGGCAGGGCGGCCGACCTGCTGGGCCGCCGGCGGATGTTCCTGCTCTGGCTGACGGTCTTCCTGGTCTTCTCCGGCCTGGGAGGCTTCGCGACCGAAGGGTGGATGTTGCTGGTCGCCCGCTTCGCGACCGGGGTCGCGGCCGCCTTCATGGCGCCCGCCGGGCTCTCGCTGATCACCGGCAACTTCCCCGAAGGGCCGCAACGTACCAAGGCGCTCGGGGTGTACGCCGGCACGGCCGCGGGCGGCTTCTCGCTCGGCCTGGTCGTCGGCGGGCTGCTGACCTCGATCGGATGGCGATGGGTGTTCTTCGCGCCGGTGCTCATGGCGGCGGTGATCCTCATCGCGGCGGTGATCCTGCTCAAGGAGAGCGCGGTACACGAGCGCCCGCCGGGCGGCTTCGACCTGGCCGGCGCGTTCAGCATCACCGGCGCGATGCTGCTGCTGGTGTACGGCGTGGTCCGCCTGGAGCACCCCGGCAACGGCGTGGCGGCCACGCTCGGCGTGTTCGGCGCGGGCCTCGCCCTGCTGGCGATCTTCGTCCTGATCGAACGGCGGACGGCCAACCCCCTGGTACGGCTGGGCATCCTGCGCTCCCGCGCGCTCGTCCGGGCCAACGTGGGAGCGCTGCTGTTCCTCGCCTCTTTCGCCGGATTTCAGTTCGCGGCCACCCTCTACCTCCAGGAGGTACGCGGCTGGAGCAGTCTGCAGACAGGTCTGGCCATGCTGGTGATCGGCATGGACACGATCCTCGCGCCGACGCTCACCCCGCGGCTGGTGAACCGGTTCGGCAACGCCCGCGTGCTGTTCGGCGGGCTGGTGCTCGCCGCCCTGGGGTACGCGCTCTTCCTGCCGATCGGGATGGACTGGACCTACGCGGCCATGCTGCCGACCATGCTCCTGCTCGGCCTGGCCTTCTCCCTGGCGTACGGCCCGCTGACCATGGCCGCCACCGACGGGATCGAGGAGCACGAGCACGGCCTGGCCGGTGGCCTGCTCTACACCTCCTTCCAGTTCGGCACCGCGCTCGGGTTGTCGGCGGTGACCGCGGTGAGCGTGGCGGCGCTCGGTGAGGCCACCACACCCGAAGCGATGCTCGACTCCCTCCGGTTCGCCCTCGTCGTCCCGGTCGTGGCCGCGGTCGCCGGGGCCTTGGTCACCGCCTTCGGGATCTCGCGCCGCACCTCCGGTCCCGAAGCGCCGCAGAACACCCCTGTGTCCGCCCAGACCTCGGTGTGAGGACCTCATGACCATCAAGGTGACCTCGTTCGGCGAGATCGAGGATCAGTTCGCCGCCTACATCGGCGACATCGTGTACGCCACCATGACCACCGTGGACGCCAAAGGACGCCCCCGGGCGCGCGTCCTGATTCCGATCTGGGAGGTCGTCGACGGCCGCCCGATCGGCTGGCTGGCCACCTACCGGACCCCGGTGAAGGCGGCGCACCTGGCCGGCAACCCGCACACCACGTTCTCGTACTGGAGCCCCCGGCAGAACGCCGTGAGCCTCGACACCGTGGCCGAGTGGGTCGACGACCTGACGCTCACCCGCCGGGCCTCGAACCTCTACCGCAAGGGCAGCCCGCCCGGCGCCGGGTACGAGCTGGGCAACTTCTGGACAAGCCCCGCCGACCCTCAGTTGCACGTCCTGCGGCTGACCCCGTGGCGCGTCCAGGTCATCCGCGGCGCCGACCTGCAGGGCAAGATCTGGCGAGCCGCGACCGCTACCTGACCGGCGACGCCTCGCGGGGTGAGGGCGGCCGGCGCTCCCGGGCCACGTCGGCCCGGGAGCTCTTCCTCTCGGCGAACATGCTGATCAACCGCCGGGTGACGGTGGGCGCGAGCATCGCGCTACAGGACGCCACGGTACGGACGGCGTCGGCGATGCCGTCCGTTCCGGGCATGCGTAGGTCCATGAGCACGACGTGCGGCCGGTAGCGGACCCCGATGACCAGGGGTTCACGTTCGGTCACGTATCCGATCGTAGGGCGAGGTCAGCGGCGGCCCCTTCTCCTTTCGTCCACTCCGAGACCCACCTTGAGGAGGGCTCTGGCCTACCGGGCTTGACCGGACGGCAGTGTGCCGCCCGGATCGCCCAGCTTCGGCCAGAGACCACCTGAGGGACCGCGGACCGCGGGTCAGGCGAGGATCGAGAGCGCCTCATTGAAGGTCGCCGACGGACGCATGACCGCAGCGGCCTTCGCCGGGTCGGGCTGGTAGTAGCCGCCGATGTCGGCCGACTTGCCCTGAACGGAGATCAGCTCGTCGACGATCTTCTGCTCGTTGGCGGCGAGCGTCTCGGCGAGCGGGGCGAACGCCTTGGCGAGGTCGGCGTCGTCGGTCTGGCCGGCCAGCTCCTGCGCCCAGTACAGGGCCAGGTAGAAGTGGCTGCCTCGGTTGTCGAGACCGCCGACGCGACGGGTCGGGGACTTGTCCTCGTTGAGGAAGGTCGCCGTGGCGCGGTCGAGGGTGTCGGCGAGGACCTGGGCACGCTGGTTGCCGGTCGTCTTCGCGTACTGCTCGAAGGACGGCATCAGCGCGAGGAACTCACCCAGCGAGTCCCAGCGCAGATAGTCCTCCTTGACCAGCTGCTGGACGTGCTTCGGGGCGGAGCCGCCGGCGCCCGTCTCGAACAGGCCGCCGCCCGCCATCAGCGGGACGATCGACAGCATCTTGGCGCTGGTGCCCAGCTCCAGGATCGGGAACAGGTCCGTCAGGTAGTCGCGCAGCACGTTGCCGGTGACGGAGATGGTGTTCTCGCCGCGGCGGATGCGCTCCACGGACAGCTTGGTCGCCTCGACCGGGGACAGGATGCGGATGTCCAGACCCTCGGTGTCGTGCTCCGTCAGGTACCGCTGGACCTTCTCGATGAGCACGGCGTCGTGAGCGCGGTCCTCGTCCAGCCAGAACACGGCCGGGTCGCCGGTGGCGCCGGCGCGGGTGACGGCGAGCCGCACCCAGTCCTTGATCGGGGCGTCCTTGGTCTGGCAGGCGCGGAAGACGTCGCCGGCGGAGACCGTCTGCTCGATCACGACGTTGCCGGCCTGGTCGACAATGCGGACGGTACCCGTGGTGGGAATCTCGAAGGTCTTGTCGTGGCTGCCGTACTCCTCGGCCTTCTGTGCCATCAGGCCGACGTTCGGGACGGAGCCCATCGTGGAGGGGTCGTAGGCGCCGTTGGCGCGACAGTCGTCGATCACGGCCTGGTAGACGCCGGAATAGCTGGAGTCCGGGAGCACCGCGAGCGTGTCGTGCTCCTGGCCGTCCGGACCCCACATGTGGCCGGAGGTGCGGATCATGGCCGGCATGGAGGCGTCGACGATGACATCGGACGGCACGTGCAGGTTGGTGATGCCCTTGTCGGAGTCGACCATGGCCAGTTTCGGGCCCTCGGCGAGCTCAGCGTCGAAGGATGCCTTGATCTCGGCGCCCTCGGGCAGGTTCTCCAGGCCCTTGTAGATGCCGCCCAGACCGTCGTTCGGGGTCAGACCGGCCGCGGCGAACGTCCCGCCGTACTTCGCGAACGTCTTCGGGAAGAAGGCGCGCACCACGTGACCGAAGATGATCGGGTCGGAGACCTTCATCATCGTGGTCTTCAGGTGTACGGAGAACAGGACGCCCTCGTCCTTGGCACGGGCGACCTGCGCGGCGAGGAACTCGCGCAGGGCGGCGACGCGCATCACCGAGGCGTCGACGACCTCGCCCTCGAGGACCGGCACGGACTCGCGCAGCACGATGGTGGAGCCGTCGTCACCCTTCAGCTCAATGCGCAGCGAACCGGCCTCGGAGATCACCGCGGACTTCTCGGTGGAGCGGAAGTCGTCCACGCCCATGGTCGCCACGTTGGTCTTGGACTCGGAGGTCCAGGCGCCCATGCGGTGCGGGTGGGCCTTGGCGTAGTTCTTGACCGAGGCGAGAGCGCGGCGGTCGGAGTTGCCCTCGCGCAGCACCGGGTTCACGGCGGAGCCCTTGACCTTGTCGTAACGGGCGCGGATCTCCCGCTCCTCGTCGGTCTTCGGCTCGTCTGGGTAGTCCGGCAGCGCGTAGCCCTTGGCCTGCAGCTCGGCGACGGCCGCCTTCAGCTGCGGGACGGAGGCCGAGATGTTGGGCAGCTTGACGATGTTGGCCGCGGGGGTCTTGGCCAGCTCCCCCAGCTCCGCGAGATCGTCGTTGATCCGCTGCTCCTCCTTCAGGTACTCGGGGAAGACCGCGAGGATGCGCCCGGCCAGCGAGATGTCACGGGACTCCACCGCGACACGCGCCTGTGAGGCGTACGCACGGACCACTGGCAGGAAGGAATACGTCGCCAGGGCCGGGGCCTCGTCAGTGTGCGTGTAAATGATGGTCGAGTCAGTCACTGGGTACTCCGCTCCACGTCTGCGAACATATCGTCAAAAACCTTTCTTATGCCGAAGGGTAGAGTGCTGGCCGCTGCCCTCGTGCACCGGCCGCAGCCTGCGGGAGTGATGCCGCGGCGGCAGAGGCGGTGCGAGCGGGGGGTCACGGCCGTTTGAGGGCGGCCAGACGATGGTACGGCCACGTCGATGGCGACCGTCGCGCAGGTGATGAAGCTCGATCGGGGGCCGCCGAGGAAGAGACCGGTATGGGCGATCTCCGCCGTGGCGCCGATGCACTTGTCCGGCGTTGTCCGGCGCAACCGCTCGAACATTGCCTCACGTTCACGACCACGACGTGCGGCCAGTAGGAGCACGTATGTGCGCCTGGAATGCCTTCCCCTGTGGCCTGCATGTACGGGTGACGCGCCTGCTCAGGATGGGTGTCCGCCAGAGGCTCCGCCCGCCGAGGGACATCACTCATTCCCGCCTCCATGACATGGCGAGCCGTACCATTGGCGGATTTGGCCGGCTCAGCTGCGCATCCGTTTTATGTGGTGGTGGTAATTGACGCCCGCTCACCGACACGTGAACGTACCACCGCCCAGGGGCCCGCATACCGGGACGGCAGACCCCCGGGCCGATCACCTGGCGAGCTCGCTCTGCCAGGAGGCCTGGATCATGGCGCGTTCCGTGGCCACGAGGTGGGTGGCGGCGGCCAGCCACGCCCACGCGTACCGGTCGGGGCCGGAATCCGCCAACCGGCCGAACACGTCGCGCGACCTGCGGTCGGCCTCGGCGGTGAGCGTGGTGGCCAGGTCGGCGGCGGAACGGAACCCGGCCCGGTGCAGCGGGGCGTAGGAATCACCGCTGCGCGCCGATTCGGCCACCGCGCGCCGCCCTCCGGATACGCCCAGCTCGACCAGCCGGCGAACCCGCCACAGCGGTGCGCTCGCCACCGGGTCCACCTCGGTCCCGGCGCCCGGCTGCCCCGGCAGGCACGCGTCCTGCGGTGGGAGGTGAGAGCCCTGCAGGCGGTCGTACCCGAGGTCGGCCCTGTCGTGCCATTCGGCAGGCAGGCGGAGCGTCGCCTCGGCGCCCGGCACCGGGCCCACCGCGAGCGGGCGCAGGGTTGCCGCCCGGTCGGGATCCACCCTGCCCACCACCCGCACCACCAGACCGGGGCGGGACGCGAGCCGCTGGAGGTTGGCGACATGGGCCAGGTCTGGGTGGCTGGTGGCCGGGACGAGCCGGATCAGCGGGCCGTGCGCGCGTACCGGGCTCCGGGGATCGGCTGATGGTAGGCCGTCGGGTCTCACTCCGGGGGCGGCCAAGTCGTCACCCTCGGGTGTCACACCGGGGGCGGCCAGGTGGCCACTCGCGGGTAGCAGTTCGCGAGCGAGTACGTGGTCGCCCGCCGCGCCGACGATCATAAGATCGCATCCGACTGGTTCGCGAGCCTTGTCTTCCGTGTCCGACTCGCTCCAGGCGTGCCCGGACAGCCGGGGACCCACCGCCTCCGCCAGCGGGCGGGCGAACAGGGCCGCCATCGGACCCTCCGTCCACGGCATCCCCTTCACCGGGGTGGCCCGTACGCCGCCGCCCGCCCCCAGACGCCCGTCCGGCGAGATCGTGGCTCCGGTGATCAACAGTCCCGCCATGGCCAGCTGCGCGTGATTCATCATGGCGGGGCCGATCGAGACGGGCGCGGTGGCGGCCCCACGGGCGCGGGCCGAACCACCCGGTTTGACGTCTGCCACCGAGAACCATCGGCCATCCTCCGTGAGGAGGTGGGTGACCACTCCGCCATAACCGGTGGCACTGATCACCGGCTCCCGGAAGACGCCGTACACCCGCAGGCTCCCGCCCGGCTGATAGCTCCGGCGCACGCTGCCGACCAGCGCGGGGTCGGGATCGGCCCCCGCCAGCCGACCCGCGGTGAGCAGGAGCTCGCGCAGCGCGGACACCAGGTCGGCCAGGCGGTGGCCCTCATGTCGGGCCCGGGCCGCCCGCAGCCCGCGTACGACCCGCAGAGCGGCGGCCTCGGCCTTGGGCAGCCCCGCCAGCCTGGCCGAGTGTGCGGCCCTGAGCAGCTCGGCCTGCGGCACCGCGCCGGCCGCGGGCACCCCGGCCGACAGGATGGCCGCGGCGGCGGCCCACAGACTTGACGCGGCCGCCACCTGCGCGGCGGCCGGCGCCGGAGCGACACCGGGCTCCGCAGCTCCCTGAGCGGCGTTCGGACCTGCGGTCTGGGCAGCGCTTGGCGCTGTGGTGCTTGCCCGCGTGGCACTTGGTCCCACGATCCCCGCGTGCGCGGGCTCTGCGGCCGACTCTGCGGGTGTCCCATCAGGTGCGGGCCCCGCCAACGTATCGGCGCCGAGCGGGTCGGCGCCTGCGAGCGAGCCGTCCGAGGTGTCCGTCTCCATCGACTCCGGGTCCGCCACCGGGCAGGCACTCAGTACGGCCGCGCGGTGCAGGCACCGTGGCGCCAGGAGGCAGCCGCACCGCGCCTGACCGTCGTCGGCGATCGCGCCGGACGGTCCCGGCGAGAGCGTGACGACGGCGTCCTCGCCACAACTGATCCGGATGCCCTCGGCGTCGGCGACGACGGGCACGGCGGCGTACTGCTCGATCGCCGCGTCCAGCTTCTTGCGCAGCCGGGACGTGAGGCTCTCGACGGCGGCGGCGACCACCTGCGGCGCCACCGGCGGTAGCGAAGTGGGGGCGTTCATGGTTTCTCTCCCCTGAGGCGGTCGCCCACCCATCGGGCGAGGGCGAGCGGGCTGAGGGCGGCGACGGGCATGCCGGCCGCGACGAGCTGCTGGGCGACGGGAATCGAATAGCGGGGTACGCCACTGTCGTCCAAGGCCGCGCACCCCAGCAGGTGGACACCGGACCCGGCCAGCGCCCGCACCTCACCGAGCAGGCCCCCGATCGGGTAGCCCTCCTCGAAGTCGCTGACGACCACGACGAGCGTACGGCTCGGCACCGTGACCAGCGACCGGGCCTGGGCGAGTCCCGCCGCGATGTGCGTACCCCCGCCGACCCGTACTTCGAGCAGCAGGGACAGCGGATCGGCCACCCGGTCCGTCAGGTCGATCACCTGTGTGGAGAACGACAGGAAATGGGTGGACAGCGTGGGTACGCCCGCCAGCACCGCGGCCGTGAGCGCGGACCAGACCACCGACGCCTCCATCGACCCGGACACGTCGACCACGAGGATCAGCCGCCAGTCGGCCTCCTGCCGGGAGCGGGTGCTGAACACCGGCCGTTCCGGGACGACCACGAGCCGGCCGTCGTCGAGGCGGCGCGTGTGCGACAGGTTGGCTCGAAGGGTGCGCGGCAGGTCGAGCCGCCCACCCGGACAGCGCGTCGGGCGCGGTGTCGCCAGGCCGGTCATGGCGGGCCGCATCCGCGTCGCGAGCTCCTTGGTGAGTTCTTCCACCAGGCGGCGTACGAGCGGCCGCAGCTTGGCCACCTGCTGCTCCGGCAGGCCGCCCGCCAGGGAGAGTACGGAGGTGAGCAGCTCGACGGACGGCCGTACCGAGGCGGGGTCGAGCTCGCCGAGCACATCGATACGCCCGGCATCGGCGGCCTTGGCCAGCACCTCCTCCCGCACCTCGGTACCGAACAGGGCCTCCAGCTCCTCCCCCCACTCACGAGCGGTGGGGAACGGGTGCTCCCTGCCGCCGGAGTCACCGCCCGGCCCGAAATCGTTGGCGCCTTCCCCGCGTCCCGCGCCGTACAGCTCGTCCAGGGCGCGCGCGTACGCACGGGCACCGGCCGGCAGCCGCTCGGACTCCCGCCCGAGCAGCAACCGCCACCGGTCAGCAGGCAGCAGCCTCCGCTCAGCGCGCCCGTCCTCATCGGCCGGGTGCGGGGGCTCGGAGAGAGCCGCGTCCGCCTCCTCAGGGTGAACCGCCTCCGCCTCCCGCCCGGCCGGTACGGTCCGCCCGTCCGGCCCTTCGGATGCCGCGCCGACCACGGCGGGCATGGGGAGCCGAAGTGCGTTCAGGGCGGCCAGGCCGGCGGCGTCGGCGGCGGTCCAGAGAGCGAGGAGCGCGGGCGGCGCGTCCAGCGACAGGTCGAGCCGGTCGCCGAGCCGCTCCGACACCGCCCCCAGCAAACGGGTACGGCCGGCCGGGCTGAGCGTGTCGAACCCGCCGCGCAACGCCGGTAGGCGGGCGAGGAACTCCTTGTCCGACAAGCCGTCCACGCGGTCCATGAGCGGGTCGAGCGCGGCCGGCGCCGACTGGAGCAGCGGCCCCGCCGCTGTGAGCACGCCGGTCAGCAGGCGGCTCAGGCGCAGGCGCCCGTCCGGGCTGGTGGCCGTGTCGACCCAGCCGGCGGCCCGGTCGCCGAGCGCGTCGGCGCTGTCGAGGTCGAGCAGCACCCGGGCGGCCAGAGCCGCGCCCTGCATGAGCGGGGACGCGGTACGCGCCAGCACCGCCAGGGCGTCGTCCATCCGCAGCCCGAGGCGCTCTTCGCCGACCCGCGAGGCGAGGGCGACCAGGGCGACCGCGTCTTCCGGCTGGTCGCTGCCGGCCAGGCCGGGCAGGGCGCGAACCGCGGCCTCCAGCAGGGTGCCGACCAGTTCGGTGGCGTGCCGGCGGCCTTCCGGCGTGGTGCCGGGCAGGTGTTGTCGGCGCAGCGCCTCCAGCAGGTCGAGGGCATCGAGCAGCTCGGTGAGCGTGGCGGTGGCGGGCAGCGCGACGGCGGCGTCGGCCAGGCGGTCCGCGACCAGGTCGGGCAGGTCACAGCCGGCCGCGGCGCGGAGCCCGTCGAGGATCAGGGCGCAGGTGGGTCCCCCTTCCGCGGACTCACGGCGGAAGGTCTCCCGCAGTGTGCCGGCCGCCGCCTGGGCGAGGGTCACGCCGCGTACGCCCGCCAGGTCGAGCAGGGCCGGGACCGCCGGGGTCCAGGCCATCCGCCATCTGGTGGTGAGCGCGGTGGAATCGCCGGTGCCCACCACTTCGATCGGCTCGCCATAGCCGACGCCGCAGACCAGCAGGCGCCGCAGGAGAACCTCCCGGCGTGCGTCCAGGTCGGAGCGGAGCGGATCGAGGCGTAGCTCACGGCGTTCGGGATCGTCCGGGCACGGGAGCCTGAGCGCGGCGAGATCCGCCTCGACGGCCGGGCCGAGCCCCGAACGTGGCGTGCCAGGCGCGGTCCGGCCGCGTTCGGTGCCGACGAACACGGTGTCGAGCGCCTTGGCCAGAGCCCGTCCCCGGCCCAGGGGCTCGCCCTGGCCGAGTACGGTCGTCACCGCCTCCAGCAGCTCGCCCCGGCCGGGGGCGGGCAGGCCGCGCAGCCGGGCCAGATCGCAGGCGAGCCGCAGCGTCTCGACGGCCTCCCCGGTGCCCGCCGTGTGCCCGGCGGCGCGGAGCTCCCGGCACAGGTCGGTGATGGCGCGGGCGGCGCCGTCCCTGACCCGCTCGGGATCGCCGCCCGCCGCGAACACCGCCTGCTGCCAGCGCGGGTCACGGATCCCCGCCGGGTAGCCGGAGCGGGAGTCGAGCAGGTCGAAGGCGTACGGCACCAGCGAGGTGACCGGCGACGAGCCGACACTGCTGTCATCTGCGGACGAGACGATGGAGCCGTCCGTGTCTGGCCAGGTCAGCGCGGGTGCGTGGAAGGCGCCGACCACGGCGACGACTCGCCGCCCGCCGGTCGCGGCGCCCGCGATGACGCGGCGCATGTGCGCCTCGCGGGCCAGGTCCATGGCCGGGACCCCGCCTGCCGCCGTCGCGTCCCTGCGCAACGCCCAGCCAACGCCGAGGGCGGCGCGGCGGACCGCTTCGGGTTCGCAGCCGGGGGCGAGGACCTCCACGGCCCGGTCCCACATGTCGTCCCCATCGCGGCCGGTCCCCGCGGCGGCCAGCGCCTCGGCGAAGGACATCCCTCGCGAGCCCGCCCCACCCGCCGACACCCCCGGCTGCGTGCCGGACTCCTCCGGCATGTCCGGGGACGTGCTGGACCCCTCCGCCTTATCCGACGACGTGCCGGACTCCTCCGCCCTCTCCGACGACGTGCCGGACTCCTCGGCCGTACCCTGCGACGTGCCGGAGCTCTCGGCCAGGCCCGGGAGCGGGGCCTGGTCGGTGGCGTGCCAGCCGGGGTCGGACAGCGGGAGGTCGCAGCAGAGCACCTCGGCGCCGCGCTTCCAGGCCCACCGAATGGCCGCCAGCTCCGGCGAGAAGTCGGCGAACGGGTAGAAACCCAACCCCCCGTCGCCACGTGCCCCCGCGAGGGCGACCGGGGCGACGGTCGCGGGGTCGGCCAGGTGCGTCAGCCACGGCTGGAAGTCCGCCGGCAGTTCGACGCAGACCACCTCGGCGTCGGCGGCGTCCAGCAGCGCGGGCAGGGCCACCGCCAGCGCGGGGCTGTGGTGCCGCACTCCCAGCAGGTACGGCCGGGTGGAGGAGGCCAGCTCGCCCACCGCCCGCCTGGGATCGGCGTCCCAGGCGGAACCGGCATCCGGGCCGCACTGAACGGGCGGATCGATGTCCTGGGTGGTCAACGGAGGTTCTCCCGCAGGTCCCAGAGGCGGCGCCACATCGCGGAGCCGTCCTCGGCACGCCGTCGCACCGGCCCGTCCCAGTAACCGAGGAGCCGACCGTGATCAGCGGGATCGTCCTTGCGTACGACACCCAGCAGATGGCCCGGCACCAGGTCGAGGACGTCCCCACTGGGCAGGTACGCGGCCGCGACCCCCAGCGAGGCCGCGACCTGCACGGCCTCGGCGGTGGACATGACCGTGCCGGGGCGCTCCACGTCCCAGCCCTCGGCCGAGCGTCCGGAGCGCAGGTCTCTGAAGACGGTGACCAGCGCGTCGAGCACGGCGTCGTCCACGCCGAAGGCGGCGCCCGCCCGCTGGACCACGGCGGTGGCCTGGCGGCGTACCAGGGTGGTCTCCGCCTCCGCGTCGGAGATGGGGTCGACGGTCTCGAAGTTGAAACGGCGCTTCAGAGCGGCCGACATCTCCGAGACGCCGCGGTCGCGCAGGTTGGCCGTGGCGATCACGGTGAACCCCGGCGAGGCTGCCACCTGGGCGTCTTCGGTGCCGGCGAGTTCGGGCACGCTGACCCGCCGGTCGGACAGGATCGACACCAGGGCGTCCTGTACCTCGGGCAGGCAGCGGGTGATCTCCTCCACCCGGGCGACGCGGCCGGAGCGCATGGCCGTGAGCACCGGGGAGTCGACCAGCGCGGCGGGGCTGGGACCCTGGGCGAGGAGGAGGGCGTAGTTCCAGCCGTAGCGGAAGGCGTCCTCGGTAGTGCCCGCGGTGCCCTGGACGGTGAGCGCGCTGGTGCCGCACACGGCGGCGGCCAGCAGCTCCGACAGCATCGACTTGGCGGTGCCGGGCTCGCCGACCAGCAGCAGGCCGCGCTCTCCTGCGAGAGTCACCACGCAGCGTTCGACGAGGGCGCGTTCGCCGACGAACTTGGTGGCCACCTTCATGCGGGACGTGGGCCCTTGCAGGGTCTCCCCGCCGCTGCCGCAGATGAAGGTCACCACCGCGCGCGGGGTCAGCGCCCAGCCGGGCGGGCGGGGGCCGTCGTCGTAGGAGGCGAGGAAGGCGAGCTCGTCGGTGTACCGCTCTTCGGCGGAGAGCACCTGCCGGGCCGGAGCCCGGTCTTCGGTCAAAGTCATGAGGTGAAGTCCTTTAAGTCGTGAAATATCGGGGTGCGGCGATGCCGGCTCAGCGGCGCCTTCCGCGCTTGACCTTGAGCTCCTCGAACCGGGGCACGTCACCGTCCCGAACCCGCTGCCACGACCTGACGTACAGCTCGGCGACGGGCTCGATCGGCACCAGCGGCGTGCTCCCATAACCGATCACGTCGGCCTGGTCGAACAGGGCCAGCTTCCACTGCTCCACCGGAAGACCCGGCGCTCCCTGCTCCACCCAGCCACCGGGCAGGAACAGCGTGCGCGCCGCCCGGCTCCGGCTCGCCTCGACGACGAGGTCGGTCGCGGCCAGCTCGGCGCGGGCCGCCTTGAGCCGGACGGGCTTCCAGCCCGTCCACCGGGCGACGTTGCGATCGGTGGGATCGGGAAGGGCCAGCAGCATCAGGTAGTGGGCCGCGGCGTCCTCGCCGAGCCCGTACTCCTTCGCCACCTCGATGACCAGATCGGGTACGGACCGGGTGGGATCCTGCGGCCACCACGTCCCGTCCGCGTCCCGCTCCCCCTGCACCGGGTCGCCGGGATCGGCGAGCGACGCCCCGAACCGCGGGGCGCGGAAGGTCCGCAGCGCGATCTCGACGGGGAACGGCTCCTCGGTCCCGAGCAGGGCGCGCAGGTAGGGATCGGCGCCTGTCGCGTCCAGCGACGCCACCCGGATGGCGGGAGCGGGCCTGTCGTCATGGGTGGGTATGACGACGGCGCCGTACCGCTCATAGCCCTGACCGGTCTCGGTCGGGGCTCCGGCGGCCTTCCTGAACGCGGGCAGGTTGACGAATCGGCCCAGGTCGAGCATCAGGTCCGGGTTGGCCAGCCGGTCGCGGACCGCGGCCAGCGCCCCCGGCAGCGCGGCCCGGATCGGGTCTCCGGCGGGCAGCCGGTACGCCAGCCACCCCGCCGTGGCGACGACCATGACGAGCTCGTTCGCGGTGAACCCCGTGGCGTTGTCGTCGACGGGCCTGACCCGGTCGCCGCGGACGGCCCAGGCCAGGTCGTGGCTCAGCTCCGGCGTGGCGGCCGGATCGAGGAGGGCCCGCAGTGCCCGGCTCGCGTCCCAGCCGGTTTGCACCGCGCGAGCCGTCTCCCCGAGCAGCCATTCGGGAATCGCCGCCTGCGGCCCGACCTTGTCGTTCCACACCGCCGCCGCGGCGGCCACGTCCGGGCCGTCGCTCCAGAGCCGGGCCGGGTCGCTGGGCAGGAACGCCGCGACGACCGCCCGCCGGATGCCGGCGTCCGTCTTGCGCAGCTCGTCCCTGGCGACGGAGGCATCGGCCAGCTTCACGCCGATCGTGGTGCGGATTTCCTTGGTGAGGAAGTTGCGCTCGTGCGAGTCCACGGACGGCAGACCCGCCACGATGAGCCGGGCCATCGTCTCGGAGACGCCGGTGAGCCGGGCGAACTCCTCGGCCGCCTCGGGTCGCCAGGGTGCCGGTCCCCGCGCGGCCAGCTCGGTGAAGAGCGCCTCCAGCCAGCCCGCCTCCCGCGCCACCCCGACCGGCACCGAGGACCGGGCCGTGTAGGGGTGGGGGACGTCGAACCGCCCGGCCGGGTCGTGGAACAGCACCGACCACACGCAACCGGAGTCGTCCGGGGATCCCGAGCTCACGAAGGCGAGGAACGCGCCATCGTCCAGTGGCAGGGTCCCGAGCCAGTCGCCGTCGCGCCAGTTGCCGTCGGGCTTGATCAGGTGGCGTTTGTCGAGGTGCAGGTCCATCCGTCGCCAGCGGGACGGATCGGCCGTGGTGGGCAGCCCGGCCTCGCTCAGTGCGCGGAGCACCTCGTGCAGCGTGGCACGGTGTTCCTCCTCGACCGTCACCGACGCGACGCGGAAGACCAAGGCGGCGGTGTGGTCGAGCAGGGGGTCCCATCGCAGGCCCGAGCCCGGCAGTTCGGGCAGGTCCAGGTGAGTGCGGCCCAACCTCGACGAGGCCGCCCCCGCGGGGCCCGGCTCCGAACGCCCCGACGCCAAGGACGCCGAGCCTCCCGGCGCCAAGACTCCCGGCGCAGAGGTGCCCGTGCCAGGCTCAGAGGTGCCCGACTCAGACGAAGCCGAAACCGACGGAGCCGACGCCGACGCCAGCCGCCGCCCGATCGTCTGGATCTGCTGGAAGGCGCCGTCGGCCCGCAGGCGCCAGGAGTATTCGACGAAGTTGCCGAGCCCCCTGAGCGCCTGGTCGAGCAGGGCGTCCGTGGGACCGGCGGGCGCCTGCTCCTGGTGTCCGCCGGCGAGCGCCTCGGAGAGCCTGGCCGCGACGCGGTGCAACGAGGTCTGCTGCATGCCGGCGAAGCGGACGACCCCGGCGATGCCGGCCACGAGCGCGTCATGGCTGACCTGCGGAAGCAGCGTCCGGACCCGCGCCTCCAGGTCTTCGTCCCCGGCGACCTCAAGCAGGGCCGCCACGGTGTCCAGGTCGAGGGCGCGCAGGGCCGCGGAGCCCTCCGGGTCTCTCGGGCGCAGGTAGCACCAGTAGCGCAGCGGCGGCAGGATGAGGCTGCCCCTGGCGAAGTGGCCGGGGGCGTCGTCCGTGCGGGCCACGGCCGTGACCACGCCGTCCGGATCGACCAGGCTGAGCTGGTAGCTTCCCCTGACGATGGCCCGCGGCCGGTCGTCACCGGGGAACGTCAGAGCACGCATCGGCGTCCCGGCGCCGGGCGCCAGGGTGAACGTACGGCCGGAGACGTCCTCACCGCGCCTCGACCCGTCGGGCAGTCGCACCACGCGCCAGCCGAACAGCCCGCCGACGGGAGTGCCCACAGGGGTGGCCTCGTCCGACGGCGCGGGAACCAGCCAGCCCGCGTGGAACTCGCTGCCGGCCGGGGCGTCGCGGAGCGCGTCGGCGAGGAAGGCGGGCATGCCCTTCCTGCCCACCTGTCCGCTGACCGGGTGGTACTCATACCAGTCGGTGGTGCCGCGGTCGGAGCCGTCCCAGGTCCACACCCAGTAGGAGGTGCCGTCGGTGATCACCGACGACTCCGCGGGAAGGGCCGTGTCGCCAGGGTGCAGCACCCCCTGACCAGTGGTCCGTCCGCCGCCGGGCAGGGGCAGGGTGACCGCGTCGTCGCCGCGGTACCAGTCCATGCGCGTTCCGCGGGTGTTGGTGGCGCCCTCTATCGGGTGGAGACGGTCGGGGGCGGTGTGCCAGTAGCCGCGCAGCCGAAAGTCAAGGTCGCGGGACTGCCAGTAGACGAGCAACTCGCCGTCAACATAGTGCAGGCCGACGCCGTTCCAGCAGTCTCCGGCCGGGATGCGCAGGTCATGGGTGAGCACGGTGCCTTCGGGACCGAGCACCCGGGCCTGCGCGGTGCCCGCCGTGAGCAGGTAAGGCCAGGCGTCGGCGACGACGATGTCGTCGACGTCCTTCTTCGGTACGAGCGACGCGGCCGCCTCCTCCCAGGCCGGCCAGCCCAGCTCGTCGAACAGGCCGCCCCGCAGGGTGCGGGCGAGCACCGGCGCGACCTGCGCCGCCGCCGCCCGGCGTACCTCGTCCTCGGCCAGGACCAGCGCCTCGCCCGGCAGCCAGGCCAGCCGTCGCAGGGCGTCGGGCAGGTCCGGCAGCCCGGCGGCCGTGGAGCGCAGGGCCACCTTGCGGGTCCATTCGGCCAGCATCGGCCGGCCGCCGGGGGACTTGGCCAGCAGGCGGATGGCCCGCCGGCCGTCCTCGTCGTCGCTGAAGCCGTCGGCCGCGCGCTCGAAGGAGGGCCCGAACCGGGCGTCGGCGGCCAGGGCGACCAGGTCGCGCTGCCCCTCCCCCTTCGCCCAGGGCTCCAGCCGCAGCGAGTCGCGGTCCTCGGGATCGCGCACCGGAAGGCCGAGGGCGAGCAGCAGATCGAGCAGGTCGACGTCGTAAGAGATCGCCAGCGTCCGTCTCTGCCCGGCCAGTTCGGCGCGCAGCTGGTCGGCCGCCCGCTCCACCAACGTGTAGAGGGCGGGCAGGCGGGAGGGCACCCCCCAGCCGTAGTTGCGCGCCTTCAGGAACCGTTCGAGCCAGCCGACGGTGCCGTCGCCGGGCCGCTCCGGCGCCTCGCCGGAGACCAGCCCGGCGGTGGCGCCGGACGCCTCGAGGATCTCCAGCCACAGGCCCGCCAGCTCTCCGTCCCGGGCCTCCGGCATGATGTTCAGCAGCGTCATCCGCACCTCGGGCTCCCGCGACGCCAGCGCCGCGATCCCCGTACGGTGGGCCTTCCACCAGCCCGTCGCGGCCCGATGGGCGGCCGGCAGGGCGAGCAGTTCGGCCAGGTAGGCCTGCTCCTCCGCGTCCACGTCGACCCCGGCGGCCTTGGCCAGGCGGCGCAGGTCCGTCGTCATCTGCGCCGACGGCGGCAGCCCGCCCGCGGTGCGCCGCACGCACAGCCGCGTGAAGCGGCGCAGCGCCTCGTCGGCGGGCACCCGGGCGGCCAGCTCCTTCGCGTAGCCGGACAGCACCTTGACCGGCAGCGCCCCCGCCAGCGCGAACTCCAGGAACACCTCGTCGAGCCGGTCCTCGTCGATCGCGAGCCCGTGCTGCGCCTCGGCCCGGCGCGCGCCGGCGAACATCTGCGCGGCGTAGGTGGCGTTCTCGACGCCCAGGAACACCCGGCCGCTCTGCTCGTAGAACGTGGGCAGGAAGTGGGGCACGGACGCGGCCAGCTGAGCGGCCAGCTGCTGGTAGGCGTCGAGCGCGGCCTTCGGCTTGGACTTCGCCTGCCGGGCCGCGCGCTCCAGCTCCGGCACGACGGCGAGCGCGTGATGGCCGTCTTCGGGGTGGTGCACCAGCACCCATTCGGGGAAGCCGAGCGAGCGCCGCAGGCCCAGCCCGACCTCGACGGGCTCCCCGTCGGGCACCAGGCCCAGGAAGCTCGCGGCCAGGTCCTCGGCCGAGCCGAGCTCCCCGGCGACCAGTCGCACGACCACACGGTCGTCCAGTCCGGGATGACGGTAGGTGCGGGCGGTCATCGGCACGGCCCGTTCGCCGGCCCCCTCGGTGCCGGGCGGCAGCACGGCCCCGGCCTTCAGCAGCTCCGCGGCCTGAGAAGCCTGCGGCGGTTCCATGGCCTGAGACCCTTCCTGCGGTTCCGTAGCTTGAGACTGCGGTTCTGTGGCCTGAGACTGCGGTTCTGTCGCCTGGGACATGGTCACGCGTTTTTCCCCTCTTCGACCCGCCGCCCGGCGTAGAGCGCCGCGGCCATCCGCATCCCCTCCGACCAGGCCACCGGCCCGACCTCGCGCAGCGGCAGTGTCCTGCCGTCGAGGTCCTGCCAGCTCAGGTCGCCCGTCGTCATCTCGCCGTCCCAGTAGGGCTCGCCGATCCAGACGGTCGCCTCCGAGAGGCTGCCCCCGTCACGGACCCGGCAGGTGGTGTAGCCGCCGGAGACCCGGTAGCCGAGCGCGGTGGCCCGCGCGGCCAGGCCGAACCTGGAGTCGTAGGTGCCGCCGGAGAACTCCGACACGGCCGTCTCCCTCGCCTTGAGGTCGGCGGGCTTGCGCCAGGTGGCTCGGTGAATCTGCTCGACCTTCTGGACTACGCCCAGCTCCGCGGCGAACTCCCGCAGGTCGTCCAGATCGGGCAGCAGCACGGGATGCGGCAGGGTCACCGTGCGCGGTGACAGGCGTACGGTCTCGCCGTCGAGGTTGACCACCCGCAGCTCTCCGCTGTCGGTGGCGTCCCGCAGGAAGCCGACCTCGTCGGGGTCGTCACCGACCACGGCCAGGTCCCGCAGGGCCGACTGCCATGCCTCGTCCCGCCACACGCGGGCCAGCAACCCGGTCGGCACCGGCAGAGAGGAGACCATCCAGAGGTCCACCTGCGTCACGCACGCGGCGGCGTGCCGGTCGAGCCACTCGGCGAAGCGGCGCATCCGGTCCACCTCGGGATGATCGCGCAATGCCTTCGGCAGCGACTTCAGCTGCCGTCCCGCCGACCGGCCGGAGGTGGCTCGCGCCGCCACCCGGCCCTCTATGAGGGCGACCTCATACCCGTCGCCCGCTGCCAGCCAACCCAACGGTCCCCGCCTTTCACCGTGCACGAACGTCTAATGAGCAGGGGTTTTCCAGCCCCTGCTGTGCAACTGCGCCGAACGTTAGCGACCCCGACCGACAAACCCGTTCGCGGTCCTCCAGAGGCTCCGACGGCGCGCACGAGGGTGGAGTGGCGAGCCATTCGCGGGCTGCTTTGTCGGCCTGCGAAATGCGGTGATCCGTCAGAGATGGCTGGTACGGTACCGGCTTTCCGCCAAATGACGGGATTTTTCCGCGAGGGTGACCCTGTTGCACAAGAAACTTTCCTAACAGATACTCCGGATTGAGTGTTCACCCCCCGAATCTGGAGTCGCCGTGCTTCGTCGTGTCCTCACCCTGACCTCGGTCGCCGCCGCCACCCTGATCGCCCTCGCCCTGCCCGCCCAGGCGGCCGAAGTGGACGTCACCTTCGGGCCGACGTCGATCGGCGACTACTGCCACGCGAAGGTCAGCTCGGCCTCGTGGATCGGCTTCTACGAGGCGGGCGGCCTCAGGTGCTACGCGAGCGGCACCGGCGGCCCGCCGCAGTACGCCGGATCCGGCGACCCCTACCTGGCGTGCAAGTTCCTCACCACGGAGGTCGTCATGAGCGCCAGGCGGGGCACGTCCGACGCCCTGGTGTGCAGGGTGATCGTCTAACGCCCCTTTGGGATGGGTATTCGACTTCCTTACACGTTCCGGATACAAAATGGTCATTTTGGGTGTCGAAATTCTCCAGGCATCGCGGTTACAGTGACCCCGCAAGCCAGATGATCTTCCTCTGGCTTCTTCGTCACCGCGATCAGGAGGCTGAGAACTCAGTTGCGCGCCTGGAACTTATCGACCCAGAAGTTGACGTCACGAAACTTGACGTCGTATGTGGCGGGTGTGGCGGCCCTCGCGTTAGCGTTCGCGGGGGCCGTCGCGGCCCCCGCCTCCGCGGATGACATCGACACCTACTACCTCGACAGCGTCCACGGCAACGACTCGGCCGCCGGCGACTCCCCGGAAACGGCGTGGAAGACGCTGGCCAAGGCTTCCGCGGCGGAGCTGGACCCGGGCGAAAAGCTCATGCTCAGCCGCGGCAGCACGTGGTCCGGGCAGCTGGCCATCACCGAGTCGGGCGACGAGGACAACCCGATCGTCGTCGACGCCTACGGCACGGGCGCCCGTCCGGTGCTCAAGGACGACATCGAGGCCTGCCTGTACCTCGGAGGCAACCACATCGAGGTCTACAACCTGCAGATCGGCGTGGACCAGGACCAGGGCCGCTGCTCGTGGGCGGGGATCAAGGTAGGCGGCAGCAACAACGTCATCGAGCAGAACTACATCACCGGCGCCGCGGCGGGCGTCTACATCGAGACGAGTGCCCAGTACACCGCGGTGACCAGCAACGAGTTCGTCAACAACAACTTCATGAGCAAGCTCTCGCCGCAGGAGGAGAACGACAACGACGACTCCGGCGCGTTCGCGATGCTGGTGCAGGGCGATGACTCCAACATCGGCTGGAACACCATCACCGGATCGGTGGCCTTCAGCTACGACTACGAGTGGGACGGCGCGGCGGTGGAGATCTTCATGGGCTCCCGCAACTACGTCCACCACAACCTCGCGCTCGACAACGACACCTTCACCGAGCTGGGCACCAGCCGCAACGACGACGGATCGACGAACGACCCCGACGGGACCTCGGGCAACGTCTTCGAGTACAACGGCATCTACGGAGACAGGACCCGCTCCGGCATCGTCACCCGCGGACCGGTGAAGGACGACGGCGAGATCGAGACGAACGGCCCGGTGTTCGGCACCGTGTTCCGCAACAACTCGATGAACCTGCCCAACCCCGACTCCGAGGGCGTCGTCTGCTACGCGGGCTGCACGAACGCGCACTTCAAGCTGTCGCAGAACATCGTCGTGGCCGCGGGCAAGAGCGCGTACGCCGACTCCACCTTCACCGCCAACGACCACAACGTCTTCTACGGCGGCCAGTACCAGATGACGGCGGGCACCGCCAACGTGCGTAAGGACCCCAAGTTCGACACCGACCCGAGCAGGCCGCTGCGGCTGCTGAGCGGGAGTCCGGCGATCGGTCTCGGCGTCAAGAAGTTCAACCCCCTCGACCTGGCCGGAGCCGCGGTGGGCGGGAACGGCACCATCGAAGCCGGGGCCTACGAGTACTAATCTGTAGCCCATGCGAATAGTGGTGATCGGCGCCAGCGGCCATATCGGCACCTACCTGGTTCCCCGTCTCGTCGACGCGGGGCACGACGTGGTCGCTGTGAGCCGGGGCCGGCGGGGCCCGTACACCCCGCACGGCGCCTGGCAGTGGGTCACCACGGTCACCGCCGACCGCGAGGCCGAGGAGGCCGCGGACACCTTCGGCAAGCGGATCGTCGCGCTGGAGGCGGATGCCGTCATCGACCTGATCTGCTTCGAGGAATCCAGCGCGCGCCGTCTGGCGGTCGCGCTGGCCGGCCGCGTACGTCACTTCCTGCACTGCGGCACGATCTGGGTGCACGGCCCGAGCGCCCGGGTGCCCACGACCGAGGATCGGCCGCGGCGGCCGATCGCCCACTACGGCCGCCAGAAGGCCGCCATCGAGGCGCACCTGCTCGACCGCGCCCACCGTGACGGCTTCCCGGCCACCGTCATCCATCCCGGCCACATCACCGGCCCGGGATGGATGCCGGTCAACCCGGCGGGCAACCTAGATCCGGCCGTGTTCCAGGCCCTGGCCGACGGCACGGAGGTGACGCTGCCCAACCTGGGCATGGAGACCGTCCAGCACGTGCACGCCGACGACGTCGCGCGCCTGTTCATGGACGCGCTGGCCAACCCGGCCGGCTCCGTGGGCGAGAGCTTCCACTCCGTCGCCACCACCGCCCTGACGCTGCGCGGCTACGCCGAGGCGGTGGCGGGCTGGTTCGGGCGACAGGCCCAGCTCGCCTACCTGCCATGGGAGCAGTGGCGGGACACGGTGTCGGAGGAGCAGGCCCGCATCACCTACGACCACATCGCGCACAGCCCCCACTGCTCCATGGAGAAGGCCGAGCGCGTGCTCGGTCACCGGCCGCGCCACACCTCGCTGGAGGCCATCGCCGAGGCGGTCGACTGGCTCGTCAGGGCGGGGACCATCACTGAGCAGCCCGCTCCTTGACCGCGAGCACCGGGCAGCCGGCTTCGAGCAGGATCCGCTGGGCGCTGCTGCCCATGATCAGTTTGCCGACCGGTGAGCGCCTGCGCAGCCCGATGACGATCAGGCTCGCCGAGGCCGCCTGTGCCGCCGCGAGCACGGCCTCGGCGACGTCGTCCTCGGCCACCTGCTCGAAGTCGTACGACACCTCCTCCGGGACCAGGCGCTTGACCTCTTCCACGTCCGCGGTCGAGGCGTCGACGTAGGCGCCGGGCCGCGAGACGTTGAGGATCTTCAGCGGCACTCCTCGGAGCGCGGCTTCCGCGATCGCGTGCTCGAGCGCGACCCGGCCCAGCGGGTTGGGGACATATCCCACGATGACCGTCATGCTGCGGCCTTTCTGCGTTGCTTGCGAAGGAGCCGGCTCAGCGGCGGGACGACGATGATGAGCAGGATCGCCACCAGCAGCGTCGCGGCGATCGGCTGGCCGAAGAAGCCGGTCAGCTGGCCGTCGAACAGGCGCATCGAGCGCCGGAATGACGACTCCAGCAGGCTGCCGAGGACGAAGGCCAGCACCAGCGGCCCCGGCTCGAAGCCGACCTTCTTCATCAGGTAGCCCACGATCCCGAGGCCGACCATCAGGAACATGTCGAAGACGTTCAGACGGACGGTGTAGACGCCGATCATGGTGATCAGGATCGTCAGCGGCGCCAGGATCGCCGCCCGAATACGCAGGATCTTCACGAAGATCCCGATCAGCGGCAGGCTCATGGCCAGCAGCAGGATGTTGCCGACGTACATCGAGTTGACCACGCCCCAGAACAGGTCCGGCTTCTCCTGCACCAGCAGCGGCCCCGGCGTGATGCCCTGGAGCAGCAGCGCGCCGAACATGATGGCCATGGTCGCGTTCGCCGGGATGCCGAGGGTGAGCAGCGGGATGAAGGAGGAGGTGGCGGCGGCGTTGTTGGCGGTCTCGGGCCCGGCGACGCCCTGGATGGCGCCCTTGCCGAACCGCTCGGGGTGCTTGGCGGTCTTCTTCTCCACCGCGTACGCCACCATCGACGACATGGTCGCCCCACCGCCGGGCAGGATGCCGAGGATGAAGCCCACCAGCGAGCCGCGGGTGATGGCCCCCTTGGACTCGCCGAGGTCCTGGCGTGAGGGGTAGACGGAGCCGACGCTGGGCGCGGGGGCGCTCTTGCCGCGCAGCGACTCCAGGCTGTAGAGGATCTCGCCGACGCCGAACAGACCCATCGCGACGATCACGAAGTCGATGCCGTCGAGCAGCTGGTCACTACCGAACGTCAGGCGCGAGGTGCCGGCCAGCGGGTCCTGACCGATGGTGGCCAGGAGCAGACCGACGGTGGCCATCAGGATGCTCTTGGTCGTGGAACCGGTGCCGAGCGTCGAGACCAGCAGGATGCCGAGCAGCGCCAGCGCCGTGTACTCGGCGGGGCCGAAGTCCAGCGCGAACCCGGCCACCAGCGGGGCGACGAAGGTGAGCGCGATGACCGCGACCGTGCCGCCGATGAAGGAGCCGATCGCCGCGATGCCGAGCGCGGAGCCGGCCCGGCCCTGTCTGGCCATCTCGTGGCCGTCGATCGCGGTCACCACGCTGGACGCCTCGCCCGGCAGCCGCAGCAGCACCGAGGTGATCGTGCCGCCGTACTGGGCGCCGTAGAAGATGCCCGCGAGCATGATGATCGCGGCCGTCGGCTCGATGTTGTACGTGACCGGCAGCAGGATCGCGATCGTGGCGGCGGGCCCGAGGCCGGGCAGGACGCCCACCAGCATGCCCAGCGTGACGCCGAGCAGGCAGTAGAACAGGTTCTCCGGTTGGAAGACGACCCCGAACCCGGCGATCACCGGGGAGAAGAAATCCATGGTCAGCCGATCTGGTTCAGAAGGGCAGGATGTGCGGGAGTGACACGCCCAGCCCGGTGACGAACAGCAGGTAGAGGACGGCGGTCGTGCCGAGCGAGATGATCACGGTCATCCGCCAGCCCTCTCGCCCGAGCCCTTTCAGCCACAGGACCAGCAGCGCCACGGTGGGGATCTCGAAGCCGATCCGCTCGAACAGCAGCGCGTAGCCCACGAGGGAGACGGCCGCGACGACGACGATCAGGGCCTCGCGGGTGAAGGTCTCCTCCTCGCCGGTCGGCCCGGACCGCAGCACGAGCACCGCCGCGGTCACGACCATGGCGACACTGACGGCCAGCGGCCACAGTCCGGGGCCCGGGTTGGACAGCGTGCCGACCCCCAGGCTCCACGACATGATCGCGGTGATCACGCCGATGGCGAGCGGGACGAGCGCCGCGACGATGTTCTGCCGGCGGGCGTAGGCCGGACTCGGCGGGATGGGAAGCCCCTCCTCCTCCGGCACGCCTTCCTCGGGTACGACGCTGGTCATTGCTGGCCCGTGAGGTCGATCCCGAGCTTCTTCGTCAGCGCGGCGAACTCGCCCTGGGCCTTGGTGAGCTGCGTCTTGACCTCGTCGCCGCCGACTTCCCAGCGGCCGATGTAGTTGGACTTCAGCAGTTCGCCGTACTCGGGCGTGGCGATGGCCTTGTCGATGGCGCCGGCCAGCTTGTCGCGTACGTCGGCCGGCAGCCCGGCGGGCCCGGCCACGAACCTGCGCTGGTCCACCACGACGTCATAGCCCGACTCGGTGGCCGTCGGCGTGTCGGGCAGTGCCTCGACGCGCTTGGTGCCGAACACGGCCAGCGCCCGGAGCTTGCCGGACTGGACATGCTTGGCGGCCTCGGCGATCTGCACGGACGCCGCGTCGACCTTGCCGCCCAGGACCGCGGTGATCGTGGGGGCTCCGCCGTCGAACGGCACCGGCGTCGCCTTCACCTTCGCCACCCCGAACAGCAGGGCCTGGGACAGCTGGCTGCCCGTCCCCGCGCCGGTGGTGCCGTACTTGAGGTTGCCGGCCGCGAGCAGGTCCTTGAGCGACTTGTACGGCGAGCCGGCCGGCACGACCAGGGCGTAGTCCTCGACGGCCAGCCCCTTGATGAAGGTCATGTCGTCGAGCTTGATGGCGTCGGGGTCCTGGACCATGAGCGGCCCGATGGCGAACAGCGACTGCGGCATCACGGCCACCCGGTAGCCGTCGGGCTTGCTGCTGAAGACGTCCTTACCGGCGATCTTGCCGTTGGCGCCCGGCTTGTTGACCACCACGGCGGGCTTGCCGAGTGGCTTCTCGATACTCTTGGCCAGGGCGCGGGTGACCAGGTCGGTGCTGCCGCCCGGCTCCGTCGGGACGGTGAACTCCACGGCCTTGCTCGGGTAGGCGGCGCCGTCGCCGGCACCGCCGCCCTTGACCGAGCAGGCGGACAGCGCGACCACTGCCAGCAGGGCGCCGCCGATGCGCAGGCCGATCGTGGATGACATTCTCATCAGAGTGTTCTCTCTTTCACCAGCGTGGAAGCGGGGGTTGGACCCATGTGGGGTCGGCCACGCGCATGGCGGCCACATCGTCTCTGTCGCGGAAGCCGCTGAGCCTGTTCCAGCGTTCGTGCAGGGTGGCCAAGGCGTCGCGGTCGAGTTCGACTCCGAGGCCGGGGGTGTCGGACACCTCGACGGCGCCGCCGACGAAGCGGTGCGGCTCGGTGATGACGTCCTCGATCTGCCAGGGCCGGTGGCTGTCGCAGGCGTACTTCAGGTCCGGAATGACGCTGGCGACGTGGGTCATCGCGGCCAGGCTGATGCCGAGGTGGGTGTTGGAGTGCATCGAGAGCGCGACTCCGTAGGTGCGGCACAGCGCCGCGAGTTCGCGCGTGGCGTGCAGGCCGCCCCAGTAGTGGTGGTCGGACAGCACCACCTGGACGGCGTCCTTGGCGAACGCCTCGGGGATCTCGCCGAACGTGGTGACGCACATGTTGGTGGCCAGCAGCGCGCCGGTCCTGGCGCGTACCTGCGCCATGCCGTCGATGCCGGTGGTCGGGTCCTCCAGGTACTCCAGCAGGCCGTCGAGTTCCTCGGCGACGCGCACGCTCGACTCGACCGACCAGCCGCCGTTCGGGTCCAGGCGCAGGGGGTGGTCGGGGAAGGCTTCGGCCAGCGCCTTGATGGCCGCGATCTCCTCCTCGGGCGGGAACACGCCACCCTTGAGCTTGAAGGAGCCGAATCCGTAGGTCTCGGTGAAGCGCCGCGCCTGCCGTACGACGCCTTCGGGGTCGAGGGCGGCGCCCCAGTCGTCGCGCGGCGCGTCCTCCATGGGGTGCTCGGCCCAGCGGTAGAACAGGTAGCCGCTGTAGTCGACCCGGTCGCGCACCTTGCCGCCGAGCAGCGCGTGCACGGGCAGGCCGAGCGTCCGGCCGAGGGTGTCCAGGCTGGCGACCTCGAACGCCGAGACCACGCTGCGGACGATCTTCTCGTTGGTACGGCTGCCGCGCAGCCCGGCCGGGTCGAACTCGTTGATCGTGCCGGGCGTCAGCCCCGCCGAGTCGTAGGCCAGCTCGTGCAGCCCGTTCAGCGCGGTGAGCGGCCGGCCGATGACGGCCTTGGCGACGTTCCGCGCCACCTCCAGGTATTCGGTGTCGCCATAGGTCTCGCCGACCCCGGTGGCGCCGGTGTCGGTCTCGAGCTCGACGATGGTGCGCGGGGTGTACGGCTGGTGGACGCCGAGGACGTTGAGCAGCGGCGGGTCGCTGATCAAGATCGGGGTGACGGTCGCCCTGACGATCCGGGGGATGGGTTGCGACATATGGAGATTCCTTCCTTACCGGACGAGGTCGAGGCCCGTGTCCAGCAGGGCGCGGAGTTGTTCGAGGTGCTCGGGCGGAGGGTCGGCGAGCGGGGCGCGTACGGAGCCCACGGGCATTCCCCGCAGCTTAGCCGCGGCCTTGACCAGCGAGACGCCGTAGCCGATGCCCTTGTCGCGCAGCTCGACCAGGGGGACGTAGAAGCGGCTCAGCAGCAGCTCGACCCGCTCGTGGTCGTCGGCGTGGAAGGCCTGGAAGAAGTCCTTGGCGATCTCGGGGGCGAAGGCGTGCACGGCGGAGGAGTAGGCGGGCACGCCGATGCTCCGGTAGGCGCGGGCCTGCATCTCGGCCGTCGCGGCGCCGTTGAAGAACAGCCACTCCGGCGGCGCGGCCAGCTTGAGCCGTTGCAACTGGTCGAGGTCGCAATGGCCGTCCTTGAGGCCGATCACGTTCGGTATCGCGGCCAGCCCGGCGACGCTGTCCACCGCCACCTTCATCTGGGCGCGCTGGTAGACGATGACGGGCAGCGAGGTGCTCTCGGCGACCCGCCGTACGTGCTCGACCAAGCCCTCCTGGGGCGCCTCCACCAGATAGGGCGGCATCAGCAGCAGCGCGTCGGCCCCGGCCCGCTCGGCGATGGTGGCGAAACGGGCGGCCTGGGCCCAGCCGTAGCCGGCCCCCAGGACCACCGGCAGCGCCCCGGCCGCCTCCTCGACCGCGGCCGTGGCGAGCCTTTCGTACTCGTCCTCGGCCAGGGAGAAGAACTCGCCCGTCCCGCAGCACGGGAACACCGCGCCGGGACCGGCCGCGATCTGGTCGCGGAGGTAGGCGCGGAAGGCGCCGATGTCCAGGGCCCCGTCGGCGTCGAACGGCGTCAGCGGGAACGACAGCACGCCGGTCTCCATGCTTCGGCGAAGCCTGGCGCGTACATCGTCACTTGTATACGTAGCGGTCATCCTGTCTCCATATGTAGATGCCTGTTACGTGGCGAGCAGTCTCGCTCCAAAATTGGTAATGTGTCAACAGGCCGTCCCCCGACAGATGAGGTGCGATGACACTCCCCCTAGACGAGGCCGAGGGCACGGCGCAGAGCGGCGTGCGGGGCGTGAAATCCGCCGCCCGCACGGTCGAACTCCTTGAGCTCCTTGCCTCGCGACAGAACCGGCCGGCCCGTCTGCGCGAGCTCAGCGACGCGCTCGGCGCGCCCCGCAGCAGCATCTACGCGCTGATCCGCACGCTGGTCGAGCGCGGCTGGGTGCGCACCGACGCGAGCGGGACGCTGTACAGCATCGGCATCCGCGCCCTGCTGGCGGGCACCACCTATCTCGACACCGACCCCTACCTGCGCATCGTCCAGCCGCACATCAACGACCTCAGCGCGCTGCTCGACGAGACCATCCACTTCGGCCGCCTGGACCGGGGCGACATCGTCTACCTGGCCACCAAGGAGTCGAGCCAGTATCTGCGCCCCTTCAGCCGGGTCGGGCGCCGGTTGCCCGCCTTCAGCACGGCCATGGGCAAGTCGCTGCTGGCCGAACGGCTGGGCACCGGCCTGGAGGTGCCGATCCCCCCGCAGCTCACTCCCCTGACGCCCAAGACGCTGGTGGACCGTGACGCCCTGACCCGGGATCTGGAGCTGACGCGCCGGCGCGGCTACGCCATCGACGACGAGGAGAACTACGCCGGCGTCATGTGCTTCGGCTTCGCGCTGCGCTACACCAGCCCGACGACCGACGCCATCAGCTGCTCGGTGCCCATCGCCAACCTCACCGAGGAACGGACGAAGGAGATCACCGAAGCGATGGAGCGCACCAGGCTGGCCATCGAGCGCATGGCCCCCATGGACCTGTCGGGGACCGCCGAGTTCTAGCGGCTGTCCGACGGCATAGTTGTATGATGACATGGCGAGTTGTACGATGACCGCCATGACTTCCTCAGACCGCATCTCCTGGATCCGGCTCTCCTCGGTCTATCTGCCGCTCGCCACCCCGATCAGTGACGCGAAAGTGCTCACCGGGCGACAGCGGCCGATGACCGAGATCGCCTTCCTGTTCGCCGAGATCGGCGCCGAGAGCGGCCGGCGGGGCTTCGGCTTCAGCTACTCCAAGCGCGCCGGCGGCCCCGGCCAGTACGCGCACGCCAGGGAGATCGCCCCGGACCTGCTCGGCGAGGACCCCAGCGACATCGCCCGCCTGTGGGAGAAGCTCGTCTGGGCGGGGGCGTCGGTCGGGCGCAGCGGCCTGTCCACCCAGGCGATCGCGGCCCTCGACGTCGCGCTGTGGGACCTGAAGGCCAAGCGCGCCGGACTCCCCCTGGCCAAGCTGCTGGGCGCCCACCGCGACTCCGTACGCTGCTACAACACCTCCGGCGGCTTCCTGCACACCCCGATCGAGCAGGTCATCGAGAACGCGAGCGCCGCCCTCGAACGCGGCATCGGCGGCATCAAGCTCAAGGTCGGCCACCCCGACTCCCGGATCGACCTGGCCAGGGTCGCCGCGGTGCGCGAGCACCTGGGCGAGGGCGTACCCCTCATGGTGGACGCCAACCAGCAGTGGGACCGGCCGGCCGCCCAGCGCATGGGCCGGGCTCTGGAGGAGTTCGGGCTGGTCTGGATCGAGGAGCCGCTGGACGCCTACGACAGCGCCGGCCACGCGGCGCTCGCGGCCTCGCTCGACACGCCGATCGCGACCGGCGAGATGCTCACCAGCGTCGCCGAGCACGCCGAGCTCATCCGCCTCGGATCCGCCGACGTCATCCAGCCCGACGCGCCGCGCATCGGCGGCATCACGCCGTTCCTGCGCCTGGCGGCGCTGGCCGAGCACAACCGCCTGCAGCTGGCCCCGCACTTCGCGATGGAGATCCACCTGCACCTGGCCGCCGCCTACGGACTGGAGCCCTGGGTCGAGCACTTCGAGTGGCTGGAGCCGCTGTTCGACGAGCGCCTGGAGATCCGTGATGGCAGGATGATCGTGCCCGACCGCCCCGGCCTCGGGCTGACCCCGAGCGAGCAGGCCGCCAAGTGGACCGCGGACCAGTGCGAGTTCGGCACCAGAAAGGACTGACGCCGCGATGGCGAGCCTGACCCAGACCCTCGTCGACGACCTGACGGCGCGCATCCAGGAAGGCGTCATCCACCCCGGCGACAAGCTGCCGACCGAGAGCAGCCTGGTGGAGACGTACGGCGTGAGCAGGACGGTCGTGCGCGAGGCCATCTCGCGGCTGCAGGCCGCCGGGCTCGTGGAGACCCAGCACGGCCGCGGCAGCTTCGTCCTGGCGCGGCCGGGCTCGGCCAGGTTCGAGTTCGGCCAGAGCGGCGAGCTGACCGTCGATGACGTGGTCGACCTGCTCGACTTCCGCATGGCCTTCGAGGTCGAGGCCGCCGCGCTGGCCGCCCGCCGCGGCGGGGGGCCGCGCCTGGACGACCTGCGGGCGGCGCTCGACCGGTTCGCCGCCAGCGCCGACAACCCGAGTACGGCGGTGAACGCCGACTTCCAGTTCCACCTCCGCATCGCGCTGGCGACCGGCAACCGCTACTTCGCCGACCTGATCACCTCGTTCGGCCCCTCCATGATCATCGTGCCGCGCGACCGGCTGTCGCCCGCCGGGCAGGGGCACTTCGAGCAGATCGTGGTCGAGCACGAGAACATCTACGCGGCCATCGAGCGCCAGGACGGCGACGGCGCGCGCGCCGCGACCCGCGTCCACCTGAGCAACAGCCGCGCCCGCCTGCTGGCCGCCCACCCCTAGCACCACGTGACAGGCATGCGCGCCGGCGGGTACACCCCGGATGACGCGAGCGCGCCCAAGTGGCGTATGCGACCATGATCCGGACGTATCGGCGGGCCGCGGAGGGGGCAGCGTGCAGGTGAAGGACGTCATCGAGCTCATCGGCACGGTGCTGGACATCGCGGGCGTGGCCGTGATCGCGGCCGGCCTGGTCATCGCCACCGTCACCTACGGCGTGAGCCTGGCGCGGACCCGCCAGGTGGCCGGCCTCTACCAGGCCTACCGGCGGGGCGTGGGCCGGTCCATCCTCCTGGGGCTGGAGTTCCTGGTCGGGGCCGACATCATCAAGACCGTGGCCGTCTCCCCCACCTTCCAGAGCGTCGGGGTGCTGGCCATCATCGTCGCGGTCCGCACGTTCCTGAGCGTCTCGCTCCAGGTCGAGCTGGACGGCCGCTGGCCCTGGCAGCCGCCCCGCGCCGCCGGGGAGCCCGGCGGCACGGCGCGGGCACCGGCCTCAGCCGAGTGACAGCCGGTCCAGGTCGGGCGCGGCCTCCGTATCGTTGTGGATCTTGATGGTGTTGGCGCCCGCCCGCAGGGTGACGGGCACGGACGTCGTGTACGGGGTGTTGTTGCCGACGCCGCTCACTTTCACCTCGATCGGCGCGGCGTCGTTGACGGTGACGAAGTACGAGCGGTCGCCGTTGACCGTGAAGTCGATGAACAGCGTGTACTGACGGGCCGTGTCGACGGTGACGTTCTCGAACAGCACGTACGCGTCCGCCGCCCCGCCCAGGTTGCGCACCTTCTGCCCACCCGAGCAGGGCGAGCAGCTGGTGATGCCCGCGCTGCCGAGCCGGTTGCGCGAGTCCTCGGCCTCACGCACGAACACCCGGTCGGCCGGGCGCAACCGTATCCGCAGCTGCCTGGTGACCTGGTTGGGCCGGCCCAGCACCTGGAAGGAGGCGTTGATGGGGATGTCCGCCGCGGTGACGTCCTGGCCGGGCGGCGAGGTGAGGGTCCAGGTGCCCTCCAGCGTCTGACCGAGCCGCAGCGTGGCGGCCGTCGCGGCGGCGCCCGTCACCGTCCAGCCGGCCGGCACCACCGGGGCCAGGTTGACCTGGTCCAGCGCGTCGTCGACGTCGAGCCGCAGCTTCGCCGACACCTTCATCGACTGCTGTCCGGGACCGGCCCACTGCAGGCCGGACGGGTCCACGGTCATCGTCGTCTTCGGGACCTCCGAGGCCGGGGGCATCGGCGCGACGGCGATCCGGTCGAGCCCGGGGCCCTGCCGGGCCGTACTGGACAGCGTGATCGTGTTGGCGCCCGCGTTAAGCGGCACCGCCAGCGCCGTGGCGGCGGGAACGTCGGCGTTGTCGCCGTTCACCGGCACCTCCACCGCCGCGGCGCCGTTGACGCTCACCGACAATGAGGTGGCCGCGGCGGCGGTGTGATCGAGTTCGAGCCGGTACGTCCCGGCCGCCGGCACCGTGACCTCGCGGTAGGTGACCGCGTTGCGCGGCCCGCCGCCCAGTCCCACCACCCTGGCCAGGCCGGAGCACGCCTGGCACAGGTCCGGCCGGGCCGAGCCGCTGCTGGCCTGCCGCTCCGCCTCCAGCGGCACCGCCGCCCCGAGGCCCACCGGGTAGGCCGAGGCCACCTTGATCTCGTCGATCTGAAGCTCCTGGTAGAAGCGCGGCGCCTGCGGGCCGCCCCAGGTGTTGAGGACTTCCAGCTTGAGGTAGCGGGCGCGGGTGCCGCCGAGGTCGACGAACTGCACGCCGCGCGCGCTGCGCATCGCCGCGGCTCGTACGGGCTTGCCCGAGTGTTTGCCGTCGTCGCTCGCGTAGACGCGGTAGTCCTTGATCCGGGCCGAGTCCTCGGGGCGGCCGAAGGTCTCGCGGGCGTACGTCGGCGACCACTCGCGCTGGTTGACCGCCAGGTAGGCGGCCTCGCGCCGCTTGCCGAGGTCCAGGGTGAGCGAGACGGGCAGCTTGGCGTCGGCGTCCCAGTAGTTCTGGAAGCTGCCGTCGACCAGGGCGCTCGCCGGATGACCCGCGCGGGTGGACGTGGCGGTCGCCTTGAGCGCGCCCTGGGGGTAGAAGTGCTCCTGGCCACGGGTCTCGACCTTGAACACGGTGTCGTAGTCGTCCCACTTGGTGATGCCGAGGATGGTCAGGTAGCCGCCGGACTGGGCGAACCGCATGCGCTCGCCGGTACGCAGATCGCTCACCGCGGACACCCGGTAGCCGTTGTCGCGCAGCCGTACCTGATCGGTCCTGGGCCTGGTGACCACGTGCACGTACTGGACCTTCGCGCCGCGCTCGACGGTGACGACGCCGTGCGCGCCGTCGTTCCAGAAGCCCGGCTGCATGCCGCCGTACATGTAGCCGCCGCCCTCGGTTCCCTGCAGCGACGACCGGATCGGCGGCACCCATCCGGCCATGAAGGTGTTGAACTCCTCCTGCTGCGGCGGGAACCTGCCGTTGACCATCGGGGTCTCGGCCATCAGCGACTTCATCGAGGAGCCGGCGTTGGTGACGTAGCGGCCGGTGCTGAGCCGGAAGTCGACGGGGTGACTGCCGCCGTCGTACCACCAGTCACCGGTGGTCGGGAGCTTGTAGTCGGCCTCGGTCAGGCGCGGCATCGGAGTGAAGGCGGCCTGCGGGTAGTCGTAGGCCGGTGTCATGCCGGTCTTCTGCTCGTTGCTGACCGTGTCCATGATCGGGGTGTCCTCGTTGTTGTTGCTCAGCAACCAGGACGGGCGCTTCTGCCGGATCTGCTCGTAGAGCTGGTTCTGCTCCCAGTACTCGTTGTCGTTGTCGATCCAGAACCCGGCCAGGTCCGGGTAGTTCGCCATGACCTCGAAGAACAGGTCGTAGCTGAACTGGCCGAACCCGTTCCTGGTGGTCAGGTCGACCGAGCGGCCCTTGTAGGCGGAGTAGGCGGCGGAGTCGAGCGTCTCGACGCCCTGCTCGTTGTGCCACTGCGGGTCGTCGGTCATGTAGAGGATGACCCGTACGCCCTTGGCCTGGCCCGCCTTCACCAGCTCACCGAGCAGGTCACGCTGGGTGGCGCAGCTGCCGGGGATCTTCGACGGCCACGGCCGGGCGTAGCCGAGCCTGCTGTGGAAGGTGGCCAGCACGATGTAGGAGGCGCCCAGTTTGCGGGCCTCGTCGACCCAGTAGTCAGGGCTCCAGCCACCACCTGTGACGTCCCGCTCCCACGCGGCGCAGTCGAGGTGACGGGGCGCGGTGAACATGCCCCAGTGCAGGAAAAGTCCCGCGGTCGAGTCGCGCAGCCACTGCTGCCGCGGGTGCTCGACCTCCGCGCCGGCGCCGGGAGCGCCGACGATGTAGGCGGTCAGGGCGAGAAGGAGGGCGGCGCAGGCGGACAAGACTCTGGAGGGGGTGCGGCGGCGCTGCATGGCGATCGCTCTCTCGTTGGGCTGACGGGGGGTAACGCCAACAAGGCTGATCTCTCAGACATCCGATGAATAAACGAGACATGGCCCAGAGTCAAGAAACACCGCCCTCCGGACGGTCAACTCATCCGATGACTTCAGTCCTCAGCCAGGACGATCACCAGGTCGCGGGGGCCGAACGTGACAGCGGCCGACTTACCAGGATTTAGTACGACACCGTAGGCGGGTGGCGAGGAGGCCTCGGCCAGCACGCGGTAGCCGATCGCGGTCTCGCCGCGCGTCCGCGCGGAGTAGATCACGGTGGCGAAACTGACCGGCACGCCGGGCTGGACGTAGTCCGACGCCGGCTTGAGGTAGATCTCCGACCCGTCGGAGTCGAACAGGAAGCGGAACACCTGCCCGAGGTGCGGGTTCTCCGACAGCTGGGTCATCAGCAGGCTGATCAGCTTGTCGCTGACGACGAAGTCGTCGGCCTTGGTGACCTGGGCCAGCCGGCGGTTGCGGTCGTCGTTCATCTCGCTGACGATCGCGTACCGCTGCCCGGACTTCGAGGCCATGTCGCGCAGGTGCAGCAGCGTCACCAGCGTGCGCGAGTCGGCGTGCTGCGGCTCCAGGTTGCTGTCGGCCAGCACGATGATGTGGTCGAAGGTGCCCACGTCCAGCGCTTCCAGGGTGACCCGATCGGTGGTGTCGCACTCCTTGACGTTCACCACCAGGTTGCGCAGGGCCACCTTCGCCCGGTCCAGGCTGTCGCTCTCCTCGACGGCGGTGGCCGCCACGTGCAGGGACGACCCGGGCGAGACGTAGTGGTCCAGCTCCTGCACGATCTTCGGGGCGCGGTTGTTCCAGCCCAGCATCAGCGTCCGCTCCGGGGGCGTCGCCTGGCGGACCGGGCGGGTGATCGCGCCCTCGACGATCGGCGGGAAGCTGCGGACGAGCCGGATGGCGGAGTCGTCCTCGGCGACCACGATCATCTGGTCGTCCTGCGTGATCTCGGTGTTCATCGGCGGGTTGAGCACCACGGACCCGTCGCCGTGCCGGATGCCGATGAGCGAGGCGGTCTCGTAGGCGAACAGCGCCTCGCCATAGGGGAAGCCGGTCAGTTTCGGCTCGGACCGCAGGTAGATCTCGTCGCCGCCGAAGTCCAGCAGGTCCGTGCAGACCACCGACAGGCCCGACTGGCGGCAGGACTGCACGATGAGCCGGGAGGCGATGTCGTCGGTGTCGACCACCTGCGCGTGGCCGCCCCCGGCCAGCTCGGCGGCCACCAGGTTCGTCGTGTCCGTGACGGAGGCGATGATCGGCGGGCGGCGCCGGCGCCAGTTGCGGTTCGTCAGCGCCAGCAGCGTCTTGACGACGTGCGCGTCGGGATCATCGCCGGCCGGGGACAGCACGATGGCCGCCCGCGCCGTGTCGAGGCTCATCAGGTCGAGGTCGGTCGGCTCGGTCGGGCTGCCGGAGCGGACGACGACCCGGGTCTTGCCGGTGCTGCCCAGCCTCGAGCGCAGTTCCTCCTCCATGTCCAGCTTGTCGCGGTCCCCCAGGATCGCCACACAGGACTTCGACTCGCTCTCGTTGGCCTCCACCAGCTCGGGGATGATCGTGAAGATCTGGTCCGACCAGCCGATCAGCGTCGTGTGCCCGGCCTCCACGATCTTGGAGCGGCCCTTACGCAGCTCCGTCAGCTTGTTGTCCAGACCGGTGGTGAGCACACCGACGAGGCTGCTGACGATGAGCAGGCCGCCGATCGTGATCGTGAACCCCAGGACGGTGAAGAGCACGCTGCCCTCGTTGTCGCCCGCCACGGTGCCGGCGTCCATCGCCCGCATGAGCATGCCCCACAGCGCCTCGCTCCAGGACTTGTGCGGCACGTCGTCTTGGGCGAGCAGCATGACGAGCACGCCGAAACCCACGACCATGACCACGGTCACCAGCGCGAGCCAGCCGATCAGGGCCGGAGTGCCCTTCGACATCGTGTTGTCGAACCAATAGCGAAGACGCTCGCGCCGCGTGGCCATGACCAATCCCGTCCTTCATGGATCGCCGCATGGGACAAGCGACCCGGTCCCTATCCCCGTTCGACGGGCGGGACGCCGTACAGCGCGCCTTTCCCCGTGGCTGTCCCATCCGCCTGCCCCTCGGGCCCTGCCTCGGTGACCGTGGTCCCCAGAGGCGCCGGAGGTGACTCTGAGGCGCGCGTCACAACAATAGCGACATCTGCCCCTTTGCCCCCACCGATCCGCCGAAAGCATCCCGCCTGCTCCCCGGTCAGACCCGCCGCATGACGTGCAGCAGATACTCCTTGCGGTCCAGCGGGTTGTGGTCCGTGCGCGGCCGGGCCGGGACCGCGCCGGAGACGGGCTGGTAGCGGTCGAAGGCCGACTCCAGCACGCCCTCGCCGCGGGTCAGCCCTGGCAACTGCTGCTGCAACTCGTGTACGCGGGCCGCCGGGATGTCCCCCTCGACCAGGCAGGAAGCGCCCCGCATGGCCGGTGTGCGGGGGACGGCCCGCAGCCGGGCCAGCTCCGGCAGCACGCCGCCGATCGTGTCGGCCGGGACTTCCAGGGTGAAGCGGTGCATCGGCTCGTGCACCCTGGTGCCGGCCTGCCGCAGCGCGTTCATCAGCACCAGCGGCGTCAGGTGGCGGAAGTCCGCGCCGGTGCTCGACATGCTCTTGTCGAAGATGGCATGGGAGTGACTTTGGCGGGGCGAATAGCCGGAATGCGTCATGGTGACCGTGCAGTCGGTGACCTGCCATCCGGAAAGGCCCTGGTTCAGGGTCTCCCGTACGGTGTCCTCGACCGCCTTGTGGAAGGCCAGCGGCAGCGCGCCGGGAGACACCGCCAGCCGGTAGCGCACACCGGTGCCCACCGGGGCGGGCTCGACGCGCAGCCCGACGGTGGCCAGGAACGGGTTGGGCGCCTTGCCGTTGAACTCGACGGCCGCGCCGGCGCCGATCGGCCGTTCGACGCAGATCGTGGTCGTCTCGCGGAAGCTGACCTCCAGGCCGAAGTCGGCGGCCAGGGTCGCCTGGATGACCTCCTTCTGCACCTCGCCGTAGAGCGAGACGTAGACCTCCTGCCGGATGTCGTCCTGGCGCAGGTCGATCAGCGGATCCTGCTCGGCCAGCTGGGCGAGGGCCACGCGCAGGGCGCCCAGCGCGGCGGGGACGGCGGGGACGACGACCGTTTCCAGGGTGGGCGGGGCGAAGTGGTGGCGGCCGGGGTCCTCGCGCGGTTCGCCGATCGTGTCGCCGAGCTGGATGTCGGCCAGGCCCCACAGCTTGCCGATCTGGCCCGCCGTGACCGAGGGGCGCTGGACGTCCGCGCCGCGGTCGAACACGCTCAGCGCGGTGACCTTCTGATCGTCGCGGGGCTCGCCCTGACCGTCGTGGAACCGCAGCCGGTCCCGTACGCGTACGGTTCCGCCGAACATCCGGGCATAAGCGATCTTCTCCCCCGCCGGCCCGCGTTCGACCTTGAAGACCGTGCCCGAGACGGGGTCGCCGGGCTCGCCCTGGGCGGCGGGCAGCAGCTCCGCGATGCCGGCGCTCAAGGCGTCCACGCCCGCGCCGGTGATCGCCGAGCCGAAGAACACCGGGTGCGCCAGCGCCCGCCCGGTCTGCCCCGCGAGCTCGCGCCGCAGCCGCCGGTAGGAGACGGCCCTCTCGTCATGAACGTAGGCGGCCAGGAAGGCGTCGTCATGGTCGGCCAGCAGCTCGGTCAGCCGCGCGGTGAAGGCGGCGTCGCCGGGTCCGTACGGAAGGAAGGCCGCCTCTGGGGTGCCCGGGTCGCGCGCCGAGCCCATCGCCACGATCGCGGGCGTCAGCTTCTCGGCGATGGCCCGCAGCAGCTCTTCGTCCTGGGCGCCACGGCGGTCGATCTTGTTGACGAACAGCAGGGTGGGGATCCGCAGCCGCCGCAGCGTGCGCATCAGCACGCGGGTCTGGGCCTGCACACCCTCGACGGCGGAGATGACCAGCACGGCGCCGTCGAGCACGCTCAGCACGCGTTCGACCTCGGCGATGAAGTCGGGGTGGCCGGGCGTGTCGATCAGGTTGACCGTGACGTCGCCGATGACGAAGGAGACGACGGCGGACTTGATCGTGATGCCCCGCTGCCGTTCCAGGGCCAGCGAGTCGGTCTGGGTGCTGCCGTCATCGACACTGCCGATCTCGTCGATGACACCGGCGGCGTAGAGCAGCCGCTCGGTCAGGCTGGTCTTACCGGCGTCTACATGCGCCAAGATCCCCAAGTTCAACGTGCGTCTCAAGCGTTCCGTCCTCTGGATAGGTGGCTGTTGCCGTAGCGGGGGACAAGAACGCTGGCCTCATCGGCGTGCTCCTTGGGTTGGGTGGACTGGTTGCCGGGAGGGAGTACAACAGACGGCCGCCGGGCCGGGCAACCGATTTTGCGGCGCCTGGGGCCTGCTTCTGAGTTTGCCGAACATCCATCATCAAGATATCTTCACCATTCGCATGATGAGAACATTCGAATGTGGAGGACACATGACCAGCGACGTACCGAACATCGACCTCACCGACCCCGGCGTGCACCGCGACCCCTTCACCGCCTACGGCCGCGCCCGCGAGATCTCCCCCATCGCCCGCGTGGGCGCCCCCGGCTTCGGCCCCATGTGGGTCGTGACCCGCCACGCCGACATCAAGACGATGCTCGGCGACCCCCGATTCGAGATCAGAAGCGACAGCTTCACGCGGCCCGACGTCCCCGAGGACTGCCGGCCCTACATGCGCACCATGTCGGAGATGAACGGCACCGAGCACCTGCGGCTACGCAGGCTGGCCGCGCCCGCCTTCACCGCCCGCCGCGCCGCCGACTTCGCCCCGCGCATCGCGCCCATCGTCGAGGCCCTCCTCGACGACCTGCCCGGCCACGGCCCCGTCGATCTGATGACGCATTTCGCCCGGCCGCTGCCCATGGACGTGATCTGTGAGCTCGTCGGCATCCCCGCGCCCGACCGCCCCCGCTGGCGCGAGTACGGCGCCACCGTCGTCACCACCGCCGGACCCGCCTTCACCGCCGCCATACCCGCGATCATCGACGGCGCCAAGGCGGCCGTCGCCCGCCGAAGGGCCGAACCCGCCGACGACCTGATCTCCGACCTCATCCAGGCCCAGGCGGAGGACGGCGACCGGCTCAGCGACACCGAGCTCGTCACCCTCATCTGGCATCTCGTCCTCGCCGGCCAGACCCCCACCAACCTCATCGCCAACGCCGTCGAGGCCCTACTCGCCCACCCCGAGCAGCTCGCCGCGCTCCGCGCCGACCCTGGCCTCATGCCCGGCGCCGTCGAAGAGCTCATCCGCTGGTGCGGCCCCACCCTGCTGACGATCCCCCGCTACGCCCGCGAAGACGCCGAACTGTGCGGCACCCCCATAGCCAAGGGAGACGCCGTCACCGCCTCCATCGCCGCCGCCCACCGCGACCCCCGCGCCTACGCCGACCCTGACCGCCTCGACATCACCCGGCCCGCCGGACAACCCGGGCATCTCGGCTTCTCCCACGGCCCGCACTTCTGCGTCGGCGCCGCCCTCGCCCGCGTACAGACCGAAGTCGCCCTCACCACCCTGCTACGCCGCCACCCCGGCCTCGCGCTCGCCGAGCCCGCACCGCGCGCCCCCGACCCCGGCACCTGGCGCCTGGCCGCCCTCACCGTGACCGTCTGACATCAACCTCTGACATCAACCTCTGACGTCAACCTCTGACGTCAACCTTCTGATCTCACTCGCCGATGAACGTCAGCGCCTGCTGCAGATTGTGCTCGGCGATCCCCCGCATGAACTCACGCCCCGGAAAATCGCCCTCGATCAACCGCAACGGCCCGGCCACCAGTGACAGCCGCATCGCCAGTGTGTAGAACGACAACCGCCGCTCATCCAGCCCGTCCCAGCGCAGCGACTCGTAATGCTCGTGGAAGCGCAGGCGCAGGAACGCGTGCTCCCACTCGACGTCGAAGTACATCAATCCCTCGATGTCGATCAGCATCGGACACCCGGCGCTGTCCACCAGCACGTGGTCCGGCCCCAGCTCCCCATGGACCAGCACGTGCGCCGACCGCGGCCGCACGCCCGCCGCCAGCTCCCGGACCACGCCCTCCAGCCGATCACGAGCCGCCGCGAGCCGCCCGTCCCGCGCGGCCCCCTCCTCGAGGTCGACGAGCGCTCGGTCGAAGACCAGCTGCTCACACGACCGGCCCGGGGCGACCCCGCCACGGTCCACCCAGGCCACCTTGCCGAAGCCCGGCCGCCCCACCTGACCGCGCATCACCTCGAGCGCCTCGGCCAGCCGCGCGAGGACCGGAGCCGCCGCCTGCGGATCACGCTGGAGGAGCGTCTCCAACGTCCCACCCGGCACGTCCTCGACCACCGCGATGTCGGCCGGATAGAGCGCCCTGCTCCGGTCGGCCAGATAGACCCGCGGCACCCGCACCCCGGCGCCGTCCAGACGCCGATGAGCGGCCTCGAACAACTCCAGACCGGAAGCGGGCGAGAACGGGTCCGCGTGATCGTCGGTCTGAAGGCCGGGCCAGTAGTTCTCGTCCGCGTCCCAGACATAGGCGATGGCGGTGAATCCGTCATCGAGAAGGAGCCGGTACACACCTTTCTTACTGCCACCGCGAAGGCGCGTCACATCGGCCAGCCGGCGCTCGGCCCCCAGGGCCGCCCGCACCACACCCGTCAGCTGCTCGCGCGCGGCGAACCTGCGTTCCATGGCTCCCCAATGCTCGATCGGCCACTGTCAGGGGTGGGACGATAACACGGTGTCGATGCCGTCCGTCCCGCTTCCCCCGACCGACGGACTCCCGCTGTTGACGCAGAGTATTGGTACGGTTTGACCCAGGAAACGAAATCTTGACCGGATGGGGTAGCGGTGGAGATCGAGCAGACGGCGTTGCCAGGAATCGGACTGCGGCACGAGTTCATGACGCGGTCCGGGCGGCGGATCGGGATCGTCTCCCACCGCACCGGCCGCCGGGACCTGGTGATCTACGATCCCGCCGATCCCGATCGGGCGTGTGAGACCGTCAAGCTGAACGACGAGGAAGCCGACGCGCTGGCCGAACTGCTGGGCGCGCCGCGCGTGATCCAGCGGCTCAACGACCTGCACCGCGAGGTCGAGGGACTGGTCAGCGAGAAGCTGCCGATCGGTGAGGACTCGCCCTACGCGGGCCGGCCGATGGGAGACGCGCGGGTGCGCACCCGCACCGGCGCCTCCATCGTGGCGGCGGTACGCGCCGGCCAGGTCCTGGTCAGCCCGGGCCCGGACTTCGTCCTGGCGGCGGGCGACATCGTGGTCGTGGTGGGCAGCGCTGACAGCACCGCCGCCGTGGCCGACATCATCACCAACGGGTAGGGCCGCGAGTGCATCACACGGCAATTCTGTTTCTGGAGTTCGGCGCGGTTCTGCTGGGGCTGGGCATCTTGGGAGCCCTGGCCCTGCGGGTCGGCATCTCCCCGATCCCCCTCTATCTGATCGCCGGACTGGCGTTCGGCACCGGCGGCATTCTGCCGCTGGCCACCAGTGAGGAGTTCATCTCGGTCGGCGCCGAGCTCGGCGTCATCCTGTTGCTGCTCACTCTCGGCCTGGAGTACAACGCCGACGAGCTGGTGACCAGCCTGAAGGGCAACGCCCGGGCCGGGCTCGTGGATCTGGTGCTGAACGCGGCACCGGGCGCGATCTGCGCTTTACTGCTGGGCTGGGGCCCGGTGGCGGCGGTGGCGATGGCCGGGGTCACCTATGCCACCTCCTCCGGCATCACCGCGAAGGTGCTGTCGGACCTGGGCTGGATCGGCAACCGGGAGACACCGGTGGTGCTGTCGCTCCTGGTCTTCGAGGACCTGACGATGGCCGTCTACCTGCCCGTCCTGACCGCGCTGCTGGCCGGGCTGAGCTTGGTGGGCGGCGCGGTCACCGTGGCCATCGCGCTGGGCACGGTCAGCGTGGTGCTCCTGATCGCGCTGCGCTACGGCCGCTTCATCGAGGCGTTCGTCCGCAGCCCCAACTCCGAGGTGCTGCTGCTGAAGGTGGTCGGTCTGGCGTTGCTGGTGGCCGGCGTGGCCCAGCAGCTCCAGGTGTCGGCCGCGGTCGGCGCGTTCCTGGTCGGCATCGCGCTGTCCGGGGAGCTCGCGGAGGACGCCCAGGCGCTGCTGGCCCCGCTGCGTGACCTGTTCGCAGCCGTCTTCTTCGTCTTCTTCGGCCTGCAGACCGACCCGACGAAGATCGGCCCGGTGGCCGGGCTGGCCGTGCTGCTGGCCGTGGTCAGCATGATCACCAAGTTGCTCACCGGCTTCTACGCCGCCCGCCGGGCCGGTATCGGCAAGGCCGGACGGGCCAGAGCGGGGATCGCGCTGATCCCCCGCGGTGAGTTCAACATCGTGATCGCCGGGTTGGCGGTGACCGCCGGCGCCCACCCCGATCTCGGGCCGCTGGCCGCGGCATATGTGCTGATCCTGGCCGCGTTCGGCCCGCTGGCGGCGCGGCTGGTCCAGCCGTGGATCACCGCCATCGCCCGGCGCGCGTGATCTCGGGCCCGGCCCGTCCCGGCGCCTTTACAAAGTAGACTTCTGCCCGCGCGCCCCCGTAAACGCCGCTGGATCGGAATAGGCGGCTGATGTACGACTGTTGGTATCGCGGTGGCGCAAACGCCACAAAGGCGGCGGACGCAGCGTGTGCCCTTCAGAGCCCTTCAAGGGCGCAGGATGCGGCAGGGTCGGCTCCGCCTGACTTGAGGAGCAGTATTTGCGCCCACACGCAGCCGATATCCTACACATCGATGATATTAACCGCATCGAGCCGTTAAGAATCGCTTCACGGGCCGTTTATCCCGCGGGCCCACTGGCATCGGCGCCCCGCACCCTGCTCGACATCCTCGACGAGACCGCGCGCGTCCACCCGGACGAACCCGCGCTCGATGACGGCACCACCCGATTCGGCTACCGGCGGCTGCGCGCCGAGGTGGCGCGGGTGGCGGACGCGCTCACGGCCGCCGGGGTCGGCCGCGGCGACCGGGTGGGCGTGCGCGTGCCGTCCGGCACCGTCGAGCTGTACGTCACGATCCTCGCCGTGCTCGCGGCCGGCGCCGCGTACGTGCCCGTCGACGCCGACGACCCAGAGGAGCGCGCCGAGCTGGTCTTCACCGAGGCCGCCGTCTCCGCGATCGTGACCGGCAGGGCGAGCGACGACCCGGCCGATGACCCGGCGGACAAGCTGACCGGCAGAGCGAGCGACGACCCGGCGGACAAGCTGACCGACGGAGCGGGTGACGACCCGGCCGACGACGCGGCGGACGAGCTGACCGGCAGACTGGTCGTACGGACCATGACGCCCGAGTCGCCGGCCCACCATGACGATCACGCTCCGCGACGGCCCGAGCCGGACGACGACGCCTGGATCATCTTCACCTCCGGCTCCACCGGCAAGCCCAAGGGCGTCGCCGTGACGCACCGCTCGGCCGCCGCGTTCGTCGACGCCGAGGCCGGCCTGTTCCTCCAGGAGCGCCCCCTGGGCCCCGGCGACCGGGTGCTCGCCGGCCTGTCCGTCGCCTTCGACGCCTCCTGCGAGGAGATGTGGCTGGCCTGGCGGCACGGCGCCTGCCTGGTGCCCGCCCCCCGGTCGCTGGTGCGTACCGGCATGGACCTGGGACCCTGGCTGGCCGCGCAGGGCATCACGGCCGTCTCGACGGTGCCGACCCTGGCCGCGCTCTGGCCGGTCGAGTCGCTCGACGGCATCCGGCTGCTGATCTTCGGTGGCGAGGCGTGCCCGCCCGAGCTGGTGGAGCGGCTGGCCGTACCGGAACGAGAGGTCTGGAACACCTACGGCCCCACCGAGGCGACGGTCGTCGCGTGCGCGGCGCGGCTCACCGGCGCGGAGCCCGTACGTATCGGGCTGCCCCTCGACGGCTGGGATCTGGCCGTGGTCGGCGAGTCGGGCGACCCGGTGGCCATGGGCGAGACCGGAGAGCTGATCATCGGCGGCGTGGGCCTGGCCCGCTACCTGGATCCGGTGAAGGACGCCGAGAAGTACACGCCGCTGCCGTCACTCGGCTGGGAACGCGCCTACCGCAGCGGCGACCTCGTACGCGCCGAGCCGGAAGGGCTCTACTTCCTCGGCCGGGCCGACGACCAGGTGAAGCTGGGCGGCCGGCGGATCGAGCTCGGCGAGGTGGACGCCGCGCTGCAGGCGCTGCCGGGCGTCACGGGCGCGGCCGCCGCGGTGCGGACCGCCGGTGGCGGCCACCAGCTGCTCATCGGCTACCTCGTGGCGGGCGACGGGTTCGATCTCGGGGAGGCCCGCGAGCTGCTGGCCGAATCACTGCCCGCCGCCCTGGTTCCCCGGCTGGCGATGGTCGACGCGCTCCCCACGCGTACCTCGGGCAAGATCGACCGCGATGCGCTGCCCTGGCCGCTGACCGAGCCGGGCACCTCGGCCGCCGCACCCGGCGAGCTGAGCCCGGTCGAGTCCTGGCTGGCCGAGCGCTGGAGCGACATCCTCGGCGTCGCGCCGGACGGGCCGGAGGCCGACTTCTTCACCGACGGCGGCACCAGCCTGGCCGCGGCCCGGCTCGTGTCGGTCCTGCGGATCGACTACCCGGACGTGGCCGTGGGCGACGTCTACGCCCACCCGACCCTGGCCGCGCTGGCGGAGCTGCTGGCCACGCGCGGCCCGGCCAAGTCGGCGCGCCGGGCGGTGGCGCCGATGCCCGTGCGGGCCTCGGTGGCGCAGGCCGCGCTGATGGTGCCGCTGCTCACGGCGGGCGCCATGCGCTGGATCGTGCTGCTGGCGACGCTCGGCAACCTGCTCGCGCCGCCTTGGGCGCCTGCCCTGTCGTGGTGGTGGGTGGCGCTGGGCTGGCTGGTGTTCGTCACGCCGCCGGGACGGATGGGCCTGGCCGCGGGCTCGGCCCGCCTGCTGCTGCGCCGCGTACGGCCCGGCCGCCATCCGCGCGGCGGCGGCGTGCACCTGCGGCTGTGGTTCGCCGAACAGCTGGCCGCCAGGCTCGGCGTCCCCGACCTGGCCAGCGCGCCATGGATGGGCCTGTACGCCCGGATGCTCGGCGCCCAGGTGGGCCCCGACGCCGACCTGCACTCCGCTCCCCCGGTGACCGGCCTGCTCAGGCTGGGCGGCGGCGCCTCGGTCGAGCCGGAGGTCGATCTCAGCGGCTACTGGTACGACGGTGACGTGCTGCGCGTCGGCGAGATCCGGATCGGCGCGGGCGCCACGATCGGCTCCCGGTCGACGCTGCTGCCCGGCACCAAGATCGGAAAAAACGCCCAGATCGCCCCAGGCTCGGCGGTCGCGGGCAGCGTACCGGCCGGGCAGCGCTGGGCCGGGGCCCCGGCCTCCCGGCAGGGCAAGTCGCGCCGGTCCCGGCCGGCCGACCGGGCCGTCCGCTCCCGGCGCTGGGTGCTGGTGTACGGCCTGTCGGCCGTCGTGCTCAGCCTGTTCCCCGCGATCGCCGTCGTGTCCGGCCTGGCGGTCCTGGCCCGCTACGTCGGGGACGCGCGCACCCTCGGCGCGGCGCTCACCGGCGCGCTGATCGGCGTGCCCCTCGCGACGGTCGTCGGAATGGCGGTGTTCGCGCTGGTCACGCTGGTGAGCGTGCGGTTGCTCGGCATCCGCCTGCGCCCCGGCCACCATCCGGTGCACAGCCGCCAGGCGTGGCAGGCGTGGGCGACGGGCCGGCTGATGTCCGCGGCCCGGGTCTGGCTGTTCCCGCTGTACGCGAGCGTGCTGACGCCGGCCTGGCTGCGCGCGCTCGGCATGAAGGTGGGCCGGGGCGTGGAGCTGTCGACCGTGCTTGCGCTGCCCACCATGACCTCCGTCGGCGACGGCGCCTTCCTGGCCGACGACACGATGGTGGCCCCGTACGAGCTCGACGGCGGTTGGATGCACATCGCGACGGCGCGCATCGGCAAGCGGGCCTTCCTCGGCAACTCGGGGATGACCGCGCCGGGCCGCAAGGTGCCCAAGGACGGCCTGGTGGGTGTGCTGTCGGCGACGCCGAAGAAGGCCAAGTCCGGTTCGTCGTACCTGGGCATGCCGCCCGTCGAGCTGCGCCGCACCACCGAGGAGGGCGACCGGAGCCGCACCTATGACCCGCCCGCGCGGCTGAAGGTGGCCCGCGCGCTGGTCGAGATCTGCCGCGTGGTGCCCGCGATGGGCACGGTGGCGCTGGCCGTGCTGACCGCCGGGGCGGTGGAGTGGTTCGCGGCGTCGTACGGCTTCGCGGTGGCCGCGCTGCTCGGCGGCGTGCTGTTCCTCGTGGCCGGGGTGGTCGCGGCGGCCGTGGCGACCGCCGCCAAATGGGCGCTGGTGGGCAGGATCGCGGCGGGCAACCGGCCGCTGTGGAGCTCGTTCGTCTGGCGCAACGAGCTGGCGGACAACTTCGTGGAGGTGCTGGCCGCGCCGTGGTTCGCCGAACCGTGGCTGGGAACAGCGCCCCTGAACGTGTGGCTGCGCTCACTCGGGGCAAGCATCGGGCATGGGGTCACCCTTCACACCTACTGGCTGCCCGAGGCGGACCTGGTGAGCGTCGGCGACGGCGCCAGCGTCAACCGGGGATGTGTGCTGCAGACGCACCTGTTCCATGACCGGGTCATGAGCATGGACACCGTCACGCTGGACGGGGGCGCGACGCTCGGCCCGCACGGCGTGATCCTGCCCGCCGCGCGGGTGGGCGCCGACGCCACGATCGGCCCCGCCTCGCTGGTCATGCGTGGCGAGGGCGTTCCCGACGGCTCCCGATGGTTCGGCAATCCCATCGCGGCCTGGCGATGACGTCGTACTTTCCCTCGCACGGCGATCTCAGGTACGGGGTCGCGCACTACGAACTGGCGCTGAAGTACCGCGTGTCGACCAACTGGCTGGACGGCACGGCCCGGCTCTCGGTGGTCGCGCACGAGCCGCTCGACGGCCTCGACCTGGACTTCGGCCCCTCCCGCGTGGTCGGCGTCACCGTCGGCGGCGTCGGCGCCCGCTACACGCACCGCGACGGCAAACTGCGCGTCGGCCTGCCCGCCGCGCTGCTCGCCGGGGACACCGCCATGGTGGAGGTCCGCTACACAGGCAGTCCCCGGCCGGTACGGAGCCCGTGGGGCGGTCTGGGCTGGGAGGAGCTGAGTGACGGCGCGCTGGTGGCCAGTCAGCCGATCGGCGCGCCCTCCTGGTTCCCGTGCAACGACCGGCCCGACGACAAGGCGTCCTACCGGATCACGGTCACCACCGCCTCGCCGTACCAGGTGGTCGCCAACGGCGTGCTCGCCGGCAAGTCCCGGTCGGCGGGCACCACGACCTGGGTGTACGAGCAGGCCGAGCCCATGGCGAGTTACCTGGCCAGCGTGCAGGTCGGGCGCTACCAGTTCACGGACGTGGGCCGCACGCGCCTGGCCCACCCACCCCGGCTCGGGACGCGCGCCCGCCACGACTTCGGCCGTCAGGACCAGATGATGGCGCTGTTCACCGACCGGTTCGGCCCGTACCCGTTCGCCGGTTGCACCGTCGTGGTGGCCGACGACGACCTCGACATCCCGGTCGAGGCCCAGGGCATGGCGATCTTCGGGCGCAACCACGTCGACGGCCGGCGCGGGCACGAGCGGTTGGTCGCGCACGAACTGGCGCACCAGTGGTTCGGCAACAGCCTGACCGTGGCCTGCTGGAACGACATCTGGCTGCAGGAGGGCTTCGCCACGTACGCCGAGTGGCTGTGGTCGGAGGCGTCCGGCGGGCAGACGGCCGACGAACTGGCCGCCCGCTGGCGCCGCCGCCTGGAGGTGCTCCCCCAGGACTTCGTGCTGGCCGACCCGGGCTCGGCGCTGCTGTTCGACGACCGCGTCTACAAGCGCGGGGCCCTCACCCTGCACGCGCTGCGGCGGATGCTGGGCGACCAGACGTTCTTCTGGCACCTGCGGGACTGGACCACCGCTCACCGGCACGGGAACGTCAGCACCGAGGCTTTCATCGCGCACATGCGGCGGCACACCGCCCTGCCGGTCGGGCCGCTGTTGTCGTCGTGGCTGTACGACAAACAGCTGCCGTGACGACCGCGTGGCCGTGCGGCGAACAGGTGCCGTGATGACCGCGGACGGATCTTCTCAGCTCCGCGGTCGCAGTCGCGCGGCCGCGTCGTCGTCGAAGGTGTCGAGGAAGGCCGCGAGGGTGTCGGCGACGTGCGTCAGGGAGCGGGCGCCGAACAGCACGGGCTGGTATCCGGAGATCTCGTAGGGGGTGGCCAGCACGTCGAGCGGGTTCAGGTCGCGGATCCGGCTCCGGCTGATCCACTCGATCTCGCCGTACGACGACAGGAGCGCCGCCCCGTACGCCTTCGGACGCCCACCCTCCTCCAGAACCCCATATTCCAGGGTGAACCAGTACAGATCACTGATGATCTGGAGGGCCTTCTCCGTCTCCACCCGCGTCGCGGCGTTGCCGATCAACCGGTAGATCGCGGCGAACTCCGGCGCGGCCAGGTGGATGCCGTGGCCGAAGACGTCGTGGATGATGTCCGGCTCCGGCGAGTACAGCGGCACGGCCGGGTGGCGGACGAACTGCACGGCGTGGAAGTAGCCCAGGGCCATCGACCCGAGGAAGCGCTTGTTCTCCACCACTCCCCCGGCCAGCGTGAGGTCGAACCCCGTCAACCGCCGCAGCCGGGCGCCGACCACCGCGTGCGGCGGGATGCGGTCGGCCGGGACACCGACCTCCTCCCGCGCCTCCAGCGCGGCCCGGCACGCGTGCGCCCGGTGCGCGCCGTCGAGCGCGCGGTGGACCCGGCGCCAGGTGGCGTGCTCGCTCTCGGTGTAGTCCACTGGCGGCGACGGGTCCCCCACCCGGTGGCCACGGGCCAGTTCGGCGAACGCGCGGCGCCGGGCGAGGTAACGTCGGTCGCACCGGCCGGGGTGCTCGGCGGCGGCGCCGATCACGCCGTCGGCGCTGATCGGGGTCCGGTGCCACGCATCGCTCATGGACTGATTCATTACCGGACGGTCGCGCGCCTGACGCCTTCGGCCATAGGCTTTACCAAAGCTTGGCGGGTCCGCGTGGATCATGGGACGCTGGGACGTACGATCGGCAGATGACCGAAAAGACCGAAACTGTGCCCGGCTGGCTCGCTCCGGAGGACCTGGAGTCGGTGCGGGGGCGGATGCCGATCCTCTATATCGACGCCGTGCCCGTGCGAGTTGACGACACCGGCATAGTGACCCGCGTTGGCCTGCTGCTGCGCATCGCCTCGGACGGGACGGTCAGCCGGGCGCTGGTCTCTGGACGCGTGCTGCACCACGAGCGGGTCCGCGACGCGCTCCTGCGGCATCTGGAGAAGGACCTCGGCCACACGGCGCTGCCCCAGGTCCCGGCGTCGCCGCAGCCGTTCACGATCGCTGAATACTTCCCGACGCCGGGTGTCACGCCCTATCACGACCCGCGCCAGCACGCGGTGTCGCTCGCCTACATCGTCCCGGTCGCCGGTGACTGCCGGCCCCGCCAGGACGCACTGGACTTCGTCTGGTTCACGCCGGAGGAGGCCGCGTCCCCGCTGGTCCAGCAGGAGATGATGGGCGGCCAAGGGGTGTTGCTGAAGCAGGCGCTGGCCCAGGTCGGCCGCCTGCCGTGACCCGGCTCGGGGCAGGCGCTGGCCCAGGTCGGCCGCCTGCCGTGACCCGGCTCGGGGCAGGCGCTCGCCCAGGGCGGCCGCCTCCCCCGACGGGGCTCAGGTGGCCGGCGGAGACGGGAAGGCGTCGGGGTTGACCAGGCCGGTGCTCTCCAGCAGCCGCTGATGATTCAGCACGGCCGCGTTGGCCTTCTCCGAGAAGGGCCGGACCAGGGTGTTCTGCGTGCTGCCGCGCACGGCGCCGATCAGGCCGAAGATCTGCCCGTGCGCGAGGCGCAGCCACTTCACGAACGTCGAGTCGTACTCCTTGCCGGACCGGCTGGAGATGTCATCCATCCATTCCTTTTGCAGGTCGGTCGGCTTGATCGGCAGCTGCACCTTGAGCTTGGCCGCGAGAGCGAGGACCTGCTCGTCGAGGACACTGTGCTGGGCGGCGATCATCTTGCTGACCTGCCGGACCCGCGCGCTGCTGGCCCGCGTCTGGGCCTGCTGCGCCATGGTCATCTCCCACAGGGTGGCGAGCCGGACCTTGGTGATCAGCTCCCGGTCGGCCGCCGACAGCGGGCCCCACTTGGTCGCCCACGTACTGTCGTCCTCTACGACCGCGGCCGCGGCGGCAGGCGGCGCGTCGCCGACGGTCGGCACGACCGTCGCGCTGGGAATCTGGGCGCTGGGCAGGCCGGCGCACGCGCCGAGAGCCAGGAGCATGACGGCGCCGCTGATGACGAGAACGGGACGGCGATGTCGCAGTCGCACGCCGTCACCCCCTTCGGGTCTGGACTGTTCAGAAGGAGGTACGCAGGCGCGAGCGGCGCCGTTCATAGCAGGATGCAACTTTTGCCCTAGGCAAAGGTTTTTCTGTCAGACGTCCGGCCAGCCGAGCGAGTGCAGGGCGCCCTCCGGCGGCTCACCGCCCGCCTCGGTGAAGGCCGTCATCGCCGCGACCAGCGCCCGGCACTGCTCGGCCGGCATGCGCGAGACGATCGCGGCGATCTCCTCGCCGCGCCGGGCGGTGACCTGGTCCACGATGCGCTGTCCCTCGGCGGTCAGGCGCATCAGGCTCTGCCTGCGGTCGCGCGGGTTGACCTCGCGCACGATCAGCCGGGCGGCGGCGAGCCGGTCGGCCATCCGCATGGCCGTGGACGGATTGACGTTGAGCAGCTCGGCCATGGCGACGAGCTTGGTCGCCCCGCGCCCGGCCAGCACCACGAGCATGCGGAACTGCGGCAGCGTGACCTTGTCCCCGACCGCGCCGAGCGAGCGGACCGCGATGGCGACAAGCAGGCGCGAGCCGGTGAGGACCGCCGCCACGACGGCGGACAGGTCCTCCCGGTTCTCCACGTTCCCCTCTGGCAAAGGCCCCTCTGACATAGGCACTGTTGTACACGCCCTTGCTGAGGGCGACGCCCGTCAGATCGGTTCGCGTCAGCCGGCCTGGGCGCCCGGCCCGCTCCAGCGATCCAGGTGGAGGACGTCGTCGAGCGGCAGGCGCGAGGCGGGCTTGAAGGTGTCCCCGGTGTAGTAGGCGGTGGGGATGAGCGCGCCCTGCCGGATGTCGTCGGGGAGGCCGAGCAGCTCGGCCACCTCCCGCTCGTAGGCCAGGTGCAGGGTGGTCCACGCCGTGCCCAGCCCGCGCGCCCGCGCGGCGAGCATGTAGCTCCAGACCGCCGGCAGCAGCGACCCCCACAGCCCGGCCTGGTTCCCCTCGGGGAGCCGGGACGCCTGGATGCACGGGATCACCAGCACCGGCACCTGCCCCATGTGCTCGGCGAGGTGGACGGCGCTCGCCGCGACGCGCTGCTGCACCTCGGCGCGGGCCGGGTCGTCCTGGGACATGCTCGCGGTCACGCTCCCGGAGGAGAAGTACACCTGCGCCGAGCGCGCGTAGTAGTCCCCGATCCGCCCCCGCAGCTCGGGATCGGTGACCACGATCCAGTGCCAGCCCTGGCGGTTGCCACCGCTGGGCGCCTGCAGCGCGATCTCCAGGCACTCCCGCACCAGCTCGATGGGGACCGAGCGATCGAGGTCGAGACGCTTTCGCACGCTGCGGGTGGTGGTGAGCAGTTCGTCGAGGCCGAGCGATGGGATCGTCATGAGCTCATCGTGCCACCGGCGAGTTTCCGCCGATCCACCTTCCCCGTCTGGTTGCGCGGCAGGGTCGTCACGAACTCGATGTCGCGCGGCACCTTGAACCCGGCCAGCTCGTACTTGACCGCCTGCTTGAGCTCCTCGGCCGACAGCCGCGCGCCCGGCTCCCGGACCACGTAGGCGGCCAGGCGCTGGCCGTACTCCTCATCCGGTACGCCCAGGACGGCCACGTCGGCGACGCCCGGCTGCCTGCCCAGGAGGTTCTCCACCTCCTGCGGGAACACGTTCTCGCCACCCGAGACGATCATGTCGTCCTCACGGCCGTCGATGAACAGCAGCCCCCGCCCCTCCCGGTGCCCGAGGTCGCCGGTGCTCAACAGGCCCCCGGTCTCCGTGGCGGCCGCGTCGGCCCCGGCCTCTCCGCCCGCGCCGCCTGCCCTGGCCTCCCCGCCGCCACCGCTGGCACCGCTGGCACCACCGCCCGAGTAGCCGCTGAAGGTGAGGCCGCCGCCCACGAGCACACGGCCCACCTCGTACGGGGGCAGCTCGCGGCCGTCCGGGCCGGCGATCAGGACCGTGGTCCCGCGCACGGGGCGCCCGATGGTGTCCGGAGCGGCACGCAGATCGGCAGGGGTGGCGAGCGTGGCCCAGCCGACCTCGGTGGAGCCGTAGAGGTTGTAGAGCACGTCACCGTAGGCGTCCATGAACGCGGTGGCCAGGTCCGGCGGCAGCGCCGACCCGCCGGAGACCACGACGCGCAGATCCGGCGCCGACGGGACGCCGCCGCGGGCGAGCAGCCGTTTCAGCATGACGGGCACGGCCACCATCGCCGTGGCCCGATGGCGTCTGAGGACGCGCGGGACCGTCTCGGGATCGAAGCGCCGCGTCAGCACGACCGGGCAGCCCAGCACCAGCGCCACGCCGTACCAGAGCAGGCCGAGGCCGTGGAACAGCGGAGGCGCGATGAGGATCGGCTCGCCGCTGCGCAGCGGCACGGTGGCCAGCATCGAGGTGAACGGCTCGGCCAGCGCGGTCAGCGACAGCCGGCGCGGCGCGCCCTTGGGCATGCCGGTCGTCCCGGAGGTGAGCAGCACCAGCCGTCCCGGCCGGCGCGGCGCCGGTGGCTCGGGCCCGTCGGTGGCCGCGATCAGCTCGTCCAGGTCGGTGACGCGGGTCCCGGCGAAGTCCACCGATGGCAGCTCCGGCGCGGCGATCAGGGTGCGCACGTCCTCGCGTTCCAGCACCTCACGCAGGCGCGGGCCGGCCAGGCCGGTGTTGAGCAGCAGCAGGTCCGCGCCCAAGCGGGAGACGGCCGCCAGCGCCTCGACGAAACCGCGATGGTTGGGCCACATGATCGCCACGGTCTGGCCCGGCTGTACGCCGAACCGGCCGTACAGGGCCGAGGCCAGCGCCGCCACCCGCGCGTCCAGCTCGGCGCAGGTCAGTGAGCCGTCCTCGTCATGGAGGGCGGGGCGATCCGGCCAGCGCGCGGCGGCCATGGCCACGCCCGTGGCGGGGGTGACGTGGAAGTGCCGGAACGCCTCCACCATGCGCGCCAGGTTCGCGGGCGGCACGGGGCGCAGCAGGCCGTTGCGGGCGAACGTCTCCGCGGCCTCGACACCGAGACCGCAGAGCCGGGTCAAGCTGGTGATCATCCGGGCACCTCTTCTCCGGGATGACAAAGCCCTACCCCCGGATCGGGGTGTCTAGCCGGTTCGGGCCTACCCCTGGGCTGAGGTGGGCGCGGGGCCGGTTATCCGGCGAGCAGCTTCTCCGTGGGGATGATCTGGCGGGGCAGGGTGGGGCTCTCCCAGCGCAGCTCGGCGATGGCGTCATAGCCGCTGTCGTAGTACTCCATCTTGATGTCGTGCGCCCCCGCCGTCAGGGCGATCTGGCCGGTGTCGTCGCGTTTGGAGTGGTCGGTCCAGTTGTCGATGAGTGGCTTGCCGTCCACCCACAGCCGTACGCCGTCATCGCTGGTGGTGACGAAGGTGTAGGTCTCCGCCTTGTCGGCCACGACCTTCCCCGTCCAGCGCACGCTGAAGGTGTCGGCGCCGATGGCGGGGGCCGGCGCGGCCGAGCCCCAGTCGAAGTTCACGGTGGGGTCGATCCTGGTGACCGTGGCGCCGGTGAGGTCGGCGTTGTCGAAGTACGTCGCGGACAGCCCCTGCTGGTCGATCACCAGCGTCGTCACCGAGCCGGCCGGGAGCGTCACCGTGGCCTTGCCGCCGGTGATGGTGGCGGTTCCGGTCCGGTGCGGAGTCCAGGCGTCCGACGTGCTCTGCCAGATCGCGGCGGTCCCCGCCGTCAGCCCGGTCAGCGTGAGACCGGCGTCGATCGGGTCGGCGCCGACGTTGACCAGGACCACGTTCTTGCTCTGGTCCGAGGCGAAGACGTGCAGCTTGTCGCTGTTCGCGCTCGCTTGGACGACGGTCTTGCCGAAGGGCCGGAACAGTCCCTCGCCGGTGTACATGCCGATGCCGTGGTAGATGGGCAGGGGCTCGTTGCGCGGAATGTTGCCCTCACCCTTCTCGCTGGTCAGGCCGAGCTGCCCGTTCTTGTCGCCGTACTGGTAGGCACTGGCGCCCGCGTGCAGGATCTGCCCGAGCGCCGCCGCGCCCCACACCGTGTTGAAGTGGGTGAGCGTACGGTGGCCGTCGTCGTCCAGGTGGTCGGAGTTGAACTCGCCGATCTGAATGTCGATCTTCCGGCCCAGTATGGACTCCGCGAGCGCGCTCACCTCCTTGATGTCGCTCTCGTACGTGCGGATCACGCTGCCGAGGAGTTGCTCGTCGGTGAAGTCATCGTCGCCGGCGCCGTAGTCGTGGTAGTCGACGAAGTCGACGCGGCTGCCGGAGCCTTCGAGGAACGTCTTGATGTAGGAGCGGTCGTCCCAGGCCGTGGCCGGGCCGCCCACCTTGACCGCGGGGTTCTCGGCCCGCAGGGCGTCGGTGATCAGGTTGAAGCGGCCGCTGTACTCCGCCGCCGTCATCTCCGGCTTGTCGGGAGTGCACGCGCAGTTGAGCTCGTTGCCGAGAATGAACCGCTGGACCGGCTTGCCGGTCGCCGCGAAGTGCTTGTAGAGGGCCACCGCGTCGCCGCGGTTCACCTCCGCGCTCTGCCGTCCGTCCACCTGGAGGATGACGACGGGTTCGGCGCCGAGGTCGCGGATGGCGGTGATCCAGGCGTCTCCCGAGACCTCCGTGGCGCATTTGTAGCCGCCGCAGACGATCGGGCTGTCATGGTCGCCGGGCTCCTGGTAGCGGAGCTCGATCCGTATCCGGCCCGCGCCTAAAGCGCGGATCCGGTCGCGGTGCTGGGTGTTGTTGGTGATGTAGGAGCCTTCGCCGTACCCGGTGATCCCGATGCCGAAGTCGGTGGGGGCGATCGTCCGGATCGGTTGGGTGAAGTCCACCGAGACTGTGGCGGCCACTGCCGCCCGCGCCGGTGCGCCCGCCGTCCAGACCACCGCGAAGGCCAGGCCGCCCGCGAGAACGGCATGCAGCGTACGACGTGCCAGTGCGATCATCCTTCTCCTGTCACAAGGTCCACAAATCCCGTGGATCATGACATATGCGGGTTAAGTGGAAGTGACTTCCCGAGTGGATGTGGCGCGCGACACTCCCCCGATCTCGTGGCACCGAGGGTGCATGGGCACACAACCCCGTGATCCGGCACAATCGGCTCTATGCAGACGCACGAGAGGGCCTGATGCGGCCTCTCCGTTCGACCGACCCCCGGGCAGTCGCCGGATACGCCCTGCGGGGACGGCTCGGCCAGGGCGGGCAGGGCACGGTGTTCCTGGGTACGTCCCCCAGCGGGCAGCAGGCGGCCGTCAAGCTCCTGCACGCCCCCTTCGGCCACGACCTCGACGCCCGGCGGCACTTCCACCGGGAGCTGGCGGCCCTGCAGCGGGTGGCGCCGTTCTGCACGGCCCGCGTCCTGGCGGCCGATCCCGACGCCGACCCTCCGTACGTCATCAGCGAGTACATCGAAGGCCCGTCGCTGCAGGAGGCGGTGCGCGACAACGGGCTTCTGGGCGGCGCGGACCTGGACCGGCTGGCCATCGCGACCGCCACGGCGCTGGGCGCCATCCACGCGGCGGGGGTGGTGCACCGCGACTTCAAGCCCGCGAACGTGCTCCTGGCCGCCGACGGTCCCCGGGTCATCGACTTCGGGATCGCGCGCCCGATCGACGCCACCGCCGCCACGGTCAGCGGGGTCGTGGGCACCCCGGCGTACATGTCGCCCGAGCAACTGTCCGGTCACCCCGCCGGTCCGCCGCTGGACATGTTCGCGTGGGGGTGCACCATCGCGTACGCGGCCAACGGCCGGCCGCCGTTCGGGCACGAACCGCTGCCCGCTGTGATCAACCGCATCCTGAACGCCGAGCCCGATCTGGGGCTGCTGACCGGGACCTTACGCGGCTTCGTCGCCGCCTGCCTGCACAAGGACCCCTCGTGGCGGCCGACCGCCCGGCAGGTGCTGCTGGGATTGATGAACAAGCAGCCGGGTCCCCCTTCGTACGGGACACCACCACCTTTGGGGACACCACCGGCGCCCCCGCAGGGTCCTCGGCCGATCACGCCGCAGCCCGCAACACCCGCTCCGACGAACCCGAGCCGGGCGCGCGGCGGCGTGATCGCCGGCACGGCGCTCGCGGGGGCCCTCGTGATCGCCCTCACGGTGACCGCGGCCGTCGCCATCACCCGGGACCGAACACCGCAGCCCCCCTCCAGCCCATCGCCTTCGGCAACGTCCCCGACGGCGACGGCCAGTGCCACGGTCACGCCCGCACCCACGCCCGCGGCGCAGGTGGCCCGCTCACCGCGCCTGGGGCTGGAGTTCTGGCAGGACAACGTGGCCGGCCCGATGGCCATCACCGACCTCGACCGGCCCATCACCACCGTCACCATGAAGCGCGGCCCGTTCGAACTGCACTTCCCCACCCTCCCCAAGGACACGGCTGCCCAGATCTGCGCGTGGACGGACGACTCGGTCTTCTCCGTGGACGACGGCGGCAAGGTGGCCGACCATCCCTGCTTCAGACCGGGGACCGGCATCGCCGACTACGAGCACGGCTCGGGGACGCTGTATCTCAACAACCGCGGCCACAACTATCTGATCGGCGACCGGGTCGGGCACAGCTCCGCCTCGCAGGACTCGGTCCTGTTCTCCACGGTCTTCAAGGACGGCACCTCGACGCTCCTGGCCGTCCAGCAGAAGGATCTGTATCTGACCGTCTTCATCGACCTGGACGGAGACGGGACCTTCAAACGAGCGGGGCCGGGCGAGTACGAATACATCGTCCTGGACTTCCCCGGCTGAGCGCGGTCCCCGTCTCGTCAACCACCGGGCGCAAGCCGCGGCCGCGGTGACCATGGCCGCCACCACGCCCATCGCGATCGTGCTCGCCACGGTCGGCGGGCTCGTGCTGGGCCTGCTCGCCGCCCTGGGCGGAGTGGCGCTGCTGGCCGGGTGGCTGGCCGACCTCGCGGCCCCGGAAGTACCCCGGCCCGTGACTCCGGAGTCGCGCCTGCCTGTGTGACACCGCCTTTCTCTGGATCGCAACCCTTCCGCCGGGAAGATCGCATCATGTATGTTCGACCCGTCATCGAAGGAAAGTTTCACGTGAAGAGGGGCAATGGGCAAGAAGCTTCAGATGCTCGCGCTACCGATCGCAGCCGTCGCGCTGTCCATCCTGCCGACCATTCCCGCCCAGGCCGAGACGGGCTATGACCGGTGCCATGACGGCAAGTACTGCATGTTCTCCGGGCTCGACGGCACGGGCGACATCATCGAGATCCAGAACGACACGCCGGACCTCGCCGCCTTGAACATGGCTGACCGGGCCAAGTCCGACTGGAACCGGACGAGCTCCTACATCCACCTCTACTCCGAAGCCAACTACGGCGGCTGCTCGGCGGTGACGACTCCGGGCGGCAAGGGCAACTTCTTCTCCACCTACCGCGACTTCTTCGACTCCGTCCGCATCGGCGGACAGAACGGCCCGTCCTGCGGCATCGAGGACACCTTCCGGGTCAAGTCCCACTCCTGACGGCACCTCGAAGCTGACAGCACCACCAAGCTGACAGCGGCACGAGGCTGACAGCAGTACGTGCGCCCCGGCATCGCACCCGCGATGCCGGGGCGCACTCATGTCCACTCGGTTGCCCACTGAACGTCCCGGGGTCCGCGCGCGTATCTCCTCATGGGTCGGCGCACCATACCCCTATCGCCGTTAGTACGGAACCACACAGGCCGTCCCTGCGCCGAACAGGCCATCGCTTCTGTACGGTTCCGGCCAACGGTGGACTGTTACGAGGAGGCATCGTAGTGGCCGTGCCGACAGGGCTTGGGCGGATGGCAATGGCCGCGGCGCTGGCGTCGCTCGCGTGGGCCGCCGCCCCGGGCAGCGCCGTCGCCGAACCGGCGCCCACTCCCCAGGCCAAGGCCAAGGCCAGGGCCAAGCTGGTCAAACTGAACGAGCAGGCCGACAAGGTCGTCGAGCACTACAACCAGGCCACCGAGAGCTACCAGAAGGCCAAGAAGAAGTACGACACCCTCAACGCCGAAGTCGGCCGCAAGGGCGTACTGGCCGACTCCCTGCGCAGGGACCTCGCCGCGGCGGCGGTCAGCGACTACCAGTTCGGCGAGTTCGCCGGCTGGCAGCGATTCGTCGTCGAGGGCACCCCCGAGGCGACCCTGAGCGGCATGGCCGCCCTCGACCAGATGGCACAGGACAGGGCGGCGAAACTCCTCGCCTTCGAGGCGACCACCAAGGACCTGCGTGATCGGCGCGACGACGCCAAGACCGTCCTGGCCGAGGCCGACTCCGCGCGCGACAAGGTACGCGGGCAGAAGACGGAGGTCGAGAAGCTCATCGCCGAACAGACCAAGATCCTGCGGAAACTGGGCGCCTTCCAGAGCGGCAACCCCAACAGCACCGGCCTCAAGTACACCGGCCCGGCCTCCGGCAACGCCCGCGCCGCGCTGCAGTTCGCCTTCGCCCAGGTCGGCAAGCCGTACCGGTACGGCGCCACGGGTCCGAACTCCTACGACTGCTCCGGCTTCACCCAGGCCGCCTGGCGTGCCGCCGGGGTCGGGATCCCCCGCACGACGTACACCCAGTGGAGCTGGGGCGCGAGCCGTCGCGTGTCGCTCGACCAGCTGCGGCCCGGCGACCTGCTCTTCAGCAGAGGACTGGGCCACATGGGGATGTACGTGGGCAACGGCAAGATGGTCCACGCGCCGCAGACCGGGGACGTCGTCAAGGTGGTCAACCTCGACGACTACTGGCGCGCCCGGCTCCTCGGCGCCATCCGCCCCTGACCACGACGCGGACGGTCGCGGGTGCCGTGAGGGCGGCTACGATCGACTCGTCGAGCTGTGCGGAGGAGGCGGGGTCGTGCCGGGCATCGAAAGGCCGAAGACCGGCCGCACTCCCGAAGGCCAGGAGGTAGCCGAGCCGGCGAAGCCGGTCACCTGGCTCATGCTGATCTACCGGGTGCCCAGCGAGCCGACCCGGTTGCGGGCGGCGGTCTGGCGGCGGCTGCGTAACCTCGGCGCCGTCTACCTGCAGAACTCCGCGGCTGCCGCACCGCGCACGCCGCAGAGCGAACGGATGCTGCGGGCGCTGCGCAACGAGATCGTCGAGTCGATGTCGGGCCAGGCGTTCCTGGTCAGCACCTCCTCGATCATCGGTGAGACCGAGCTGGTCGCCCTCTACAACGCCGCCCGCGACGACGAATACGAGGAGATCCTCGACAAGTGCGTCGACTTCCACGCGGGCGTGGCCAAAGAGGTGACCGCGCGGCACTTCACCTATGGCGAGCTGGAGGAGAACGAGGAAGACCTCACCAAGCTCAAGGGTTGGTATGAGAAGGTCAAGGCGCGTGACGTCCTGGGCGCCTCGCGGGGCAAAGAGGTGATCCAGGCGCTGGAGGACTGCGCGAAGACGCTGGAGGAGTTCGCCACCTCGGTCTACGAGGCCGAGGACAGCGCCATCTTCTGACAGCGGCCATCTTCTGACAGCGCCGGCTTCTAGTCGCGCACGTCGATCCGCAGGGCGATGACGAAGGCCGCCATGAGGCACAGGCCGAGCACCGGCGTCAGCACCAGCTCCGGCACCGCGAACGCCAGCAGGACCACCGTCCCGAGTGCCAGCGTGGTGACGACGGCCACGGCGATCTTCCAGTCGTCGCCGATGATCAGGTCGTACCAGAACTGCCCGAATCCTCGGATGAAACCCATGTCCACTCCTAGACAGACGTGCTCGGGACGGCGGGTCGCCGGAGGGCGTGGACCATCAGCCGCGACAGCCCGAACCACGCGACGACGAGCATCGGGATGGCCAGGTCGGCGCCCGGCCACTCCAGACTCTGGTGGCTCCCGGTGAAGATGCCCAGCCCTTGGATCGACCAGAAGGTGCCGAAGGCCGCGAGCAGCAGGCCGACGCCGTACTTCATGGTGTTCTCCGGCACCTTCGACAGCGGTCCCCTGACGGCGATGCCCACGGCGAGGACGAGGAGCACGCCGATGACGGCGGCGCCGATCGCCACCGGCATGTTGCCCGCGCTCAGACCGAAGGTGATCACGATGAAGACCACCTCGACGCCCTCGAGGAAGACACCCTTGAAACTGATCATGAACGAGAACCAGTCGAGACCCTTGGCCGTGACCGCGCCCGCACTCTCGGCCGCCGCCACCTCGTCGGCGAAGATCTGATCCTCGTCGTGCATGGCCTTGCGCCCGGACGAGCGCAGGATCGCCTTACGCAGCCACTGCAGGCCGAAGATCAGCAGGAGGACGCCGATGGCGAGCTGGAGTGCCGCCTTCGGCAACCAGGTCGCGAGCGCGTACCCGGCGAGGGCGGTGAAAGCGGCCAGCGCGACGAGGGCCGCGGCCACGCCCGCGAGCGTGGAGCGCCAGCTCCGCGTCACGCCCATCGCCATCACGATCGTCAGGGCCTCCACCATCTCCACGATCGAGGCCAGCAGCACCGCCGCGCCCAAGCCCCATGCGGCCGCGTTCATCGGCCCACTTCCTTCCGTCACTTCTTCGTGGCGAACCATCACCCGCCATGAAATGTAACCGTTGTTAGTTTGACCAGATATCCAGCGCTATGTCTACAGAAAACGCCCTGCCACGAACCGGCCGCCCGACACTGTACGCGCCAGCCCCTGGCGATCATCGTCACTTAAAGCGATCATATAGCTGCTTTAGGTAACGACGAAGGAGTGTGACGTCCTGGAAGAGAACCCGTCGACAGCGCTCGGTTCGGCCATGCCCGCGGAGCTGGTGGCCGCCGGAGCGCCACGACCGAGTCACGACCTCAGAGTGCCCGCCGACCTGGTCGAGGCGGCCGAGCACGGACTGGCCGCCGGCGGCCGGCCGCACAAACGCGTACTGATCATCGGCGGTGGAATGGCCGGCCTGGTCGCCGCCTACGAGCTGATGCGACAGGGGCACGAGCCCATCGTCCTGGAGGCCCAGCAGCGGGTCGGCGGGCGCGTGCTCACCCTGCGCGGATTCGCGCCCGGCCTCTACGCCGAGGCGGGCGCGATGCGGATCCCGCGCGTGCACGACCTCACACTCGCCTACTGCGAGAAGTTCGGGCTGACCCTGCGGCCGTTCGTCATGGGCAACCCCCACGCCCTGGCCTACATCCAGGGCATCAGGACCACGATCAAGGAGCTCAACGACAACCCCGGCATCATCGACTTCGGCCTGGCCGAGCACGAGCGCGGTCGCACCTACGAGGACCTGTGGCGCACCGCCACCCAGGAGATCCACGACCTCTACGCGCAGGAGGGCGAGAACGCACTCGACCGCATCTGCGCCGAGTATGACCGCTACTCCATTCGCAGCTTCCTTCGCGAGCGCGGATTCTCCGAGGGGGCCATCGAGCTCTACGGCGTCATGAGCTTCCGGGAGGCCAACCTCAACGCGGCGGTCATCGAGCAGTTCCGCGAGATCATCGGGCGCGCGTTCGAGGACATGCAGGAGATCGAGGGCGGCGCCGACCGGTTGCCGACCGCCTTCTACCACGAGCTCAGGAACCATATCCGGTTCGGTCACGAGGTCTCCGCCATCGAGCAGGACGACCACTCGGTCACCCTGCACGTCAGGACCGGATCGGGCCGGACGACGCTCACCGGCGACTACGCCATCTGCACGATCCCGTTCTCGGTGCTGCGTGACGTCGAGACCCGGCCCGCCTTCTCCCGCCGCAAGCAGCGCGCCATCCGCGAGCTCAACTACAACGCCTCCACCAAGATCCTCTTCCAGGTGCGGCGGCCGTTCTGGGAGCAGACCGACGGCATCATCGGCGGCACCACGGTCACCGACCTGCCGATCCGGCGCATCTGCTATCCCTCACATCCCTCCCCCGACGAACGCTCGATCCTGCTGGCCAGCTACACCTGGGGCCAGGACGCGCTGCGGTGGGGCGCGATGTCCTCGCAGAAGCGGATCGATCAGGCCCTCGAGGACGTCGCCAAGATCCACCCCAACATCTACGACCACTTCGAGTTCGGCGTCACCCACGCCTGGTACAACGACCCCTACGCGGCCGGCGCCTTCGCCCTGTTCGAGCCGCACCAGCAGAGCAGTCTGCATGACGCGATCATGGCGCCGGAGGGCCGCGTGCACTTCGCCGGCGAGCACTGCTCACTGTGGCACGCGTGGATCGAGGGCGCCCTGGAGTCGGGGCTCAGCGCGGCGCGAGCCATACACGAGGCGGGCTGAGCACGGTCCACGCCGCACACGAGGAACTGAGCACAATCCACGCCAGGCACGAGGCGGGCTGAGCACAGTCCGCGCCAGGCACGAGGCGGGGTCGGCGGGCGGGCGCGTCAGCGGCGCGTCCGCTCGGCGTAGTGGCGCAGGTGCGCCGCCGCCGTCGTCAGGTCGGCGGCGGCCGCCGCGCAGGCGGCGACGTGGGCGTTGATCGCCTCGCGCAGCCATGGCGGCGCCCCGCCGGTGGCCAGCCGGGCCTCGATCTCGCGCAGGCGTACGGCGCAGTCGGCCAGCGCGCGGATGTCGGCCTGCAGAAGTGCGGCGTGGGCGGCGATCGCCGCGGGATCGGCTGGCATCGGTCCTCCGGTCGGGGGGGTCGGCCGCTCAGGGGCGTCGGTAGCGCAGGGAGTTGGCGGCTCAGGGCGGTCGGTAGCGCAGGGGGTCGGCCACTCAAGGGCATCGGTAGCGCAGGGAGTCGGCGGCTCAAGGCGGTCGGTAGCGCAGGGAGTCGGCCACTCAAGGGCATCGGTAGCGCGGGCAGTCGGCCGCTCAAGCGCGTCAGCCCGTCAGAGGGTCGGTAGCGGGACGGCGGCGTCGCGGAGTGTCTGGCGGGCGGTGGCCGACAGACACAGCAGCGGGCGGGCGCCGTCGAGCCCCAGCTCGCGAAGCCGGCGGGCCAGCGGGTGCGCCGACCCCGGCGCGACGGCCAGCCGGAGCCGTGGCATGGGATGCAGGCGGCCCAGCCCGCGGGTCCGCACGCAGGCGCGCAGCGCGGTGCCTGCCGCCCCCCGCGCGTAGCCGACCAGGTCGCGGTCGCTCACGGGCAGCCAGGGGCCGAGGATCCCGCTCAGCGTGAGAAGCCGGTCGTCGGGGCCGCCGACGGCGATGCGCGCGTAGCCGCTGGTCAGCTCGAACTCCAGCGGCACCAGGTACGGCTCGCCACCCCACAGCCGCGCTGCCACGGCACCGAGGGCGGCGGCGTCGATCACGGAGCCGGCCAGGAAGCTGCCCGAGCGCCGCCGGTCGGCCCCGCGCAGCAGATCGAGCCAGGCGCGCGGCGACCTCGACCGCCACGGACCAGGTACGACGATCCCGAGGTGGAGCTCGCGGTAGCCGCCCGCGCTGGTACGCCGGTCCCAGGAGGCGTGCACGGCGACCAGGGCTCGCCCCGCGACCCGTACGGCGGGCCCGAAACCGGTCCCCTGCAGCAGCGCCGCCGCTCCAGCCGGATCCGCGGCGAAGTAGGCCGTGAGGCCACTGCCGTTGTGGCACCTGATCGGCAGCTCGACCCCGTCCATGGCATACGTGGGCACCGTGAGGAAGGGCGACCCCGCGGGGCGGGGCGCGCGGTCGAACAGCCGGTACGCCTGCGAGCGGACGACCTGACCCCGGAACGGCCCGAGCCGCCCGTCGATCCGCCGACGGGCCTCGGGCAGGTCGTCGGCGATGTTGGCGATGTAGTGCTCGATGCTGTGGCACAGCGGGAACAGGTGGGTGGAGTCGAAGTAGTCCACGACGTACCAGTCGGGATGCGGGTCGAAGCAGGTGCCCGCGCCCTGCCCGTCGAGGGTGGGGACGATGTCGTGCTGGTTGGTGACGCTGGCGACCCAGGTGCGCGGGTCGGCGGGCCGCTTGAAGTCGACGGGCGAGCCGACCGCGACGGCGTGCGTGACGGTGTAGCGGGCGCAGAACTCCGCGTCCTGGGCCAGGTTCATGATGGCCGCGCCACCCGCGCTGTGCCCGATGAGAGCCAGCTCGGCGCCCTGCGGCAGGCCGTAGTCGTCGATGGCCTTGGCCAGCGCGCGGCTGTAGGGGCTGCTGTCCAGCACGGCGCTGCTGAAGGCGCCGAGCAGGTCCTGGGGCGAGTCGCCGTCGAGCCGTCCCGCCCGCATGCCGGGCGCTTGGACGACGTGGCGCACCGCTCCGTCGAGACCCGCCACGCTCTGGATGAGCACCCGTCCCGTCGTACCGACCACGCTGATGTTGCGCAGGAAGCCGAGCAGCGACCCCTGCGGGCTGAGCCGCGCGGATTCGGCCGCGGACAGCTCGACCCGGCGCGCCGCCCCCTCCCCCGTGTCGAGGACGGCGACCATCTTGTTGCTCATGCCGGTGATCGGGTCGGCGGTGGCGTAGCCCTTGCCCGTCGCGATCAGCCAGGCGGTGTCGTCGTTGAGCGGGTTCTCGTCGAGCAGCGCCCGCAGGGCGAGGACCTCACCGAAGACCGGGGCGAGGGCGCTGAGCGCGCGTACGGCGCCGCGGTCCTTGAGCAGGGCGCGCAGCGCACGCACGGCTTCCAGGTCCCGGTCGGCGGCGGCCGCCTCGATGAGCCGGCCGAGTATGGGGTCGGCGCTCAGCTCGGGGTGGTCGAGGGCGACGGCGGCGATCCGCAGCCGCAGCGAGGTGGCCAGCACGCGTACGGCCAGGCTCTCCGCGCCCGCCATGCCACCGAGCTTGGCCGCCAGGGTGCCCAACCGGCCACCGCTGAGCGCGTAGCCCAGGCCCGCGCCATTGGTGATGGCGCCCAGCAGCGCGCGGTGGGCCGGATAACCCGCCGAAGGGGCGTGCGGCAGGGCGCGGAGCAGGGCGCCGTCGGTGAGCGCGGCCGTGGCGTGGCCCGCCACCTCCCGGATCGTGACCCCGATGTCGACCAGCTCGCGGGCCGCGGCACGCAGCGGCCCGGCGGAAGGGTCACTCCCGCCTCTCACCGAGCCACTCGGCGGGCCGCCTGTCGGGCCGCTCACCGGACGGTCCGGGGGGCCGCTCACCGGACCGTCCGGAGGGCCGCTCATCGGGCCGTCCGTCGCGTCATGCTGACGAAGCGGGGGCTCGGATCTTCCGGGACGTTGCGGTGCAGCACGTCCGACAGCGTCCGCGTGCTGGCGATGATCCGCATGCCGTGCGGGGAGAAGGTCGCGGCGTTGGACACCCGCGGGGCCAGCAGCGGATTGGTCAGCGCCTGGGAGAAGGCGTCGATGGCGATGATCTTCGTGAGCAGCGGCGGCAGGATGGCGTCGGGGCTGCCGGGCTCCTCGGCGAACAGGCCGACATACAGGTCGAGGTCGTCGACGCTACGGTAGAGCTCCCGCAACGCGCCGCTGACCCGCTCGTCGCCGGAGACCTGGTCGAAACCGCGCACCCGGGGGAACCTGCAGTGCTCGCGGTAGCTGTTGTACGGGGCCAGGCCGAGGGTGCGCGAGTCGGCGATGCTGGCCACGTCCACCTCCCTCAGCAGGGGGTCGGTGTTGAACAGCCCGATGCGGCCGGCGCGCTGGCGGGAGGCGTCCTCGAAGAGCCGGCCGAGACCGTGCTCCGGGATCAGCGCACCGCCGAGCAACGTCCGCGCCATCGGCAGGTCGTGGCCGCCCACCGACAGCTGGGAGGGGATCAGGCTGTGCCAGCGATAGACGAGGTTGAACTCCACCGAGGCCCAGTTCTCGCGGTGCCAGGGCACGTGGGCCAGCATCGCCGACAGCCGCGAGTCGAGGGTGAAGCGGAAGTGGTAGGGCGTGATGTGGTTGATGTACTCCTCGACGACCAGCTTGATCAGCAGCACGATGAGGATGTTGCGCGCGGTCTGGAACAGGCGCTCGTCGTCCCAGCGCGGGCAGAGCTGGCCGAGCAGGCGGGCCACCCTGTTGTGCTCGCGCAGGAACAGCACCGTCAGCATGGTGAAGCCGAGCTGGATGTTGCCCCGGTCGCTCCCGGTCGCGAACAGGGTGTCGCGCTGCTGGTCGGTGAGCTCGGCGAAGCGGATGACGCTCAGGGCGGCGAACTCCGGTTTGATCTTGCCGTTCTCGCACAGGTAGGGCGGGAACTCCCCGCCGTTGATGAACTGGCTCTTGAGCAGCCCACCATGGAAGGTACGCAGCGCCGCCGTCGCCGTCGCGTGCAGGCCGTAGACCTGGTTCAGGTCGATCTGGTGGTTGGAGCTGTTCTTGCGTGGGTCGCGCGGGACGTGGACGTCACCGCGCAGGAAGCCGTCGGTGAACCACTGGGCGAAGTAGGCGAACAGCACCGTGGAGCGCGGGCACGGGATCATGCTCTCGCCACGGGTGAACAGGTCGGCGGCCTTCTCGGGGGTGGGCCGGGCGCTCTCGGGCACGGCGAGCGGGGGTATGTGCCTGCCGCTGTAGGTACGGTCGGTCAGCGAGGCCCATGAGGTGTAGTCGGCCATCGTGCTCAGCGGCTCCGGCCGTGGCGGCATCTCGCGCACCGCCTGGTCGATCAGCAGGGCGTTGAGGCGACGCCGTACGGGCCTGATGGACTGGACGAGGTCCCAGAACGGCCGGCCGTTGGTCAGCGCCAGGAACCTGAGCCGGTTGACGGCCCCGTCGGTGGCGATGCTCCGCGCCCTCGCCCCGCCCTTGGCCGTCGCCCCACCCTTGGCCGTCGCCCCACCCTTGGCCGTCGTCCCGCGCTTCGCCATCGTCATCGTCCCTGGCCTTCGGCGCCGAGCCCGAGGACGAACCGGTCGGGGAAGATCCCGCCGGCCCGCAGGACCTGTCCTTCCGGCGGTGGGAGCAGGCGTACCCCGGGACGCAGCAGCAGACGGCGTACGGCTTCGCAGATGACGGCCCTGGCCGGATGCGCACCCAGGCAGGCGTGCTGGCCGAAACCGAAGAACAGCTGATGGTGCCCCGGCCGGTCGGGGCGGAACTCGTCGGGCTCGGCCACCACGTCCGCGTCGAACATGGCCGAGGCCGGCGCGGCGAGCACGAACGTGCCCGCCGGGATCATCGTGGCACGGGGGGTGCCGGCGGCCAGGACGTAGTCGCGCTCGCACAGCCGGGGCAGCAGCTTGAAGAACGGGTTGAACCGCAGCGCCTCCCAGACATGACGGTCGAAACGGGCGGGATCGGGGTCGCCGGCGGCCTCGATGGCCTGGGCCAGCACCTCCGGGCGCAGCAGAAGCTGCTCGAGCGCCTCGACCATGGCTCCGGGCGCGCTCTCCACGAACCCCAGCGGCAGGCCGGCCATGTTGATCAGGATGCGTTCGTCGTCCACGCCGATCTCGGCGGGCAGCACGGTGCCGGCGAGCCGGGTGAAGACGTCGTCAGGCAGGCGCTGTCCCGCCCGCAGCGCGGCCCGGCGTTCGGTGAGCCGCTCGCGCAGGTAGGCGATCATCTCCGCGCCCGCACGGACCGACGCGGCCTGGATCTTCGCATCGCCCAGGAAGTTGGCGAAACCGTCGGTGACGATGGCCCGCGTCCACCGCGACAGGGTCTGCGCATCGGGACCGGGGAAGCCGAAGTAGGTCGCGGACACACCCAGGGCGACGGGGCGGAACAGCCCGTGGACCGCTTCGACGCCGCCGGACGGCCCGGCGATGTCGAGCCGCTCGTCGGCCAGGCGCCCGGCCAGCTCGCGCACCCCGGCCACGTCGCTCGGGTCGAGCATGACCTGCATCAACCCTTTGTCCCGCCAGTTCATCGGGGTGGCGTCCCGGCCCAGCATGAAGGGACCGCCCAGCGCGGCGTCGAGACGTGGGCCGAAGGCGCGTACCGAGAAGACCGTCTCGCGGGAGAGCACCTCGGTGACGTCGGCGAAGCGGGTCACGACCGTGAAGGCGGGCGTGACGAAGATGGGGCGCCGCTCGCGGAGCTCGGCGAACAGGGCCCGCCAGTCGGTCCGCAGCCACTCCCGGACCAGGCCGAACGCGGAGATCGGATCGCGCGCCAGCGCCTCGTCGTATCTCTCCAGATGGCCGCCCGTGGTTGTCTGGTCGCCCGTGGTTGTCTGGTCGACAGCACCCATGCCGTATGGCCCTTCTGTCTGACGCCGGAGCGAATAAAGATCATTACGTTCTGTAGTCGCAACTAGGCATGCGATACCCACTTCTTGATGACTACCGTATGGAGTCTTTTGATTCCCCTAAGTGATGGATTCGTTACTTCCAGGCCATTGCCGTGCGCTGGGGACACGGCCGTTGAATGAGGAGCCCAATCGTCCTCGCCGATCATGGGAGGTAGCGTGAGCTCGTCATCCATCCCGCAGCCGGATTCGGGCGCAACGAATTCAGGCCGGGCGGATTCAGGCCGGGCGGAGACGGGCAGGGCGGAGACGGTGACGGCCACCACCGGCCGCCGGACCGTCTACCTGATCGTCCTGGTGGTGCTGCCCGTGCTGCTCCCCGTCCTGGCCGTGCCCGCCGCCTGGGGATGGGGCATCGGCCCGCGTGACGTGGTGATCGCGGTGGTGATGTACCTGGTCAGCATCTTCGGGATCGCCATCGGCTACCACCGGCTCTTCACCCACCGCGCCTTCAGGTGCCGCCGGCCGCTGCGCATCGCGCTCATGCTGGCCGGCGGCATGGCGGTCGAGGGCCCGGTCACCCTGTGGACGGCCGAGCACCGCCGTCACCACAAGTACGCCGACCGCGACGGCGACCCGCACTCGCCATGGCGTTACGGCGACAGCGGCCTGGCCCTGCTGCGCGGCATGGCACACGCCCACATCGGCTGGTTCTACACCGCCCGCGAGCGCTCCAGCCGCCGGCACTGGGTGCCCGACCTGCTGGCCGACCCGGACGTACGGCGGTTCGACGCCGCCTATCCGGCCGTGGCGGCGTTGTCGTTCGCGCTGCCGGCCGCGGTGGGCGGACTGTGGTCGATGTCGTGGGCGGGCGCGTGGACGGCGTTGTTCTGGGGCGGGCTGGTTCGCTACGCCGTGGTGCACCACGTCACGTGGTCGGTGAACTCCATCGCGCACACTTTCGGCGAGCGCCCGTTCCGTACTCGGGACCGCTCGTCGAACGTACGGTGGGTGGCGTTGCTGACGCTCGGCGAGGGCTGGCACAACTGGCACCACGTGGAGCCGACCTGCGCGCGGCACGGGGTGCTCAGCGGCCAGCTCGATCCCAGCGCCCGGCTGATCCGCTGGTTCGAGCTGGCGGGCTGGGCCTACGGCGTGCACTGGCCGGACCCCGACCGTCTGAGCGCCCGCCGCGTTCCGCGCCCCTGACCGCGCCGACCGCGTCGGCCTGTGCGTTCCGCGTCCCTGACCGCGCGCCGACCGCGTCGGCCTGCGCGATCCGCGCCCCTGACGGCGCCGCCTTCCGGCGGCCGGATGGGCGACCTCGGCCGGACATCAAGCGTTCAACTATCCGCCTCGCACATACCGCGTTACCGGGCGATTTTTGGGCAAGTCCGTTGTTATGGAGCGGGTTTCTCTGCTGGACTCTACCCCCGGACTGCTGGTGGACGACAGCGACGACGATGATCCGGTGCTGTTGCGGCCGGACGGCACCCGGGTCGACACCTGGCGTGAGCACTATCCCTATTCCGAGCGGCTGGAGCGGCAGGATTACGACCACGACAAGCGGCTGTTGCAGATCGAACTGCTGAAGCTGCAGTACTGGGTCAAGGCCAACGGGCAGCGCCTGGTGATCCTGTTCGAGGGGCGTGACGCGGCGGGCAAGGGCGGCACGATCAAGCGGTTCATGGAGCATCTCAACCCGCGCGGGGCGACCGTGGTGGCGCTGGAGAAGCCGTCCGAGCGCGAGCGTACCCAGTGGTACCTGCAGCGCTACATCGCCCATCTGCCCGCGGCCGGGGAGATCGTGCTGTTCGACCGGTCCTGGTACAACCGCGCCGGGGTCGAGCGGGTGATGGGGTTCTGCACCGAGGCCGAGTGCCGGGAGTTCATGGTGCAGGTGCCGCAGTTCGAGCGGGCCCTGGTGCGCGACGGCATCCACCTGGTCAAACTCTGGTTCTCGGTGACGCGCTCCGAGCAGCGCACCCGGTTCATCATCCGGCAGGTCGATCCCGTACGGCAGTGGAAACTGTCGCCGATGGACCTGGCCTCGCTGGACCGCTGGGACGACTACACCAGCGCCAAGGAGGAGATGTTCCTCAACACCGACATCCGCGAGGCCCCGTGGACGGTCATCAAGAGCAACGACAAGAAGCGGGGGCGCCTGGAGGCGATGCGCCACGTGCTGAGCCGGTTCGACTACGACAACAAGGACCACGAGGTGGTCGGCACCCCGGACCCGCTCATCGTCAGGTCGGCGTCCGACATCTACGACGAGGACCACACCGCGGCGGGGGCCTCGAACTGATCCTCAGTTCCCTGATCCGTGGAAGGTGACGGTCAGCTCGCCCTTGTCGACGTCGACCGTGACGGTCGAGCCCTCGGGGATGTCGCCGCTGAGCAGCGCGCGGCCGATCCTGGTCTCGACCTCGCGGGCGATGAAGCGCCGCAGCGGCCGGGCGCCGTAGACCGGGTCGTACCCCTGGTTGGCGATCAGCCGCCGCGCCGCCTGCGTGACCTCCAGGTTGAGCCGCCGGTCCGCCAGCCGCTCCCTGATGTCGTTGAACATCAGCTCGACGATCAGCTCGATCTCGCCCTCGGTCAGCGGCTTGAACAGCACGATGTCGTCGACCCTGTTGAGGAACTCGGGCCGGAAGTGGCGGCGCAGCTCCCCCATCACCCGGTCGCGTGCCTCGGGCTTGATCTCGCCGTCGGAGGTGACGCCGTCGAGCAGGTACTGGGAGCCGATGTTGGAGGTCATGATGACCACGGTGTTGCGGAAGTCGACCGTGCGGCCCTGGGCGTCGGTCAGCCGCCCGTCGTCGAGGACCTGCAGCAGCGTGTTGAACACGTCCGCGTGGGCCTTCTCGATCTCGTCGAACAGCACCACCGAGTACGGCTTGCGCCGCACCGCCTCCGTCAGCTGGCCGCCCTCCTCATAACCGATGTAGCCCGGAGGGGCGCCGACCAGACGGCTGACCGTGTGGCGCTCCTGGTACTCGCTCATGTCGATGCGGATCATGTTGTCCTCGGTGTCGAACAACGCGGCCGCCAGCGATTTGGCCAGCTCGGTCTTGCCGACACCGGTCGGCCCGAGGAAGAGGAACGATCCGATGGGGCGTCTGGGGTCCTTGATGCCGGCTCGGGCGCGGATGACGGCGTCGGCCACGAGCCGTACGGCCTCCTCCTGGCCGATGACGCGCTCGTGCAGGATCTCGTCCAGCCGCAGCAGTTTCTCGCGCTCCGCCTCCTTCAGCCGGCTCACCGGGATGCCGGTCCAGCGCGCGACGATGGAGGCGATCTCCTCCTCGGTCACGACCTCGCGCAGCAGCCGGTGCCCGTGCTGCCGGCTGTCCAGCAGCTCCTCCTCGGCACGCAGCCGCCGTTCCAGCTCGGGGAGCTTGCCGTGGCGCAGCTCGGCGGCGCGGTTGAGGTCGTAGTTACGCTCGGCCAGCTCCGCCTCATGCCGTACGGACTCGATCTCCTGCCGCAGGGCCTGGACCTTGCGCAGGGCCGAGCGCTCGGCCTCCCACTGCGCCCGCATCGCGCCGGCCTCGGCGCGCAGGTCGGCCAGCTCCTTGCGCAGATCGGCGAGGCGAGCCTGGCTCGCCGGGTCGTCCTCCTTGGCCAGCGCGGCCTCCTCGATCTCCAGCCGCATGAGCCGCCTGGTCAGCTCGTCGAGCTCGGCGGGCATGGAGTCGATCTCGGTACGGAGCATCGCGCACGCCTCGTCGACCAGGTCGATCGCCTTGTCCGGCAGGAACCGGTCGGCGATGTAGCGGTGGCTCAGATTCACCGCGGCGACCAGCGCGCTGTCCTGGATCTTCACGCCGTGGAAGACCTCCAGCCGCTCGCGCAGTCCGCGCAGGATCGAGATTGCGTCCTCGACGGAGGGCTCCTCGACCAGCACCGGCTGGAAGCGCCGCTCCAGGGCCGCGTCCTTCTCGATGTGCCGGCGGTACTCCTCGACCGTGGTCGCGCCGATCATGTGCAGCTCGCCGCGCGCGAGCATCGGCTTGAGCATGTTGCCGGCGTCCAGGGCGCCTTCGGTCGCCCCGGCTCCGACCACCGTGTGGAGCTCGTCGACGAACAGCAGGATCCGGCCCTCGGCCGCCTTCACCTCGTTCAGCACGGCCTTGAGGCGTTCCTCGAACTCCCCGCGGTACTTGGCGCCGGCCACGAGCGAGCCCATGTCCAGGCTGAAGATCGTCTTGTCGCGCAGTCCCTCGGGGACGTCACCGCGCACGATCCGCTGGGCGAGTCCTTCGACGATGGCCGTCTTGCCGACACCGGGGTCACCGATCAGGACGGGGTTGTTCTTGGTCTTGCGGGAGAGGATCTGGATCACCCGGCGGATCTCGGAGTCGCGGCCGATGACGGGGTCGAGCTTGTCCGCGCGGGCTTCGGCGACCAGGTCACGCCCGTACTTCTCCAGCGCCTCGTAGGCCACTTCGGGCATGGCCGAGGTGACCCGCTGGTTGCCCCGGACGGCGGTGAGCGACTCCAGGAAGCGGTCCCGGGTCAGTCCCTGGCCGTGCAGCAGCCGCCCCGAGGCGCCCGAGGTCCCCTCCTCGATCATGGCCAGCAGCAGGTGCTCGACGGAGACGTACTCGTCCTTGAGCCGCTTCGCCTCCCGCTCCGCGGTGTCGAGCAGCCGGGTCAGCCGCTGGGTGACGAAGACCTGGCCGGGTGTCGTCCCCGGCCCGCTGACCTTGGGCCGGCGCGCGAGCTCCGCCTCCAGGTCGGTGATCAAGCTGTCCGTGTTCGCCCCCGCCGCCGCCAGCAGCCGGGGTGCCAGCCCTTCCGGTTGTTCGAGCAAGGCCAGCAGGAGGTGCTCGGCGTCGACCTCGGTATGCCCGTATCGCACGGCCTTGGTCTGGGCGTCGTGCAGCGCCTCCTGCGATTTCCGCGTCATCCGGTTCGGGTCCACTCCACTCCCCCTAGTGTCGTTCCGACAAGCGCCGCAGGGTCGTCTCCAGCTCTTCGATCCGGTCGAGCAGGTCGATCACCAGGCCGATGGCGGCGTAGTTGATCGACAGGCCGTGGTGCAGCCGCTGGATCCGGGCGGCCACGGCCACCTGGGCGGGCGGGAAGTACAGCTCGCCCCTGACGTCCCTGACCGGTTCGAGCAGGCCGAGCGCCACGAGCCGGCGGATGGCCTCCGGGTGCAGGCCGGTGGCGCGCGCGTAGGAGTTCAGGTCCAGGCGCGCCGGCCGTACGAGTGCGTAGGTCATGAACGCCCCCTCGGGTCGAAGGCCGAGACGGCGGCGAGCTGCTCGAACAGGCGCCGCTCCTCCTCGGTGAGCCGGGGCGGCACCATGACGCGGACCTCGGCGAAGAAGTCCCCGGCGCTGACGCCGCGCGGGTCGGGCATGCCGCGCCCGCGCAGTCGCAGGCGGCGGCCGGTCGGGGTGCCCGGCGGCACCTTGAGCTTCGCCTCGCCGCCCGGCGTGTCGATGGCGACCGTGGCGCCCAGCGCGGCCTCCCAGGGCGCCAGCGGCAGGACGGCATGGATGTCGCGTCCCTCGACGCGGTAACGGGGATGGTCGGCGATCCGGACGATGAGGTAGAGATCGCCCCGCGGCGCGTCGCCGCTCCCGTGGCCGCCCTCACCGGCGAGCCTGACGCGCCGGCCGTTCGTGACGCCCGGAGGGATCGTCACGTCCAGCCGCCGGCCGCCGGGCAAGGTGATGGTACGACGCCCGCCCTTGTACGCCTCCTCGACCGTGAGCGTCAGCCCGGCCTCCTGGTCGGCACCGGGCACGGGCCCCCAGCCGCGCCCGCCGCGCCCGCCTCGGCCGCCGAACATGCCGCCGAGCAGGTCCTCGATGTCGATGCCGCTCTCGAAGCCTGCTCCCCCTGTCGAACGCCACTGGCTGCCGCCGCCGCGTGCGCGGGCGTACTGCTCGGGGTCCATGTCGGGCGGCACCTGGCGGAAATCAGGACCGAACGCGTCGTACCTGCGGCGCGTTTGGGGGTCGGACAGTACGGAGTACGCCTCCGAGATCTCCTTGAACCGGTCCTCCGCCCCGGGATCCTTGTTGACGTCGGGATGGTTGGCGCGCACGAGTTTGCGATAGGCCCGCTGGATCTCGTCCTGGTCGGCCTTCCGGTCGACGCCCAGCACTTCGTAGAAGTCCCGCCGGACGACCATCACTCCGCCTTCTTCGACACGACCACGACCGCCGGCCGCAGCTGCCGCCGGCCGTCGCCATAGCCGGGACGCACCACCTGGACGACGGTGCCGGGCGCGACGTCGTCCCGTGCGACGGTGGCCACCGCCTCGTGGTGAACCGGGTCGAAGGGCACATCGCTCTCGTCGTGGCGGGCGTACCCGAGGCGGGACAGCACCGCCAGGGCCTGGTCCCGTACGGCCCGCACGCCCTCGGCGATGGCGCGCGCCTCACCTTCCTGACCGGCCGCGTGGCCCAGGGCGAGCTCCAGGTTGTCCAGGATGGGCAGCCACTCGGCCGCCACCCTGTCCCGCTCCTCGGCCCGCAGCCGTTCGGCGTCGCGGGCGATGCGTTTGCGCACGTTGTCCAGCTCGGCGACCGAGCGCAGCCAGCGGTCCTCCAGCTCGGCGAGCTTCGCGTCGGTCTCCGCGGAGGAGTCGGAGCGCGCCTCCGCGGACGCCCCCGTAGGTGTCTGCGGAGGCGCCTTCGCGGACGCGTCGGCGGGCGTGGGCGTGGGCGCGTCCGTCGCGCCCGGTGCCTGCCGAGCCGGTGCTTCGGCCTGGTCCGTTCTGTCCTCGTGGCCTTTCATGTCACTCCGAGTCGGAGGTGGTGAACTCGGCGTCGATCACGTCCTCGTCGCGGCCGGAAGCGGCCTCCGTCCTGCCCTGCGGCGGTACGCCGGCTTGCCCCTCCGGCCGGCCGCTGACCGCGAGCCCGTGATAGACCTGCTGGAGTTCGCCGCTGAGGCCGCGCAACCGGTCGAGCGGCGCCTCTTCCTTGACCGCCTGCCGGGCGTCCTGGACGAGTTGCTCCGCACGCGCCTTCTCGTGGACGGGGACACCGTCGCCGAGCTCATGCAGGCGCCGTTCCACCTGGTAGGCGACCGAGTCCAGCTCGTTGCGGGCATCGATCGCCTCCCGGAGCCGGGCGTCCTCGGTGCGGTGCTGCTCGGCTTCGGCGACCATCCGCTCGATGTCCTGCTTGTCCAGGTTGGAGCTCTCGGTGATGGTGATCCGCTGCTCGGCACCGGTGTCCTTGTCGCGGGCGGTGACGTTGAGGATGCCGTTGGCGTCGATGTCGAAGGTGACCTCGATCTGCGGCTCTCCCCGGGACGCGGGGCGGATGTTCTCCAGCCGGAAGCGCCCGAGCACCCGGTTGTCGGCCGCGCGCTCCCGCTCCCCCTGAAGGATCACGATGTCGACGGCGTTCTGGTTGTCGTCGGCCGTGCTGAAGGTCTCGGTCCGGCGGGCCGGGATCGTGGTGTTGCGTTCGATGACCTTGGTCATGACGCCGCCGAGCGTCTCGACGCCCAGCGACAGGGGCGTGACATCGAGCAGGACGACGTCCTCGACCTCGCCCTTGAGGATGCCGGCCTGGATCGCCGCGCCGATGGCCACGACCTCGTCCGGGTTCACCGTCATGTTGGGGTCCTTGCCGCCGGTGAGCCTGCGCACGAGGTTCTGCACGGCGGGCATGCGGGTCGACCCGCCGACGAGGATCACCTCGTCGATGTCCGAGGGCCTGAGTTTGGCGTCCTCCATCGCCTGCTCCACGGGATGGACGCAGCGCTCTACCAGGTCGGCGGTGATCTGCTCGAACGTGGAGCGCATGAGCGTGGTGTTGAGGTGCTTCGGCCCCGTCGCATCCGCCGTGATGAACGGCAGGCTGATCGTGGTCTGGGTCACCGCGGACAGCTCGACCTTGGCCTTCTCCGCCGCTTCGAAGAGCCGCTGCAGGGCCTGCGGGTCGCGGCGCAGGTCGATGCCCTGGTCCTTCTGGAACTCGTCGGCCAGGTAGTCGACGATCCGCCGGTCGAAGTCGTCCCCGCCGAGATGCCCGTCGCCGGAGGTCGAACGTACCTCGACGACCCCCTCACCGATGTCCAGGATGCTGACGTCGAAGGTGCCGCCGCCCAGGTCGAAGACCAGCACGGTCTCGTTGGACTTCTTGTCCAGCCCGTAGGCCAGCGCGGCGGCGGTCGGCTCGTTGATGATCCGGAGGACTTCGAGCCCGGCGATGCGGCCCGCGTCCTTGGTCGCCTGGCGCTGGGCGTCGTTGAAGTAGGCCGGGACGGTGATGACGGCCTCGGTGACCTTCTCGCCGAGATACTTCGCCGCGTCGGCGGCGAGCTTCCTCAGCACCAGGGCCGAGACCTCCTCCGGCGCGTACTGCTTGTCGCCGACCTGGAAGCGTACCGATCCGTCCGGCCCTTCCACCACGTCGAAGGAGACCGCGTGGATCTCGCTCTCGACCTCGTTGAAGCGGCGGCCGATGAACCGCTTGGCGGAGTAGATCGTCCCTTTGGGGTTGAGTATGGCCTGACGGCGGGCCAGCTGGCCGACCAGCCGCTCGCCCTGGTCGGTGAACGCCACCACCGACGGTGTCGTCCGTGACCCCTCCACGTTGGGAATGACCGTGGGCTGACCGTCCTCTGTGGCGGCGATCACCGAGTTGGTCGTACCGAGATCGATACCGACTGCTTTCGCCATGGCGAGCTCCCCCTAGCCGCTTGTTTCGCTTCTTGTGCTAGCCGCTTGTCTTGCCGAGCAGTTCCTGGGCCCTGGCCACGTGGTCGGACTCGACGAGGACGTCGTACTTGTCGGCTACCAGCCCGCTCTCCGAGACGAAGTCCCGGCGGCCGCCGTGTACCGAGTGCGAGATCAGACCGTAGATCGCTCCGGCGACCAGTCCCCACAGCAGCCCCCACAGCAGCAGGCCGACCATGGCCGAGGGCCTGGGCGCGAAGAAGATCCCCAGGAACAGGCCGATGAGCACACCGAACCAGGCTCCGGACGCGGCCCCCAACCCGGCGGCGCGCAGGTACGTCATGCGCGAGACCACCCGCTCCACCGAGCGCAGTCCCACTCCTACGATGAGCGTTCCCTGTACGGGGAACCCGTGGTCGGACAGAAAGTCCACGGCCTTCTCGGCCTCGGCGTACGTCGGATAGCTGGCGACCGGGACCCGGTTCGCGGTGATCGGGCCCGGTGATGCTAGAGACACGGCTCCTCCTCGATTACAGGCGGGATACCTCTGCGTACGTTTTCGAGTGCGTACGTTTTCGAGGCTTCTCCGGGCATCCGTCCGCCACATCCCCCAGGTGTGTAGTCATCACCGTCTGTTTGCTCATACGGGCTGGCATCGCTCAGGCTCCTGCCACACCGGACGGGCCGGACTCGACCCTTCCCTGCGACACCACAAGACGGACGAGCTCGATACGGGAGTTGATCTGCAGCTTGCGGTAGACGTGCCGCAGGTGGAAGGCCACCGTGTGCACGCTGATGAATGTCTGCTCGGCGATCCGCCGGTTGGTCCATCCGTCGGCGACGAGCAGCGAGATGTTCCGCTCGGTCTCGGTAAGGCTGTCCCAGCCGGAGACCGGCCGCTCGGCGTAGCTCCAGTGGCGGTGGCGGACGCCCATGCCGCGCAGCCTCTGGCGGACGCGCGCCAAATCCCTGACAGAGCCGATGTCCTGGTAGATCGCGAGGGCGCGATCCAGGCTGCCGGCCGCTTCCTCGTGCCGCCCGGTGGCGAGGAGCGCCGTGCCGAGATCCTCCATAGCCGAGGCCCGGGCCCATGCGTCGTCCGTCCGCTCGGCGGCCCGGCCGAGGGCATCGCAGTCGCCATCGAGCAGGCCGCGGGCGTGCGCGGCCGAGGCGACCAGCGCGGCGAACCCCGGGTTGGCCGCGCTGAGCGCCTCCACGGCGGCCACGACGGCCTCGGCCGCCGGGCGGTCGTCGGCGGCGAGGGCGACGCGGACCATCCACGCGCTCGCCGTGGGGTCCATGGTGAGCATCGAGCGCAGCCGCGCGCATGGTACGGGAAGGTCCGTGAGCAGGGTCATCGCGCTGAGCGGCCCGTCGCGTACCTCGGCGACCTGCGCCGTCAGCAGCGTATGCCGTGGATGGCCAGTGAGTGGACCGCCTCCTCCGCCCGCACCGCCCGCACCGCCGGCACCGCCTGCACCGCCAGCGACATCCGCAACGTCCGCGAAGTCCGCGATGTCCGCGACGTACCGCGACGCCGCGCGCAGGTCGCCGCGGCGCAGCGCGACGGTGGCGAGGACGGCGTTGGCCACCATGGCGGGCAGCGGGGTGCCCAAGGCGGTTGCCAGGTCCAAGGCTTTCTCCGCCTCGGTGACGGCGTCGGCGAAACGGCCCGCGGCGAGTTCGGCCCGCGCCTCCAGAGCGGAGGCGTCCGCGGTCCAGGTCAGATGGTTGTCGGCGGACATGTCCGCACGAGCCTCCCGGAGGATCGCACGGGCCTCGTCGAGCCGGTGGACGTTCATGAGCAGCTCGGCGGAGACGAGCAGGGAGTCGTAGCGATGCACGTATGACTCCTCCGTCCCGGCCAGCTGCCGGGCGTCCTCGGCGTACGCCAGCGCCTCGGTGAAGCGGCCCTCTTCCCACTCGGTGACCGCGAGCACCACCAGGGCCGCGACCTGCGCCGCCGGACCGTACCGGGCGCCGCCTTCCAGGACCTCGCACGCGTACTCCCGGGCGGGCGTGCCCGAAGCCCGCAGGCGCGTCAGGGCGTACAGCCGGATCAGGACCGCCCGATCGCGCACGTGGCCGGGCAGGTCGGGTACGGCCAGCACCGTCTCGGCCTGCCGCAGGGCCTCCTCGATCCGGCCGGTCAGATACATGATGTCCGACAGGAGGCAGCGCAGTTCGGCCACGTTGCCCGCCGGGTCGCGATCGGCCAAACCCCCGTTGACCAGCCGCTCGGCCTCCTGCAGCCGCCCCCCGGCGATCGCCGCGTCAATGAGGGCGACCAGGTCACCGGAGCCGGGAGCGGAGAGGTCCGGTGACCGACTCGTCGCCCCGGCGTAGACGTCCGGTAGCCGGCTCGCCGGCTCGGCGTAGACCTCCGGTGGCCGACTCGCCGTTTCGACGTTGGTGCGGACGCCGAGCTGGTCCAGCAGCGCGTGCCGTACCGGCTGCGGGACCCGCGTGGCGACCACGAGCCTGACCAGTTCGTGGCGGAAGGTGAGGCCCTGCGGGGTGGCGGCCAGGATGCCCGCCGCCATGCACTCTTCGACCAGGGGAAGCAGGGCGGCCGGTGTGGTGCCCAGCAGTGACGTGGCCTGTTCCGGCGAGAAGGACCGGCCGAGCACGGCGACGGTCTCCACCAGGTTTCTGGCGCCTGTGCTGAGGGCGTCGATCCAGTGGCGTACGACCATCCGCAGCCGGTGGGGAACGTACGCGTGCGGCAGGACGATTCCGTCGGCCCCGGCTGCCAGCCGTCCTTCATCACGGAGACCGGCGAGCAGCTCGCTGATCAGCAGCGGATTGCCGCCGGCGCCGCCCGCCAGTGCCAGCAGGGCCGGCTCGGGTGGCGCCCCGAGTGTCTCCGTCATCAGCCCGACGACCGCCTCCGGCGAGAGCGGCGCGAGCTCGACCCTGGCGGCTCCTTCTCGCTCCAGGAGGTCGAACAGGAAAGCGGCCTGGCCCTGTTCCACGGCGGTGGATCGGCTCAGCAGCCAGCCGATGGACCGGGACGCGAGCACGTGGTGCAGGGCGCGCAGCACCATCAGCGTCATCGGGTCCGCCCAGTGCAGGTCGTCGAGCACGACCAGCACCGGTCCCGTGGCCCGTTCCTCGAGGCCGGATCTCAGGCGTTCGAGGGTACGCGCCCGCGAGTCGCCGGGATCGCCGCCGGCGGCCGGCTCGAAGCGCAGATCGAGAGCCTGGTACAGCATTCCGCAGGGAATCAGCTCGCCCAGCTCCCCCGGGCCGCCCTGGAGCACGCTGACGCGGCGCTCACCCGCGGCGCGGGCGGCTTCAGTGAGCAGGCGGGTCCGGCCCGCCCCCGGCTCGCCGTCCACCAGCAGCGTCCCGGCCGCGCCCCCCTCCACCGTGCGCAGCAGGGTCTCGACACAGTGCCATTCCCGATCGCGTTCCCACATTCGCATCCCCCAACTCCTGGCTTTCCGGATAGGGGCCTCCGAACCCCATGCCGGGGGAGATTTTTCGCACTTCCCCTGGTAGATGGCCGCATGAGCCGGGGCTGTGGTCCAGGATCAGCCGGGAGGGATGCTGCGCCAGGCACCAGCCCTACAGCAGGTACGGCGCTCCCGGCACCTGACTTCGACGCCTTACCCGGGATCTACGAACTCGCCGCCTCTTACGGCCGTCCCGTCCCCGGACCATCGAGCGGAGGATTCTTCACCGCCGTCCGTACAGGCCGCTGACCGCTCCCGGAGGATCGGCCGCTTGGCCCTATGCCCGCCGCGCTCGCCTGCCGCGCCACCGCCCGGGTAGCCTCGTCGGCCAGACACGCGCCCAGGCCGACGCCGCCGCGAACAAGGCCGCCGTCTGAGCTTTCCTGGCTCGTCCTCGGCAACGCCTGACCCGCCACCGGGAGGAGCGGGTCAAGATGTGGCGCCCGCAGGCGAAGCCGAGGACGAACGATCTCGACGTGGGACGAGCCGCGGCGATCGTCGCAGCGTCGAGGAAGAGCTGGAGTCGAGGAAGAGCCGGAGCGGTCAGCGGAAGTCGGCCGCGTGGTCGCGCGCCCATTCCGCGAAGGTCTGGGCAGGGCGTCCGGTGATCTTCTCGACGATGACGGAGGTCTCGGGGACGGTATCGGCGCCCGTCGTCCACGCGCGCATGATCGCCTCCACTCCCATCGCGGGCATTGTCTTGCCCAGGTCGGCCCGCGCCTGTTCGGGTGTGACCACCTCGATCGGGATCTTCCTGCCGATGGCCGCGCCGATGTGCCCGACCTGCTCGCGCAGGGTGAGCGCCTGCGGCCCGTACACCGTGTACGCCTGCCGCCCGTGCCCACGCTCGGTCAGCGCCGTCACGGCGAGCGCGGCCATGTCCCGCTCGCTGACGGGAGCCGCCATCGCCTCCGGGTACGGCAGTCGCACCGCCTCCCCGCCCTTGATCGCCCGCGTCCACCACCATCGGGTGTTGGTCGCGAACATCCCCGGCCGGATGAAGGTCCAGGAGAGCCCGGACTCCTCCAGGGCCGACTCCACGATGCGATGCTCGCGCGCGATCGGATTGCGGTCAGCGCCGGGCTGCACGACCGCCCCGGACGAGAGCAACACCACCCGCCGCACTCCGGCCGAACGCGCAGCCGCCACGAAATCGGCGATGCCCGCGGGTTTGGCATAGAGAAAGACCTGCGAGGCGCCTTCCAGCGCGGCGGGCAACGTTTCCGGCACATCCAGATCCGCTGCTATGTGGGAGGTGTCCGGCGTCCTGCTCGTCAGCCGGACCGGCACGCTCGAAGCGGTCAGACCTGCGGCGACATGGCGGCCGACGCTCCCCCGAGCGCCGAAAACAACCGTGACCATGGTGTGGGGTCTCCTCTAATCCTCGGTGAGCAGTTTGACGAGCTGGGTCTGCTGGACCTGCCGGGTCTCAGGTGACAGTGGGTCACTCGGCGACGGCCGCGGCGAGGACGCGCTCCCGCGCCCCCTGCACTCCCTGCCTGCGCTCGTCCGGCCGCCGTTCCTCTGGCGACATGCCTCACATACTACTCAATCAATTAATTGAATGAACCTTCGGGTGGGTGCGTGCCCTATCGTCGGTCGCCGCGGAAGGCCCCGAGCTCGGCCGGGCGACGGCCGGTGACGACGTAGTCGGCCATCGCTCGGCCGCTCGCCGGGGCGAGTGTGATGCCGAGCATCCCGTGCCCGGTGGCCGCGTAGGCGTTGGGGGTGCCAGGGACCTGGTCGAGCACCGGCAACCCGTCGGGGAGCATGGGCCGCCCACCCACCCAGGGGTCGCGGATGAGCGCCATCAGGTCGTCGGGGGTGTCGTACCACGGGCCGAGGTAGTCGCGGCTGGCACGGGCGATGGCCACCACGCGCCGCCAGTCGAGACGCCGGTTGTTGCCGCTGAGCTCCATCGTCCCGGCGATGCGGGTGCTCCCCGCGATGGGCGAGACCGCGACATGCTTGTCCCCGAGGTACATGGGGTGCTCAGGGGCGGGGTCGAGGTGGACCGAGAAGCTGTAGCCCTTGCCCGCCTGGAGCGGCATCCGCATACCGAGGCCGCGCAGCAGATCCGCCGACCAGGACCCGGCGGCCACCACCACGGCGGAGCAGTCGAGATCGCCCTCGGACATGCGCAGCGCGGCCACCTGACCGCGGCGCATGCGGAACCCCCGCACGGCCGCGTGCTCGGTGATGCTCACCCCGGCCTTGCGCAGGTGGGCGGCGAGCGACTCGACGAAGGCCGTCGGGTCGAGCACGCCCTCCCCGCGCACGCGGTAGCCCGCCGTGACCTTGCCGCCGAGCGCGGGATCGAGGTCCAGCAGGTCCCTGCCAGTGAGGATCTCGTCGGGCACGTCGTACCCCGCCCATGTCATGGCACGCTGGGTGCGGTGGAAGCGCGTGGCCTCCTCCATCGAGATGAACGCGTGTACCAGGCCAGGTCTGGTCAGGGTCGTGTCGACCCCGGCCGCCGCCAGCTCTCCGTACCGGTCGAAGGCGGGCTCGGCGAAGCGGGCGACAGCCGCGTAGCCCCGCTGGAACGCCTCTCTGGTGCTGCTCCGCCGGAACTTCAGCAGCCAGTGGGCGAACGCCAGCGTCGGCTGTGGCCGCACGTACAGCGGAGAGTCAGGACGGCCGATCGAAGCGACGGCGTACCGGACGACGCCGGGCGCGGGCACCGGCGCTGAGTGGCTCAGGCAGACCCAGCCCGCGTTGCCACGTGAGGAGCCGCCGCCGACGGGACCCCGGTCCACGACGTGCACCTCCGCGCCCTGCCGCCGCAGGTAGAAGGCCGTGCAGAGGCCGACGGCGCCGCCGCCGATCACGACCACGGGCGGCGCGCTCACCGTATCGGCCCATAGGAGGTGAGAAAGGCTTTCGTCCGCGTCTCCCGCGGGTCGTCGAGCACCTTCTGCGGCGGACCCTCCTCCACGATGCGACCCCGGTCGAGGAAGGCCACCCAGTCGGAGATCTCCCTGGCGAAGGGCACCTCGTGGGTGACGATCAGCATGGTCATGCCGTCGTCGGCCAGGGTGCGCATGACCCGCAGCACCTCGCCGGTCGACTCGGGGTCGAGGGCCGAGGTGGGTTCGTCGAACAGCAGCACCGCGGGCTTGAGCGCGAGCGCCCTGGCGATGGCGACCCGCTGCTGCTCGCCGCCCGACATCTGTTCGGGAAAGGCGAGCGCGCGGTGCGACAGTCCCACCCTGCGCAGGAGCTGTACGGCCGTCGCCACCGCCTCGTCCTCGCCGATGCCGGCCGCCTTCATCTGCGCGAGCACCACGTTCTCCACCGCGGTCAGGTGAGGGAAGAGATGGAAGCGCTGGAAGACCATGCCGACGCGCTGGCGCAGCCTGGCCAGGTCGCCACCCGCCGGGTGGATCCGTTCGCCGGCCAGCTCGATGATGCCGGCGTCGGGCCGTTCCAGCAGGTTGACGCAGCGCAGCAGGGTGCTCTTGCCACCGCCGCTCTGGCCCAGGATGCTCACGATGTCGCCCGGCCGTACCTCCAGGCTGACCTCATCGAGCACCCGGCGCTCGTCGAAGGACTTGATCAGCCCGTCGATCCTCACGAGCGGTGTCATGAACCCTCTCCCAGCAATGCGCGGGCCTTGCGCAGGCGGCGGCGCCTGCCCATGAGCAGCGGCGAGCCCGCCCTGACCCGCCGCTCCAGCCAGAGCAACGCCTGCGACAGCGGATAGCAGAGCGCGAAGTAGATCGCCGCGATGACGAGGTAGACCTCCAGCGCCCTGAAGGTGTCCGACGTGATGAGCTGCGCCTGGGTCATGAGCTCGGCCGCCGAGATCGTCACCAGCAGCGAGGTGGACTTCAGCAGGTCCACCAGCATCGTGTTGGTGCCGGGCAGGGCGAGCCTGAGCGCCTGCGGAAAGATCACGTGGGTGAACGTGCCGAGCGGGCTCATGCCCAGAGCCTGGGCGCTCTCCCGCTGGCCGCCGTCCACCCCGGCCAGCGCGGACCGGAAGATCTCCGACAGGTAGGCGGCGTAGAAGACCACCAGGCTGAGCGCGCCCGCCTCGATCGCGCCCAACCGCACGCCGATCGAGGTCAGCCCGAAGTAGGTGACGAAGATGATCGCCAGCAGCGGGATGTTCTTGAAGACCTCGGTATAGATCGACGCGGGCAACCGCACCAGGCGCGATCCGCTCAGCCGCATGAGCGCGAGAAGCAGCCCGAGCACGACCGCTCCCGCGAAGCCCAGCACCGCGTACTCCACGGTGCGCAGCAACCCCTGCAGGAGCGTGTCGGTGTAGTCGGACCAGGGAACCTTGAACACGTTGCGCCTCCGTCTACAGGCTGGGCGGCTGCCAGCCGGCCGGGCGATCGACGCCGCGCCGCTGCTGGGCCATCCACGGTGAGGGCTTGAGGAACTGCTGAGCGTCGCCGCCGTACTTCTTGATCAGCGCGGCCATCTCGCCGTTGGCGTACATGCCTCTGATCGTCTGGGAGACGGCCTGCTCCAGCTTGGGCTCCTCCTTGGGGATGTAGAAGCTGGTCATGTACGGCCGCAGATACTCATACGCCGCCTGCTTCTTCACCTCCTCGTCGGTCGGAGCGGTGAGGTATCGGGTGCTGAACCGCATGTCAGGGCGCTTCTGCTGGGTATAGATGATCAGCAGCGGGTCGAGGAAGCCCACCTGGATACGGCCGGCGGACAGGTCGTTGAACACGCCCTGCGCGTCGGGGTAGGCGTGCAGTTCGGCCCCGGGGATGGCCTGGATCGACTTCACCCAGACGTAGCCGGTCACGGTGCCGAGCGGGAGTCCTTCGAGGTTCGCGACCGTGGCGTACTGCTTGTCGCCGTGCACCGCCATCGCCGGCGGCGAGTAGTAGGGCGGGTCGGTGAACAGGCCCTGCGTCTGCCGCTCCTTCGTCCACGCGATACCGCCGATGGAGATGTCGGCCCTGCGGGCCTGCACGCTGCCGAGCATCCCGCTGAAGTCGGTGACCTGAGGTTCGAGCCGCAGGTTCAGCTTCTTCGCGACGGCCTGGAGGATCTCGCTGTCGATGCCCACGAGGTCCTGGCCGCGGACCGCGGTGTAGGGCATGTACGGCTGGACGGCGACCTTGAGCACGCCAGGTTCGAGGGTGTTGTAGGAGTTCGCGACAGGTTTGTCGGATCCACACCCTGCAAGGACGTTAATCGCGATCAATGCGACTATAACGCCGCTTTTACGACTCATGGCGACCTCTTTCCGATATGTCCCCCAGAACTCGTATTGCGCCCACCGTAGACGAGCTTCACCCGAGCGTCATTGGACGATAAATTCATACTTAGCGGGATATTTCGCTTCTTTGCCGTACGATTCGCACGATGGAGGTGGCGTGCATGTCCCAACCCTGGCCACCGGTCCTCACGCCCACCCTCGCCCAGGGGATCGCCGGCGACACCAGCGACATCATCGGCTTCAACGTGCTGATCACCGATCCGGACGGCCTGGTCATCGGCAGCGGCGACACCCGCCGCATCGGCTCCTTCCACGAGGCGTCGGTGGAGGTCATGCGCACCCTGAAGTCCGCGGCGCACTCCGCGGAACAGGCCCGCCGGCTGCAGGGGGTACGGCCCGGCATCACGCTGCCGATCATCATCGACGGCCGGGCGCTGGGCACGGTCGGCATCACCGGCTCCCCGGCCCGGGTCCAGCGCTTCGGGCTGGTGGTCAAGCGGCAGACGGAGATCATGCTGCAGGAGTCGATGCGGCTGCGCTCCAGGTTGTTGCTGGAGCGGACGGTGGAGGACCTGCTCCGCGACATCGCGCGGTTCGACCCGGACGTGGTCAACCCTGAAGATCTCGTCGCGCGGGCCGGCGAGCTCGGCTACGACCTGCGGGCCGAGCGGACCGCGGTGATCGTCGACGTCGGGGAGGGCGCACCCAGCCACGACGGATCAGGCATCCGCTCGATGCTGCTCCGTGCCATCCGCGAGACGTTCTCCGGCTCCCAGGACCTCGTCGCCGCGATGACCTCCAGCCGTTTCGCCGCGCTCCCCCGCCTGCCCGCCGGGACCGACCTCCGATCGCTCTGCCTGCCGCTCGCCGGCCACATCCGCCAGCGGATCGGGCTGCGGGTCGGGATCGGCCTCGGCGTCGCGGCCGACTCGGTCCCCGGGCTGCACGACTCCTACGAGGACGCGGCCACGGCGCTGCGCCTCGGGCCGCGCGTCCATGCCGACGCCCAGGTCCACGCCATCGGAGACCTGCGCGTCCACCAGCTGCTGGCCGCCGCGCCGCGCAGGGCGCGCTCGCGCTTCGCCGGCGTCTCCACCGCCGGGCTGAGAGCCCGCCCCGACTGGCCGATGCTGCGCCAGACCGTCATCGCGTACTGCGAGAGCGGCTTCAACCTGGTCCGGGCCGCGGCCGCCCTGAACATCCACCGCAACACGCTGCTCTACCGCCTGGACAAGATCTCCCAGCTGTCAGGCCGGCCGGCGGACGATCACCGAGCCCGTCTGGCCCTGTACCTGGCCTGCGTGGCCGACCAGATAGAACCCTGAGCGGGGCGGACGGGATCACGTTTCCGCTCCGGCGGCCTTGCGCGCTGCTACGGCCCGCGTCATGCGTATTTTTCCGGTTTATTGACGGAAAAATACGGCGTCGACAGACTCTGCGGCATGCCCCAACCCCATGATCGTTTGTCGCGGCTCAGCCGGGCCCTCGGCCTCACCGTCCTGCTGTCCGGGCTGGTCATCGGCCCACCAGCGGCGGCGCAGGCGCCGAGCACGTACGCCAACCCGGTGTCGGCGGGCGTGGTCGACACTTTCCCCGACCCGACGATGATCCACGGCAAGGACGGGTTCTGGTACGCCTACGGCACCCAGAACCCGGTGTTCAACAGCAAGGGCGAGGACGGCGAGCGGATCTTGCCGATCCTGCGTTCCAAGGACATGGTGCGTTGGGAGTACGCCGGGCAGGTCTTCACCCCGGAGACCCAGCCCGCCTGGCACAACGCCGCACGGCTCTGGGCGCCGGACGTCAGGTACATCAACGGCAAGTACTACCTCTACTATTCGGTGTCCCCCAACGGGGGTGATCTCGGACTGGCGACGGCACCGACCCCGACCGGGCCGTGGACCGACGCTGGTGACGTACTGCCGTCCTCGACCGCCTGCCCCACGGGCAACATCGACCAGGCGCAGTTCACCGACATCGACGGCACCCCGTACATGTACTGGGGAAGCTACGACATCATCTGCGTCGCGAAGATGAACGCCGACGCCACCCGCATCGAAGGCGCGGCGACCCAGGTGGCCAGGGGGCGCCGGATGGAAGGCGCGTACGTCGTCCGGCATGACGCCTTCTACTACCTCTTCTACTCCGACGCCGGCTGCTGCCAGGGCGCCTACAGCGGCTACCAGGTCAAGGTCGGCCGGGCCACCACCCCGTCGGGCCCGTTCGTGGACGACGAGGGCGTCAACCTGATGGACCTGACCAGCAAGGGCGCCATCGTGGTAGGCGCCAACGGCAACCGCTGGGCCGGCCCGGGACACAGCGGCTTCCAGACCGACCTGTCCGGCCAGGACTGGCTCGTCTACCACGGCATCTCGACGGCCGACCCCGATTTCCCGCCGATCGGCGGCGGGCGGCTCGCGGGCCTGAGCAAGCGCCCGCTGCTGATCGACCGGCTGGACTGGATCGACGGCTGGCCGGTGGTACGCGCCGGAGCCGGACCGTCCGAAGGCGCCCAGCCCGCGCCGGTGACCTCCTTCGCCGCCGGCGGCACGTTCAACGACGGCTCCCTGACCGGCTGGCGGGCCGAGGGCGGCTGGTCGGTGCGGACCGATCAGGACGCGCGGGGGTACGCGAGCCATGCCGGAAACGCCACCGGCTACCTGGTCTCCACGAAGAAGGCCCCCACCGCCGACGTACGAGCGCAGGCGGACCTGCGCGTCACCGCCGGCGCCGCCGGCCTCACCCTCGCCTATGCCAACCGCGAGAACAACGTCGTGGCCTGGCTGGACCGGGACAGCCGCGCGCTGGTCACCGACGTGGTGATCGGCGGCAGGAGCCGCGGCAGGTCGGTGACGGCGCTGCCGGCCGGGTTCGACTTCGGCACCTGGCACACCGTGGTGGCCGAGCTGCGCGGCACCGAACTGGCCGTCAAGGTGAGCGCCGACCAGCTCGGTGACCCGGTCGCCGAGCAGACCCGCCGCCTGCCGAGGGCCGCGGCCCGTCACGGCTCGGTCGGCGCGGTCGCGCGTGGCAGCGGCGATGCCGACAACGTCGGTGCCGCGAAGCTGTACACCCCCGTCACCGAGCGGGTGCCCGACCCCCAGCCAGGTCCGTTGCTGCCCGCCTACAGCGACGAGTTCGACGGCGACACCGTCCCCGGCTCGCCTTGGCAGTGGGTACGCGGCCCGGCGGCCGGCGTCACCATGACCGGCGGCGCGCTGTCCTGGCCGACCCAGAACGCCGAGCTGTACCAAGGCACCAACACCGCATCGGTGCTGCTGCGGGATGCGCCGGAGGGCGACTACACGGTGGAGACGAAGATCGACTTCGCGCCCACGCAATCGGGCCAGCAGGCCGGGATCCTGCTATACGAGAATGACGACCGGTACTTCAAGATGGTGCACTCGGTGGTCCCGCTGCAGCGGGGCAACGGGGCGGTGGTCCAGCTCAGCGAGTTCGCCAAGGAAGGGGAGCGGCCGACGACCACCCCGCCGACCGCGGTCTTCAACGGCCCGATGTTCGGCGGCCCAACCGCTGACACGATGTGGCTGCGGCTGTCCCACCACGCCGACACCGCGCACGGCGAGACCGAGGTGCGCGCGGCGACCAGCAGGGATGGCGAGCACTGGGTCTACAACGGCGTGTGGACGCTGCCGGCCAAGCAGCGACTCAAGATCGGGCTGGTCTCGATGAACAAGTCAGGTGCCGTGGCCCGCTTCGACTACGTCAGGACTTATCGCGACTGATCCGCTCAGCCGGTGACGGTCCGGTGCGGCCGATGTGGCTGCACCGGGCCGCCTGGGTGGGTGTCAGTAAGCGAGGGACTCAGTTGACGGTCACCCTGATCTCCGCGAACTCGTTCGCGGAGCTGGAGATCTTCACCCCCCACGCACCGCTGCTCACCGCCTTGGCCTTGATCAGGTATCTGCCCTTGCCCTTGGTGACGTTCTTGCGGTTGGTGCCGGATCCCTTGAAGAACAGCTCGGCCGTCTCGTTGTTGAGCGTGCTCCAGGGGTCGTTGACGCTGTCGCGCTTCTGTACCGTGCCGGTGTGCCGGACGGTCGTGTTCTTCGGGACCGACTGGCCGCTGACCGTGTGAGACACCTGGTAAAGGCCCTTTTTCTCCACCTCCGAGTGCTGCTGGGCGCTGCGCGAGCCGCGCAGCGCCTCAGCGTCGGCGAACAGGCCTCTCCCCGTGCCGGGCGACCCGGAGCCAGGCCTTCCGGAGTCGAGCGTCCCGGAACCGGGGAACTCCGCCCGCCAGAAGCCGGAGTTCTGGGCGATGACGACCGCGCTGAACTCCCCGTCCTCCCCCGTCTCCGTACGGGTGATCTCGGTCCACGCGAACTCCTGGTCGGCGCGGAACTCCAGCAGGATCGGCCGAGCGCCGAGTCTCGCGTCGTCTGCTCGCAGGACGCCGGTGAAGGTCAGCTCGTCGCCCTCGGACACCGGATCGGGCGCCAGGCTGAACCCGTCGATCCGCGTCACCACGCCCGCCTGGTCGTCGGTCGCCACCGTGAAGGGCTCCTCCACGGCGTCACCGCGCGCGCTGACCCGCGCCCGCCAGACTCCCACGGTCTTCACCACGGCCTCCGCCCGCCACAGGTCGCCGAGCTCGCCGCTCTCGACGTGTTCGAACGCGAGCCTCTCCCGCTCCCCGCCGGGGCCGTACAGGAGGCCGTCGAGGCGGCGTACGCCGGCGGTCGCGACCTCGACGGCCAGCGGCGCTCCGGAGATCACCGGGGCCGGCGTGATGTCGATCGACTCGATGATCCCGTCGTCGCGCAGCAGCTTCCACAGGATCGTCCGCGGGGTGGTCCTCAGGGTCGCCATGCTCAGCACACCTCTCTGAAGGGGATCTCGGGTATGAACCTGTCCCACTCGGCCGGGGTCAGGTCGGCGCCCGCGCGGGCGCAGATCCGGGCCACGGCCAGGGCGGGGTCGACGGGGACGGTGTAGATGGTGCCGTCCGCCGCGATGCTGTGCAGTCGCCGGCCGTCGGCGGAGAATCCCAGGGCCAGCACCCCGCCTGCGTGCGCCTTGAACGGATCGCCCAGAGAGGTACGGGCCGCCACGTCCCACAGCTGCACGCGGCCGCTGCTCCCGCCGGTGGCCAGGATGGCGCCGCCCGGCTGGAAGGCGATCGCCATGACCGTGTCGAACTCGCCGCGCCCCGGCGCCAGCCGCCCCAGCTGACGGCGGCCGAGCCCGTCCCACAGGTCGACGCCGAGCTGGCGGAAGCCGACCGCGATCGTCGCGCCGTCCGGGGCGTAGGCCAGCGACCTCGCCCCATCGACGCTGCCGCCGAACGGCCGGTCGCGCAGGACGTTCCCGGTGGTGAGGTCGATGAGGGCGGCGTCGCTTCCGCCGATCGCCAGGGTCTTCCCGTCGGGCCGGAAGGCCATCGCGTCGAACCCGGCCCTCGGCAGGTCCGCGAGCCGCCGGTGACCGCTGACGTCCCACAGCTCGGCCCGGCCCTCGGCGGGGGACACGGCCAGGGTGCGTCCGTCGGGGCTGAAGGCCAGGCCGTCTATGTACTGGCGGCCGCCCACCGGCAGCCGCGCGAGCTCGGTCCGGTTCGCCACGTTCCACAACGTCACCGTGGTCGTCCCGGCCGATCCGGTCGCCAGCGTCCGGCCGTCGGGACTGAACGCCAGGGCGTACGCGCCGTCGGCGTCGTCAGCGTCCTGGCCGTGGTCGGCGGCGGCGTCGGTGTCCTCGGCGTGGTCGGTGTGATCCGCCGGGGCGTCGGTGTTCTCGGCATGGTCGGGGGCGTCGGCGGTGGGGTGGCGATGGCCGAGTGTGCCCAGTGATCGGCCGGCGGTGACGTCCCACAGCACCAGGCCGCCGGGGGTCTGCAGCGCGGCGACCCGTCCGGCGGGGTCGAACGCCGCCGCGGCGGCCGCACCGGCCACATGGACGCCCGCCGTGAGGTCGAGCACCGCCACCGCGCCCCTGCCCAGCAGGTAGCTGAGCCGCGTGTGCCCGGCGTCGAGCCGGGCCGAGGGCATGCCGGAGGTGTCGGTCAGCGGGTAGTGCAGCGTCGGATCGCCGGTCGCGACGTCCCAGACGGCGATGGCCGCGCGGTCGTAGGAGATGAGCAGCCGCCCGTCCGCGCTGAAGGACAGCCAGGCGGCCGTGATGCCGTCGACGAGCGAGTCCGGACGGAACCGCCTGGTAACCAGGTCCCACAGCCGGATCTCGCCACCCGTGGCGATCGCGGCCGTGCCGGGCCCGAAGGCGACCGCGCCGCCCGTTCCCCCGATCCGGCGTCGCGAGCCCAGCTCCCACAGCTCGTAGCGGGCGTCGGTGAAGGTGGCGGCGGCGTAGCGGCCGTCGTCGGACAGGGTGATCCGGTCGATCCGCTCGTCCCGCGTGCCCATGACCAGCTTGCCGGTGCGGGCGTCCCGGACCTCGCCCCTGCCCTCGGCCGTCGCCAGGCCCAGCAGCCGCCCATCGCGGCTGAGCACCGCGCCGAGCGCGGTCCCGGCGATGCGCGGGCCCGCCTGGCCCGTCGCGACGTCCCAGACGCGTACGCCATCGGGACCGCACACCGCGATCTTCGTCTGGTCGCCGCTCAGGGCGATCACGCGTACGCCCGTACCCACGCCGTCGACCGTGCGGACCGTCCGGCCGGCCTCGCGCAGGGTCACCCGGCCCGCGTCGGCGACCGCCAGCACGCGGCCGTCGGCGCTGAGGTCGAACCGCGCGTCCGCCCCGGCGGCGGGAGGCGGTGGCAGGACGGTCAGCTCGCGCTGCGCCAGCGCGCTGGCCTGGTCGGTGCCGCGCAGCCGCCGGTAGATCTGCTCGGCCACCAGCTCCAAGGGCGGCTGCGCGAGCAGGGCGGGCGGCCGGATCACCTCGGCCGCCCGGCTGCCCTCGGCCAGCAGCGCCCGCGTTTCGCCGTCGTCACGCGAAACGACATCCTGGCCACCGTCACTCGGGACGGCATCCCGGCCACCGTCGCGTGGGACGACGTCCCGGCCGCCGACCAGGGCCAGCAGCAGGCTCCGGGAGCTGGGGCGCTCGCCCGGGTCCTTGGCGAGGGCCGCCGTGACCAGGGCGCGCAGCGGCTCGGCCAGCCCGGACACGTCGGGGGCGGCGGCGAGGATCTGGTGCAGCAGCCCCGCCAGGTTCTCGCCGGTGAACGGGTCGCGGCCGGTCGCCGCGTACACGACGACCGCACCCCACGCCCAGACGTCGACGGCCGGGCTCGCGCGCTGTCCGATGACGCTCTCCGGCGCCATGAACGCCGGCGTCCCGGCGACCTGGCCGGTAGGGGTGAGCGACATCTCCGACGTCCTGGCGATCCCGAAGTCGATCACCCGCGGGCCGTCGGGGCCGATCAGGACGTTGTCGGGTTTCAGGTCGCGGTGGATCACCCCGGCCTGGTGGATCGCGGTCAGCGCGGTGGCGATGCCGGTGGCCAGCCGGTGCAGGTCGTCCGGCCGGTACGGCCCGGCGGTCGCGACCGCCCGGCGCAGGCTGGGGCCGCCGACGTACTCGCTGACGATGTACGGGCGGGGGTCGCCGAGCTCGACCGACAGCACCCGGGCCGTACAGAACGCCGACACCTGCCGGGTCGCCGCCGCCTCCTTGGCGAACCGCTCCCGCAACTCGGCCCCGGCGCCGGGATGCAGCACCTTGATCGCCACCCGCTGCCCGGCGGGGTCGTAGGCCTCATAGACCACACCCTGGCCGCCCTCCCCCAGCCGGCCCGCCAGCCAGTACTCACCGAGCTGGCGCGGGTCGCCGGGAACAAGGGCGGACATGTTCTCGATGGTGCAACGGCATCACGCCATCGAGAAGGGGTCCCGCGCGGCTGTCCTAGGTCGCCTCTTCTGAGCGCGCGGCCAGGGAGGTGTAGACGGTCACCTCGTCAGGACGGACGAGGCCGTCCTGGATGGCGCAGATGAGCAGCTTCTCCTTGGTGGGTGCGGGCCGTCCCGCCGCCGCGTACTTGACGCGGGCCCGGTCGATGTACTGGCGTACGGTCCGCTCCTTGATCCCCATCCGGGCCGCCACCGATGCCTTGGACATCGACTGGAACCAGAACAGCAGCGCGGCCCGCTCCTTGTCCGACAGCTGCGGCCGGTGCGGGCCCTCGTCGGTCGCGATCGCCTGCGCCATCGGCGGCGTCATGCTCGGTTTGTCGGCGGCCACCTCCAGGATGGTCTCCAGGCAGGACTCCCGCGTGGCCCGTCCCTTGCCGATGAAGGCCGAGGCCCCGGCGTCCAGCACGGCGCGCACGATCTCCGGCTCCTCGTGCTCGGAGAAGACGATGACCCGCTGCCCGCCCCCGCATAACTCGGCGACCCGGTCGACGACCAAGGTGCCGTTGAGGTTGAGATCGAGCATCAGCACGTCGGCGGCCACGCCGCGGACGGACTCGATCGTGGACCCCTGGGCGACCAGGCGCACCGGGCCCGGCGGGCTGAACCACGACCGGACGCCGTCCACCACGACCTGGTGATCCTCCACCAGGGCGACGGTCACGGACCCTGCCAGATGCTGTTGACCCATAACTCCCCTCCCTGCCGCTGATAGGTGACGACGACGCCGCTCGGCTCGTGTACCGGGGTGGTGCTGATGGGCAGATCGTCGTTGTCGGCCACGACGGCCACGCTCATCATGGTCGACATCGCGGACACGGTGACCCTGGCCCGCGACCTGGCGCCGTCCAGTGCCCGGATCGGCGCTCTGAGCAGGTCCTCGCGTACGCCCTCCGGCAGGTCGGGCAGGTTCTCGCCGAACGGCGGCGCCGTCACCAGGACCTGGCGCCGCTCGGCCGCGTCGATGCGCTCGCGCAGCGCCGACACCAACGCGTCGGGCACGTCCTCCCGCTCGGTGATGAGGCGGCGCAGCCGCATGGCCCCGGCCGTGCAGTCCGCGCGGACGCCGGGATCGCCGGGATCGGCGCCGTCGGCCAGCTGCTTCAGCAGCGACTCCGCCACGTCGCGGATGGCGTCGTACCTGCGCAGCCGGTCGGCGTGGATGCGCCGGGCGGACATCCGCCAGGCGTCGTCGGCGGCGAGCCGGCGGGCCAGCAGTACCGCGTCCTCGGCGCGCACGCGCAGCGTGTGACAGCCGGCCAGGTACCCGAGCTGGAGGGTGATGCTGCCGACCTCGACCATCAGGTACTTGGCGATGGAGACGCGGTCGAGCGTCCCGGTCGCGGCCATCGCCGCCAGCATGATGCCGGCGTTGGCGGCGAGGAAGACGAACAGCTCGCCCCGCGCGCGCGGCCGGTTCCACAGAAGCATGACGCCGAGCCAGCCCACCGAGCCCCAGCCCCAGTCGATGGGGCCGATCAGGTCCTTCGGGTAGCAGGCCACGATCACCGCGATGTCCAGGGCCAGCACCGGCACGACGAGCTCGCGCCCCCGGACCGGCCCGCTGGAGGTACGCAGCAGGGCCACCGCCGCCAGTACGGCGATCGCGGTGTAGAGGAGCCAGGCCACCGCCGCGATCGCCGGGTAGCGGAAGTCGTACCAGCCGGTGATCGTGACCGTGAGGTCGTAGCCGGTGTGCCAGAGCATGGCGATCATGACGGCGCCGATCGCGGTGTAGCGGGAGTAGCGCCGCGCCACCTGCTCGATCTCTTCGGTCACGGCCGCCACCACAGGCTCACCCGGGTGCCCTGGCCGCCGGAGGAGATCTGGGCGCCGCCGTTCGGCAGGGACCGCATCGTGTCGAGGATCGAGCCACGCACGCCGAACCGGTCGGGCGGCAGCCGGTCCTGGTCGAACCCGCGGCCCTCGTCGGCGACCTCCACGCGGATCTCGCCGTCGCGCCTGCTGGAGAGCAACTCGGCTTGGCGTACGCCGGAATGCCGGGCGACGTTCGCCAGGGCCTCGGTGACGGCGCGGGCGAAGCTCTCCGCGACCTCCCCCGGCACCGTCTCCGGCGTCAGGCTCCGGTGGACCTCCAGGCCCGTCACCCGCTCGGCCACCTCGTCCAGCAGGGCGTCCAGCGCGATGGAACCGGGGGCGGCCCGCGGGGTGTCCCGCAGTTTCTCCAGCGCCGACAGGTCGCTCGCCGCCTGACCGCGCAGGGTGGGCGAGGGCCCGTCGTAGGTGCCCAGGCCGACCATCGTCAGCGTGTGCAGTGACGTCTCGTGGATGCTGCCGACCTGCCGCAGCTCATCCTCGCGCCGCAGCCGCTCCACCATGAGCGTGATCTCCCGGCGCGCGCTCTCCCGCAGGAAGGCGTCCGCCGAGGCGGCCGAGCGGCGCAGCAGCAGCATCAGCACCACGATCGAGAGGATCTGTACGACATGCGTCGCCAGAGTGATGCTCACGTCCTGGGGCGGGGAGGTGAGCCGGGCCCCGACGAGGTAGGCCCCCGACACGGCCAGGCCGGTGGGGACGGCCACCTTGGGCGGCCAGGCGACCCCGGCGACGATGATGGTCATCGTGACCAGCCCCGCGATCCAGCTCGCTCCGTCCTCGAGCGCCTGCCTGGCCACGAGGTGGCGCTGCGAGAGGCACAACGCGATGGTGATGGCCACGTCACCGGCGGCCAGCCAGGTGGGCAGCAGCTCCTTGCGCCACACCAGGCGGGCGAACAGCGCCGTCCACACGACGTCCACCGCCAGCATCGGCACCAGCCAAGCGATGGAGACCGGCGGCACCGCGCCGAGCGCGGCGGCGACGACCGCCACCAGGCCCACGGCGACCCGGGCTGCCGCACCTGTACGAGCGATGGCCTGCTCCAACTGCCTGGCCGCCGAGTCGTACCTCGTGGAACCGGGGTGAGCCATGCGCCGTCCGCTCGCGATGGGAGCACAAAACGGGTCTCACGATAACGCACCGAAAGTGAACGGAACGGCTTTCTCAGGTCGTGGCGGCGGATGGGGTCATGGGTCCGCATTGCTGTTCCCTCGGGCTGGCTCTGTCGCGGGATGCACCGCGTCCTACGCACCCTGAACCCCCGGCCGCCGCGCCGCATGACGGCCGATCGGCCGTCAGTCCTATCACCGCGCGCGAGCGTGTACTGGGGCGCGTGTCGCGATGACCGCGACTGCTGGGGCGTGTGTCGCGATGACCGCGACGAGAGGGGACCTCATGACCTTCATCGTGATCGCCATCCTGATCTCCTGCCTGTCCGTGATGGCGATCCGTGGTCAGCGAGGGACCTGGCCGCCCGGGATGCCGGTGACACGGCCGCGACTGTCGGCGGTCGGCGGTACGTACGAGGGCTCGCACGGCCGGCCGTCCGACGCGTACGTCATCCAGGAGCGGCTGATCGCGACGGCCAGTGGCGCGGTCGGCGGGCAACTCGGCGGGCAGGGCGGTGGGCGGCTCGGCGACGCCTCCGCCGCCGCCGTGGCCCTGGGCGCCGTGGTCGCGGCCCGGCCCCGGTACGGCGGGACGCGGAGGGTGGACATGGACGGCTGGGCCCAGGCGGTGCACCGCTCCGTGCGCTCCGCCGCCCAGCATGACCCCGCCTCGTCCGGCCTGGTCAGCACCCTGGATCTGATCATCCTGGACGCGGCGGACAGCCCGTGCCTGCGCTTCGCCCATGTCGGCGACGGCGCGATCTGGCACTGCCCGAAGAGCGAGCGGCCGCAGCCGCTCACCACGTCGTACCCTTTCGAGGAGAGCTCGCCGTTCTCCTTGGAGGACGGCTCGCCGCAGCGCGGGCTCGGCCTGGCGCCCGCCCTGTCGCCGCAGGTCGGCACCGTGGCCCTTCGTCCAGGTGACCGCGTCGTCATCATCACGAACGGCGCGATCCGGGCGCTCGGCGCCTCCCGGATGACGGAGCTCTTGGCCGGCGGTCCGTCTCCTGCCGCCTGCCTGGACAGGGTGTTCGACGAGATGGCCGCCGTGGAGCCGAAGGACGACGCGACCGTGGTCATCGCGGACTTCGTCACGACCTGAGGAGGCTTGCGCGGCCGTGGGGGAACTCGCCGGACTGCTGGTCGTCTGGGAGGAAGTGGCAGGATCTCCCCATGGACTTCCGGGATCGAGTTCGAGGCTGCCTGCTCGGTGGGGCGATCGGTGACGCGCTGGGGGCGCCGATCGAGTTCCAGTCGCTCAGGGAGATCCGCAAGCTTCACGGCAAAGACGGTATTTCCGCATATGTCACCGATTGGCGTGGCAAAAGTGGACTGATCACCGATGACACGCAGATGACGCTCTTCACGGTGGAGGGCCTCACCCGCGCCGCGGCCCCGGGCGACGCCGTGGAGTCGGTACGCCAGGCGTACCAACGCTGGCTGGACACCCAGGACCATCCCGCGCCTCCGCCGCCGGACGGTCCGCATCGTACGGGCCGATTGCGCGAGGAGGGCTGGCTGTACTCGCGGCGGGCACCCGGCAACGCCTGCCTGTCGGGCCTGCACCGGCACTTCCCCGGCCCGGCGCCGCTCGGCGAGCAAGGCCCGGTGAACCCCGATTCCAAGGGGTGCGGAACGGTCATGCGCTCGGCCCCGTTCGGCCTGGCCGTCAAAGACCCTCGGGGCGCCTTCGAACTGTCCGCCGCCTGCGCGCAGATCACCCACGGGCATCCGACCGGCTACCTGGCCGCTGGGGCGTTCGCGGCGATCGTCGCGCTCCTGGCGGCGGGGCGGCCGCTGGCGCAGGCCGTACAGGATGGCCTAGATCTGACGTCCGCTTACCCGCGGCACGAGGAGACGACCGGCGCGCTCCGCGCCGCGGTCACACTGGCCCGCGGCGGCGAGCACACGCCGGAGGCCGTCGAGTCGCTCGGCGGGGCGTGGGTGGCCGAGGAGGCGCTGGCCATCGGGGTCTACTGCGCGCTGGTGGAGCCGTCGGTGGAGCGGGCGATGCTGCTGTCGGTCAACCACTCGGGAGACAGCGACTCCACGGGCTCGGTCTGCGGCAACCTCCTGGGCGCCGTACACGGCACCGCCGCGTTCCCGACCGCGTGGTCACGACCGCTGGAGGGCCGGGAGACGATCGAACGACTCGCCGACGAACTGTCGGCCACGTTCGGCTGATCCGTCCACCGTGCCTTCCCAGGCGTCGGCCGTGTGGCGGTCGTTGGACTCCGTCGCCTTCAGCGTCGAGTCGGCGGGGGCCAGGCGGTGGGCGCCGACGCGGCAGAGGACCTGCCCTTGCCTTCCGACTCCATGCCGAGGTCGGTGAAGAACGCGACAGCCTCCAAGGAGAAGACCTTGCCAAGGCTTTGACCGCGCTGCCCAGCTCAGGCCGTGACCTGGGTACGACCAACGGGCGTGAGCAGCACGACAGGGGGTCCGCGTAATGATGACTGGCACGACCTATGAGATCAGCCGCACTGGTGTCCTCCTGATAGATCCCTACAACGACTTCTTGTCCGAGGGCGGCAAGACCTGGCCCCGGCTGAAGGAGGTCGCCGAGAGCGTGGGGCTCCTCGACCATCTCCGCGCGGTGGTCACGGCGGCCCGGAACGCGGGGATCCGGGTGTTCATCGTCCCGCATAGGCGATGGGAGCCCGGCGACTACGACGACTGGGAGCACCCGAACCACACCCAGCGCGGAATCCAGGAACGCCATACATTCGCGAAGGACACCTGGGGCGGCGAGTTCCACCCCGGTTTCGTCCCGCGGGACAACGACATCGTCGTCAAAGAGCACTGGGCGCAGAGCGGCTTCGCCAACACCGACCTCAACCTGCTGCTCCGCCAGCACGGCATCACCCACGTCATCCTCGTCGGCCTGATCGCCAACACCTGCCTCGAATCGACCGGCAGGTACGCCATGGAGCTCGGATACCACGTGACCTTGGTCCGGGACGCGACCGCGGCCTTCTCAGCGGAGATGCTGCACGCGGCTCACGAGCTGAACGGGCCCACCTACGCCCACGCCATCGTGACGACGGACGACCTTCTCACGGCCATCCACTCCGCTCGGTGAAGCCCCACGCCGAGGGCCTGGCCGCCGCCCGTGGCCAACGCCTGGGACACCCGCGGCCACCCTGACCGACCGAAGAACTCGTCTCGGTGATGAAACAACACGGCATAGACGTGCGCTATGACGAAGTCGACCGGCCGCAGGCCGGCCGGACTCACTCGTCTTTGCGCCAGCGGGCGCGCAGGTGGAAGGCGGCCGTCTTGGGGCGGCGGTCGCGCGTGAAAACACCCTTCTTGTTGCCGTCGACGCGAAAGACCCCCGGTGTGGTGGCGAAGTCGGCGAAGTTCCACACCTGTTCGCCCACCACCGCCTCGACCCGGTCGAAGACACGGTGATACACCTCGAGCAGCTGCGCCTGATACTCCTCCGTCCACGGGTTGGGCACGATGCTGCGCAGGCCGGGGTAGGTGTCAGCGCCGTACTCGGTGATGACGATGGGCTTGTCATGCAGCGCTGCCCACTGCCGCAGTTCTGCCTCCAGCGCGGTCTCGGCCGCTTCCAGATCGCCGGGACCGAAGTACCAGCCGTAGTAACGGTTGAGCAGGACGACGTCGAACAGGTCCGTGACCACGCACTGGTCCGGCGGCGCGAGCAGCGCGTTGACGTAGGCCACGGGCCGGGTCGGGTCGAGGCGACGGGTTGCCGCGGCCAGGGGGGCGAAGTAGTCGCGCGCTTCGGGTTGGACGTGGTCGGGTTCGTTGGCCACGGACCACAACACAACGCTGGGACGGTTCTTGTCGCGCGCCACCAACTCCTGGAGCGCCCGCAGGTGAACGCTCTGGGTTTCATCGCTGACCGCGTCCGGGGAGAAGGTGAGCACCCGTTCGCCGGAGCTGAAGACACCTCCGCCGATGTTGCGGTTGAGCCCGACGGCCGCCGTCTCGCTGATGACGACGACGCCGTGCCGGTCGGCGTAGTCGAGAACCTCCTCCGCGTAGGGGTAGTGCGAGGTACGGAAGGAGTTCGCGCCGATCCAGTCCATGAGGGCGAAGTCATGCACCATCAGCACGTCGTCGTGGCCCTTGCCACGCACCGCCGCGTCCTCGTGCTTGCCGAACCCCTTGAAGTAGAAGGGGGTTCCGTTGATCAGGAACTGCTTCCCGCGTACCTCCACCGTGCGCACGCCTATCGGTTGGCGGTAGCTGTCGGCGACCTCCCCCGATGCGCTGAGCAGCGTGGCCTCGAGTTCGTAGAGATAGCCGTCGCCGGGCGCCCAGGGATGTACGTCGGGCACCCGCAGGGTGCCGACGGCACCTGTGGTGGCGGCCACCTCGGCACCCGAGGCATCGCGCAGCGACACGCGGATCGACTCCGTCTCGCCGGTACTGTCGGCCCGGTAGCCGATGACGCCGGTGGTGTCGTCGAAGGCCGTGGTGACGGTGATGTCGCTGATGTGCTCCAGGGGTGTGGTGTAGAGCCAGACCGGCCGGTGCAGGCCCGCGTAATTGAAGAAGTCATGGAAGTATCGCTGCACCCGATGACCGTCGGGACGTTCCTCGATGATGCCCGGCGGGATCGTCGCCCAGCTCAGTTCGTTGTTGATCACGACGGTGATGCGGTTGTCGGCTCCCGGTCGCACGTGCGCGGTCACGTCCGCTTCGAACGGGGTGTAGCCGCCTTCGTGGGTGACGACCTCGATGTCATTGACCCAGGCGATCGCGCGGTGGGTCGCGGCGTCGAACCGCAGGACTATGCGATGTCCCGTCCACTGGGCCGGTACCCACGCGTTCGTCTGGTACCAGGCGTCGCCGACATGGTCCCGGACTGTTACGTCAGGATAGATGTCGTTGTAGCTGGCCGGTACCGGGATGTCCACGGCTCCCGCGAGCGGCGAGCGCCACCAGCCTTCGGCGCGGCCTGCTCCCTCTGCGTCCAGCCGGAACCTCCACAAGCCGGCCAGGGAGCGGCGTTCGCGGGTGGGGCCGTCCTGCGGGCGAAGCATGGTCGGTGCTCCTTTTCTCCGCGCGGTGATACACGCGGTGGTCGAGTCGTAGATGGCGTCGATCGAGGGGACCGGTGCCTATTTGATGCCGGTGTTGGCGATGCCCTGGACGAACTGTCTTTGGAGGAACAGAAAGAGCAGCAGGATCGGGGTGACGACGGTGACCGCACCGGCGAGCAGCAGACCGTAATTGGTGCCATTGGCGCCCACCGAGAACAGGGCGAGCGCTACCGGCAGCGTGTAATGATCTTCGGTCTGTGCGATCACCAGGGGCCACAGGAAGTTGTTCCACTGGGCGAGGAAGGTCAGGATCGCCAGTGTCGCCAGAGCGGGACGACAGAGCGGGACGATCACCCTGAGAAAGATGCGCGTTTCCCCGGCACCGTCGAGGCGGGCCGCTTCGACGAGAGAATCTGGAATGTCGTGGATGAACTGGCGCATGAGAAACACGCCGAGCGGTGTCACGAGGAAGGGCAGAATCAACCCGAGATAGGAATTGCTCAGTCCCATGCCGCTGACGAGGACGAAGAGCGGCACGAAAGTGGTGGTGCCAGGAATGATCAGCATCGTGAGGACGAGACCGAACAGCAGGCGCTTTCCGGCGAACTCCATCTTCGCGAAGGCGTACCCCGCCATGGAGCAGAAGAGCAGATTGCCCAGGACACATGCCACGGCGACCACGGTGCTGTTGAAGAAGTACAGGCCGAAACTCTGCTTCGCCAACAACAGTTCGAAGTTGCCCAGCGTCGGAGAACGGGGCAGCCAGGAGCTCGGATAGGCGACGATTTCCCCGGTCGGCTTGACCGATCCCAGGAACATCCACGCGAATGGTGCCAGCGTCGCGATCAGGCCGATGACAAGGGCGCCGTAGAGCACGATGCGGGCAGGGCGGATGCGTTGGAATAGGCCGACACCGGGCGTGGCCGCACCGATGCTCGCGCTCGCAGTGGTCATATCACGCCTTCGCTCGGAAGATACGGAACTGCAGGACGCTGAGCAGCGCGATCGCGGCCACCAGCACGTACGAGGCGGCGGAGGCCGTGCCGTAGTCGCCGAAGCCGAATTGCTCGTAGGCGTAGTAGCTGATCGAGGTGGTGCTGTCCAGCGGCCCACCACCCGTCATCACGAACGGCTCCTCGAAGAACTGCAGATAACCGATGCTCAGCAGCACGGCGACCACCAGCGTGACCGGTCGGAGCAGCGGCAGAGTGACACTGCGGAAAGTGCGCCATTGGGTGGCGCCGTCAATGCGGGCCGCCTCCCGCAGTTCTTCGGGAATGGACTGCAGTCCGGCCAGGAAGATCACCATGGGGATGCCGAAGTGGCGCCAGACCGCCATGAGGATGAGCGCGGGCATGGACCAGTTCGGGTCGTTCAACCAGTCCGGGCCGTGGATTCCCACGACGGCGAGGGCGGAGTTGATCATCCCGTCCTCCTCGTAGAGATACCGCCACACCACCGCTATCGCCACGATGCTGGTCACGACGGGCGCGAAGTACGCGACCCTGAAGAGTCCCTTCGCCCGCTGAATCCCGGAATTGAGTGCGACGGCGAGAACCAAGGCAAGGATCATCGTCAGGGGGATTCCCGCAACGACGAAGTAGAGCGTGTTGAGGGCCGCCCGGAGAAAGGTCGGATCCCTGAGCAGGGTGGTGAAGTTGTCAAGGCCAACGAAGTTGACGCTGAAGGGTGCCCGTACGTCCCGGTTCGTGATGTCCGTGACGCTCATCGCCAACGAGGAGAGCACCGGCCATACGCCGAAGGTGGCGAAGAGTGCGATGAAGGGCGCGCAGAAGGCCCACGCGACCAGCGTGCGCCGGGAATGTCCTGACATGGCGTGCGGTGGCCTGGTCCGCCGTGGGCCGGCAGTCCGCACGGTGGCAAGCGATGCCATCTCTACGCCCCGGTTCCGATCGCCGACGTCTTTTTCTGGATCTCCCGCAAGGCCGCCTCCGGCGAGGAGACGCCCTTGGCCACCTTTTCGAACTCGGCGTCCAGTACCGCGGTGACCTGTCGCCAGGTCGTGGTGTTCGGTCCGGGCTGTGCCGTCTTCAGCTGGGTGCGGAACACGGCCAACCTCGCATCGGTCGCGAGCTTGCCCTCGTTCCAGGCCGACTCGACGGCGGGCAGGTCTCCGGACAGGTCGTACCAGGTCTTCTGGGCGTCAGGAGCGCCCATCCACCGGATGAACTTCCAGGCACCCTCCCGGTTCTTGGCGTCCTTGAACACCGCCCAGTGTCCGCCGCCGATGTAGCTGGCGTTGGACTTCGCCCCGGAGGGCAGCGGTGCGATACCGACCTTGTCGTCGACGAAGGACGTGCCTCCGGCGGATTTCAGCAGGTTCTCTTCCCAGGGGCCGGCGATGAGCGCGGCAGTGGACCCGGCGACGAACTGCGGTTCGATCTCTCCCAGGCTCACCGGGCCGTTCGGGCTGGCGATCTTCGAGGTGATGAACGACCGGTAGAACTCGAGCCCCTTGAGCGCCTCTGGCGTGTCGAAGGAGAATTTGGTGCCGTCCTCGTTCATGATCTGGGCTCCGGCCTGCCACATGAACGGCACGACGCTCTGCCAGGTCGCCGTGGCACCGGTGGGCAGGGACAGCCCCCACTTGGCGCCTTGCTTCTGAAGGGCCTGGAGGAAGGGGCCGTACTCCTCCCAGGTCTTGGGTGCGGAGACCCCGGCGGCCTTCGCCATGTCCTTGCGGTAGAACAGGGAGCGCGTTTCCACGTACCAGGGGACTCCGTACTCGGCTCCCTCGAAGAGGGTGCTCTGGACGGCGCCGCGGTAGAAGGAGCCGTAGTCAACGAGCTTGGACGGGACCTTTTCCAGCCCGCCCGTGGACGCGAACGCCGCGAGGTCCACGGCCCCCACCATGGTGGCGTCGGGAGTGTCTCCCGAGGCGATGGCGGTCTGCACCTTCTTGGCGTAGTCCTGCCAGGGAACCGCTGTCACCTGTACTTTCGCGCCGGGGTTAGCCTTGCTGAACTCGGCGGCGAGCTTGGGCAAGAGTTCGCCCTCGGTTCCCATGGCCCATACGGTGATGGCGCCGCCGGCAGGTTGGGCGTCAATCGGGGCGCCCGCCGCGGACTGCGCCGGGCGGGCGCCGGACCGGCCACAGCCGGTCAGGAGCAGTGCGACGGCCAGGCCGCCGACCAATGGCTTCGCAAAGGTTGAGCTGAACATTCTGGTCCCGGTCCTCTCCACCCGAGGGAAGCTCCACCGCTTCCTCCGCAAGTCGTGGTGTGGGTGAGCGAGACGCTATCCCAAAAACCGAACAGTTGCCATAATTTCGTTGGGCGGATTCCCCCGCATCGAGCACAGGGCCCATAGGGTTGATCCCATGACCGAAGAGACGGCGAACCGACCCGGCACGCGGCGGGGCCCCTACGCGAAGAGCGCGCGCCGCCAAGCCGAGATCGTCGCTTCCGCGACGTCCGTCTTCTCGGCCCGCGGCTACCGAGGCGGGTCGCTGCGGGAGATCGCGAAGCAGCTGGACCTCAGTCTGACCAGCGTCGTCCATCACTTCCCCAGCAAGAGCGCGCTTCTCGTGGCCGTACTCGAGAACGCCGACTCCGCGCACGCCGACTCCTTCACCGCGGACTGCCGGGAGCAGGGGGTGGCGTACGCCGTGCTGCAGTACGTCCTGCGAAACCTCGAACGCCCCGAGATGCTGAGGCTGCTCGCCCTCATGGCCGCGGAGTCGTCGGCTTCGGACCATCCGGCGCATGAGTGGTTTCGTGACAGGTACGACAGATTGATCGAGACACTGGCGATCGCCATCCGCCGCGACCAGGACATGGGCCGCGTCTCGAACAGCAGGGCCCCCGAGGGCATCGCCGAGTCCCTGGTGGCCCTGTGGGACGGACTTCAACTCCAGTGGCTCATCAACCCGCACCGCGACCTGGTCGCGGCGATGAGCACCTCGATGGCGGATCTATTGGAACCGCAGCGGTCGGAGCTCCCGCAGAACTGAAAGTTTCACACCCAGCAAATGGCTTTGTCATGCCCTGGCCAGCCACGACTCCTTTTCCCCTGGCGCCGGGGACCACGTCCGCGTTGACGAACGGAAAGCGCTTTCCTACATTGACGGTCATTCACTCACCTGTCTTTCGTTCACATACGTGGACGGCAGGTGAAGGCATCCGCAGGGAGGCAATCGTGAGAAAGACGATCCCGGCTCGGATAGCGGCGATAGTGGCCGCCGCGCTGGCCTTGGCCGGCGGCATCGCCAGCGGGCCGTCGGCATCCGGCGCGGCCTGGCCGACGCCGAGCGGCCAGCAGGCCGTCGGTGCGACGATCAACGTATCCGGCACGGTCGACGGCAAGATGATCCGCTACTACGGCACCGGGGACCTGGGCAGCGGCGGACAGGACGAGGGCCAGAGCCCGATCTTCCAGCTCGCCAACGGCGCGGTGCTGAAGAACGTCATCCTCGGCGCCCCCGCGGCCGACGGCATTCACTGCACGGGCACCTGCACCCTCCAGAACGTCTGGTGGGAGGACGTCGGCGAGGATGCCGCCACCTTCAAGGGAACCTCGTCGTCCCAGACGATGACGATCGACGGCGGCGGCGCCAAATCGGCCAGCGACAAGGTCTTCCAGCACAACGGCCCCGGCACCATGTACATCAGGAACTTCCAGGTGACGAACTTCGGCAAGCTCTACCGCTCCTGCGGAAACTGCTCCAAGCAGTACGCGCGCCACGTCGTCATCTCCAACGTCACCGCCACGTACCCGGGCAAGACGCTCGCCGGCATCAACACCAACTACGGCGACACCGCCAAGTTCTCCGGCATCACGATCGTCGGCGACTCCAGCAAGAAGATCGTGGTCTGCGAGAAGTACAAGGGCGTGACCAGCGGCGAACCCACCAAGATCGGCAGCGGCGCCGACGGCGTCAACTGTGTCTACTCCAGCTCGGACATCACCTACCGGTAGGCGAAGGAAGAGCGTATGGGCACACCGCAACGTACCTGACACCCGAACCCTGAGCGCGGTCCCCCGCCGAGACGGGAGACCGCGCTCAGCACCGGCCAGCCGCACCCCAATCCCCCGCAAAAACACCCCACCGATAAACCACTTTTCGCTCCGCGTACTCAAGCGAGCGAATCGCTATATGCGCGACTGGAGAAATGGCACTAAGGAGATCATGGCCCATGCACTCGAAAGGGCACCTTGGTGAGAAAATATCTAGCTTCGGGCATATCAGGCATGCTGCTGGCCCTCGCACCGGCGGTCGCCTTTCATCCGGCGCAGGCCACCGATGGCGAAGCCATCGGAGCCACTCAGCCGTCGTCCGGTAACTACATCGTGACGCTGAAAGAAGGCACCGAAATACCGGCATATATCTCGCCAAATCATGTCTATCGCCACGCCGTCAACGGCTTCTCCGCCACGTTGACCCCGGAAGAGGTCGCCCTGCTCCGCACCAACCCGGACGTCATAGCGATCGAGGCGGACAAGCCCGTCAAGCTGGACCCCGCGCCGAGCACCGAGGCCGAACTTCCTTGGTACCAGCAGTTCAGCCCGCCGTGGAATCTCGACCGGATCGACCAGCGATTCGGCTTGAATAATCGGTACATATTCCAATACACCGGCGCGTCGGTTCGCGCCTATGTGATCGACACCGGCATCCAGACCGACCAGAGCGAGTTCGGCGACCGCGCCATCAACGTGTTCGACGCGTTCGGCGGCGACGGGGTCGACTGCCAGGGCCACGGCACACACGTGTCCGGCACGGTGGGCAGCGACTCCTGGGGGGTGGCGAAGCTGGTGCGACTGCGCGGGGTCAAGGTGTTCCCCCAGTGCAGTGGAGATACCTCGACCTCGGCGATCATCGCCGGCATCGACTGGGTGACCGCCCACGCCATCCACCCGGCCGTGGCCAACCTGTCGCTGGGCGGCCCCCAGTCCATGGCGCTCAATACCGCGGTGACGGCCCTCGCCGACTCCGGCGTCTTCGTCTCGGTCGCCGCCGGCAACGAGAACGTCGACGCGTGCACCAGATCACCGGCGAGCGCCCCGAACACACTGACCGTGGCCGCTTCGGACATCAGCGACGCCAAGGCCTGGTTCAGTAACTTCGGACCCTGCGTGGACCTCTACGCACCAGGGGTGGGCATCCCGTCCGTCCCTCTGGCCGGGATCTACCCGAGCGTTCTGAGCGGCACGTCGATGGCGGCCCCCACGGTGGCCGGGGTGGCCGCCCTCATCAAGGACCGGTACGGCGAGATGTCGTCCAGCGTCATCAACGCCCTGATCATCAAGTGGGCCACCCAGTTCGCGATCAATGGCAACCCGCTCTACACGCCGAACCGCCTGCTGTTCAAGCCTTGACCCACCCCTCGTGCTCGCCGGCCTGGTAGTCGAACCAGTCGAAGCTCGCGCTGCCGTCGGTGACGTACATGCCGATGACCCGCCCCGTGAAGCCGGTCGCCACCTCCGTGGACAGGTAGCGGCCGTCCAGCTCGGCAAGGAGAACTCCGCCGGCGGAGAAGGCGATGGTGTCCGGGCCACGAGCGCCGACGCCGACCGGCTCGCCGGCGGACGCGTCCACCGAAGCGGACGCAGGCGCGGACGCGGTCACGGACGCGGTCACGGACGCGGTCACGGACGGCGGCAGGAGGTCGCGCGTACGGAAGGAGATGGCGAGGGTGACCGGGCCCGGAGGTACGGCCTGGTCCGCCACGCACTGGCGTAGCGGGCCGATCCGCGCGATCAGGCGCGCCCGCCCCTCGTGTACTTCCAGGTCGTAGTGGTGGGCCTCGTCCAGGCGCACGGACAGCCCGGCCGTGGCCGATCCCGGCTCCAGGCGGGCGGCGACGCGGCAGTCATGGTGCTGCTGGCGGCGGCCGACGAAGGTGCATCCCGGGCGGTCCAGCGTGGCGCCGGTGGCGTGCAGGGTGAGCCGGCCGGGGCGCTCGGTCAGCGACCAGGAGCCGTCCGGGCGGCTGCGCGGTGAGATCCAGTACGGTGCCAGGGCGTCGGCGTCGAAATCGTCGCGCGGCGGCGTTTCCGGGAGGGGATGCCAGGCGGCGGGCGCCGGATGGCGTTCGAGGACCGGGCCGACGACGGGCCAGCCGTCCACCCAGTCCACCGGGGTGAGGAACGTCTCCCGCCCGAGGACCTGGAACTCCGGCGTGTAGCCGCGCGGGCGGGTGCCGAGCAGGATCATCCACCAGGTGCCGTCGGCCGCCTCCACCAGGTCGGCGTGGCCGGTGCTCTGGATCGGCCGATCGGTGCCGCGGTGCGACAGGATCGGGTTGGCCGGGCCCGCCTCGAACGGGCCGCGCGGCGAGCGGGCGCGGGCGATCGAGACGCTGTGGCCGCGCTCGGTGCCGCCCTCGGACATCAGCAGGTACCACCAGTCGCCCACACGGTAGAGGTGCGGGGCTTCCGGATATTTCATGCCGACGCCTGACCAGGCGTGATACGGAGCTTCAAGGATCTTGCCCGCCACCGGGTCGATGCGCGCGATCTGCGTACCGGAGAAGGCGCACCAGCAGGAGCCGTCCTCGTCCCAGGCCAGGTCGGGGTCGATGCCCGGCAGGTCGATCCAGACGGGGTCCGACCACGGTCCTTCCGCGCGGTCGGCGGTGACGATGAAGTTTCCCCGGCCGCTCACGTTCGTCGTGATCAGGTAGAACCGGCCGTCGTGGTGGCGGATCGTCGGCGCGTAGATGCCGCCCGAGGCGGGCACCTCGGGGGGCAGCTCCAGCTGTGACGGCCGGTCGAGCACGTTGCCCACCTGCCGCCAGTGCACCAGGTCGCGGCTGTGGAAGATCGGGACGCCGGGGACGTACTCGAAGCTGGAGCAGACGAGGTAGTAGTCCTCGCCGACCCGGCACACGCTGGGATCCGGGTGGAACCCGCCGATCACCGGGTTGTCGTACATCCGCACGTTGAGCGGTTCCTTTCCGGGAGCACGTTGAGCGGTTCCTTTCAGGTTGAGCGGTTCCTTTCAGTGAGAAGGTCAGCCCTTGAAGGCGCCGTCCATGATCCCGGCCACCATGCGCCGGCCCACGAAGACGAACAGCACCAGCAGCGGGAGGGTGGCCAGGAACGAGCCCGACATGGCGAGCCCGAGGTCGACGTCGAGGTTGTTCTGCAGGGCCTTGATGGCGATCTGCGCGGTGTACATCTCCGGCGACTTCAACACGATGAACGGCCACAGGAAGTCGTTCCAGGCGGTGACGAACCCGAGCAGCCCGAGCACGAACGCGGCCGGCCGCACCAGCGGGAACGCGATGCGCCAGAAGATCTGCCAGCTGGTCGCGCCGTCGATGCGGGCCGCCTGGAGGATCTCGTCGCTGATCGTGGTGGACAGGTGCTGGCGCATCCAGAAGATCCCGAACGCGCTGGCCAGGCCCGGCACGATGAGCGCCTGGAGCGTGTCCACCCAGCCCAGCGTAGAGATGATCATGTACTGCGGGATGACGGCGAGCTGTGTCGGCACCGTCATGGTGAGCACCACGATCAGGAACAGCACGTTGCGGCCAGGGAAGCGCAACTTGGCGAAGGCGAACCCGGCCAGCGAGCAGAGCAGGGCGTGCCCGACGCCGATCGTCCCGGCCACGATGAGGCTGTTGACGATCGACTGGACGAAGGGCACCGTCGTGAACACCAGGCCGGCCAGGTGGAAGAAGTTGCCACCGGGCGCGATCTCGGGTGGCAGCTGCGTGGCCGTCGCCGTGTCGGTCGTGGCCACCACGAACATCCAGTACAGCGGGAACAGGCAGGCGAACACGGCCAGTCCCAGCAGGAGGTAGCCCCACCAGCGGACGCGCTCGCCCGAGCGCCGGATCGTCTTGGTCATCATCGCTCCGGCCGGATACGGGTGGACAGGACGTAGTTGAGCGTCGCGGCCGCGACCACCAGCACGAACAGGGCCACGCCGATCGCCGCGCCGTACCCGAACTGGAACTGGCCGAAGCCCTGCTCGTACAGGAACAGCGTCAGCGTCTGGCACTGCCGGACCGCTCCGCAGGTGACGCTGCGGGAGACGAGCAGCGGCTCGGTGAAGATCTGCAGGCCCCCGATCGTCGAGGTCACGATCGTGAACACGATGACCGGCCGCAGCGACGGGATCGAGATGTGGCGGAACTGCTTCCACCCGCCCGCGCCGTCCACGGCCGCCGCCTCGTAGATCGCGCGCGGGATCGCCTGCAGGGAGGCCAAGTAGAGCAGCGTGGTGTAGCCGAACCAGCGCCAGGCCACCATGGCGGCGATCAGCACGTGGCTGCCCCACACCGACTGCTTGAAGTCGATCGGCTCGACGCCGACGAACCCCAGCAGCCAGTTCAGCAGGCCGTAGTCGCGGTCGAACATCTGGGCGAAGACGATCGTGGTGGCCGCCACCGAGGTGATGTACGGCACCAGCATCGACATCCGGAAGAACACCGCCAGCCGGAGCCGGGCATGGTTGAGCAGGTGGGCCAGGCCCAGCGCCAGCACCAGCTGCGGCACGGTGGACAGCAGCCAGATGCTGATCGTGTTCTCGGCGGCGTTCCAGAACCGGGCGTCGGCGAACAGCCGGCTGAAGTTGCCGAAGCCGATGAAGACGTGCTCGCCGATGGGGTTCCAGTCGAACAGCGCCACATAGAACGTGAACAGCAGTGGGACTAGGCCGAAGATCGCGAAGATCAGGAAGAACGGGGCGATGTAGGCGTACGGGGCGATGCGCTCGCCGATGCTCTGCCGCACCCGGGTCGTGGGCGCGGGCGGCGTCTCGACCGCCCGCGCCGTGCTGAGGCTTGTCGTCACGCTCGTCCTACTTGCCGATAGCCGTCTTGACGTTGGCCAGGGCCGTGTCCCACGCCTTGGCGGGGTCGCCCTTGCCCTGCTCGACGTTCGTGATCGCGTTCTGCAGCTCCTGGCCGATGGCCGAGCTGTCCGGGCCGATGTAGAACGGCTTGAGCCCGAGCAGCGAGTCGGTGTAGATCGTCCCGATCGGCGCGCCGGAGAAGAACTCGTCCTTCAGCCCGGTGAGCTTGGGGTCCTTGTAGACCGATGGAGTGGTGGGCAGCGAGCCGGCGTCCACGAAGTGCCCCAGCTGGCCCTGCGGCGACTGGGTCTGCGTGATGTACGCCCAGGCCGCCTTGACGTTCTTGGCGCCCTTGGGGATCGCCAGGTAGCTGCCGCCCCAGTTGCCCGCCCCGCCGGGGATAGCGGCGACGTCCCACTTGCCCTTGGTGTCCGGAGCGTTCCGCCGGATCGAGCCCAGCATCCACGAAGGCGCGGAGATCACCGCGAACTGACCATTGCCCATGCCGGCGCTCCAGCCCTCGGTGAACGAGCTCTGCTTGGCCGTGATCCCGGCCTGCGCGGCCTTGATCGACAGGTCGAAGGCCGTCTTGACCTGCGGGCTGGTGCTGTAGACGACGTTGCCCGATGGGTCGTAGTACTTCTGCGGCCCCTGGTTGACCGCCTGGTAGAACACGCTGGTGGCGGCGTTGTCCATGAACGCCTTGCCGGTCTTGGCGGTGTACTTCTTGCCGGTCTCGATGAAGGCGTCCCAGGTGGGCCAGAGCTTGCCCACCTCCTCGCGGTCGGTCGGCAGCCCGGCCTTCTTGAACAGGTCCGTCCGGTAGGCGACGGCCATGCCGCCCACGTCCGTCGGGACGCCGATGATCTCACCGCCCTTGGCGGTGCTCTGGCTCATCACCCAGTCGAGGTAGTCGCCCTTGATCTTGTCGGCGCCGAGCTGGCGCAGGTCATAGAAGTTCTGCGGCTGCTGGACGAACTTGGGCAGGTCGTCGCCCTGGATGAGGACGAGGTCGGGCACCTTGCCACCGGCCAGCGCCGTCGTCAGCGCCTGCGCCGTCTCCACGGAGCTGCCGACCTCGGTCAGCTTCACCTGCGTGCCGGGGTTCTTCTTCTGATAGTCCTCGACGGAGGCCTTCTGGTTGATCCCGCTGAACGACCAGAAGTCGAACGACTTGCCACCGCTCTCGGTCGCCTGAGTGGAGGTTCCGCCGCCGCAGGCGGCCGTGGTCAGAGTGAGGGCCGCGGCGAGCGCGGCCGGGATTGCGTTGCGGAGCTTCACGGCGATCTCTTCCCCTGGGGGTCGGTGCTGAAGAGCTGGTACGGACTGACGGCGGCGCGCCCATGGAGGTGGGAGTTCGTCGCAGCGCCTAAAATTTCGTAACTAGGGCCGATCGTTAATCGGGGACTTTAGGCACTTCACGCGAAACCCGTCAACAATCTGGTCGTAAGATGGCCGAAACAGTCAGGCGTCAAGCCGAAAGCACGGCGCTAGACTGCGGCCCATGACCGCGACCCAGGAGCCGCCCGCACCCGGCACCGCAGCCGGCACAGGACCCGGTACCGCAGCCGGCACAGGACCCGCCACCACGCCCAACCAGCCGCTGACCATCGCGCAGCTCGCCGAGCTGGCCGGAGTGTCCACGGCCACGGTCTCCAAAGTGGTGAACGGCCGTTCCGAGGTCGCGCCGGAGACCCGGGCCCTGGTCGAGGAGCTCATCCGCGAACACGGCTACCGGCGGCAGAGGCGGCGCGACAGTCCCGCCGCCCTGGTGGAGCTGGTCTTCCACGCACTGGAGGGCGACTACCCGATAGAGATCATCAAGGGCGTCGAGCGGGTGGCGCAGGAGCACGAGCTGGCGCTGGTGCTCTCCCAGCTGCGGCACCACCATGTTCCGGGCAGGAGCTGGATCGAGGGCGTGATGAGACGCCGGCCCACCGGTGTCATCGCGGTGTTCAGCAGCCTGACCGACGCCCAGTGCCACCAGCTCGCCAGCCGCGACATCCCGCTCGTCCTGCTGGACCCGAGCGGCGAGCCCGGCCACCAGGTGCCCTCGGTGGGCGCCGGCAACTGGAACGGCGGCCTGTCGGCGACCCGCCACCTGCTGCAGCTCGGCCACCGGCGGATCGGCATCATCACCGGCCCCGACTACGCGCTGTCCAGCCGGGCCCGCCTCGACGGCTACCGCGCGGCGCTGGACATGGCCGGCGTGCCCATCGACCCGGACCTGATCTGCTCGGGCGATTTCCTGATCGAAGGCGGCCTGGCCCAGGCCCATCGGCTGCTGCGGCTGCCCGATCCGCCCACCGCGATCTTCGCCTGCAACGACGGGCAGGCCACGGGCGTCTACGGGGCGGCCTACGAGCGGGGCCTGCGCATCCCCGACGACCTGAGCGTGATCGGCTTCGACGACCTCCCGCCGATGCGGTGGGCCATCCCGCCGCTGACCACGATCCGCCAGCCGCTCACCGAGATGGCCGCCGCCGCCACCAGGATGCTGGTGGCGCTCACGCACGGCGAGCCGGTGCCGCAGAACCGTATCGAGCTGGCCACCGAACTCGTGGTGCGAGGGAGTACCGCCCCTTACGGTCGCTGAGAAGTTCCGAAAGTTTCTGGATTCTTTCCGTATGTATCGAGGAGCGCTCGCGCCCTGGCGGCCATGGCCTCGTCCACCATCTCCCCCTCGAAGGTGATCGCCCCGGCGCCGTGTCGCTGCGCCTGCGCCAACGCGGCGATCATCCGCGCGTAGCGGGCGAGCTCCTCCGGAGTGGGTGAGAAGACCTCGTTGATCACGGGGACGTGGGAGGGGTGGATCGCCATCATCCCCTCGTAACCCAGGGAGCGGTTCTGCTCGGCGAAGGCCCGCAGCCCTTCGAGGTCGGCGATGGTCGTCCAGAGGCCCGCGATCGGGCAGGGCACGCCCGCCGCCCGTACATCCAGCAGGACACGCGACCGCAGCGCCAGGGTCTCGGTGCCCTCAGGGCTCCAGCGGTAGCCGACCGCCCGCTCGACGTCGCCCCCCTTGCCGGTGACCGCGCCCAGGTAGGCGACGCGGGGCGCGGCCCGGCCGATGTCGTAGGCCGCACGCAGCGCGGCGGCGCTCTCCAGCAGCGGCACGAGGGCGATATGGCCCTCGGGCAGGCCGTGTTCGCGCTCGCACCAGCTCAGCAGCCGGTCGGCCAGGCGTACGTCCCCTTCGTCCGCGACCTTGGGCAGGACCACCCCGGCCAGGCGGGCGTGCGTGATGGCGCGCAGGTCCTCGGCGGCCGCCCAGCCGTCGAGAGGGTTGATCCGGACGAAGAGCGCCATGTCGCCCGTCGCACCGGCGACGGCCTCGGCCACGCGCGCGCGGGCGGTGGCCTTGCCGGCCTGCGGGACGGCGTCCTCCAGGTCGAGGATGGCCGCGTCGGCTCCCGCGGCCGCCGCCTTGGCCAGCCATTCGGTACGGGTGCCGGGGACGAAGAGCAGGCAGCGCAGCGGCGGCCGGTCAGATGACACCGCGCTTCTCCAGATCCGCGAGCTGGTCGGCGCCGAGCCCGAGCCACTGCCGGTAGACGAGGGCGTTGTCCTGCCCGAGCGCGGGTCCGGTTCGCCAGACGTGTCCGGGTTTCTGGTGGAAGTGCGGGAGGGCGGCCTGCATGCGGACCGGCCCGAGGTCGGGATCGTCGACGGTGATGATGTCGCCGCGTTCGGCGTACACGGGATCGCCGGCGATGTCCTCGGCGGTGAAGACGCGGGAGGCGACCACCTCGGCGTCCGCGAACGCCTCCAGGCACTCGGCAGTCCCGCGCGCGGCCACCCATGCGCGCAGTCCCTGGTCCAGCCGTTCCCGGCCGGCGAGTTGCCGCTGTGTCGTGGCGTAATCCTCCTCGGGCAGGCCCAGGAGACGGACGACGTTCAGGACCGAGCGGAGGGTCGCGGAGGTCACGGTGATCCAGTCGCCGTCGCCGGACAGGTAGGTGTTGATGACCGCGGCCGGTGCGACGGCCAGCTGGTTGCCGGATCTGCCGGGTACGACGCCGAGCTGGTCATGCGTGATGACCTGCCATTCGACCAGCCGGAACAGCGGCTCGAACAGAGCCAGGTCGATCCACTCGCCGTCGAAGGCGGGGTCGTGGGCCCGCCGGTGCAGGGCGGCGAGCACGGCGTAGGCGCCCATCAACCCGGTCACGGCGTCACCGTGGGAGAACCCGGTGTGCACGGGCGGCCCATCGGGGAAGCCGGTCAGGTGCACCACGCCGCTCCTGGCCTCGCCGACCTTGCCGAAGCCGGGCGCGTCGGCTCGTGAGGACGTCGCGCCGAATCCGGAGATCTGCAGCAGGACGGCCTTGGGGTTGATCCGGTGCACGGCCTCCCAGTCCAGCTCCCAGGCCCGCAGCCGGCCGGGGCGCAGCGTGACGATCACGACGTCGGCCCAGGCCACGAGCCGGTGGGCCACCTGCCGGCCGTCGGGGTCGTGCAGGTCCAGGGTGACGGAGCGCTTGTTCCGGCCCGCGACCTTGAACCACAGCGGTACGCCGTCACGCGTGGGGCCCATGGCGCGGGCCGCGTCACCGACGCCGGGGGGCTCGACGTGGATCACGTCGGCGCCCTGGTCGGCAAGCATGGACCCGGCCAGCGGCCCGGCGACCACATGGGCGAACTCCACCACTTTCAGACCACGCAACTGCCCCTGGCCGTGCTGCTGTTCGCTCGCCTGTTCGCTCGCCTGTTCGGTCGCCTCTTCGGTCGCCACGCATGAGCTCCTTCGCACTGTCCGGTGCTGTCATCCTGCCCAAGGCGAGAAATGCGGGTCCAGCACAAGAAGTCGATAAATTCATGCTATTTATGCATTAACCCATCCAGGAGACGCCCGGCGGCAGCTCCGTACGGAACTCTTCGAGCACGTCCAGGAACGCGGCCGCCGCGAGCGGCAAGGTTCGCCGGGCCCGGACCACGACGTCCAGGCGCCGCTCCACCACGGGCCCGGTCAACCGGCGGTGCACGACGCGCCCCGGCCCCAGGAGGGGCAGCACTAGAGCGGGCATCGCCGACACCCCGAGACCGGCGGCGACCAGACCGCCCACCGTCGCCACGTTGCTCGCCTCCGCCGCGGGCGTCACCGCGGCGCCCGCCTGGGCGAACGCCGCGTCGGTGAGCCTGCGGACACTGGACTGCGGTCCGACGGCCAGGAACGGCTCGGCGGCCAGGTTCTCCCAGGTGACCTCGTCACGCTCGGCGAGCGGGTGCCCCTCGGGCAGTACGGCGTGGAACTGGTCGCGGATCAGCGGACGATGCTCGAGCCGATCCGGCGACGCGCCCACCGTGGTGATCGCGAAGTCGGCGTCACCCGACAGCACCCTGCCGAGCACGGCCCGTTCGAGCCCGTCCATGATGCGCACCGCCACCTGCGGCCGCTGCCGCCGGAAGGCGGAGATCATGCGCGGCAGCAGCACCGCCGCGACCGAGGGCAGCGTGGCCACGGCCACCACGCCCGACTCGCCCAGCAGGTAGCGCCGCAGTTCCTTCATCCCCGACTCGTGGGCGCCGACGATCTGCTCGGCCACCCGCAGGGTCTCCACGCCCGCCGCGGTGAGCTGGACGTTGCGGGTGTCGCGCTCCAGCAGGCGGGCGTCGAGCACCCGCTCCAGGTCGGCGACCGCGCGGCTCAACGTCGACTGCGAGACGTGCAGGTGCGCCGCCGCGGCGGTGAAGCTCGCCGCTCTGGCCACGGCGACATAGGCGGCGAGTTGCCGGAGAGTAGCGTCCATGAGGCCAACCTATGCACATACCGCATGGATAAATCCACTTTTGATGGTGGACGTGAAAGGTCAGCGCTCGGAAACTTCTCCGTAACCCTCCGAAAGGACCTCGATGATCGCGCTCCTCGGCTTTCTCACCATCGGCCTGTTCCTGGTGCTCACCATGACCAGGCGCGTCTCGGTCCTCACCGCGTTGGTGCTGGTCCCGGTGTTGACAGCGCTGGCCGGCGGTTTCGGCGCCGAGATGGGCCCGATGATCCTCGCCGGTCTGGGCAAGGTGGCGCCCACCGGCATCATGATCGCTTTCGCGGTCCTGTACTTCAGCCTGATGATCGACACGGGGCTGTTCGACCCGCTGATCCGCGGCATCCTGCGCCTGGCCAAGGACGACCCGCTGCGGATCGCCGTCGGCACGGCCGTCATCACGATGTGCGTGGCCCTGGACGGCGACGGCGCCTCGACCTTCCTCATCACCGTCTCCGCCCTGCTGCCCGTCTACAAACGGCTGCGGATGAGCCCGCTGGTGCTCACCGGTGTCGTCTGCCTGGGCGCCGGCGTGATGAACATGATCCCCTGGGGCGGCCCCACCGCGCGGGCGATGGCGGTGCTGAAGCTGGACAGCTCGCAGGTGTTCACCCCGGTCCTGCCCGCGATGGTCATCGGCATCGTCTGGGTGCTGGTCGCGTCGTACCTGATCGGCCTGCGTGAACGCCGTCGCCTCGGAACGGTGTCCCTGCCCTCGCCCTCGCCCTCGCCCTCGCCCTCGCTGGAGCCCACGCCGGAGCCCACGCCGGAGCCCTCGTCGGAGCGCGCGGCCGAGTTCGTCGCCGGAGACGGGCCGGGGACGCCTCTCGCCCCGCCGCGCCGGCACCCGGCCCTGACCGCGTTCAACCTGGCGCTGACCGTCGCGCTGCTCGTCGGGCTCATCCTGCAGGTCATGCCGCTTCCGGTGCTGTTCGTGGTCGGGTTCGCGATCGCCGCGCTGGTCAACCACCCCTCCTGGGAGAAGCAGCAGGCGCTGCTCGACAGGCACGCCAAGAGCGTCGTCCTGGTCACCACGATGATCTTCGCCGCGGGGGTCTTCACCGGAATCCTCACCGGGACCAAGATGATCAACGAGATGGCCACCGCGTTCGTCAACATCATCCCCGACTCCTTCGGCGGCCACCTGCCGGTGCTGGTCGCGATCACGGGCATGCCGCTCAGCCTGGTCTTCACCCCGGACGCCTACTACTTCGGCGTACTGCCCGTGCTCGCCCAGACCGCCGGCGGCTTCGGCATCGAGTCCGCCGAGATCGCCAGGGCCGCCATCCTCGGCCAGATGACCACCGGCTTCCCGCTCAGCCCGCTCACCGCCGCGACGTTCATCCTCGTCGGCATGAGCGGCGTACAACTCGGCCAGCACCAGCGCTTCATCTTCGGCTGGGCGTTCGCCACCACCCTGGTCATGACCGTGGCCGCGCTCCTGACCGGCGCCATCTCCCTCTGACCGCGCGAGGAGCACCCCCCTCATGAAGTACGGCAGAATCGCCGCCGCCCTGTCCACCCTGTCCGCCCTCTTGGCCGTGCCCGCCCCCGCGCACGCTGACAGCCTTCCGCCCACGAACTCCGCCCTCTCCAACGACGTTCCCATGGACCGCTCCGTCTCCAACGACGTGCCCACCGACCGCTTCTTCTCCTACGACCGGGCCGCCGCGTACGGCGTGGCCACCGAGCGCGTCTCGGTGCCCCTGCGCGACGGCAGCCATCTGGCCTGCGACCTGCACCGGCCCGCGGGCCCCGACGGCAGGCCCGCCGACGGCCGCTTCCCCGGCATCGTCCACGACTACAACGCCTACGACCAGCTGCAGGCCCAGGGCCAGGCGGCGGCCTTCTTCGTCACCCGCGGCTACGCCGCCGCCGTGTGCAACGCCCGCGGCACGGGCGCCTCACCCGGGCGTCTCGACCCGTTCAGCGCGCAGGAACAACACGACAACTACGACCTCATCGAGTGGCTGGCGGCCCAGCCCTGGTCCACCGGCAAGATCGGGCAGACCGGCGTCAGCTACGGCGGCCACACGTCCCTCCTGGTCGCGGTGAACAAGCCGCCCCACCTGGCCGCGATCATCCCCGTCGACGGAATCAGCGACTGGTACGAGAACACCATCTACCGAGGCGGCATCTACTCGGCCAGGATCCGGGACTGGCAGCGCGCCGTCGCGCCCGACACCCTGGTGACCTACGCCGAGCACCCTCTCTACGACGACTACTGGCGAGAGCGCAGCGTCCAGGCCCGCTGGAAGAACCTGGACGTCCCGGTCCTGGAGATCGCCGGATGGTACGACAGATACCGGGCCGCCATGGTGGCGAACTTCCAGGCCCGCCCGAAGAACGTCTGGCTGGTCGCCGGCCCCTGGCAGCACGGCTGGCCGTCGGGCCAACCCGCCGACATCGGCAACGGCGCCTACCTCGCCTGGTGGGACCACTGGCTCGCCGGCCGCACCGACGCCCCGCTGCCCGCCGCCAAGGTGACCTCCTATCAGGTTCCGGGCACCGGCTGGCAGCAGCTCGCCACCTGGCCGCCTCCCGGCACCCGGCAGACCCGGCTCGGCCTGAGCGCCGACGGCACGCTGACGACCGGATGGAGCAAGCCGACCACCCTCGCCTTCACCGTCAACACCGAGACGACCCCCGCGACCCCGGACGAGCGGCTCACCTTCCAGACGCGGCCCTACCAGCAGGACACCGTCCTGGCCGGCGATGTCAACGCGAAAGTGCGCGCCGCCTTCAGCGCCACCGACGGCAACATCGCGGTCGTGGTCGAGGACGTCGCCCCCGACGGTACGGCCGGCCGCATCACCCAGGGCTGGCTGAAGGCGAGCCACCGGTTCGGCCACGAACGCGCCGTCCCCGTCCGGCCGGGCAAGACCTATGACCTGGAGATCCGCACCTGGCCGACCCACTACCGGCTGAGCGCCGGCCACAGCCTCCGCGTGACCGTGTCCAGCGACGACCATCCCGAGATCGACTCCGACGCCCCGGCGGGCCGGGTCCACCTGCGCGTGGGATCCGGCGGCACCGAAATCCGCCTCGGCACGCTCACGGGGAAGGACGTCCAATGATCCGCCCTGGGAGGCTCTTGGCCGCGATCGCCACCGTACTGTCGATGGCGATCCCCCTGAACGCGCAGCCATCCGCAGCCGCTGTGGCGGCTGAGGGCGGCACGTGCGAGAGCCTGACCGCCATGACGCTGCCCGGCGCGACCGTCACCCTCGCCGAATCGGACCCGGCGGGCAGGCACACCGCCCCCGACGGCCGGGTCCGGGTCAGCTGATGCGGATCGGTCCGCATCAGCTGACCGGTCAGCTGATGCGGATCGGGAGGGTCCGCGGCCCGCGGACCTGGCCCGCGGCCCAGGTCACCGCGGCCGGATCGGCAAGGCTGAAGTCCGGGAACCGCTCCAGCCACACCTCGAGCGCGACCCGCAGCTCCATGCGCGCCAGGTGCGAGCCCACACAGCGGTGAATACCCAGGCCGAACGCGACATGCCGATTGACCTCACGATCGATGACCACCTCGCCCGCCCGGTCGAACTGGGCCGGATCGCGGTTGGCCGCCGGGAACGACAGCAGGATCCAGTCGTCGGCCTTCATGTCGCCGCCGCGCCAGTGCATGTCCTGCTTGACCAGCCGGGCCATGGTGACCGGCGCGTACGCCCGCAGGAACTCCTCCATCGCGGTCGGCAGCAGCGCCGGCTCGGCGACCAGGCGCTCGCGGTCGGCGGAGGTCTTCGCCAGGTGCCACAGCGACGCGCCGATCGCGCTCCAGGTCGTGTCGATGCCGGCGATGAGCAGCAGCGCCATCGTGCCCGCCACGTGGGACGGGTCGAGCTTGTGGCCGTCGAGCTCGGCGTCGATCAGGTAACTGGTGAGGTCGTCGCGCGGGTGCTCGACGTGCTCGCGGATCTGCACGAGCAGGTAGTCGAACAGCTGCTGCGAACGGGCGAAGCGTTCCTCGGGCGGCAGGTTGATGCCTTCGAGCGCGTTCTCGACGAACACCCGGAACTGCGGCCCGTCCTCGGGCGGAAAACCGAGCATCTCGGCGATGACCCGAATCGGAATGTGCTGGGCGTAGTCGGTGGCGGCGTCGACGACATCCTGCCCCTCCATCGCGTCGATGAGCGCGTGGCAGTACGCTCTGGTCCCCGCCTCCCGCTTGGCCACCGCGGACTTGGTGAACGCCGGCAGCAGCAGCTTGCGCGCGTGGTGGTGGAAGGGCGGGTCGGAGGAGATCGGTGGCGCGGTGCCCACGGGGGCAAGCTCGACGGGCGGCCGGAAGTTGCTCATGATGATCGCCCGGGACGAGAAGTGCTCGGTGTCGTAGGCGATGGCCGCGACGTCCTCGTAGCGGGTCGGCAGCCACCCGCCGCCGAACCGCTCGGTGTGCGCGATCGGGCAGCGCTGCCGCAGCTCGTCCTGGATGGGGTACGGGTCGGCTGCCCACTCCGGCTCGGCATGGGAGAAGTCGGTCGCCCAGTCCGAGACGGGGCCGGTGATGACCTCGCTACGGGCACCCAGGGGCGGCTCTTCCAGCGTCCCCTGGTAATCCTGGTTGAAGCGGTCGTCCACGGTCATGTCCATGCTCCTAGAGGATCTCGATCGCTCGTTCGGGACAGTTGGACACCGCCAGGCGCGCCGCGCGCTCGTGGTCCGGCGGCACGACCCCCTCGCCGATCACCTGCCCGTAGCCCTCGTCGTCCTCGCCGAACAGGTCGGGGGCGAGGTCGTAGCAGCGACCATGCCCCTGACAGCGCTCGGAGTCGATCCGCACTTTCACTGTGGTGCTCCCCTCTGAGCCGTGGTCTCGATGGTCTTTGCCATGCTGCCGACGCCTTGTGCCGCGTTGTCGATGGTTTGTGCCGTGGTGTCGATGGCTTGTGCCGTGGTGTCGACGGCTTGCGCGGTGGTGTCGGCGGGGGCCAGGGCGGCGACGACGCGGGTGAGCAACACCGTCCACTCCTCGTCGTCCACCGCGTGCAGATCCGGGGTGATGAGCGCGCTGCCCATCGCGAGCGCGAGGCAGAAGTGGGCGAGCGCGTTCGCCGACAGCGCGGGGTCGAGCTCGCCAGCACTCTCGGCGACGCCGGCGAGCCCGGCCAGCCAGTCAGCGCGTTCGCCGACGTAGTCGCGCATCGGCTGCGCGACCTCCTCATCACGACGGGCCGCGACCAGGGCCTCGACAATGAGATATCCGCCGGCATCCCGCTGGCGCGGCAGCCGCCGACCGACCACGACGAGCAGCTCCGCGATCGACCGGTCCGGATCGGCGGCCAGAAGATCGGCCAGCAACCGCGGCCCGTGCGCGCGCAGCGCGGCCACGAGCAGCTCGGCCTTCGACCCGAAGTGCGCGTACAACGCGCCATTGCTCACCCCGGCGGCCGTGGCGATGTCCGCCACGCGCGTACCTTCGTACCCGCGCTCGGCGAACACCTCGGCGGCCGCTCGCAGCAACCGTTCACGCGTCTCGGCGGCGGTGACGCCCGCGATGCGCCCCATGATCAAATTAAACGACTGTTCATTTGATTCGTCAAGAGCCACTTCACAGTGGGTGAGATGCATGTCTGACGGCCTTGCCGATGTCAGTACGGCACCAGGGGTGTCAGTGCGTCTGGCAGAAGGCCATCGGAGATGTCAGTAGGCGCGTGTATCGCAGGAGGTTCGGTCCGCTGCTGGGCCGCGCCCATTCCGGGGACGAGAACGGCCAGACCCACTACCACTACGCCAGGATCGCGAACTGGCTCAGGCCGGCTCGCCGACGTCCCGGGCGATCCACCCAGGCGTGTCGAAGCGCACCGGCTGCGCGCCCACCAGCGCTGTGAGGTGATCCTCGAGGCCCGCCAGCTCGGCGGCGCCGATTCGCCGCGCCCACTGATCGCGGAGCTCCTCAAAGATCGTCTCGCCCTGGCGCAGCACATCGAAGCCGCGCTCGGTCACCCGAAGGCGCTTGCGGCGGGCGTCGCGCGGGTCCGTGTCGCGGGCGACGTACCCGCGCTCCTGCAGGACCGCGATGGTCTTCGCGGCCGACTGCTTGGTGATCGACAGACGGCGGGCCAGCTCAGAGGCACTGTCGGCTCCGGCGGCGATGGCCCGTATGGCGAAGTCATGAACAGGACGCACGTCCTCGTAGCCACGATCGGCCAGTTCGGTGGTCGCGGCATCCACGAGCGTGCGGAAGCCCCCGAGCAGCAGCAGTGCGAGATCAGCGCCAGAGCGAGACATGCGAGAAGGATATGACCCTCGACAAAAGACAGCCTGGCTGTCTATTATTAGACAGCCAGGCTGTCGAAATAAGGCGAGAGATATGACTACCGCACCAATAAGCCTCACCGCCCCCGAGATCACCCACCACCGCGCCCACGTCAACGGAACGACCCTGCACTACGCTGCCGCCGGGGCCACCGGGTCCCCGGTCCTGCTGGTCCACGGGTTCCCCGAGACCTGGAGGGCCTTCCGCAAGCTCATCCCCCTGCTCGCCGCCGGCCATCGGGTCATCGCCGTGGACCTGCGTGGCTTCGGTGACTCCGACACCGCGCCAGGCGACTACGACAGCAAGGTCGCGGCCGAGGACCTGCACCAGCTGATCGCGCACCTCGACCTCGGCCCGGTCCACCTGACCGGGCAGGACGTAAGCGGGGCGACGGTCTTCCGGCTGGCCGCCACCCACCCAGAAGACGTGCTCAGTCTCACCGCCATTGAGACGGGATTGGCCGGCTTCGGCCTCGAGGTACGGGCCGACGTCACCCGCGGCGGCGCCTGGCACATCGGGGTACTGGTCGCGCCCGGCATTCCCGAGATGCTCCTGGCCGGCCGCGAGCGCGAGTTCCTCGGACAGTACGCGTTCCCGTCCATGACCGCCGTCCCGGGCGCGGTCACCGATGCCGACCTCGACGACTTCGCCCGCACCTACTCACGCCCGGACGGCTGGCGCGGCGCGATCGGCCTCTACCGGTCGATGCTGCGGGAGGGGCCCGAGCTCAAGGCCCTCGCCGAGTCTCCCGGGCTGACCGTGCCCGTGCTCGCGGTCGGGGCCGGCGGCGGCCCCTTCACGGCCGACACCATGTCCCAGGCCGCGTCATCGGGGATCAGTTCCGTCCAGCTCGACGGCGTCGGCCACTACGCCGCGATGGAGGCCCCCGAGGAACTGGCGAAGGCCGTCCTCAGCTTCGTCGACGACATCGACGCCACCTAGCCCCACCCCAACTCAGCGGCCTCTGGCAGCCTCCAAACCTCACATCCACCCCTCTGCATTCGCCTGACTGCGACCAGCGCCGGACTGCTCTGGGCCGACATCCCAGAGCGGTCTTCCTCCCGGCCGCGAAGTCTCGCCCCCTGAGCCCTACCACCGCGACACACCGGCCCAACGCAGCAGGCGCTCGTCTCCGAGGGGGCGGCAGACACTTCCTGCGCACGTTCACGACAGTTGATCTTCGGCTGAAAACTGTCATCTTCGATTACACAAACACCGGTACTTAGACAAACGTCAAAGTGACAGCACACAGGCCGGCAGCAGCTCTCGCTGTCATCTTCGCTGCGTCCAGACATTGGCTGTCCGACGGCCTTGCAGGTGTCAGTACGGCACCAGGGATGTCAGTGGAACTGGCAGTAGGCCATCGGAGATGTCAGTAGGCACGTGTATCCCAGGAGGTCGGGCCGGGAGATGATGACGCTTGTTCGCTTGGTTTGCACCAGTCTGGGCTGATGTGAGCGTCATCGGAGTTGGCGTTCCTCATCAATGTCTGCCGAGGCCGAGGCGATCATGACCATGCCGTCGCACGCACATGCCGAGTTCAGGGTGTTTGCGGGAGCGTGGACGCGATTTCGGTCGTGCCGATGAGTTTTGTACGGATCCGGGGTCGATACGGCTGGACGCAGCGACAGCGGTGGGCCTGTGCTGGGAACGTCCAGCGCGGGAGGAAGCACATGGAGGCAGTGATGAGCGTCGACGACTCCAAGCAGGAGCACACCATCCGGACTGGCGAGCAGGGGACGCGGGTGAGCGGTCCCAGGGTGTTGGTGGCGGGGGCGAGCATCGCGGGACCCGCGCTGGCCCACTGGCTGCGCCGGCGGGGGGCCGAGGTGACCGTGGTGGAGCGGGCTCCCGAGCTGCGTCCCGGCGGGCAGGCGGTGGACGCGCGCGGGGTCGCCAAGGAGGTCATCGGGCGCATGGGGCTGGACGCGGCGGTGCGCGCGGCGTGCACCGACACCGCCGGCGCGCACACCGTGGACGCGGACGGGCAAGTGCTGGAGACCTTCCGTGCCGACGACGACGGTGGCGACGGGTTCATCGCGGACATCGAGATCCTGCGCGGGGACCTGTCCCAGGTGCTCTACGACGACACCCGAGACGGCGTCGAGTACGTCTTCGGCGACCGAATCGCGGGGCTCGCCCAGGACGCGGACGGGGTCGACGTGGTCTTCGCGGGCGGCAACCGGCGGCGCTTCGACCTGGTGGTCGGGGCCGACGGGTTGCACTCGGAGCTGCGAGCGATGGTCTTCGGGCCGCATGAGCGGTTCCTCCGCCACCTCGGGCACGTGCTGGCCTTCTACAGCGTGCCCAACGAGTTCGGGCTGGACCGCTGGCTGCTCGAGCACCAGGACCAGGAGTCCGGGCGCTCTGCCCTCCTGCGGCCCATCCAGGACGCCACCCGGGCGATGGCCATGTTCTACCTCGCCTCGGCCGACTTCGACGTCGACTACCGTGACGTCGCAGCCCAGAAGGTCCTGCTGCGTGAGCGGATGGCGGGCCTGGGCTGGTTGACCCCGGAGATCCTCGCGCACCTGGACGACACCCCGGACTTCTACCTCGACCAGGTCGCCCAGGTGGTGATGGACCGCTGGTCGAGTGGACGGGTGGTGCTGCTGGGGGACGCGGCGTTCAGCTCCTCGCCGATGTCGGGGCAGGGCACCGGGCTGGCGCTGGTCGGCGCCTACCTGCTGGCCGGAGAGCTGGCCGCCGCCGGATGGGACCCCGACGCCGGGTTCGCCCGCTACGAGGCGCGGATGCGCTCGTTCGTCGAGGCCAACCAGGAGATCGGCCGGTTGAACGCCCGCAGCCGCGACGTCCCCGGGCCAGACGCCGAGCCGCTCCCCGATTTCGCCGGCGAATGGTTCACCGAGCTGGTCGGGCGCGCGATCAACGGCGTCGAGCTGCCCGACTACGCGGGGGTGCCGGACTCCGCAGCCCAGGCCGGAGCGCCGATCACCTCGTCGGCCAAGCCGTAGGTGTCACATAACGTGTCGAGAGGGGCCACGCTTCGGTGGGGCACCGCCGGACGACCTCCGCTCATGCCGCGTAGTGCGCGTTGGAGCGCCCGTTCGGCGGCCACGCCACGTTCCGATGAGGCGGTGTTGACTCGGAAGACTGACAAGATCGATGAGATTCCACCGCGCGGGGTCTCAGCGGTTCTGTCACTTGCCTGGTCGGCGCTCACCGGAACTGACAAGACCATTGGGACATCGACCCTGTGACGTCCAAGCCCATTGATCCCCAGCTGGATTGCTCGCCCGTCTTGTCTCACGGCAGTTGATCGGTGCGCAGCTCGCCGACATGGCTCCCTGACACGATGGATGAGAACGGACAGAGTCGATCCGCAGCAGGCGAGGGACCAGCCCGTCACCCTTCGCCCGCTGCGTACGCTTGGGTGTGGACCTAACGGCCGCCCTCGACCGCCTGGATGAGGGCGCGGAGGTAGCCGTAGCCGTGCGCGAATCCCTGCTTGTTGCCGGGGTCGTCCGGGTGGTCCGGTATGTGGTCGGGATCGACGCTGTACGGGTACCCCTCCTCGGCCATGATCCGGATCATCCGAGCGTGGTCGATGATGCCCTCGTCCGGCCAGACCTCCATGAAGTGGTCCCGCCGGCCGATGATGTTGCGCAGGTGAACGTTGAAGACCCGCTTGGTCTGCAGCAGCCGGCGGAAGATACCGTAGATCTCGCGCTCGGGGTCCCACAGCATCTCCGCGAGCGTCCCGGCACACAAGTTGAGCCCGTGGTAAGGGCTGTCGTACAGCGAGAGGAGCTTGAACAGCCCCTTGCCGCCGGGGACGCTCAGCACGTTCTCCTTGACGCCGCGGTACCCGCCTGGTGGCGTACCCGGGTCCTGCGGGTGACAGGCCGCCTTGACCTTGTACTGATGTGCGACGGGCATCACGCGCTGCACGAAGTAGTCGATGCGCTCCCAGAAGTCGTCCGCCGTGACGATCCCGGCCTTGGTGGGCGGCTCATTCGGATCGAGGTCGGCGGCGCGGAAGGTGTCGTACACCGAGCCGCCACGGCCCGGTGTGGTCCCGGTCCGCGGGATGCCGAGGATGCTCATGTTGTACTTGAAGGCCCCCACCCCAGCGGTGGCGCAGGCCTCGATCATCTTCTGGATGTCCTCGATGTCGCGGTCCCGCTCCGGGCTCTTGGCCAGCATGATCGCCGGCCGCGGATCGTCGTCGACCAGCGAGGAGGTGAGGAGCGGCAGCGCCACCATGTCCATGGTGATGCCGTTCTCCTCGGCGAATTCCCGGGTCTGCTCGACCTCCTCGGGCAGCCAGTAGCCGCGGCCCTCCGCCAGTGGCGGGGCCGGAGGGTATCCCACCCAGTAGTTAACGCCATGCCGCTTGAACTCCTGCAGCGCCGCGACGCTCGTGGCCCGGCGTTGCGTGCCGACCCGCAGCTTGAGGGGCTTCTTGAGCACCCTCGCCGCGTCGTCGGCGTGCGCAGCCTGAGCGGGGCCGCCCAGCAGGGCCCCCGCTCCGGCGCCGGCGACGGCCGCGCCACCCAACCGGAAGAAGGACCTACGGTTCGGAGGATGATTCATGGACGATGCTCCTCATTTCGAAACCCCCCGGGCCGATGGGCACATCAATCGAATTGTCTACATATGTAGATGAAATTCACTTATGTGCACGGGAGTCAGTAAAGACTGGTGTTGATCGGGGTGTCAAGAGCAGAGAGCCCATGATCCGTCGCGGTCCGTCACGTCCGGAGGTAGTCCCGGGAACCATCCCGGTGACGTTCACGGTCATGCTGATGGGGACGTCATCCACGCCCAGTGGCGGGTCAGTCACTCCCGAGGGGCGGTCCTCGGGCGTCCACGCCACGATCTGCGTCCTGCTGCTGGCGAGCCTCGGATAGACCTGACGCCGCGCCGCCTTCCCGGCCCATGGCACTATCTGGCGCCGCCGCCACCCACCTGGTCAGCAATCGCTCACGCACGGTGACGAGTGTCGGAGACGGGACGCGCCTTGTCCGCGGCAGATCCGCATGGGTCAGAATGTGCCGATGACGATCTCCGCTGACGACTCCGGTCCGGTCCGGATTGTGACGGCCGTCCTTCGCGACGGCGATCGGGTGTTGCTGTGTCATCGAAGCGCCGGACGCCGTTGGTATCCCGACGTGTGGGACCTGCCGGGCGGTCATGTTGAGGAGGGGGAGGATCCGAATCAGACCCTTGTCCGCGAGCTTCAGGAGGAGTTGGGAATCACGGCATCGGAGACGTCCGCATGATCATCTGGCTGAATGGAACCTTCGGCGCAGGCAAAACAACCACCGCCGCGGAACTCGTCCATATCGTGCCGAAGGCGACGATTTTTGATGCCGAGCAAGTCGGTCTCATGTTGCGTCACGTGCAGGGCCTGCCGCGGCTCGGCGACTTCCAGCACTGGCCCCCTTGGCGAGGACTGGTCGTCCAGACGGCCACCCACCTGTTGGACTATCTCGGTGGAGTGCTCGTCATCCCCCAGACGGTCCTGATCGAGAAGTACTGGACGGAGATTCGTACTGGCCTGGATAGGGCTGGCATTCCCCTTCAGCACTTCCTGCTGCACACCGACCGTGACACCCTTGCCCACCGCATCGAGACCGACCCCATCGAGACCGGCGCACGGCAGTGGCGGCTGGAGCACCTTCCGCAATATCAGAAAGCCCTTCCCTGGCTGCGGCGCGAAGCCCACGTAGTCGACACCTCCGCTGTTCTTCCGAAGCAGGTGGCCGAGGTCGTCGCGACGAAGGCGGGGGCTGGAGACGCGCGCACACGTTCAGACAGTTGATCTTCGGCTGGGTACTGCCATTACGGTGGCGGCGTCGTGCCATCCCGTGTCTGAGCGGGGCTATCCGGTACGAGTGGTAGGAGGATCTCATAGAGGTCGCGAAGCCGGTCAGCGTCGACCGGGGGAAAGACGACAGTTGCTCCAACCGCAAGCAGGTAGGGCAACAGGGCCGCCGTCCGGGCCTCCTCGTCACTGGCGACGGCTGATCGCCACACCCGCTGGAGCGCGGACAGTCTGGCCTCGTCAAGGCGAGTCTGCACGGCACGCACATCCACGTCCCATGTCGCCCACGCCCGCAATGCGACGTCGAGTTCTGGACGATAGAGTCCGGTGCCTCCGGGGCGAACGAGTTCTGTCATCCGTGCGAGGATTGCACGGGCACCAGCCGATTCCCCGACCTCGGCAATTGCATTCTCGAGCGTTTCTATCGATAGCTTCTCGAAATGGGCGAGAAGCGCTTTCTTGAATCCCTCGGCGCCATCGAAGTGATGGTGGAACGACCCTTTCGACAGGTTAAGTCGAGCGGCAAGCAGGTCGATTCGAATCCTTGCCGCACCTTCTTCTGCGAGGACCTTCAGGCCTTCGTTCAGCCACCGCTCTCGTGCCGTGCTCATCCGCCAAACATACCATCGGGTATGGAGCGGTCCGCGCTCGCCGATGCGCATGCGAGTTTCATGCGATGAAGCTGTAGAAGCCGACCGCGATGCAGATCAGCAGCATGGCGGTGGCGTTGAGGAAGAGGTTGCGGCCGAAGTCTCGGGCCGCGATGTGCATCACGATGGCGACCATGAAGTAGAGGACGAGCGCAGCACAGGTCACGGCGCCGAGATACGGCAGCCAGATGCCCAGGATCAGACCGGCCGCGGCGGCGAACTTCAGTGGCGGCATGATCCACCAGTAACGTCGCGGCCAGTTCACGTTTTCGAAGCACTGGGCGATGAACGGAACGGGCTTGATGCACATGACGGCGTCACCGGCCTGGATGATCGCTAGGACGATAACCGGCCAAACCGGATCGGGCAATGCTGACATGTCTCTCCTTTGGCAACGAACTGCTCATTAGCAGCGTACTATACCGTATGGTATGGCCAGTGGGGATGGGCCAGCCGCGTCGGCACCGGCGTAGGTGATCTTGTTCTCAGCGGCCTTCTCGTGGCTGACCAGGCAACGGATGGGCAAGGCGCCCGTTCTGACGCCTATGAGGAGAAAGAGGTCTGCGTGACACGATCGACTGTGCGCGTTCGGGAGAGGAAGAGTGCGCGGCGCAGAGTGGCGCAGTCAGCCGCAACGCTGATGCCGGCGGCAACGCTGATGCGCGCCGAAGCCAATCGGATCCTGGCCTTGAGCGCCGTACTCACGTTGGCAGCGGCCGGGTGCGGAGTGCTGCCGACGAAGGAAGCCGCGCCCCCGGCCGCCACCACCACGCCTCCATCGAACGCCCCGACCACCAACGCGCCCCCCGCCACGGCCACGGCCACGGCCACGGGTCAAGACACCCGACCAGCCCTGGCCGAAACCCGCGGCACCGAGACCCCGAACCTCAAGGTCGAGGTCGTCGGCCTCAACCGCGTCAAGGCCAAACACCTCATCGCCCAGATCCGCCTGTCCAACACCGGCACCGACGAGAAGCTGCCCTGGTCCGCCGACATGGGCGACCGCACCCGCCCCCTCGGCGCGATGGAGTGGGCCTCCGGCATCGGCATCCTCGACGCGCAAGCCCGCACCTGGATCCTGCCCTACAAACCCGCCGACTCCCCCTGCCTGTGCACCGACCAGAAACGCGACGGCCTCGACCACTTCATCGACCCCGGCCAATCGATCACCCTCTACGCGGTACTGCCCGCACCCTCCGGCAACCCCGCCACGACCACCGTCCTCACCCCCGTGGCCCCGCCGATGCTCAACGTCCCCATCAGCGACCAACCCCCCACCGGCGACTTCCCCGACCCCGACACCGAACCCGTCACCCCGATCACCCGCCGCCTCATCCTCCCCTCCGAATCCCTCGACAAATCCGAGGAAACCGCCGACGACGGCAAAGACCTCCAGGTCAACCTCTCCTCCGACGTGCTCTTCGCCATCGACAAAGCCACCCTCACCACCCAAGCCAAATCGATCATGACCCGCACCGCCGAACTCATCGACGCCTCCCCCGCCACCGTCGTGACCGTGGCCGGCCACGCCGACTCCACCGGCAACAACGCCATCAACGACCCCCTGTCACTACGCCGCGCCCAAGCCGTACAACGCGCCCTGACGGCACTCCTGACCAGAGACGGGATCCGCTTCCAAGCCAACGGATACGGCTCCCGCCGCCCCCTCTACGACAACGACAGCGACGAAGGCAAACGCCGCAACCGCCGCGTCACCATCACCTTCCCCAAACCCCAACCCCCCGCCCAGCAACCGACGACCACCACCTCCCCCGGCGCCACCGGCCTGACCGCCACCACCAAGGCCGACGGCCAGCCCATCACCATGCAGATCGCCGGCCTGCGCCGACTACCCGGCGGCCTCGGCCTGCTCACCTACACCATCACCAACAAAGGCTCGGCCGAGACCTGGTTCAACGACCTCCACCACGCCCAGGACTGGGAGGCCTACAAATACCAGGCCGCAAGCAACCTCCACCTGACCGACGTCACCGCCCGCCGCCAATACCGGCCCGCCCGCCTGCAAGTCCCCACCGACAACGGCATGGACTACTACTGCGCCTGCACCGACGTCTCCGGCGTCCGCATCGGCACCGAGAAATTCGCCCCCGGCCAGACCCGCGAGTTCTGGAACCTCTTCGCCCTGCCCGACACCACCGACACCCTCAACGTCAAGATCGGCCCGTTCCGCGACCTCCAGGTCCCCATCCAGTAGCGGCATCCGGGGATTACCGCCCAGCCATCCCTCGCATATGGAGGCCCGGCGGCCGATCCCAAGAGATCGGCCAAGCCCGACAAAGACGCAGTCATGACAGTTTTGAGGTTGGTCGCAGGGACTTGAGCGCGGTGGACCCCCGGGTCGGGGAGGAGTTCACCCCGAACAGGACGGCTGCCACAGCCGGATCAACGTCGGCCTATCTGGGCACCCGGAAATGCTACCCACCGCCGCCGACGTCCACCTGTGGTGGACCTGGCTGCTGTGATCCCGGGCAGCTCCGGGGTCCGACGCCCTGCCCAGCACCGGCGACTGTGACCTGGCCAGGGCTTTCCGGCCCCGTGACGGTGGCGGCCGTGCACACGATCTGCGCGACGGCCAATGTGGACAGTTCGCCGATCGGAGTGGACAGGGTCACCACCAAGGGGCGGCCCGGCTCGGCGGTTACCGAGAACGGGCCGGCTTCGAACGGGACGTCGGTGGTGAATCCGTCCGCCTGTTCCCTCGCGGTGGGTCCATCTGCCAGCAGCGCGAGCCTGTCCGTTATCAACAGTCGGCCACCGGGCCGCGTTACCGCGCTGAGTCGGCCGTTCTTGACCAGGTAGAGGGTGATCGTCGGGGTTCGTTCAACGCGCCCGCTGGGCGGGGCACCGACGGAGATGGCGTCGCTGGGTCGCACGCCGCAGCCGGCCACGGCGACGAGCGATACGAGGCCCGCGGCGAGCACGCGGCAGGCGAGTCCGGTCCTCATTCGGGGCCTCCCGTGTTGATCTGCCCGTCCTGATCGTGCGCCCGGCGTGGCAGGCGCAGCGTGAAGATGGCGCCGCCGTCCGGAGCGTTGGTGACGGTGAGGTCGCCTCGGTGCAGGCGCGCGTTCTCCCGCGCGATGGCGAGGCCGAGGCCGCTGCCCTCAGACCTGGCCCGGGCCGCGTTGGCCTTGTAGAACCGGTCGAACACGTGCGGCAGCACCGCTTCGTCCAGCCCCGGTCCGCGGTCGCGGACCTCGAGAGCGATCCAGTGCGGGTCGGCGGAAAGCCGTACCGACACCGGTGGCTCGCCGTGCCGCAGGGCGTTGCCGACCAGGTTCGCGAGGATGACGTCCACTCGGCGCGGGTCCAGCCGTGCCGTCACCGCTGGTGGAAGCTCAGTGTGCACCTTTTCCGACCAGCCCCTCGTACGCAGGGTCGCGCACACCAGCTCGGCCACGTCGATCTCGTTCAGCGCGAGGGCCGCGACGCCGGAGTCGAACCTGCTGATCTCGATGAGGTCGTTCACCAGCCCGGTGAGGTTGAGCGTCTCCTGGCTGACCAGCCTGGCGGCCCGGCCGGCCGGCTCGGGCAGCCCCGCCGCCTCCTCGTCGAGGACGTCGGCGACCGCGGTGAGCGCGGCCAGCGGGGTGCGCAGCTCGTGGGACACATCGGCCACGAACCGGCGGGCGTCGGCCTCCATCTCGCGCAGCTGCTTGACGTGCCGTTCCAGCTCCGCAGCGGTGTTGTTGAACGTGCGTGCCACGTCGGCCAGTTCATCGGAGCCGCTGACCGCGATCCTGGTCCGCAGCTCGCCCTCGCCCAGCAGGCGTGCCGCCCGACCGAGCTCGCGCACCGGGCGCAGCACGCCACGGGTGGCCAGTAACGCCAGGACGACCGCGAACGCCAGGGCCGCCCCGCCGGTGAGCCAGGCGCGTACGGCGAGCCCGTCGATGCTGCGCTGTTCGGCAAGCAGGCTGCGCGCGGCGTAGACCTCGATGCCGGACACCCGCGTCGTCCGGTCCGGCTCGGTGATCAGCAACGGCGCGCCGATGATCAGCCAGGGCACGTCCTGCCGCACCACGCGTTGCCAGGCGATCTCGCCGCCGGCCACCACCCGCCGCAACTCTGGGGAAATCACCCCGAGATCCAAGGCCAGCACCGTCCCGCCCGGCCTCCAGCCTCCCGGCGGGGCGACCGGCGAGTGCTTCTCGCGGTAGATGGCGACCGCGAACTCCACGCTGTTCTGGTCGGGCACGGCGGCGGCGATGTCGTCGAGCTCGTCCGGGCCCGGCGCAGGACTCCGCAACGGGTAGAGCGCCTCCAGGCGGCTTCTCATCGTCTGCACTGTGGCATCCTGGGCGCGCTGCAGGATTTCGTTGCGGGCCTGGACGTAGATCCCGCCGGCCACCGCCGCCGCGGTGACCACACACAGCAGGGCGAACGCGAACAACAGCCGGGTACGCAGCCCCGGGCTCGGCCGAGGTGTCACCGGCGGCTCACACCGGCCCGAACCGGTACCCGAACCCACGCACCGTCTGCACGTAGACGGGTGCCGCCGAGTCGTCCTCGATCTTCGCGCGCAACCGCTGCACGCACGCGTCCACGAGACGCGAGTCGCCGAAATACCCCTGCTCCCACACCGACTCCAGCAGCTGCTGGCGGCTGTGCACCCGGCCCGGCGTCCCGGAGAGCTCGAGCAGCAGGCGCAGCTCGGTCGGGGCCAGGCTGACCGGCACGCCGCGGTTGACGACCACCAGCCCGGCCCGATCGATGGTCAGGTCCCCGTGCCGTTCCAGCTCCGCCTGGTCCCGGCCGATTCGCCGGAGCACCGCGCGAATGCGTGCCTCGAGCACCCTGGGCTGCACCGGCTTGACCACGTAGTCGTCGGCGCCCGCCTCCAACCCGGCCACCACGTCAATGTCGTCGCCGCGCGCGGTCAGCATGATGATCGGTACCTCACCTACGGCCCGGATGCGGCGGCAGACCTCGAACCCGTCCATGCCAGGCAACATCAGATCGAGTACGACGACATCGGGAAGGTCCATACGCAGCCAGTCCAGCCCCTGTTCGCCGGACTCCACCCCGCGCACCCGGTGCCCATGCCGGGACAGGGCCAGCTCAAGGCCCTCCCGCACGGCCGGGTCATCCTCGATCAACAACACTCGCGACACGCCGCCGAGTTTCACCGCACGCTCCGTAACTCGCCCGCCGGTCAACACCATCCACTGTCGGCCAGCCGTGTCCCCGCCTCGTCAGCGCCGTGTCATGGTTGTGTCACGGTTGCGCCGACGGTTGCGCCGTCGACAAACGGTGACATGCGGCGGACAGCGTACGCACATTCGGCGCCAATCGTAGTCGCCATGAACGAACCACGCACCATCCCACCTCGGCCCCGAGATCGGCTGTTCGCCGCGGTCACGCTGGTGCTGGCCGTGCTCCTGCTGCCGGTGGCGTTCGTCCGTCATCCCGGCCGCGCCCGCGAATGGGCCTGCCGCTGGGCGTTACGGATGCGATTCCCCGCCGAGGACCTCACCGGGCTCACCGACGGCGCCATGGCGGCGTTCACCGCGGCGCGCACCAAGGCGCTCTGGCGTCACGGCCAGCTCATCGGCCTCACCTCGGGTTACCGCGATCCCCTTGTCCAACAACGGATGTTCGACGAGGAGGTGCGCCGCTCCGGCTCCCCGGTGGTAGCACGCATGCTCGTGCTACCACCCGCGGAATCCTGCCACGTCAAGGGCATCGCCCTGGACGTACGCCCCCACGAAGGCGCCCGCTGGCTCGAGGAACACGGCGCCCGCTACGACCTCTACCGCATCTACGACAACGAGTGGTGGCACTTCGAGTACCGCCCGGACCGCGGCGGCGTACCACCACGACGACGACCCCACCCCGGCCTGGGCCACGTCATCGAGAACGGGAACCAGACGTAGCCCGGGCCCGGGCAACCACTACGGCTTGCTCCTGATCGGGGTGCCGGTCCGGGCGAAGGCCCCCATTGGGGCGCCGGACGACACGACCGGCCGAGACGTTGCCCTGCCCCTACAATGACCCGAATGCGCCAGGCCGACCCAAAGCCCTACTGGAACACCAATGTCGCCCGGCACCCGGGCATTCTCCGCGCCGTACCCGAGGGGTGCGGCGACGCGCTGGACGTCGGTTGCGGGGACGGCCTGCTCGCGCGCAAGCTGACCGTACGGGCGAAGCGCGTCACCGGCATCGACAACTCGCGACAGATGATCGCCCGCGCCCGCGAACTCGCCACCGGCTACCAGGATCTCACCTTCGTCGAGGGTGACTTCCTTACCGCTGACCTCCCCGCCGCGGGCTACGACTTCATCTGCTCGGTGTCCACGATCCACCACATGAACTTCGAGGCCGCCCTCACCCGCATGCGCCAGATGCTGCGCCCCGGCGGCACACTGGTGGTGGTCGGCCTGGCCCGCGAGACGACCCCGGCAGACTGGGCAACGATGATCGCGGCTGCCCCCATCGTGCGGATCACCAAGGTGCTGCGCCGGGCGCAAGCTCCGGCGGGGATGCCGGTCGCCGACCCACAGATGAGCTACGGGCAGGTCCGGGCTGCGGCGCGGCGGCTGCTGCCCGGCGCGCGCTATCGCCGGCATGTGCTGCGCCGGTACTCACTGACCTGGGAAAAACCCGCCCGCTAGCTGTGGTGTCCGGAAACGCGCCGAAAGCCGGCGACCACACGATCGAGCAAGAGCACTTGCGAAACCCTTGGCTTTCTTGGACGAGCACGACGCCGCCGGGCCTGTCAGTTCGTCACTCAAGATTCTCCGCACCAGGTCAGAGCCCAGGCTTGAGGATGATCTGCTGTCACAGGACAGCCTTTCCCGATGACCATCCCGAGCACCTCGTCCGCGTGCAGGACGGTCCCGTTCTCGCCTTGACCGCTCCTCACGATCTTGGCACCATGCCCCGCATGAGTGTCGGCCTCATCATCGCGATGCCCCTCCGTCAGTGGGGACTCATCGACGCGTGCATGGACAACGACGCCAGCGTCGAAACAGTGAACGGCGATCGCCGCCGGGCCGACCTCGCGCGCAGCATCCGAAGGGCTGGATGGGATCAGATCGCCCACTGGACACCCGGCGTTCCCGGCTCCGGCTCGTGGCCGCCGCCGGACAAGATCGTGAACCCCAAACTCACCATCGCCCAATGGCTGCTCACGGTCGACGTCCTCGAGCGCTGGGCCGCATCAGGTGACCAGGTGGGACATCACAACACAGCCGCTCAAGAACGCGAGCTCCGATATCTGATCATCTCTCGGCTTCAAGCGCACGGCGTTCAAGCTCACTGAGAGGCCCCGCAACGACTCGCCAACAGGAGGAACCAAGGCGATGGAGCAAGTACCGCTTTACGCACTGCTCATCCAAAGTGCGGCGGCTGTGGCGCTCCCGCCCGGAAGGGCTCTCCAGAGACCGGTGGCCGATCGCGGCCTCGCTGCTCTTCGGAGCCGGTGTGGATCACGAAGAGCAGCGAGTGGTCCGGCGGGCGTCACACGGGAAGAGGCTCAGCCCGTGTAGTCGGTGGCCTGTGTCTGGCCGGTCGGCCACAGATACTTGCCGTGGTCGGCCGTCGTATAGGTGCTGTTGTCGTCTCCCGTGCGGGCCTGGATGAGGTTGCGGCGCCAGGTGGAGCCGCGCGCCGAGCCGCCCCAGATGTTGCCGTACAGGAAGCCGTACAGCTGCTCGAGCTCCGCCGAGAAGACGTTGTCGGTGACGGTGATGTTCGTGGCGTTGTTGGTCACGCCTATGGAGAGCGCGTAACCCCAGCCGGAGACGTAGTTGTTCGTGACCGAGATGTGGTCGTACACGCCGCTGCCCTGCAGGGCCAGGGCGTTGGTGTTGCCCACGGAGGCCAGGGTGTTGTGGTCGACGATCATGGGACCGCCGTCGCCCTCGCTCTGCGGGCCTATGCCGTCGTGGTGGTAGACGTCATGCGATGTGTCGGCCATGTCGTGGATGTAGTTGTTCGTCCAGGTCGACGGGCGGCCCGGGAATCCCGTCACCATGATCATGCCCGCGTTGCCCCAGATGTCGTTGTGGTCCATGACGGCCACGGCCTCCTTCATCGTCGTGGCCAGCTGCCAGGACTTGTCGAAGGGCGTACCGGGCTTGGAGTGGGACGACGAGACGGTGCCGTCGTTGCCGGGAGGCATCGCGTAGGAGTTCGGCTTGAACGTCGAGTAGAGGAACTTGATGTTGTTGTCCGAGTAGATCTGGACGAGATTGTCGTTGGGGTTGGTCCCCTCGAACAGACAGCCGACGAACGTGAGGTTGTCGCCGTAGATCAGCACCTTCAAGCCCAGGAAGCGCTTGTAGGAGATGACGCTGTTGTCCGGGAACTCGAGCCTCAGCGCCTTGTCGGCGCTCATGCCCGGCGCGTAGTCGGTGAGCTTGCCCGGGTACGCGCCCAGGCCCAGCCCGCCGGCGTTGGCCGGCGTGTTGGCATAGCCGGTGTTGGAGAAGTCCGGCCAGTAGCCGGAGCCGTCGTTGGGCCGGGCGTCGATGGCGCCGACGACCTCTTCCGCCCCGCGCGTACGCAGGTCGCCGGGGACGACGCTCGTGGAAAGGGAGGCCGCGAGGAAGGCGAGGGCGAGAGCGGCGGAGAGCCAACTCCGCGCGAGCGCGCGGGCTAACGGGGAGCGGCGCCGGTCGTCCATGCCATGGCCATGTGATGTCTTGATCTCGTGCTCCGATACAGTCGGTTACCGACTCGTGCCATCCGGCGGCAGAGGCGGTGCTTCGGCATCAGGTAGTGGTCCGGGAGGCCCCGGGGTTACAGGCGATCTCTCATGATCACACTGTGCAGGACATTCCTCCCGTCGCGCCGGGATTCTGAAAGTTCCGGTCGAACCTTCCTAGCCTTGTACGGTCGGGCGGATGGTGACCTCGCCGATCTCGACGTCCCGGGGCTGTTCGATGGCGAAGGCGACAACGCGGGCGACGGCCTCCGGCGCGATGCCGAACCCGTCCATATTGCGGCGGATCTGCTCGCTGACTTGCGGGTCGTCGATCGAGTCGGTGAGTTCGGTACGGACGAAGCCCGGCGAGATCGCCGTCGTCCGCAGCACGCCATCGGTCGACTCCTGCCGGAGTCCTTCCAGCAGGGTGCGTACGGCGTTCTTCGTCGCCGCGTAGACCGCCTGCGTAGGCACGATCTTCAGGCCCGACGTCGACACCGTGGTCACCAGATGGCCGTGGCCCTGCCGCCGGAATACGGGCAGGGCGGCGGCGATGCCGTACAGCACCCCCCGCAGGTTGACGTCGATCATCGCGTCCCAGCCGTCGACGTCGAGGTCGCTCACCGGTCCGATCCTGGCGATACCGGCATTGCCCACCAGCACGTCAAGCCGGCCGAACTCCGTCACGGCCTGGCCGACGAGTCGTTCGAGGTCTCCGCGCCGGGTGACGTCCGTGGCACAGGTGATGGCACGTCCGCCACGATCGCGGATGTCGCGTGCGAGGTGGTCGAGGCGTTGTGTCCGGCGCGCGCCGAGGACGACCGCCGCGCCGCGCTCGGCGAGCAGGCGTGCCGTGGCCTCACCGATGCCACTGCTCGCTCCGGTGATGGCGACGACCTGGCCATCGATGGCTGTCACAGGAATCCCCTCCAGGTAAAGTGGACACGTGTCCGCTTGGCCTCAAGGTACCGGACACGTGTCCGCTTAGCAAAGTGCTCAGCAAAGTAGGGGAACGATGAGCCCACCCGGGCGCCGAGCCGACGCCGCCGACAACCGCGACCGGATCATTCAGGTCGCACGAGCGGTCATCGCGAACGCGGACGAGATCAAGCTCAATGCGATCGCCAAGCAAGCAGGGGTCGGGCAGGGCACCCTCTATCGCCACTTTCCGACCCGGGAGGCGCTGCTCGTCGAGGTCTACCGGGAGGAGGTCGACGAGTTGGTGGCCGTAGCTCCGGCACTGCTCAACGAGCACGAGCCGCTCACGGCGCTGGCTCGCTGGTTCGACCGGGTCGTCGACTACGCGCAGGTCAAACGCGGGGTGTTCGCCGCCGTCGAAGCGTCGGTGTGGCAGGACCTCGCGGCGCACAGCTTGGGCCCGATCGGTGGCGCGCTGACCACCTTCCTCGACGCCGGCAAGGCCGACGGAACCATCCGTTCCGACATCGACGTCCGCGACGTCATTCTCCTCACCGGCTATCTGACCCGCCTCGAGGAGACCGAGTGGGACGCCCGAGCCCGGCACCTGCTCCACATCGTCCTCGACGGGATACGCCGTCACGAGGGTGGTCCGCGATGACCGCGAAAGCCATGACCAGGCATCCGTAGCTACAGGTGCCCCGCAAACCTCATGCCTCGGCTAGCAGGCGTCCCACTCCCGCCTGGCTGAAGGCCTCCCGGCCGGCCAGCGCGATCGCGCCGAAGATCCCGCGTCGGCGCCGAGCTGGCTCGGCATGATGATGAGCTTGCGCGTCGCCAGCGGCAACGCCTGTTCGTACACCGCGGCGCGGACGCCGGACAGGATCTCGTCCTGCAGCTCGCTTAAGGGGCCGCCGATCACCAGCGTGCGCGGATTCAGCGTGTGGATCAGCATCGCCACCACCTCGCCGATGTCGGTGGCCGCCTGGCGGATCCGGTGCAGCGCGCTGGTGTCGCTGTCGGCCACCAGGCGGGCCAGTTCGCGTGAGGCGTGCAGCCGGTCGTCGAACGCGGACGGCGCGATGCCGAGGTCGGCGAGGACCGCGCGATGGCTCGCCACGGCCTCCAGGCAGCCGGTCTTGCCGCATCAGCAGACGACGTCGCGGCGTGTGGGCGCCCGGATGTGCCCGATGTCGCCGGCCGCGCCGTCGGCGCCGCGATGCACCGTGCCGTCGGCCGTCACGATGCCGGCGCCGATACCCGAGGCGACCTTGATGAACAGCAAGGGCGTGTCGGCCATTTCCTGGGTCGCCTCACCCAGGGCCATCAGGTTCACGTCGTTGTCGACCGTGACCGCGGCGCCGAACTGCCCGCGCAGGTAGTCCCCGACGGGGTAGCCGTCCCATCCGGGCATGATCGGCGGGCGTACCGCGCAGCCGCGCTGGAAGTCGACCGCGGCGGCGTGGTGGCCGTCGAGCTGGCGGCGTCCGCACCGGAGCGGGTCGGGCTGCTCGTCCTGTCGTCGACTCCGTGGACCGACTCCCGATTCCGCCGGTCCCACGCCGACGGTCCGGAGGTGGACGAGGCCGTGCGCTCCCCCGGCGGCGACCACCTGCTCACGCTGTGGCGGCTGCGGCAGCCGTACTATCCCGAGCCGGCCACGCGGACACCTTCTCCAGGTAGATCACTTCCAGCCCGTCCAGCACCGCCAGATGGATGGTCTCGCCCGTCGCCTGGTAGAGGTCCTCCATGAAGGGCCGCGCCGCGTCGCGCAGAATCCGCTGGCGCGGCACGCGCTGCCCGATCTCGAACAGGCGCATGCCCAGCCAGTACTCGGAGCCGCGCCGCTCCAGCAGGCCCCATTGCAGCAGTTCCTGGGCCAGCCGGTGGACCGACGCCTTGGCGACGCCGGTGCGGCGGACGATCTCGGACAGCCCGAGGCTCTCGTCATCCGGCCCGAACGCCTCCAGGATCAGCTGTACCTTGCCCAGCACGCTGTTCGCCGAGCCGTCGGGCTCGGCCGTGTAGGCGATCGCCACCGGCTGGGGTTCACCGTCGGCATCGGGGGCGGGGAGGCGAGACGACGACGAGTAGGTAAGGGACATTGGGTGATAATCAGGCCAATGTCTGGTTCGTTCAACGGGCCTGTTCCGGTGAGCGAGACGGCCCCCGCGTAATTCTTGTCAGCGGCCATTCCGGGGAGTCACCACTATCCGTCTTCCGACGAGCGTCCCACAGCTTTATGGCCTGTGCCCATAGAGGTACCCACCACGGCGACCGGGCACGGAGCGTGCTGGAGGAGCGAGCTGATCATTCCGAGATGGTCGGCCCTCTTGCGACCGGCCACGATCAGTGTCGGCGCCTCGTGCGCTTCCTGAACTCTGGAGGTGACGTTCGGATGGCTCTCCTGCCAGGTCCGGGGTTCGGCGGTGGTGGCCAAGGCGAGTCGGCGCAGGTCCGCCTCGCCGGCGGCGAACTCCAGAACTGAGGCGGTCGGTTCCTTGTCGGCGACCACGATCGGCCCCGGATGCGCGAGGGCGGGCAGCGGGCCGGGTCCCCGTACGACGATCACCGGGCATTCGGCGTGCGCGGCGACGTACCGGGCCACCGAGCCCACCAGGGCCCCGGGCAACCCGTGCAGCCCTCGCGAGCCGACCACGACGAGGGCGGCGTCGCTGGACAGTTCGACGAGCCGCTGTGCCGCCGGGCCCTCGTACAGGTCGGTCTCGATGCCGACGACCGAGCTCGTCGAGCGGGCGCAGTCGGCGCCGTGCCACAGCACGTGGTCGGCGGCCTTGCGCAGGTGGTCCTTGGCCTCCTCGTCGGCTTCGCCGTATGGCCACTGCCAGGCGTGGGCGACGGTCAGCGGGAGCTTTCTGAGTTCGGCCTCGTCCAGCGCCCAGTCGAGGGCCTGCACGGAGAAATCCGAGCCGTCGTAGCCGAGCACGATGTGGTTCATGACAGTTGCCTCCTAGCAGGCGACGGCGCCACAACAGATGCTGATCTGGTCGAAGCCGACGGAGAGTCCGCGTCTTCACGCGCGTGCTTTGCCTTCCACGCCTTGTGCGCGGTGTCGGCCAGGATCATGGCGGGAATCGCCAACGCGGCCAGTGCCCATCCCGCGGCAGGTGGGAAGGCGCCGCCGAGCAGGTTCGAGATGGGCGGCAGGCCGAGGAAGGCCAGCAGCAGTACGGCTTCGACGGCGACCGCGCCGAGCAGCAGGGGGTTGGTACGCCAGCGAATGCGCCCGACCCAGCGGGATTCGCTGCGGCAGGCGAAGGCGTTGGCGAGCTGGCCGAGTACGACGGCGGCGAAGGCCGTGCCCGAGGCGGCGGCGAGCAGACCGGGACTCGGAGCAGTGCCGAGGTGCCAGCCGCCGAGCAGCAGGACGCAGATGAACGCGCCCATCTCAGCCATGGCCTGGGCAGGCCCGAGCACGCCGAAGACGCGGAGGAGCAGGCGGCGGTCGATGAGGTTTCCGGCGCGGGCGGGGCCGCGCATGGTGCGTGGGTTGGCCGGTTCGGCGCCCAGGGCGAGGGCGGGCAGCAGATCGGTGCCGATGTCGAGAGCGAGAACCTGCAGCACGGTCAGGGCGAGGGGGATGGTGCCGCCGGACAGCGCCCAGACGGCGAACGGGGTGAGTTCGGCGACGTTGTCGGTCAGGTGGTAGGTGAGGAAGCGGCGCACGTTGGCGTAGGTGGCCCGGCCCAGCTCGACCGCGGCGACGATGGTGGCGAAGTGGTCATCCAGCAGCACCAGGTCGGCGGCCTCGCGGGCGACGTCGGTGCCCGACTTTCCCATCGCGACGCCGATGTCGGCCTCGCGCAGCGCCGGCGCGTCGTTGACGCCGTCACCGGTCATCGCCACCACGTGGCCGCGCCCGCGCAAGGCTCGGGCGATGCGCAGCTTGTCCTCCGGCGTCACGCGGGCGATCACCACGCCGTCCTGGTCGAGCAGCTCGCCCAGGGCGGCGTCGTCGGCGGGCAGCTCGGCGCCGGTGACCACCAGCTCATCCGGGCCGAGCAGCCCGACCTCGGCGGCGATGGCGCGGGCGGTGCGCGGATGGTCACCGGTGAGCATGGCCAGCTTGATCCCGGCGAGGCGGCATTTCCAGATCGCCTCGGCCACATCCTCACGCGGCGGATCGTGCAACCCGACCAGGCCGAGAAATTCCAGCTCCGACTCCTCAGCCGTGTCACCGCGCGCGACGGCGAGCACCCGCAGGCCGTGGTCGCTCATCCGGGCCAGCTCGTCATCGGCCCCGGGTGCGGCCCGGCACAGCGGCAGCACGGCATCCGGTGCGCCTTTCAGGTGCAGCCGGCCGTCCACCAGGACGGAGGCGCGGCGCCGTGCCGGATCGAACGGGAAGCGCCGGCTGACCTGCCCTTCCACGTCAGCACCGAGACGCAGGGCTTCGACGTGCAGGGCCACCTCCATCGGGTCGCCCACGGGCTTGCCGCCGCTGAGGCGGCCGGTGGAACTCAGCACCGCCGTGCGCATGACCTCGGCGGCCGAGCTCGACGGCGCCCACACCTCGGCCACGGTCATCTCGTTACGGGTCAGCGTGCCGGTCTTGTCAGTGCAGATGAACGTGGCCGAGCCGAGCGTCTCGACCGCTTCCAGGTGGCGCACCAGGGCGTTGCGGACGGCCATCCGCTGGGCGGCGCGGGCCAGCGACAGCGTGACGGTGGGCAGCAGCCCTTCGGGCACCAGCGCGACCGTGACGCCGATGGCGAACAGGAAGCCCTGCCCCGGCTCCATCCCGAGCAGCACGGCCAGCCCGAAGAACACCGTGCCGACGCCCACCGCGATGGCGGCGACGACCTTGACGACCTTGCCGAGCTGGACGGCCAGCGGGCTGAGCGGCCTGATCGCCTCCCGGGTGAGCTTGGCGATCGCGGCCAGCCTGGTGCGCGCCCCTGTGGCCACCACGACGGCCTCGGCCTGCCCCTCGACCACGAACGTGCCCGCGTAGGCCTGGTCACCCTCCCGTGGCCGGGCGGGACGGCTCTCCCCGGTCAGCATGGACTCGTTGACGGCCAATCCGTGCACCTCGGCCAGCTCCAGGTCGGCCGAGATCCGATCACCGGCCTCCAGCAGCACGACGTCCCCGATCACCAGCTCAGCCGCTCTGATCAGCACGCGCCTGCCATCTCGCCTGACCACCACGTTGGCCGGGATCAGCTCCCGCAACCGCTGCGTGGCCCGATCGGCGCGATACTCCTGGACGAAGGCGAAGCCTCCATTGAGCACCACGACCACCGCGATCGCCACGGCCAGCTGCGGCATCCCGGCCAACACGGCCAGCGCGGCCGCCCCCCACAAGAGCAGAGCGAAGAAATGCACCATCTCGCGCAGTAGCAACACCACAGGAGAGACGCGGCGAGCCACAGGCAGCGCGTTCGAGCCATCGGCGGCCAGCCGCTCAGCCGCTTCGACGGCGCTGAGCCCGCAACGGGATTGCGACAGGGTGGTCATGACCACCACTCTCCTCGCGGCCCCCTGCGCTGGGCAGGGACTTTGGGCACCAACCCACGGGCCGTCCGGCACTGCCCGTGACGCCCGACCCAACGCCGGCCGCGATCGACCTCTTCATTTTCATCGTCGATCTCCTCTCGGCGGTAGGGCGCGGGCGCGAACCTCACGCTCGTCCGGACCGTGGAGAACCTGCATCGTGCGTCAGCCGGACTGGCTCCGAGCGACTGAGCACGCCGAGCCGGCCCGAAGGCCTCGTGGCGCGCCCGCACCGGGACCGCCGCCCGCACATCAGGTAAGCGATGGGTCCGATCGGCTGGACGAAGATGCCCAGCCACCACAGCTCCTTACGTCCCCGCACCTCCTCCCGCGGCCGGAACCACAGGTCCACCGCCGCCGTCGCGGTCAACGCGAACTCTGCTGACACAGCCACTAACAGCAGGCCCTGCTGCCGCTCGGAGAGCTCGTTCCAGCGCATCGGCCCTGTCCCTTCTCTTTGCATACCTTCACCAGGAGCCTGTCAGGCTCCCTGCCGGTCCACCGGGATGTGCGGGCGGGCGCCGGGCGCGCATGCCAGGTAGCGGCGCAGGATGGGGGCGCGTTGTCCCACCTACCTGATGTCACCCCTACAGCAGCGGCGGGACGGCGATCCGGTCGACCTTGTCGTAGGTCAGTTCGGAGACGACGTCGATCACGCCCTCCACCCGGCGGATCTCTTCCACCAACTGGATGGCTTCGGAGCCGCGAGCCACCCGGCCGCTGAGCCGCACCACACCACCGGCGACGCTGACCGACACCGACGTCAGGTCTCCGATCATGGCCCTGACGTCGCGCTCCAGCTCGCCCGCGGACCGGCTGAAGACACGCAGCACGTCTGACCGGTGCAGAGTGCCGAGGATGCGACCGGTGACCACGTCGATCACCGGCAGTTGCTTGATCCGCTTGTCGTGCATCAGCCGCGCCGCCTCGCGGACCGGGGTTCCCGGTGTCACGGTGATCGCGGGCGTGGTCATGAGCGCCGACGCGGTGACCGCGCCCGCCTTCTCATGCTCCTCGCGCCGTTTGCGGCTCTCGAAGATCGGGGCGCTGTGTCGTACCGGGTCCATCTCTTTGAGCAACAGATCGTCTTCGGAGACGACCCCCACAGGCCGGCCGTCAGCATCGATCACACTGACCGCCCCGAGGGTGAATCGGCGCATCGTGCGCACGATCTCGGCGAACGACGCGTCCTCCCGAACCGCGATGGCGACGTTCCTCATGACGTCCCTGACCTTGATGGACATGGTGGCCTCCTCATCTCTCTCCCGCAACGATGCGCTTTGGGCGGCAAGGGCGGCATGGGCGAACGTCCCTCGTCGCAGAGCCTTTGGTCCCTGCTAGGCGTGGACCACGGGCCGTGGGTCGTCTTCCCCCGTCGGCAAAGGGCCTCTATGCGCGCACCACCGCCACCGGGCAGCGGGCGTGGTGCAGGACGCCGCGGCTGACCGAGCCGAGGAGCAGCGCGCCCGTCGCGCCGTGGCCGTGCGAGCCCACCACCAGCAGGTCGGCTCGGGCGGAGGCGTCGGTCAGGACTTCCACCGGCTGCGCCGGCTGGACGTCCTCGACGACCGTCACCTGCGGATAGTCCTTCTTGAACGTTCCCAGCCGGTCGCTGACGACCTGGTGCTGCGCGCTGCGAACCTCGTCCATGTCGTACGGCACCCCGGCCGCGAACACGTGCACCGGCTGCCAGGCGTGCACCACTCTCAGCGCGGCTCCCCGCAGCTGGGCCTGCCGGAAGGCGTAGGCCAGCGCGGGCTCGCACGCGGGCGAGTCGTCCACGCCGACCACGATCTCCCCGTGCACCGGCTGATGATCGCCACGTACGACCACAACGGGGCAGTCCACGCGGCCCGCCACGTGCGTGCTGACCGAACCCAGCAGCGCGCCGGCGAACTCGCCGAGCCCGCGGCTGCCGAGCACGATCTCGGTCGCACCCTCCGCCTGCTCGCGCAGCACCTCGGCGGGCGCGCCCTCGATGTCCCGCGTCGTGACCTCGACGTCGGGCTGACGCTCGTGAGCCAGGGCCAGCGCTTCACGCAGGATCCGCTGCCCCTCGCGCAGCAGCG